>NZ_CP107836.1:1206539-1809808 GCF_036346615.1 Streptomyces sp. NBC_00523 | reverse complement strand
CGCCGGACGCGTACCTCGCAGCCGGGGCCCGCACCGTCAAGGTGCGGGCCCCGGCTCGTGCTGTCCCAGGAGGACAATCCCGATATGACCCGCTCCGAACGCCAGGACCGTCCCGCTCGCAACCGCCCGTCCAGGGCGCGCGGCACGGACCGGGCACAGGCAACCGCACAGGGTTCCGGCAAGGGAACCGGAAAGGCGTCGCCCCGTCGCAGGGCCACGCCGCCGCAGGGCGAATTCGCGCTGCCCGAGACCATCACCCCCGCACTGCCCGCCGTCGAGGCGTTCGCCGAGCTGGACATGCCCGCAGCCCTGCTGAAGACCCTTGCCGCGCAGGGCGTGACCGAGCCGTTCCCGATCCAGGGCGCCACGCTGCCCAACTCGCTGGCCGGCCGTGACATCCTCGGCCGGGGCCGCACCGGCTCCGGCAAGACCCTCGCCTTCGGGCTCGCGCTGCTGGCCCGCACCGCCGGCCGCCGCGCCGAGCCGAAGGCACCGCTGGCCCTCGTCCTCGTCCCGACCCGCGAGCTCGCCCAGCAGGTCACCGACGCGCTGACCCCGTACGCCACCTCGGTCAACCTGCGCCTGGCCACCGTCGTCGGCGGCATGTCGATCACCCGGCAGTCCGCCACGCTGCGGCGCGGCGCCGAGGTGCTCGTGGCGACCCCGGGCCGGCTCAAGGACCTCATCGAGCGCGGCGACTGCCGCCTGGACCAGGTCGCGATCACGGTCCTGGACGAGGCCGACCAGATGGCCGACATGGGCTTCATGCCCCAGGTCACCGCCCTGCTCAAGCAGGTCGAGGCGGGCGGTCAGCGGATGCTGTTCTCCGCGACCCTGGACAAGAACATCGACCGCCTGGTCAAGATGTTCCTGACCGACCCCGTCGTGCACTCGGTCGACCCGTCCGCCGGTGCGGTCACCACCATGGAGCACCACGTCCTCCATGTCCTGGACGAGACCGACAAGAAGGCCGTCGCGACACGGATCGCCGCCCGCGAGGGCCGCGTGATCATGTTCGTGGACACCAAGCGCGCGGCGGACCGTTTCGCCAAGCGGCTTCTCGCCAGTGGGGTACGCGCTGCCGCGCTGCACGGCGGGCGCTCGCAGCCGCAGCGCAACCGGACCCTGGACCAGTTCAAGAACGGCCAGGTCACGGCCCTCGTCGCGACGAACGTGGCGGCCCGCGGCATCCACGTGGACGACCTCGACCTCGTCGTCAACGTGGACCCGCCCACCGACCACAAGGACTACCTCCACCGGGGCGGCCGCACCGCCCGGGCCGGGGAGTCCGGCAGCGTCGTCACCCTCGTCCTGCCCGACGAGAAGCGCGACATGACCCGTCTGATGCGCGACGCGGGCATCGACCCGCGCACCACGCGCATCCGCTCCAGCGACGAGGAGCTGACCCGCATCACGGGGGCCCGCGAACCGTCCGGAGTCGCGGTGGTCATAGAGGTCCCGCAGCCCACGCAGCCGAAGCCGCGCACCCGGCCGGCAGGTACGGGCACTCGCTCGGGCAGCCGCGGCCGGGGCCGAGGGGCCGGCGCGTCCCGCGGCGCCGGTGCGTCCAGGGGCACCGGCGCCTCCAGGGGCACCGCGCAGCGCAGCCGCCGCGCCGCGTAACACCCCGGGGGCGCTGCCCCCGGACCCCCGCTCCTCAATCGCCGGAGGGGCTTGATTTTGGCGCGCGCGATGACCAGTCACGCCGGAGGGGCTTGATGTGGCCCCTCCGGCGATTGACCGGTCACGTCGTGCAGTCCAGCACCGCGCGGCACAGCGCGCACCGCACCCGTACCCGCCCCCGTACCTGGACCCGGTTGCGCTGATGGCAGACGGGGCACGGGAACGCCACCCGCAATCCGTCCGCCGCCGTTTCGAAGGCGTACGACCCGCCGGGGCCCCCGGACCCGGTCCGCCGGTCCAGTGCGTAGCGCCGCCGCCCCGCCCACCCCGCCGCCGTCAGCGGCGGGCGCGCCGCATCGCGCAGCGCCCGGGCCCGCCCCTCCGTGTACGCGGTGTACGCCTGCGGACTGGTGAACCAGGGCGAGGGGTCCTCGCCGAACACCTGCGCCCGCTCGGCCAGCACGTACCCGAACTCCTCCGGGGTCAGGTACCCCAGCTTCTGGCTGGACGTCGCGTCCTCGCGGAACGCGTCGAGGAGCAGCCACCCCGCCCCCAGGTAGGCCGCCGCCGTGTCGGTCAGGATCTCGTTGTCGCGGGTGCCGGGGAACTCCAGGCCCAGCCGGTGCAGCAGCACATGCGCGACCTCGTGCGACAGCGCCGCTCCGATGTCCCGGCGATGGGTGCGGAAGCGGTCGTTCAGCTCCACGAAGTACTCCGGCCCCGCCGCGAGTTCGACGCTGCCCGCGTGCTCCATCGACCGGAACGCCACGATCACCCGGGCATCCGGCAGCCGGTAGTGGTGCACCATCGCCCGCGCCACCCGCTGCGCGCCCAGGTGCAGATCGTCCACGTCGGCGAACGCGGCGTCGACCGGGGCGAGGCTCGTCGCGAACCGCCGGACGCCGTCGGCCGACAGCCTGCGGTACAGCGCGGTGATCGCCGAGCGGACCGTCTCCAGATGCGGGAATCCGTGCTCGACCGGGCTGCGGCGGGGGCTGTCCGGCACGTCCGTACCCCCGCTCGTCGCCAGGCCCGACTCCTCACCAATGTAGACCGGGAAGAGCGCCCCGGGGTTGTCAGCCGCCGGTCCGGACCGGCAGCCCCGGACCCAGCCGGACGAACGGCGCGCCCGCGCCCTCCGTCTCCAGCACCCACACCTCGTTGACCCCGTCCCGCAGCACAGGACCCGGCACGTACAGCGTGTGCTGCGGGCCCTCCGACCAGTACCGGCCCAGGCAGAATCCGTTCACCCAGACGAACCCCCGCGTCCAGCCCGGGAGTTCGAGCCCCGCGTGGTCCGCCCCGGCCGCCGGCTCGAACGTGCCCCGGTACAGGCCCGTCCCGCCCTCCCCGTCGACCGGCGCGAACGGCACACCCGCGACCGCGCCCGGCTCCTCGAACGCGTCAAGGCGCAGCGCCCGGGCCCGCACCCCGTGCAGATACTGGCGCTCGTGCAGCACGCCCCCGGTGATGCCCTTCGGCTCGCCCAGGCGCGGCCCGTAATTGACCCGGCCCAGCGACTCCACCCACAGCTCCACCTCGGCGGGCCCGGCCACCGGCTCCTCCAGGGTGGCGGCCCCCTCGCTCAGGACGCCCCGGCGCACCCCGTCCACGTACACCACCGCACGGTCCCGCAGTCCGGAGACGCCCAGCGGGTACGGGCGGCGCGGCCCCGGCACGGCGACCCGGTAGCGGACCAGGCCGCGGTCCACCCCCAGCTCCTCGAACGTCGGCGGCACCCCGGACTCCGCCGCCTCCTCGTCGCCCAGCGCCTCCAGCACCGTGTGCAGCGGCGCCCACTCGGTCAGCTCCGCCCGGACCGGGACGGCGAGCCCGGCCGGCTCCGGCGGCAGCGGGGGCAGCGGCCCGTCCGCGTAGGCGGCGAGGACCTTCCGGAACAGCCGGAACTTTTCCGTGGCCCGGCCGTACTCGTCCACCGGCGCGTCGTAGTCGTACGACGTCACCGTCGGCAGCAGCTCCTGGTCCTGGAGCGGGCCGGAACGGTTCGCGCCCGCCCACCCCGCGAAGTTCGTGCCGCCGTGCGCCATGTAGACGTTCACCGACGCCCCGCACTCCAGGACCTCCGCCAGCGCACCGGCCGCCTGCGCCGGATCGCGTACCACCGGCGGCGCGCCCCAGTGCTCGAACCAGCCGCACCAGAACTCCATGCACATCAGCGGACCCGACGCCTGGTGGCGGCGCAGCACCCGGAACGCCTCACGGGCGCCCGAACCGAAGTTGGCGGTGGCGAGCAGCCCGGGCACCGAGCCGCCGGTGAGCATGTGGTCCTCCGGCCCGTCCGAGGTGAACAGCGGCACGCCCACCCCGTACGCGCGCAGCAGCTCCGCCACCCGGCGCAGATACACGCCGTCCGTGCCGTAACTCCCGTACTCGTTCTCCGCCTGCACCATGATCACCGGGCCGCCGCGGTCGATCTCCCGCTCGGCGACCTGCGGCAGCAGCTCCGCGAACCAGGACCGGACCGCGTCGAGATACCCCTCGTCCCGGGTCCGCACCCGGCGGCCGAACCGCCCGGTCACCCACGCGGGCAGACCGCCGTTCTCCCACTCCGCGCAGATGTACGGGCCCGGGCGCACGATCGCCCACAGACCGGCCCGGTGCGCCGCGTCCAGGAAGCGGCCCAGCGCCCCGGTGTCCCGGAAGCGGCCGGGCCGGGGCTCGTGGAGATTCCACGGGACGTACGTCTCCACGCAGTTCAGGCCCATCGCGCGCAGCATCGCGAGCCGGTGGTCCCACTGGCCCTCGTGCACCCGGAAGTAGTGCAGGGCCCCGGACAGCAGCCGTACGGGCTTCCCGTCGATCCGGAAGCCGTCGTCCCCGACGGTGAAGTCAGCCATGGTGCCCGTTCTCCTGATGCGCGGAATGTCTCGGTCCAGCCTCAGCCCTGGCGTGCGGCCGGTCCATGGACAAAGATCTTGGCTGTTTGGACGCGAGTTGCCCGGACCGGGCGAGAGGGAGCCCATGTACCACACCTGGATGCGCTTCTTCACGCCCAGCCCGCTCCACCACCGCCTCGGCCTCGTCTGCCTCGGCGTCGGCCTCCAGCACGGCACCCTGCCGACCGTCGGACCGCGCACCCTGGACCACCATGTGGCCGTGGTCGTGCACGCGGGCAGCGGCTGGTTCGCCGGGCCGGACGGGCGGCGGGTCCCGGTCACCGCGCCCAGCCTCATCTGGCTGACCCCGGGCACCCCGCACCACTACGGCGCCGACCCCGGGACCGGCTGGGACGAGAGCTTCGTGGACTTCACCGGGCCCGCCACCGCCACGTACACCGAGCTCGGCTACATCGAGCCCGACCGCCCCCTGGTCCCCCTCGCCGACACCGCCGCCCCGCGCGCCGCGATCGGCCGGATGGTCCGGGCGGCCCGGCGCGGCAACCCGCTCCTGGAGGTCGAGACGGGGGCCGCCGTGCACGAACTCCTCGTCGCCCTGCGCCGGGCCCGCGCCGACGTCGGCCCCGACGGCGACCCGGTGCTCCAGGCGCTCGCCCGGGACGCCTTCCAGCCGCTGTCCGTCGCCGAGCACGCCGCCCGGCACGGGATGACCTCCGCCGAGCTGCGGACGGCGGTGCGCCGGGGCGCGGGATGCAGCCCGAAGGACTACCTCCTGACCATCCGGCTCGGGCGCGCGAAGGAGCTCCTGGCCACGAGCGACCTGCCGGTCGCGGCCGTCGCCCGCCGCGTCGGCTACGACGATCCGGCCTACTTCTCCCGGCTCTTCGCGCGGCGCGTGGGCATCGCCCCGGTCCGCTTCCGCGAACAGCAGGGGCGTACGGTGCCGGGCGGCTGGAGCGACCGCGTCCCGGACCCCGAACACCCGCCGACGATCACCTCGTAGCCCCGTAAGCTCGCTGCCCATGACCACGAACGACATCGACGCCTCCGTACGCGTCGAACTCGACCGGCTGCGCCAGAGCATCGACAACATCGACGCCGCCGTCGTCCACATGCTGGCCGAACGCTTCAAGTGCACCCAGCAGGTTGGCCACCTCAAGGCCGCCCACCAGCTCCCCCCGGCCGATCCAGCCCGTGAGGCCCGCCAGATCACCCGTCTCCGCGAGCTCGCGGAGAGCGCCCACCTCGACCCGGCCTTCGCGGAGAAGCTGCTCAACTTCATCGTCGCGGAGGTCATCCGCCACCACGAACGCATCGCGGAGGAGTCCGCGAACGGCACGGAGGCGGCCGGGGGGCGCTAGCCTCCCCGGTCGCCTCCGCGCCCGTTCCCGTGCCCGCCGGTCAGGGCGAGATCTCCTCCAGGGGCCGGTTCGCCGTCTCCTCCGCCAGGGTGCCGGCGACCACCGCGCCGAGCACCGCCACCGCGGCGAGCATCACGAAGACCGCGACCACGCTGTCGTTCGCCGCGTAGACGACGCCGACCAGGATCGGGCCGAGGATCACGCCCAGGCGGTTGACCGCGCCGCCGACGCTGCATCCGAGCGCCCGCATCCGGGTCGGGTACAGCTCCGGCGTGTACAGGTACAGGCAGATGTTGGAGCCGAAGAAGCCGACCGCCGACAGCGAGGTCCAGATCAGCACCTGGACGGGAGAGCCGGCGCCGAGCGCGGCCAGGGTGAGCAGCAGGGCGGCCGAGGCGCCGAGGCAGATCGCGAAGATCTTGCGGCGGCCCAGGACGTCCACGGTGAGCGCGACGATCAGGCAGCCGAGCAGTCCGGCGACCGAGGTCACCGTGGAGTAGAGGAGGGCGTCGGAGAGGCCGAGGCCGTACTCGTCCTTGTAGATGCTCGGCAGCCAGGACGTCACGCCGTAGTTCACGAAGTAGCCGGTGAACCAGATCGCGCCGACGACCAGGGTGCGGCGCCGGTAGCGGCCGGTGAACAGGCCGCGCAGGCCGGTCGCGGCCCGTTCCGCTGCGGTGGCCGCGGCGGATGCCTTCTCCGGAGCCCGCACCGCGCCCGGTGCCGGAAGGGGCTGCCCCGTCGCGGCCGCCACCTTCGCCTCGATCCCGGCCATCACCGCTTCCGCCTCCGCGAGCCGGCCCCGGTCCGCGAGCCAGCGCGGGGACTCCGGGACGCGGCGCTGCACGAGGAAGGCCAGCAGGCCGGGGACGGCGGCGACCACGAACATCGTGCGCCAGCCCGCGGCCGGGACGACCCAGGCCGCGACCAGCGCGCCCACGGTGAGCCCGGCCGGGAAGACCAGCTCGTACAACAGGACGAAGCGGCCCCGCTTGAAGCTGCGGGTGATCTCGCTGATGAACGCCGCCGCCACCGGCACCTCCCCGCCGATCGCCAGCCCCTGCACGAACCGGAGCGCCAGGAACGGGGTGAGCGAGGTGCAGGCGGTGAGGGCCAGGCTCACCAGGCCCGATACGGCGATGCAGTACGCGATGACCTTCACCCGGCCGTAGCGGTCGGCCAGCCGCCCCGAGAGCAGGGCGCCGACGAGCATGCCGACCGAGCCGACGGTCAGGACGGCCGTGGCGTCGCCGGTGCTCAGCTGCCACTCGTCCCGGAGTTCGGGCAGGGCGTAGGCGATCAGCAGCTGGTCGAACGCCTCGAAGAAGGTGACCACACCCACGATCAGGCGGACGGTG
The DNA here is from genome assembly GCF_036346615.1 of Streptomyces sp. NBC_00523. Taxonomy (NCBI): domain Bacteria; kingdom Bacillati; phylum Actinomycetota; class Actinomycetes; order Kitasatosporales; family Streptomycetaceae; genus Streptomyces; species Streptomyces sp. NBC_00523. The sequence goes on along the minus strand of NZ_CP107836.1, from coordinate 1,802,608 downwards.
ACGTGCCAGCGGGACGGCGGCAGCCGCTCGAACCGGGCCGCGATGGCGGTGCGGGTGGTACCGGCGGGCGAGGGGCCCGGCGCGGCGTCCTGTGAGATGTCGGTGCTCATCCAGGGTTCCTCCTGCTCCGCGGGGGCCCGGAGCGGTTGGGGGAGCCAGGTGTACGTGTTCGCAGAGGATGCGGTGGACCGAGCGTACGGGTGGGGGAGCGGCACGCGGTGCCCGTGAGGCGGTGACATCGCCCACGAACCTCTGTAAGCACCTAGCTTCTTAGGGCTTAAGTTCTACCGGTCCGGGGGCGGCGGCCGTCAAGGGCTGGGGAGCAAAAGACTTTTTGCCCGGGCTTTTTGTCTAGGGGGGCTTGCGGCCATTTATTTAAGTGCTTAGCTTTTAAGCCCTGAGGTACCGGCTTCGGCCGGACCGGGAACCGATCACGACCGCAGGAGGCCAACCGATGCTTGCCGACGAGGTGTTGGTCGCAGGACAGTGGCGCCAGGGCCGGGGCGCCCCCATCGAGACCACCGACCCGGCCACCGGCCAGGTCATCGCCACCGTGCACGCCGCGTCCCTCGAAGACGTCGAGGAGGCCGCCGCCGCAGCCACCCGGGCCGCCCACGACCCCGCCTGGCGCGAGCTGCCCGCCCACCTCCGCGCCCGGCTGCTGCACCGCGTCGCCGACCTGGTCGAGCAGGACGCCGACCGGCTCTCCGCCCTCCAGACCGCCGACACCGGCAAGTGCCGCACCGAGACCCGGGCCCTCGTCCTCAGCGCCGCCGGCACCTTCCGCTACACCGCCGCCGCCCTGGAGACCGCCGAGGACGCGCTCACCCCGGCCCGCGGCCCGTACGTCACGATGAGCGTCCACGAACCGCTCGGCGTCGTCGGCGCGATCACCCCCTGGAACTCGCCGATCGCCAGCGACGCCCAGAAGCTCGCCCCCGCCCTCGCCGCCGGCAACGCCGTCCTCCTCAAGCCCGCCGAGTGGACCCCGCTCGTCGCCCTCGCGCTCGGCCGCCTGGTCCACCGGGCCCTCACCGAGGCCGGACTGCCGACCGCCCTGCTCTCCGTCCTGCCGGGCCGCGGCAGCGTCATCGGCGACGCCATCGTCCGCCACCCCGCCGTCGCCAAGGTCACCTTCACCGGCGGTACGGAGACCGGCCGCACCCTCGCCCACGCCGCCGCCGACAAGCTGATGCCGGTCTCCCTCGAACTCGGCGGCAAGTCCCCGACGATCGTGCTGGAGGACGCCGACCTCGAACAGGCCCTCGCCGGCGTCATGTACGGGATCTTCTCCTCCAGCGGCCAGAGCTGCATCGCCGGCTCCCGCCTCTTCGTGCACCGCTCCCGCTACGAGGAGTTCCTCGGCGAACTCGTCGCCCGTACGGAGAAACTGCGCGTCGGCCCCGGCACCGACCCGGACACCCAGGTCGCCCCGCTGGTCCACCACCGCCACCGCGACAGCGTCGCCGCCTACGTCGACCTGGCCCGCGCGGAGGGCGCCACCGTCCGCTGCGGGGGAGCGGCCCCCGAGGGCGAGCGCTACCGGGACGGCGCCTACTACCTGCCCACCGTCCTGGACGGCCTGCCGAACACGGCCCGGGTCTGCCGCGAGGAGATCTTCGGACCGGTCCTGGTCGCCCTGCCCTTCGAGGACGAGGACGACCTCGTCGCCCAGGCCAACGACAGCGTCTACGGGCTGGCCTGCGGCATCTGGACCCGCGACCACGCCCGCGCCTGGCGCCTCGCCCGCCGCATCGACGCGGGCACCGTCTGGATCAACACGTACAAGCAGTTCAGCATCTCCACCCCGTTCGGCGGGCTGAAGGACAGCGGCATCGGCACCGAGAAGGGCCGCGACCTCATCCGCGGCTACCAACGGCAGAAGTCCCTCTACTGGGCCACCGACACCACCCCGCTGCCCTGGGCCGCCGCCCACTGACACCGCACGCGCCCCACCCAACCGAGCGGGAGGACACCATGCCCCACGACCACCCCCACGACCGGCCGATCGCCCGGCTCCGCGCCCTGCGCTCCGTCGAACTCCACACGCCCGCCCTCACCGAGTCCGCCGACTTCTACGCCGAGGTCTGGGGCCTGGAACCCGTCGAACGCGACACCGACGCCACCTGGCTGCGCGGCACCGGCGAGGAACACCACGTCCTGCACCTCACCCGCGCCGAGCGCAACGGCCTCGGCCGCATCAGCTTCGCCGTCGCCACCCCCGCCGAGATCGACGAGGCCGCCCGCCGCCTCCTCGCCCGCGGCATCGTCCCCGCCGCCGGACCCGGCCCGCTCGACCAGGTCGGCGGCGGCTACGGACTCCGCTTCACCGACCCCGAGGGCCGGCTGATCGAACTCAGCGCCCAGACCCACGCGGTCACCCCGCGCGGCCGGGACGGCGCCGTCCCCGTCGGCGTCACCCACACCGTCCTCAACACCACGGACATCGACGCCGCCGTCGCCTTCTACACCTCCGTGCTCGGACTCCGCGTCTCCGACTGGTCCGAGCACCAGATGGCCTTCCTGCGCTGCAACGCCGACCACCACTGCATCGCTTTCAACCAGGCCGAGTGGGCCTCCCTCAACCACGTCGCCTACGAGATGCCGTCCGTCGACCACTTCATGCGCGGCCTAGGCCGGCTCCGCCACCACGGCATCACCCCCCAGTGGGGCCCCGGCCGGCACGGCCCCGGCAACAACACCTTCTCCTACTTCACCGACCCGGCCGGACTCGTCTGCGAATACACCTCCGAGGTCGCCCAGATCGTGGAGGACGCCTGGATCGCCAAGGTCTGGCGCCGCACCCCCGACCTCTCCGACCTCTGGGGCACCGCCGGACCCCCGTCCCCCGCCATCCGCCGCCACATGGCAGGCACCCCCGACCCCGGCCCCCTCGCCACCACACCGGCAGAGGTGACCGCATGACCGCCGTCCTCACCCCCCGCCCGGACACCCCCGCCCGCCCCGGCCCCACCGTGCGCCGCGTCGGCCTCGTCGGCTGGGGCGCCATCGGACGCGTCGTCGGCACCGCCCTCGCCGAGGGCCGGATCCCCGGCGCCGAACTCACCTGCGTCATCGACAACCGGCCCCTCGTGGACGCCCCCGCACCCCAGCTGTCCTTCGAGGACGCCCTCGCCGTCTGCGACCTCGTGGTCGAGGCCGCCGGCCAGGCCGTCGTACGGGAATGGGCCGAGCGCGTCCTCACCAGCGGCGCCGACCTCCTCATCGCCTCCACCGGCGCCCTGGTCGACCCCGAGCTCACCGCCCGGCTGCGCGCCGCCGGACCCGGCCGCGTCTACTTCACCGGGGGCGCCGTCGGCGGGCTCGACCTCCTCCAGGCCGTGCGCGGACTCGGCCCCCTCACCTCCGTCACCCTCACCACCACCAAGCTCCCCGCCACCCTCCACCAGCCCTGGATGGACGAGGAGCTGACGGACCGGCTGCGCACCACCACCGAACCCGTCGAGGTGATGCGCGGCACCGCCCGCGACGTCCCGGTGAAGTTCCCCAAGTCGACCAACGTCGCCGCCTCGGTCGCCCTCGCCACCGGCGACCCGGACCTGGTCGAGGTCGTCGTCGTCGCGGACCCGGCCGCCACCCTCACCCGGCACGTCATCGAGGCGGCGGGCCCGCACGGCAGCTACCGCTTCGAGGTCGCCCACCGGCCCGACGCCGCCAACCCCGCCACCAGCCAGGTCGTCCCGCACGCCGTGCTCCGCAGCCTCGGCGCCGTCGTCGGACGGGCGGGGCAGATCCTGTGACCGCCCCGACGCTCACCGCCGGGGCCGTCCACACCCGCGAGGCCGGCGACCCCGACGCCCCGCTCCTGCTCTGCCTCCACGGCATCGGCTCCTCCTCCGCCGCCTTCACCCCCCAGCTCGACGGCCTCGCCGACCAGGTACGGGTCGTCGCCTGGGACGCCCCCGGCTACGCGGACTCCGCCGACCCGGACCACGCCCCCGGCCTCGACGGCTACGCCGACACCGCCGCCGCCCTCATCCGCGAACGCGGCGGCCCCGCCCACGTCCTCGGCGTCTCCTGGGGCGGCGTCATCGCCCTGCGCCTCGCCACCCGCCACCCCGACCTCGTCGCCTCCCTGATCGTCGCCGACTCCAGCCGGGGGTCCGGCACCGACCCGGACAAGGCGAAGGCCATGCGCGGGCGCGCCGGACAGCTCGCCGCCCAGGGGCCCGAGGCGTTCGCCGCCGCCCGGGGGCCCCGGCTCGTCTCGGACGGCGCGTCCCCCGACCTCGTCGCCCGCGTCGTCGCCACCATGGCCGGCTCCGTTCGCAGCCCCGGCTACGGCTACGCCGCCGAGGCCATGGCGGACGCCGACCTCACCGACGACCTGCCCGCCATCACCGCCCCGGCCCTCGTGCTCTGCGGTGAACAGGACACGGTCACCGGCACCGACGAGTCCCAGGCCATCGCCGGGGGCCTGGCGAAATCCGTCTACGTCACCCTCTCCGGCGCCGGACACCTCGCCAACCAGGAACGCCCCGAGGCGTTCAACGCCTGGGTCCGCGCCCACCTCCACGTCGTCGCCCGCGTACCCGCGTAACGACGCACCCCCACCCACCCCGACACACGAGGAGCACCCCGTGCCCATCGACAAGACCCCGTACGAGAACAACGGCGACCTCGCGAAGTTCACCGACTCCCTCATCGCCACCAAGGACTCCCGCGAACCCGACTGGAACACCCTCTCCTTCCAGGAGAAGGCCGGCGCCCAGTACCGCCGCGCCCAGATCCGGTACGTCGGCTCCGGCGCCACCGGCAACCACGAGGGCGACAACCGCATCCTGCCCTCGGGCGGCTTCACCCTCTCCAACATGCTGCTCCCGCCGGGCGCCGAGGGCCCCGAGCACACCCACCACGACGTGGAGGAGGCGTTCTTCGTCCTGGAGGGGCAGGTCAGGGTCGGCATCCACCGGGGCGCCGACGAGACCGAATACCGCACCCTCGGCTACCGGGACATGATCGTCGTCCCCGCCGGAGTGGCCCGCTCCCTGAAGAACGAGGGCGACACCGACGCCCTGTTCTGCGTCATCATCGGCACGCAGAAGCCGCAGGTGCCGACCTACCCCGAGCACTCGCCGATGCACGGCGTCACCCGCGACTGATGGCCGCCGACGACACCCCCCGCACGGTCGTCGTCACCGGCGCCGGCCGCGGCCTCGGACTGGCCGCGGCCCGCCGGCTCGGCGGCGACGGACACCGCGTCGTCATCGCCGAACTGGACGAGGCCACCGGCCGGCAGGCGGCCGGGACCCTGCGCGCCGACGGCATCACCGCGGACTACCACCCGCTCGACGTCGCCGACCCGGACTCCGTCGCCGCCCTCGCCGACACCCTCGCCCGCGACGGCAGCCGGCTGTACGGGCTGGTCAACAACGCCGGACTGGCCAACGCGGTGGGCGGCAAGCCGTTCCACGAGATCGACGTCGAGGCGTGGGACCGCATCATGACGGTCAACGCGCGCGGGCCGTGGCTCGTCGCCCGCGCCCTCCTCCCGCTCATGCGGGACCACGGCGCCGGACGCATCGTCAACCTCGCCTCGGACGCCGCGCTCTACGGATCACCCCGGCTCGCCCACTACATCGCGTCCAAAGGCGCCGTGATCTCCCTGACCCGGGCGATGGCCCGCGAGACCGGCGACCACGGCATCACCGTCAACGCGGTGGCGCCCGGCCTCACGGAGGGGGAGTCCGCCGTGGACATCCCCGCCGAACGCCACGAGCTGTACCGGCTGAACCGGGCGATCTCCCGCCCCCAGCAACCGTCCGACCTGGTCGGCCTCATCGCCTTCCTCATCGGCGAGGAATCCGGCTACATCACCGGTCAGACGTTCGCCGTGAACGGCGGCTTCACGATGCAGTAGCCCTGCGGACAGCCGCGCCCATCTCAAGCCCGTCCGGCGATTGAGGACACCGCCCCACCGCCCGCACCACCCGCAAGGAGCCCGCACCCATGGACCTCCAGCTGAAAGGCCACCGCCTCCTCGTCACCGGCGGCAGCTCCGGCGTCGGACTCGCCACCGTCCGCGCGCTCCTCGCGGAGGGCGCCCGCGTCGCCACCTGCGGCCGCCGCCCCGACACCCTCGCCGCCGCCCTCGACGGCCTCGCCGGACCCGACACGCTGTACCACGCCCCCTGCGACGTCACCGACGAGGCCGCCGTACGCGCCTTCACCGACGCCGCCGCCGACCACCTCGGCGGACTCGACGGCCTCGTCAACAACGCCGGCGCCTCCCGGATGAAACCCTTCGCCGAGACCACCGCCGCCGACTGGCGCGAGGAACTGGAGCTCAAGTTCTTCGGCGTCCTCAACCCGCTGAACGCCGCCCTGCCCCACCTCCGCGCCTCCGGCGCCGCCCGCGGCGCCTCCGTCGTCAACATCAACGCGGTCCTCGCCAAACAGCCCGAGACCCGGCTGATGACCACCAGCGCCGCCCGCGCCGGCATCCTCAACCTCTCCACCTCGCTGTCCAAGGAACTGGCCCCCGACGGCATCCGCGTCAACTCCGTCTGCCTCGGCCTCATCGACACCGGGCAGTGGGAACGCCGGTACGCCGCCTCCGGCTCCCCGCTGGACTACCCCGCCTGGCAGGCGGAACTCGCCGCCGACCGCGGCATCGCCCTCGGCCGCCTCGGCAACGCCGACGAAGTCGCGTACGCCGTCACCACCCTCCTCTCACCCCGCGCCTCGTACATCACCGGCACCACCGTCGACGTCTGCGGCGGCGTCAACCGCGCCGTCGCGTAACCCCATCCGCCACCCCTCACCAGGAGCACCCGACATGACCCGACCCAACGGCGGCGACCTGCTCGTCGAGACGCTACGAGGACTGGGCGTCGACACGGTGTTCGGCATCGTCAGCGTGCACAACCTGCCGCTCGTCGAAGCCGTCGACCGCGACCTGCGCTTCGTCCCGGTCCGCCACGAGGCCGCCGCGGTCAACGCCGCCGACGGCTACGCCCGCGCCACCGGCCGGCTCGGCTGCGCCCTCACCAGCACCGGTACGGGGGCGGGCAACGCGGCCGGTTCCCTCATCGAGTCCCTCAGCTCCGGCACCCCCGTCCTCCATGTCACCGGGCAGATCGACAGCGCGTACCTCGGCTCCGGGCGCGGCTTCATCCACGAGACCAAGGACCAGCTCGGCATGCTCCGCGCGGTCTCCGCGCACGCCGTCACCGTCACCGACGCCGAGAGCGCCGGGGACCTCCTGCGCGAGGCCGCCGCCCGCGCCCTGACCGCCCCGCACGGCCCGGTCAGCGTCGAGTGGCCCATCGACCTCCAGTTCGCCCCCCAGCGGCTCACCGGCACCCCCGTCCCCGTCCCCGCGCCCGCCGCCCCCGCCCTGCCCGACGCGGCGCTCCTGGACGAGGCGGCCGCCCTGCTGTCCGCCGCCCGCCGCCCCCTCCTCTGGGCCGGCGGCGGCGCCAACACCGCCCGCCCCGAGGTCGCGGCCCTCCTCGACGCCCTGAACGCCGGGCTCGTCACCTCCAACTCCGGGCGCGGCGCGGTCCCCGAGTCCGACGAGCGGGTCCTCGGCAACTACGCCACCGCCCCGGCCGGCCGCGCCCTGCTCGCCGAAGCCGACGTGCTGCTCACCATCGGCACCCACTTCCGCTCCAACGAGACCGCCGACTACGCCCTCGAACTCCCCGCCACGCACCTCCAGATCGACCTGGACCCGGCCGCCCTGGCCCGCGTCTACCCGGCGACCGTCGCCCTCCACGGCGACGCCTCCGCCGTACTCGCCGCCCTCCTCGGCCGCGTCACCAGCGGCAGTACGGAGAAGAGCTGGCCCGGCCGCGTACGCGAGGCCCGTACCGCCGCCCGTGCCGCGCAGCGCCACGCCATCGGCCCGCAGGCCGCGATCAACGACGCGATACGCGACGCCTGCCCGCCCGGGTCCGTCATCGCCCGGGACGTCACCATCCCGTCCTCCACCTGGGGAAACCGGCTCCTGGAGATCACCGACCCGGCCACCAACGTCTTCCCGCGCGGCGGCGGCATCGGCCAGGGGCTCGCCATGGGCATCGGCGCCGCCCTCGGCCGCCCCGGCACCCCCACCGTCGTCATCGCCGGCGACGGCGGCCTCGCCGTCCACCTCGGCGAACTCCTCACCCTCGCCCAGGAGAAGCCCGACCTCACCCTCCTCGTCTTCAACGACGGCGGCTACGGCGTCCTGCGCAACATGCAGGACAACCACTTCCCCCGCCGCTCCGGCGTCGACCTCGCCACCCCCGACTTCGCCCTCCTCGCCGCCGCCACCGGCCTCCCGTACGCCCGGATCGCCGCCGAGGCCGACGCCGGACCCGTCATCAAGGAAGCCACCACGACCCCGGGTCCCACCCTCGTGGAGATCGACCTCACCGCACTCGGCCCGATGAACACCCCGTTCACCCCGCCCGTCAAACTTCCCGCCGCCGCCACCGACACCCCCGCAGAAGGAGGCAACCCGTCATGACACCCGCCGAGGAGCCCCGGCTCGACCTGCTCGTCCACCGCATGACGTGGGAGGCCGACGGAGTCCTGAGCATCGAACTCACCCACCCCGACGGCAAGCCCCTCCCCGCCTGGCGGCCCGGCGCCCACATCGACGTCCACACCGGCGGTCACGTCCGCCAGTACTCGCTGTGCTCCGACCCCGGCGACACCACCCGCTGGCGCATCGGCGTCCTGCGCGAACCCGCGTCCCGCGGCGGCTCCGCCCACATCCACAGCGAACTCCGCCCCGGCCGGACCGTCCACGTCCAGGGCCCCCGCAACCACTTCGCGCTCGACCCCGACGCCCCCGGCTACCTCTTCGTCGCCGGCGGCATCGGCATCACCCCGCTCCTGGCCATGGCCCGCGAGGCCACCCGCACCCGCACCCCCTGGCGGCTCGTCCACGGCGGCCGCACCCGCGCCTCCATGGCCTTCACCGCCGAACTCACCGCGCTCGCCGGACAGCCTGGTGGCAGCGTCGAGTTCATCCCCCAGGACGAACAGGGCCACCCCGACCTGGACACCCTGCTCGACGGCCTCGCACCCGGCACCCAGGTCTACTGCTGCGGCCCCGAACCCCTGCTCGCCGCCGTCGAGGAACGCTGCCCCGACGCCCGTACCGAACGCTTCGCCGCACCCGCCGCCGCACCCCGCGACGGCGAGGACACCGGCTTCGACCTCGTCTGCTCCCGCACCGGCCGCACCGTCGAGGTCGCCCCCGGCACCTCCGCCCTCGCCGCCCTGGAGAACGCCGGGATCCCCGTCGCCTCCTCCTGCCGCGACGGCATCTGCGGCACCTGCGAGACCAAGGTCCTCGAAGGCACCCCCGACCACCGTGACTTCCTCCTCAGCGAGGGCGAACGCGCGGCCGGCGCCTCGATGATGCTCTGCGTCTCCCGCTCCCGCACCCCCCGCCTCGTACTCGACCTCTGACCCGCCCGAAGGGAGCCGACATGACCGGCCCGCAGTACCTCGACCCGCACCAGGCCCGCACCGCCGAGCCCACCCCGTACGAGAAGAAGCTCGCCGCCGTGATCGAGGAGGTCTTCGGCGGCGGGGCCCACGACCTGCCCGGACTCGTCGCCGGACTCAACGCCCGCGACCTGCCCGCCCCCGACGGCAGCCCCTGGACCGAGGACACCTTCCGCGCCGAGATGCGCCGACTGGGAGCGTGAGACAGCCATGACCACCGCCACCACCCGCCCCTCCGAGGTCGCCCGCCCCGGCGACCGCACCGCCGACCGCCTCTTCGCCACCGGCATCCGCAACCAGTGGTACGCCGTCTGCCCCTCGGACTTCGTGCCCGCGGGCGGCATGAAACGGCTCACCCTCCTCGGCGAGGAATGGCTCCTCTTCCGCCGCGCCGACGGCACCCTCCACATGCTGGAGGACCGCTGCCCCCACCGCGGCGCCCGCCTCTCCCTCGGCAAACACCTCGGCGACCGCATCGCCTGCTGGTACCACGGCGTCCAGGTCGACGGCACCGGCACCGTCGCCGCCGTCCCCGGCCTCCCCGGCTGCAACCTGGAGGGCAAGCAGCTCGTCGCCGCCCCCCACCTCATCGAGACCGGCGGCGCGGTCCTCGCCTACTTCGGCGACCACGCCCACGCCGAACCCGTCCCGCTCACCCTGCCCGAACCCCTCACCGACCCCGGCACCTCGGCGTTCCTCTGCTACGCCGAGTGGAACGTCAACTGGCGCTACGCCGTGGAGAACCTGCTCGACCCCATGCACGGCTCGTTCCTCCACCGCGACTCGCACAGCATGGCCGAGGGCCAGACCACCGCCCGCTTCCGCATCCGCGAGACCGAACGCGGCTTCTTCTTCGAGAAGACCGACCAGAGCGGGGTCAACTTCGACTGGGTCGAGCTCTGCCGCACCGGCGTCGACTGGGTCGACCTCACCATCCCCTACCCGCCGACCGCGGGCCCCGGCGGACCCTTCGGCATCGTCGGCATGGCCACCCCCATCGACGAGGACCGCTGCGCCGTCTTCTTCTGGCGCTACCGCAAGGTCACCGACTGGCAGCGCGACACCTGGCGCTTCCTCTACAAGACGCTCCTGGAGGACCGCCACTGGGAGGTCCTCGAACAGGACCGCGTCATGCTGGAGGACCTGCGCGCCGACGCCGACCAGGCGGAGAACCTCTACCAGCACGACCTGGGCGTGGTCCGCGTCCGCCGCATGTACCGCACGGAGGCGGAGTCTCAGGCGGCGACGGCCTGAACAACGTCCTCAATCGCCGGCCACCCCAAGCCCGTCCGGCGATTGAGGACATCCCCGCACCGGGATCCCGGTGCCCCGCGGAGCCCCTACTCCCCGCCCTCCGCGGAAAGCACCGACCGCTCCAGCTTCCCCAGCAACCGCGCAAGCTCCACGCACTCCGCCTCCGACAGCCCCGCCAGCATCCGCCGCTCGTTCTCCAGATGCTCCGAGAACAGCGCGTCGATCAGCGACAACCCCTCGTCCGTCAGCCGCGAGTGCACCACCCGCCGGTCCTGCGGATCACGCTCCCGCCGGATCAGCCCGTCCTTCTCCAGCCGGTCTATCCGCAGCGTCACGCCCGCCGAGCTGATCAGCCCCGAATCCGCCAGCTCACCCGCCGTGCGCCGGAACGGCGCCCCCGCCCTGCGCAACGCCGTCAGCACGTCGAACCCGGCCATCGACAGACCCCTGCGCTCCACGGGCCGCGAGATCGCCGTGCTGTACCGCAGGAACGCCCGGTGCAGCCGGCCGAAGACCTCCAGCGGAGCCGTGTCCAGCTCCGGCCGCTCCCGCCGCCAGTCCGCCACGATCGACGCCACCGCGTCCGCCCGCTCCGCCATCCCGGCCACACCTCCGTGCAGGTACACCATGGGCTAAGAATCTTAGCCCTCAAATGACCCCGGGCGGCCGTCCGCCCCCAGCGGAACCCGCCTGCGCGCCGCCCGGGCGATACGGCAGCATGTCCCCATGTCCGTACTGACGCGCGATGAAGCGCAGGCCCGAGCCCAGATCCTCGACGTACAGCGATACACGATCGAACTCGATCTCACCGCGGGGGAGGAGACCTTCGACTCCCGTGCCGTGATCGAGTTCACCGCCCGCGCGGCCGGTGACACCTTCATCGAGCTCAAGCCCGCCACCCTGCGCTCCATCAGCCTCGACGGACAGCCGCTGGACCCCGCGGACCTCACCGGGAACCGGTACCCCCTCACCGGCCTCACCGAAGGACCGCACGAGATCCGCGTCGACGCCGCCATGCGCTACTCCCGCACCGGCGAGGGCATGCACCGCTTCACCGACCCCAGCGACAACGAGACATACGTCTACACCCAGCTCTTCATGGAGGACGTCCAGCGCGTCTTCGCCGCCTTCGACCAGCCCGACCTCAAGGCGGTCTTCGCCCTCACCGTCACCGCCCCCGAAGGCTGGACCGTCCTCGGCAACGGCGTCACCGAGCACACCGGAGACGGCCGCTGGACCATCGCCCCCACCCCGCCGCTCTCCACCTACCTCGTCGCCGTCGCCGCCGGCCCCTGGCACTCCGTGACCACCGAGCACGCCGGACTGTCCTTCGGTATCCACTGCCGCCGCTCCCTCGCCCCCCACCTCGACGCCGACGCCGAGGAGATCCTCGACATCACCCGGGCCTGCTTCGACCGGTTCCAGGAGAAGTTCACCGAGCCGTACCCCTTCGACTCGTACGACCAGGCGTTCGTCCCCGAGTTCAACGCCGGCGCCATGGAGAACCCCGGACTCGTCACCTTCCGCGACGAGTTCATCTACCGCTCCGCCGTCACCGACACCGAACGCCAGACCCGCGGCATGGTCATCGCCCACGAGATGGCCCACATGTGGTTCGGCGACCTCGTCACCCTCGCCTGGTGGGACGACATCTGGCTCAACGAGTCCTTCGCCGAGTACATGGGCTACCAGACCCTCGCCGAAGCCACCCGGTTCACCGACACCTGGGTCGACTTCGGCGTCGCCCGCAAGGGCTGGGGATACGACGCCGACCAGCGCCCCTCCACCCACCCCGTCGCCCCCGACCCGGCCGACGTCCCCGACACCGCCTCCGCGCTCCTCAACTTCGACGGCATCTCCTACGCCAAGGGCGCCTCCGCCCTGCGCCAGCTCGTCGCCTGGCTCGGCGAGAAGGACTTCCTCGCGGGCATCAACACCCACTTCGCCCGCCACAAGTTCGGCAACGCCACCCTCGCCGACTTCATCGACAACCTCGCCTCGGCCACCGACCGGGACGTCCACGCCTGGGCCGAACAATGGCTCCGTACCACCGGCGTCGACACCCTCGCCGCGCACACCACCGAAGCCGACACCACCTGGTCGCTCACCGTCGGCCACCGGGGCACCCGCCCCCACCGCATCAGCGTCGGCGTCTACGACCACAGCCTCGACACCCAGCACGGGCCCACCCCGCTCGTCCTGCGCGAACGCTTCGAGACCGGCATCCCCGAGGAAGCCCCCGTCACCCGCCCCGGCCGCCGCCCCGCCCTCGTCGTCCCCAACGACGAAGACCTCACCTACGCCAAGATCCGGCTCGACCCGCACTCCTGGAACACCGTCCTGGACAGCCTCTCCGGCATCCCCGACGCCCTCACCCGCGCCGTCGTCTGGAACGCCGCCCGCGACATGGTCCGCGACGGCGACCTCGCCCCCAGCACCTACCTCGAAGCCGCCCGCGCCCACCTCCCGTACGAGACCGACCTCGCCCTCCTCCAAGGCGTCCTGGCCTTCGCGGACACCCAGGTCGCCGGCCGCTACACCGCCCCCGAGGACCGGCCCGCCGCCCTCGCCACGATCACCTCCCTCTGCCGCGACCTCATCCGCCGCACCGAGGACGGCACCCACCCCGGACTGCGCCTCACCGCCGTCCGCCACCTCATCGACGCCGCCACCCAGCCCGACGCCATCCAGGGCTGGCTCGCCGACGACACCGTCCCCGGCGGGCCCGAACTCGACCCCGAACTGCGCTGGCGCATCCTCACCCGCCTCGCCGTCCTCGGCGCCACCGACGCCGCCGCCATCGACGCCGCCCTCGAGGACGACCCCAGCGCCACCGGCCAGGAAGGCGCCGCCCGCTGCCGCGCCGCCCTCCCCACCCCCGAGGCCAAGGCCGCCGCCTGGGACGCGATGTTCCACGACGACACCCTCTCCAACTACCTCTTCACGGCCACCGCCCAGGGCTTCTGGCAACCCGAACAGACCGACCTCGTACGGGCATACGTGCCCCGCTTCTACCCCGAGGCCGCCCAGCTCGCCGCCCGCCGGGGCGCCGCCATCGCCGAAGCCGCCGGGCGCTACGCCTTCCCCGCCCACGCCGTCGACGCCGACAGCCTCCGCACCGGCGAGGAGGCCCTGGCCGACCCCGCCCTCATCCCGGCCCTCCGCCGGAAGCTCATCGACCAGATCGACGACCTGCGCCGCGCCCTGAACGTACGCAACGCCCACTGACCCCACCCGCACCACCCGTGCCCGGCCCGCCCCTCACCCCGAGGAGCGCGCCGGGCACGGCCATACCACCCCGGCCCCCGACACCGCGCCCCGATCCCCACCGCACCACCCTTTCGAGTTCAGATCACCCGGTCCCCGGCCGCGCCCCCCGAAACCCGGACAAGCTGGCACGCACACCTATGGCCGTGTCCGGAAAGTCCCGCCTGGCCCGCGACGCCTGGCACGCACTCTCGCCGCACCGGCCGAAATCCCAAGTACGTCCAGTACGAGGGATGTCGGCCGGCACGCCGAGAGCACGCACCAGACGCCGCAGGCCACGCCCTCCGGGCGTACGACGGGACTTTCCGGACACGACCATGCCCGCCCCGTCCCCGCGCGCCCGAAGGACCCCCCACCCATGCCCGTACCGCCCCTCGCCGGGTCCACCACCGGACCCGACGCCCTGCGCCCCCTCCTCGACACCGTCCTCACCGCCCTCACCGAAGGCGCCCGACGCCGCGACGGCCCCCTCCCCGCAGGCGGACCCGACACCGTCACCCCCCGCACCCGCACCGCCCTCACCCCCCTCATCCCGGACCAGGGCACCGGCGCCCACGACGCCCTCGCCACCCTCGTCCAAGCCCTCACCGAAGGCGCCGCCGACCCCGCCGACCCCCTCTGCGCCGCCCACCTCCACACCCCGCCCCTCGCCCTCGCGGCCGCCGCCGACCTCGCCGCCTCCGCCCTCAACCCCTCCATGGACTCCTGGGACCAGGCCCCCGCCGCCTCCACCCTCGAAGCCGACACCACCGCCGCACTCGCCGCCGAGGTCTACCCCGGCCACCCCGCACCCGACGCCCTCATCACCACCGGCGGCACCGAGGCCAACCAACTCGGCCTCCTCCTCGCCCGCGAACGCCACGGCCCCGTCCAGACCCTCACCGGCACCAACGCCCACCACAGCTTCACCCGCGCCGCCTGGCTCCTCGGCCTCCCCGAACCCCTCACCGTGCCCGCCCCCACCGGCACCATCGACCTCCACGCCCTCCACGACACCCTCGCCCGCAACCACGGACAGGGCCCCCTCCTCGTCACCGCCACCGCCGGCACCACCGACACCGGCCAGATCGACCCCCTCACCGACATCGCCGACCTCTGCGCCCACCACGGCGCCGAACTCCACATCGACGCGGCCTACGGCGGACCCCTCCTCTTCAGCCCCACCCACCGCCCCCTCCTCGACGGCCTCGACCGCGCCGACAGCGTCACCCTCGACCTCCACAAACTCGGCTGGCAGCCCGCCTCAGCCGGCATCCTCGCCGTCCCCGACCGCCACCACCTCCACGCCCTCCACCACCAAGCCCCCTACCTCAACGCCGACGACGACACCGAAGCCGGCCTCCCCGACCTCCTCGGCCGCTCCCTGCGCACCACCCGCCGCCCCGACGTCCTCAAGATCGCCGTCACCCTCCGCGCCCTCGGCCGCACCGGACTCGCCGACCTCATCGACCGCACCTGCGCCGCCGCCCACACCCTCGCCGACCTCATCACCACCACCCCCGGCCTCGAACTCCACCACCGCCCCACCATCAGCACCGTCCTCTTCCGCCCCACCGACGCCGCCGACCACACCGTCGCCACCGTCCGCCGCACCCTCCTCACCCGCGGCCACGCCGTACTCGGCCGCACCCACACCCACGGCCGCCTCTGGTTCAAAGCCACCCTCCTCAACCCCCACACCACCCCCGACGACCTCCAACGCCTCCTCGCCCTCGTCACCCACCTCACCGCCGAACTCAAGGAAGGCAGCACCCTCCGATGACCGCCGCCCCGGCCACCCCCGACCCCCTCCGCACCCACGACCTCGTCGGCATCGGCATCGGCCCCTTCAACCTCTCCCTCGCCGCCCTCGCCCACGGCCTCCCCACCCCCCTCACCACCGCCTTCTACGAACAGCGCCCCGCCTTCCACTGGCACCCCGGACTCCTCATCGAAGGCGCCACCCTCCAAGTCCCCTTCCTCGCCGACCTCGTCACCCTCGCCGACCCCACCAGCCCCTGGAGCTTCCTCAACTACCAACGCACCCAGGACCGCCTCTACCCCTTCTACTTCGCCGAGCGCTTCCACATCCACCGCGCCGAATACGACGCCTACTGCCGCTGGGTCAGCACACAACTCCCCGGCCTCCACTTCGGCCACCAGGTCGACGCCATCCGCTGGGACCCCCAGAACGCCCGCTTCGACGTCGACCACACCCAACTCGACGCCCACGGCGAAGCCGAATCACTCGGCCGCACCCACACCCGCCACATCGCCCTCGGCATCGGCACCGAACCCCACATCCCCGAACCCCTCAAACCCCTCACCGACACCGGCAACGCCCCCGTCATCCACTCCGCCGACTACCTCCACCACCGCGACCGCCTCCTCCAGGCCCGCCACATCACCGTCATCGGCTCGGGACAGTCCGGCGCCGAGATCTTCCTCGACCTCCTCCGCGCCCGCCCCACCGGCAGCGAAGGCCTCCACTGGCTCGCCCGCACCCCCGCCTTCGCACCCATGGAGTACTCGAAACTCGGCCTCGAACACTTCACCCCCGACTACACCCGCTACTTCCACGCCCTCCCCGAAACCGTCCGCGACACCCTCGTCCCCCAGCAATGGCAACTCCACAAAGGCATCGACCACGACACCATCGCCGCCATCCACGACGAGCTCTACCGCCGCACCCTCCACGGCGGCTGGCCCGACGCCACCCTCACCCCCGGCGTCAGCGTCCGCACCGCCGGACGCGTCGCCAACACCCGCGTCGAACTCCACCTCGAACACACCCAGCAATCCACCCGCACCCGCCTCACCACCGACGCCGTCGTCCTCGCCACCGGCTACCGCGAACGCCCCCTCGACACCCTCCTCCACCACCTCGCCCCCCACCTCCGCCGCGACACCGCCGGCCGCCCCCGCGTCGACGCCCACCACCGCCTCGACCTCGGCCCCGCCGTCACCGGCCACATCTACGTACAGAACGCCGAACGCCACACCCACGGCGTCGGCGCCCCCGACCTCGGCCTCGCCGCCTGGCGCAGCGCCACCATCCTCAACGACCTCACCGGCACCACCCCGTACCCCCTCCCCAAGCGCACCGCCTTCACCACCTTCGGCCTCACCCAGCCCGCCATCCCCACCCAGCAACCCACCCTCGTCCCCCTTGCCCACCCCTGACAAAAAAGGGCGGCCGCCCCACCTCCCCGAAAAAAGGGGAGGCGGAACGACCGCCCTCGCCGAACCCGCGCCTAGAACACCGGCACCCCGTCCCGCGTCAGCTTCCAGTCCACCGAAGCGAACTTCGCCGGATCCACCGAACCCTTCGCCTGCACCCAGGCGATGATCGTGTTCCGGATCTCCTCCGAGTTCGCCCACAGCTGCCTCGCCGCCGGAACATGCGGGAAATTGCCCCCACCGCTCGCCCGGTAGTTGTTCACCGCCAGCACGAACTGCGCCTTCGGATCGATCGGCTTCCCCTCGAACGACAGACCCGTGATCCGCGAACCCACCGGCTTCGCGATATCGATCTCATACGTCAGACCCGACACCGCGTCGTAGTTGTAGTCCGGCGTGCTGTCCGCATTCGTCAGCTTCTCCGGATCCACCGGAGCACCCGCCGCCGTCTGCACGTAGTACTTCGCCGAGAACTCCAGGTACTCCAGAATCTGCGCACCCGTCACCAGACGCGCCTCCAGCGTGTTCTCGAACGGATACAGACCCGCCGCGTCCTTGATGGTCACGTTCCCGGCCGGAATCCGCGCCGTACGCGAGAAGCACGACGCCTGCGACAGCACCGGAAGCTCCGCGTACTCACCACCCGCCAGCGCCGCCTTCACCGTCTCCGCCTGCACGACGTTGATCAGATCGATGATCGGCTCGTCCTTCCACGCCGCCTCCGCCGTGGTCATCTCCGACGCCGCCGTACCGATCACCTGATTGACGTACGCCACCACCTTCTTGTGCTCGTCCGCCAGCAGCCGCGTGATCTTCCGGTCCTCCGCCGCCGTGTTCGAGTTCAGCACCCGCGAACCGGCCTTCTCCACCACCCAGCGGCCCTTCTCCCACACCACCTCGAAGTCGAACAGCGTCAGCCGCTGCCCCCACTTCAACGGCTCCGAGAGCACGACCTTCTTCCCGGTCTCCTTGTTCTCCACGAAGTACTCGGGAATCTCCAGATGCGCGTGACCCACCAGAATCGCGTCGATCCCCGGCACCTGCTCCGCCACCAGACCCGCCGCGTTCTCCACATACGGAATCTGGTCCCCGTACGACGACGTCCCGCTGTTCCCCGAATGCGCCGACACGATCACCACATCCGCGCCCATCGAACGCAGCCGCGGCACATACTTAGCCGCCTGCTCCTCCAGACCCGGGAACACCATCTTCCCGCTCACGTTCGCCTTGTCCCAGATCGCGATCCCCGGGTTCGTCAGCCCCAGAACCGCCACCTTCACATCACGCCCGTGCGGCGTCCGCAGCTTCTTGATCACATACGGCGCGAACGCCGGCCGCAGCGTCTTCGCGTCCAGCGCGTTCGCCCCGAGCAGCGGAAAGTCACACTGCTCCTCGAACTTCCGCAGCACCGGAATCCCGTAGTTGAACTCGTGGTTCCCCAGCGCCGCCGCGTCATAGCCGATCGCGTTCATCGCCTGCGCCATCGGATGCACCGGACCACGCTTCGCCGTGATCGGGTCGATCTTCGCGTAGTAGTACGAGAGCTGCGTGCCCTGGATCGTGTCACCCGCGTCGATCATCAGGGTGTTGTGACGGCCCTTCTCACGACGCACCTGCTCCACCAGCGTCGAGATCTTCGCCAGACCGACGTCGTTGTGGTCCTTGTCATCGAACTCGGCATCCGTGAAGTAGTCCCAGTTGAAGACGTTCCCGTGCAGATCCGTCGTCCCCATCACGGTGAACGAGTACCGCTTCTGCGGACGCCCGTGACCATGACCGTGCCCGCGCCCGTGCGCCTGGGCGGGCGACGCGCCGCCGCCCACCACCACCGCACCCGCGCCGGCCGCGGCCGATGTCCCCAGGAACGTCCTTCGGTTCAGCGGCATCTCGTCTCCCACATTTCGGTTCACTTGGTGCGAAGTTCTGTCGTACGCCGTCCAACAACGCGCGTAGATAATCACCCACGCACCACCTCCGGCAACACCCCCGGCAGGTTTCCGTTCCATGACCACACATCGACAGGACGGCGTCCACCCGCGAACACCCCGACTGTCACACCCGGATGCCACAGTGGACCCATGACCGAGCCCGCGCAGCCCTTCGGCACCCCCGACCAGCCCCGCATCGCCGTCCGAGGCGAAGCCCGCCTCGAAGTCGACCCCGAGATCGCCCGCCTCTCCCTCACCGTCACCGCCCGCGGCAAGGACCGCCGCGCCGCTCTCGAAGACCTCACCCGGCGCAACGCCACCGTCCTCGAACTCGCCCGCACCTACGGCGACGCCATCGAGAAGATCGAGACCGGCGCGCTCTCCATCCACCCCGAACTCGTTCAGCGCGGCCGCGACGAGAAGATCCGCGCCTACCACGGACGCGTCTACATCACCGCCGTCCTCAACGACTTCACCGCACTCGGCGAATTCATCACCCGCGTCGGCGACCTGGAAATGACCCAGGTCAACGGGCCCTGGTGGGCCCTGCGCCCCACCTCGCCCGCGCACGGCGAGGCCCGCCGCCAGGCCGTCCGCGAAGCCGTCCAGCGCGCCCGCGAGTACGCCGGAGCGCTCGGCGCGGAGCTCGCCGCCCTGGTCGAACTCGCCGACATAGGCGCGGAGAACGCCGCCCCGCCGGTCGCGTTCGCCAGGACCGGCGGCTACGGCGCCCCGCCCCAGGCGCCCGGCGCCGCCGCCGGAGGCCCGCCCGCCATCGACCTCGAACCGCAGCGGCAGACCGTGTACGCGCAGGTGAACGCCCGCTTCACCATGACCCCGCCGAAACTCTGAATCGCCGTCCACGGGGACACCGGCGCGTGCTCATCCGAGCACGCCGCCGCACAATTCAACACTTGTCAATAACCCTTCATGCAAAGGTGGTTGGACAGTCATACAGAGCCAATTACCTACCCATAGGTAAGGTCTAGGCTCGAACCATGCGCCGAGCCAAAATCGTTTGCACCCTGGGACCCGCAACCGACTCATACGACCAGATCAAGGCCCTGGTAGAGGCGGGAATGGACGTCGCCCGCCTCAACCTCAGCCACGGCAGTTACGCCGAACACGAAGAGCGGTATCACCGCGTGCGCAAAGCGTCCGACGAGGCGCACCGCAGCGTCGGCGTCCTCGCCGACCTTCAAGGCCCGAAGATCCGCCTGGGACGCTTCCGCGAAGGACCCGTACTCCTTGAACGCGGCGACGACTTCACCATCACCGTCGAACCGATGGAGGGCGACCGCAACGGCTGCGGCACGACCTACGACGGCCTCGCCGCGGACGTCACCCCCGGTGAGCGCATCCTGATCGACGACGGCCGCGTCACCCTGGAGGTCATCGAGGTCGACGGCCCCCGCGTCCGCACCACCGTGGTCGAGGGCGGCATGGTCTCCGACCACAAGGGCCTCAACCTCCCCGGTGTCGCCGTCTCCGTCCCCGCGCTCTCCGAGAAGGACATCGAGGACCTGCGCTGGGCCATCCGCACGGGCGCCGACATCATCGCCCTCTCCTTCGTCCGCAGCGGCCGCGACATCGAGGACGTCCACCGTGTCATGGACGAGGAGGGCCGCCGCCTCCCCGTCATCGCCAAGGTCGAGAAGCCGCAGGCCGTCGAGAACATCGAGGACATCGTCGCCGCGTTCGACGGCATCATGGTCGCCCGCGGCGACCTGGGCGTCGAGATGCCGCTGGAGCAGGTGCCGATCGTCCAGAAGCGCGCGATCAAGCTCGCCAAGCGGAACGCGAAGCCGGTCATCGTGGCGACGCAGATGCTCGACTCGATGATCGACAACTCCCGGCCCACCCGCGCCGAGGCGTCCGACGTCGCGAACGCGATCATCGACGGCACGGACGCGGTGATGCTCTCCGGCGAGACCAGCGTCGGCAAGTACGCGATCGAGACGGTCCGCACGATGGCCCGCATCGTGGAGGCGGCCGAGGAGGACATCCTCGCGAAGGGGCTCCCGCCGCTGACGGAACGCAACAAGCCCCGCACCCAGGGCGGCGCGGTGGCCCGCGCGGCGGCGGAGATGGGCGACTTCCTCGGCGCGAAGTTCCTGGTGGCCTTCACGCAGAGCGGCGACACGGTGAAGCGGTTGTCGCGTTACCGCTCCCCGATCCCGCTTCTGGCCTTCACCCCGGACCCGGCGACGCGTTCGCAGCTCAACCTGACCTGGGGCGTCGAAACGTTCCTGGGCCCGCACGTGGACTCCACGGACGCGATGGTCGCCCAGGTCGACGAGGAGCTCCTGAAGATCGGCCGCTGCCAGAAGGGCGACGTCGTGGTCATCACGGCCGGCTCCCCGCCGGGTGTCGCGGGCTCCACGAATCTGGTGCGCGTGCACCACATCGGCGAGGACGACAGCCCGAAGTAGGGGCGGCTCAGTATTTCGGCCCGACGTGAGCGTCCATGAGAGCGACGGACGCCCGTCGGGCGACGGAGATGTTGAACGGCTCGCTGCGCCGGGCGAGCGTGGTCCACTCGACGCCTACGGCGGTGAGTGTGTCGCTGAAGAGCTTGCGGATGTCGTCCGACTTGTTGCTGAAGAAATAGCGCGGGTACTCGTAGCGCTTTCGCTCGCCTCCGACGAGGCGGGTGGCCCAGTTGGTGATGCGGCAGCCGTCGGAGTGGATGAGGCCGCGGATGAACTCCCAGGGGTGTGCATCCACGATCTTCTGCTGCCACTGGGCCAGAGCGATGGTGCGGTCATGCTTCTTGCCGGGACCATGCTGCGGGAACAGGCAGGGCCAGTGCCTGCTGTAGCTGGTCACTGCGACGCACCCCTGCTTCTGCGCGAGATACACGGAGCCGGACGGATGGATGGCCGCGACAGCATGGCGGCATTCTTCGATGAGACCCGGCCATGCATCGGCGCAGGCAATGCGCAAGTAGTAGCCGCGTCCCCGTGGGTGCGCGCTGATACAGCCGTCGCCCAAGTACAGGCCCAGCAGATACGCGTAGTTGGCAGGGTCATCGAGTGGCAACGGCAGAGGCGCACAGCGGGGGCATTCGGTGTGCCCCAGGATGCGAGGCAGCGACTCGATGCGTGTGAGCCAGGAGCGTATCGCTGCCCGCGAAATACCGGTCTGCTTGCTCACAGCGTTCTGGCTGAGGCCCTGATCGAGGAGCGAAAGCGCGTGCTTACGTGTTTCCAGGTCGTACACATGGACGAGCCTGGTCGGAGCGCAATGCTCTGAGGGAGAAACGACGGTGCAATCACACGATGGTGTGCATCAGTGGCGTTTCCCTGCGGCCTTGGAATCGAAGGAAAAGTGCCCCGGGTCGGATTCGAACCGACACTGTATGGGTTTTGAATCCATCGCCTGCTGCCAATTGGGCTACCGGGGCTGACAGAATCGAAGGTTTCCTCCGACCCGCTGCGCGACCACCATACCGCAGCTGGGTAGGCTCAAGGGAGCTGTACCTGCCCTGGACCAAGGAGCCCCGTGACCACCCCCGAGTCGCCCCAGCCCGTCGCCGATGACGACAAGTCGCACGTTCCGCCGCTGACGACCCGTGTCGTCATCGCCGAGGACGAGGCGCTCATCCGCCTCGACCTCAAGGAGATGCTCGAAGAGGAGGGGTACTCCGTCGTCGGGGAGGCCGGGGACGGGCAGCAGGCCGTGGAGCTGGCGCGGGAGCACAAGCCGGACCTGGTCATCCTCGACGTGAAGATGCCCGTGCTCGACGGGATCTCCGCCGCCGAGAAGATCGCCGAGGAGTCCATCGCCCCGGTCCTCATGCTCACCGCGTTCTCGCAGCGCGACCTCGTGGAGCGGGCCCGGGACGCCGGGGCGATGGCGTACCTCGTGAAGCCGTTCAGCAAGAGCGACGTCGTCCCGGCGATCGAGATGGCCGTCTCGCGGTTCTCCGAGCTGAAGGCCCTGGAGAACGAGGTCGCCGACCTCGCCCAGCGGCTGGAGACGCGGAAGCTGGTGGACCGGGCGAAGAGCATTCTCCAGACGGACTACGGGCTCTCCGAGCCGGAGGCGTTCCGGTGGATCCAGAAGACGTCCATGGACCGCCGGCTGTCGATGCAGCAGCTCGCCGAGGCCCTGATCGAGGACGCCGAGGAGAAGAAGAAGGCCGCCGAGTAGGCCCCGTAGAACAGGAGAAAGGCCCGCGCCACGGAGGCGCGGGCCTTTCTCGTACGCGTAGGGGCTCAGTCCTCGCCCAGGTACGCCTTGCGGACGGACTCGTCGTGGAGGAGGTCCGCTCCGGTGCCGGAGAGGACGATCTTGCCGATCTCCATGACGTGGCCCTGGTCCGCGAGCGACAGCGCGGCCTGGGCGTTCTGCTCGACCAGAAGGATCGTCGTGCCGGAGGCGCGGAGTTCGACGATGGTCTCCATGATCTTCTGCATCATGATCGGGGAGAGCCCCATGGAGGGCTCGTCGAGCATGAGCAGCTTGGGCTGGGACATCATGGCCCTGCCCATGGCGAGCATCTGCTGCTCGCCGCCGGAGAGCGTTCCGGCGGCCTGCTTCCGGCGTTCCCCGAGGATGGGGAAGAGCTCGTAGGCGCGCTGGACGTCCTTCTCGATGCCCGCCTTGTCGTTGCGGAGGTACGCGCCGAGCAGCAGGTTCTCCGTGATCGTCAGCCGGGGGAAGATGTGGCGGCCCTCGGGGGAGTGGGCGAGGCCCAGGGAGACGATCTTGTGCGCGGGGACGTTGGTGAGCGGCTGGCCCTCGAAGAGTATGCGGCCGCTGAGCGGTTTGAGCAGCCCGGAGAGGGTGCGCAGGGTGGTGGTCTTGCCGGCGCCGTTGGTGCCGATGAGGGTGACCACCTGGCCGGTCTCGACGGTGAACGAGATGCCCTTGACGGCTTCGATTTTGCCGTAGGCGACGCGGAGGTCCTCGACCTCCAGCAGTGCGGTCATCGGTTGTCCTCCTCTTCCGTGCTCGTGGTGGTGGCGCTCGCCTCGGCCTTTTCGACTTCGGCGACCTCGTCGGCGCCGGGGGCGCCTTCGAAGGGGGTGCCGAGGTAGGCGGCGATGACGCGTTCGTCGCTCTGGACCTCGGACGCGGTGCCCTCGACCAGTTTCTCGCCCTGGACGAGGCAGGCGACGCGGTCGCAGAGGTTGAAGATGAAGCGCATGTCGTGCTCGATGACGAGGACGGCGATGCCCTGGTCCCGGATCGCGAAGATGAGCTCTTCGGTGACGCGGGTCTCCTGCGGGTTCATGCCGGCGGTGGGCTCGTCCAGGAGGAGGAGTCCGGGGTCGCTGGCGAGGGCGCGGGCGATTTCCAGCTTGCGCTGGTCTCCGTAGGGGAGGTTGCGCGCGAGGTGGTCGGCCTTGTCCTGGAGGCCGATGAACTCCAGGAGTTCCATGGCGCGTTCGCGGCTGGCGGCCTCGGCCCTGCTGAAGCCGGGAAGGCGCAGGAGGGCGGACCAGAGCCCTTCCTTGGTCCGGGTGTGGCGTCCGACGAGGACGTTCTCCAGGACGGTCATGTTGGCGAAGAGCCGGATGTTCTGGAAGGTGCGGGCGATGCCGGCCTTGGTGACGAGGTGGGGCTTGGGCGGCAGGACGGTGCCCTTGTAGCTGACCTTGCCCTCGGTGGGGACGTAGAGGCCGGTGAGGCAGTTGAAGAAGGTGGTCTTGCCGGCGCCGTTGGGGCCGATGAGGCCGACGATCTCGCCCGCGTTGACCTGGAGGTCCACGTCGCGGACGGCGGTGAGGCCGCCGAAGCGCATGGTGACCCCGCTGGCGTCCAGGACGGTCGTCCCGGTGGCGGTCTGTGTGGTGGTGGTCATGGTGTTACGCCCCCGCCTTGGCGATGCCGGCGTCCGTTTCGTCGGACTTCCGGGGTGTGGGCACGTCGAGCTGGTCGTTCTCGTGGAATTCGAGCTGCTTCCTGCGGTCGGCGACCAGGCCTTCGGGCCGGAAGCGCATCAGGAGGACGAGCGCGATTCCGAAGAGGAGGAGCTGGTAGTCCTGCATGAACTGGAGCTTGGCCGGGATGAGGTAGAGCAGCGCGGCGCCGACGAAGGGTCCGCTGAGGGTTCCCATGCCGCCGAGGATGACGGCGGCGAGGAGGAACGCGGAGTTCGGCGGTACGGAGCCGGCGAACTGGTACTGCTCGGGCGTCACGGTGTAGTTGACGTGTGCCTGTACGGTGCCGGCGAGGCCGGCGAGCGTGGCGCCGAGGGCGAAGGCGAGCAGCTTGAGCCGGAAGGCGTTGATGCCCATGGCGGTGGCGGCGGTCTCGTCCTCGCGGATGGCGACCCAGGCGCGGCCGATGCGGGATTCGCCGGAGCGGCGGAAGACCAGGACGACGACCGCGGTGATGATGAGCATCAGCAGGTAGTAGTTGGCGGGCCTGCTGAGGGTGAAGGGTCCGACGTCGTGGCTGAGGGCGAAGTCGATCCCGAAGAGGTTGAGGTCCGGGATGCTGGGGATGCCCTGGGAGCCGTTGGTGAGGTCGGGGCCGCTGTTGCCGTTGAGGTTGTTGACGGTGACGCGGAAGATCTCACCGAAGCCGAGGGTGACGATGGCGAGGTAGTCGCCGCGCAGCCGCAGGGTGGGGGCGCCGATGAGGACGCCGAAGATCATCGAGACGACCGCTCCGGTGAGGACGGCGGCCCAGAAGGGGAACTTGACGCCGATCGCGGAGAGAGGTGCGCCGGAGACGAGGGCGGCGGTGTAGGCGCCGACGCCGAGGAAGGCGACGTAGCCGAGGTCGAGGAGGCCGGCGAGGCCGACGACGACGTTGAGGCCGAGTGCGACGGTGGCGAAGATGAGGATGTTGACACCGATGAGGGTGTATTCCGCCGCGTCCTGGGTGAAGGGGAAGCAGAGGGCTGCCACAAGGGCGGCTGTCAGGGTGACGTTGCGGTGCTTGGTGGTCAGCGCGGTGAGCCGGGCGATGAGGCCGGCCCGGGTGAGTGCGGTGAACGCGAAGCCCGCGGTGATGAGGAAGCCGATGAACTGTTCGGAGTCCTCGCTGGGGATGTCGATCCCGTAGGTGAAGAGGTACAGCGCGAGTCCGAAGGCGACCGCGATGATGATGATCTCGGCCCAGGCCGGGAGGGCCTTGGCGCGGGGCGCCGACGGGGCGGTGAGGCTGTGGCGGAAGCGCTGCCAGGCGTTCGGCGCGGGGCCGTCGGTGGGGAGCGGGACGTCGTGGGGGAGGGCGAGGGAGGCGATGACGGCGACGAGTGCGCCGATGCCGCTGACCCAGGCTCCCGGTTCGAGGTTGACGACGCCGCCGAGCTCGTAGGAGATCGCGCCCATGGCGTAGCCGGTGGTGCCGAGGGTGGCGAGGGCCAGCAGGCGGACGGGGCTGTTGGTGCCGGCGGGGGTGAGCCAGCGCAGTCCGGGGATGCCGTAGCCGGTGAGGGCGAAGAGCAGGGTGAGGATCGCGCCGGTGAGGGTGAGGACCTGGAGGCCGCCGGGATAGCCGGTGACGGTGAGGTCGCCGGGGAATTCGGAGGTCCAGGTCCAGGGGAGGAGGGTGCCGGCGAGGGCGGCCGCGGCGCCGGCGAGGGTGGCGATGCGGGCGGCGGGCGTGGGGAGCGGGAGCAGTGCGGTGGTCATCCGTATCACGCCCTGTCCGCGACGCGTTCGCCGAGCAGGCCTTGTGGCCGCAGCAGCAGGACGACGATGAGGAGGACGAAGGCCCACACGTCCTTCCAGGCACCGCCGCCGAAGAGGTCCATGCCGGGGACGTCGCTCATGTAGCCGGTGGCGAGGGCTTCGGCGACGCCGAGGACGACGCCGCCGAGCATGGCGCCGTAGATGTTGCCGATGCCGCCGAGGACGGCTGCGGTGAAGGCCTTGAGGCCCATGATGAAGCCCATGCGGAAGCCGATCTGGCCGTTCTTGAGCCCGTAGGCGACGGCGGCGACGGCGGCGAACGCGGCACCGATGGCGAAGGCCATGACGATGATGCGGTCGGTGTTGATGCCCATGAGCTTGGCGGTGTCGGGGTCCTGCGAGGTGGCCTGCATGCCGCGGCCGGCCCGGGTCTTGGAGACGAAGAGGCCGAGGGCGATCATGCAGACGGGGGCGGAGATGAGGACGAAGAGGTCACCGCGCTGGACGTGGGCGCCGAAGATGTCGAAGGCGTCGCCCTTGAACTGCGGGAAGGGGTGGTCCTTGGTGGCGTCGGGGTACCACTTCCAGATGGCCTGCTGGAGTGCCAGGGAGAGCCCGATCGCGGTGATCAGCGGGGCGAGCCGGGGGGCGTTGCGCAGGGGCCGGTACGCGAAGCGTTCGGCGGCGACGCTGATGGCGACGGAGCATATGACGCCGCCGATGATCATGAGGGGGACGATAGCGAGGAGGTTGGAGCCGGCCGGCATCCAGAGGTACACGGTGAGAGCTCCGAAGCCTCCGATCATGAAGATCTCGCCGTGGGCGAAGTTGATGAGCTGGATGATTCCGTAGACCATCGTGTAGCCGATCGCGATGAGTCCGTACATCGCGCCGAGGATGAGTCCATTGGCCAGCTGTTGCGGCAGTTCGTGCACCGCAGGGCCTCCGTGGAGTGGTTCGGATATGGCACCGCGCGGGAGTGCTCGTAGCGCTCCCGCGCGGTCTGGGGTCGGTCGGGGCGTGCCCGGGAGTTACGGCTTGTAGGCCTCGCTGAGCTTGGAGACCCACTTGCCGCCGTCGACCTGGTAGGCGGTCATCATGGTGTTGGTGGTGTCGCCGAACTCGTCGAAGGAGACCGGGCCGGTGACGCCGTCGAACTTGACCTTGCTCATGGCGTCGAGCACCTTGGCGCGGGCGTCGTCGGGGAGCTTGCCGTCGTTCTCGGAGACGGCGATCTTGACGGCCTCGATGACGGCCCAGGTGGCGTCGTAGGTGCCGCCCCCGTAGGCCTCGTAGGCGTCCTTGTAGCCGGCGGTCTTGTAGTCGGCGATGAACTGCTTGGCGGAGTCGAGCTCCTCGACGGGCTTGCCGACGGAGGTCGCGATGTCGCCCTGGGCCTTCTTGTTGAGCTTGATGAAGTCGGCGCTGTACATGCCGTCGCCGCCCATGAGGGGGATCTGGACGCTGTCCTTGAGCTGCTGGCTCAGGGGCGCGCCGGCGGGGTACTCACCGCCGTAGTAGACGGCCTTGGCGCCGGACTTCTTGACCTTGGCCACGACGGCGTTGAAGTCGCGGTCGTCGGGGTTGACGTGGTCGGAGCCGACGATCTTGCCACCGAGGTCGGTGAAGGTGGCCTTGAAGGACGCGGCGAGGCCGGCGCCGTAGGTCTTCTGGTCGTCGATGAGGTAGACCTGCTTGATCTTCGCGTCGTTGTACAGGTACTTCGCGGCGAAGGCGCCCTGGATCTGGTCCGTGGTGGCGGTGCGGAAGAAGGTCTTGAAGGGGCGCTTCTTGTCGCCGCTCTTCCAGTTGTTGCCCTGGGTCAGCTCGGTGCCGGTGTTGGCCGGGGAGACCTGGGTGAGGCTGGCGTCGTTGAGCGGCTTCTGCATGGACTGCGAGACGCTGGAGTTCAGGGGGCCGACGACGCCGAGGACGTCCTTGTTGTCGATGAACTTCTGGGCGTTCTGTCCGCCGACGGAGGGCTGGGCCTGGTCGTCGAGGGGCTGCACCTTGAAGGTGACTCCGGGGACGAGCTTCTTCTTGTTCGCGATGCTGACGGCGAGGTCGGCGGAGTTCTTGATGCCGAGGCCGAGGGCGGAGAGGTCACCGGTGAGCGGTGCGTCGACGCCGATGACGACGGTCGTGTTGCCGCTGCCGCTGTTGCCGTCGCTCTTGTTGTCGTCGTCGCGCGACCCGCAGGCGGTGAGCGTCAGTGCACCGGTGGTGAGCACTGTGGTGAGGATGAGCAAAGAACGGTGTCGCACGAAAGGTCCTTTCCCTGGCGCGGCCTCCTCGCTTGAGGTGCCGTGTCGTTCGCCGGGCCGTACTGGGTTGGTACAGGGCCGTGCTTGCAGACGCGCCCGGCGGCGCGGTGACTGGCCGTGACTCTAAGGGCAGTGGTGGGGGTCGGGAGGGGTGCCGGCCAAGGATGTGACTGTCTTGTTATGCCCTTGAGCAAGGCTTGAGGTGGCTGGGCGGACATGTACGGCTTTTTACCGGACCGTGAAGTGACCGCAATGTGAGAACGCGCAGCTCTGCTAAGGGGCTTGAGGTGATCTTGCTGCTGTCGCCCGGCGGGGGCCCGGTGCGGGGGTGCGGGGGCATGCCGGAGGGCCCGGTGGCGTCGGGGCCGGGCTGATCGCGTCGCGGCGGGGCGCGCCACCTCGGGCGTTGGTTACGCTGCGTTACGGTGGCGGGGGTGCGGCGACGCGGTGTGGTGGTGGGGGCGGGTGAGGTGTGGGCAGCTGAGTGGGCCATGGAACGGAGCGCCGGGTCAAGGGGGTTGACGCCGCGCGCCGCTCAATTTCCTTGATCATGGCGGTGGTTGTGCCCGGATATGCCGCTGCCCGGCCGTTTTGGGTCACGGCCGGGCAGGGGTGGTGAGGCGTGGCGCGGGGTCAGGACGCTTCGGGTGCGGGGGCCTCGCGCAGCAGGCAGGTGAGGCGGGCGGTGCAGACCCGCTTGCCCTGCTCGTCGGTGATGGCGATCTCGTACGTGGCGGTGGTGCGTCCCCGGTGCACGGGGGTGGCGGTGCCGGTGACCAGGCCGCTTCGTACCCCTCGGTGATGGGTGCAGTTCAGGTCGACGCCCACGGCGAACTTGGACGGGCCGCCGTGCAGCATCGATCCGACGGAGCCCAGGGTCTCGGCGAGGACGGCGGAGGCGCCGCCGTGCAGGAGTCCGTAGGGCTGGGTGTTGCCCTCGACCGGCATGGTGCCGACGACGCGCTCGGCGGAGGCTTCGAGGATGCGGACGCCCATGCGCTCGCCGAGGTGGCCGGCGGAGAAGAGGGCGGGCAGGTCGACGCCGAGCGCGGCGTACTCGTCGATGATCTCCTGGGGGAACGTGGGTGTGGTGTGCTCGCCCATGGGTCCGCCTTTCGTCTCGGTGCGGTGCTCGTATGCGTCGTTCTTATCAGACGCCTGAGCGAGCGCTTAGCCCACCGGCTCGAAGCGCACCACGACGGACTTGGAGGCGGGGGTGTTGCTGGTGTCGGCGGTGGAGTCGAGGGGGACCAGCACATTGGTCTCCGGGTAGTACGCGGCGGCGCAGCCCCGGGCGGTGGGGTAGTGGACGACGCGGAAGCCGGGGGCGCGGCGCTCCACACCGTCCTTCCACTCGCTGACGAGGTCGGTGTAGGACCCGTCGGGCAGCCCGAGGGCTTCCGCGTCCTCGGGGTGTACGAGGACGACGCGGCGGCCGCCCTTGATGCCCCGGTAGCGGTCGTCGAGACCGTAGATCGTGGTGTTGTACTGGTCGTGGGAGCGCAGGGTCTGGAGCAGCAGCCGGCCCTCGGGCAGCTCGGGGAACTCGACCGGTGCGGCGGTGAAGTTGGCCTTTCCTGTGGCGGTGGGGAAGCGGCGGGAGTCGCGGGGGCCGTGCGGGAGGGTGAAGCCGCCGGGGTGGGCGATGCGGGCGTTGAAGTTCTCGAAGCCGGGGACGACCCGGGAGATGCGGTCCCGGATCGTCGCGTAGTCCTTCTCGAACTCCTCCCAGGGGGTGGCGGATTCGGGGCCGAGGACGGCGCGGGCGAGGCGGGCGACGATGGCGGGTTCGGAGAGCAGGTGCGGGCTCGCGGGGGTGAGGTTGCCGCGCGAGGCGTGGACCTTGCTCATGGAGTCCTCGACGGTGACGAACTGCTTGCCGCCCGCCTGGACGTCCTTGTCGGTACGGCCGAGGGTGGGAAGGATCAGCGCGTGGGCGCCGGTGACGGCGTGGGAGCGGTTGAGCTTGGTGGAGACGTGGACGGTGAGGCGCGCGTTGCGCATGGCGGCCTCGGTGACGTCGGTGTCGGGGGTGGCGGCGACGAAGTTCCCGCCCATCGCGAAGAAGACCTTGGCCTCGCCGTCGCGCAGGGCGCGGATCGCGCGGACCACGTCGTAGCCGTGGTGGCGCGGTGAGGTGATCCCGAACTCCTTGTCGAGGGCGTCGAGGAAGGCGGGCGCGGGCCGTTCGAAGATGCCCATGGTGCGGTCGCCCTGGACGTTGGAGTGGCCGCGCACGGGGCAGACCCCGGCGCCGGGGCGGCCGATGTTGCCGCGCAGCAGGAGGAAGTTGACGACCTCGCGGATGGTCGGCACGGAGTGCTTGTGCTGGGTGAGGCCCATGGCCCAGCAGACGACGGTGCGCTCCGATTCCAGGACCATCGCGAGGGCCTGTTCGACGGCGGCGCGGTCGAGTCCGGTCGCGGCGAGCGTCGCGTCCCAGTCCGCCTGGGCCGCGGCGGCGGCGAACTCCTCGTAGCCGTGGGTGTGTTCGGTGACGAACGTCCGGTCGACGGCGCCCTCGGTCTCCAGGATCAGTTTGTTCAGGAGGCGGAAGAGGGCCTGGTCGCCGCCGATCCGGATCTGGAGGAAGAGGTCGTTGAGCGGGGTGCCCTTGAGCATGCCCTGCGGGGTCTGCGGGTTCTTGAAGCGTTCGAGGCCGGCCTCGGGCAGCGGGTTCACCGAGATGATCTTCGCGCCGGCCGCCTTGGCCTGCTCCAGGGCGGAGAGCATCCGGGGGTGGTTGGTGCCGGGGTTCTGCCCGGCGATGATGATCAGGTCGGCGTGGTGCAGGTCCTCCAGGGACACCGAGCCCTTGCCGACGCCGATCGTCTCGGTGAGCGCGGAGCCCGAGGACTCGTGGCACATGTTGGAGCAGTCCGGCAGGTTGTTGGTGCCGAACTCGCGGGCGAAGAGCTGAAGGAGGAACGCGGCCTCGTTGCTGGTGCGCCCGGAGGTGTAGAAGACGGCCTCGTCGGGGGAGGCGAGGGCGCCCAGCTCCTCGGCCATGATGTCGAAGGCCCGCTCCCAGGTGATGGCCTCGTAGCGGTCGGCGCCCTCGGGGAGGTAGACGGGCTGGGTGATGCGGCCCTGCTGGCCGAGCCAGTAGCCGCTGCGCCCGGCGAGGTCGGAGACGGGGTGCTCGGCGAAGAAGTCCGGGGTGACCCGGCGGAGCGTGGCCTCCTCGGCGACGGCCTTGACGCCGTTCTCGCAGAACTCGGCGGTGTGCCGCTTGTCGCCCTCGGGCCAGGCGCAGCCGGGGCAGTCGAAGCCGTCCTTCTGGTTGACCTTGAGGAGGGTCTGCGCGGTGCGGCGCAGGCCCATCTGCTGCTGGGCGACGCGCAGGCTCTGGGCGACGGCGGGCAGCCCGGCGGCGGAGTGCTGGGCCGGTCCGACCCGGGGGGCGTCCTGGACGGGGTCTCCTGCGGGTGGCTTGCTGGCCATGGTGCTCCCCTTCGAGCCGGCTGCGGGCCCCCGGGAGGTGTCCCGCGGGTCCGCCGTGTGTGTTTCCTTCTCCCTGTCGATCCTGGCACGCGTTCCGGGCCGGGTGCCCGGTGAGGCGTCGCGGGCGGTGGCCGGTCCGGATTGTCAGTGGTCCGTGGCAGGATCGGGGTGTGGCTGAGACGGCATCGAAGAAGACGGCAGACAACCGACCGCGCCTGCTCCTCATGGACGGGCACTCCCTGGCGTACCGGGCGTTCTTTGCGCTGCCCGCGGAGAATTTCACGACGGCGGCGGGCCAGCCGACGAACGCGGTGTACGGCTTCATGTCGATGCTCGCGAACACGCTGCGTGACGAGGCGCCGACGCACTTCGCCGTGGCGTTCGACGTGTCCCGCAAGACCTGGCGGGCGCAGGAGTTCCCCGAGTACAAGGCGAACCGGTCGAAGACCCCCGACGAGTTCAAGGGCCAGGTCGAGCTGATCGGCGAGCTGCTGGACGCGATGCACGCGGACCGGTTCGCGGTGGACGGCTTCGAGGCGGACGACGTCATCGCGACGCTCGCGACGCAGGCCGAGGCGGCCGGCTTCGAGGTCCTGATCGTCACGGGCGACCGCGACTCGTTCCAGCTGATCACGGACAACGTGACCGTGCTGTACCCCACCAAGGGCGTCTCCGAGCTGACCCGGTTCACCCCGGAGAAGGTCGTGGAGAAGTACGGCCTCACCCCCCGGCAGTATCCGGACTTCGCGGCGCTGCGCGGTGACCCGTCGGACAACCTTCCGAGCATCCCCAAGGTCGGCGAGAAGACCGCCGCGAAGTGGATCAACCAGTTCGGCTCGTTCGACGAGCTGATCGCGCGGGCCGACGAGGTCAAGGGCGTCGCCGGGCAGAACCTCCGCGACCACCTGGACGCGGTGAAGCTGAACCGCGTGCTGACCGAGATGGTCCGGGACGTGGAGCTGCCGAAGACCCCGGAGGGGCTGGAGCGCGCCCCGTACGACCGCACGGCGGTCACCGGCATCCTCGACATACTGGAGATCCGCAACCCGAGCCTGCGTGAGCGGCTGCTCGCCGTGGACCCGGGCGCGGCGGAGGCCGAGCCGCCCGCGCCCGCCGCCGGGATCGAGCTGGACGGGACCGTGCTCGGTACCGGCGAGGTCGGCCCCTGGCTGGCGGAGCACGGCGCGCAGCCGCTGGGTGTCATGACGGTCGACACCTGGTCGCTCGGGGTGGGCACGGTCACCGAGATCGCGCTCGCCGCCGCCGACGGCTCGGCCGCCTGGCTGGACCCGGCGCAGCTGGACGAGGCCGACGAGCAGGCGTTCGCCGCCTGGGTCGCGGACCCGGTCCGGCCCAAGGTCATGCACAACGCGAAGAGCGCGATGCGGGTCTTCCCGGAGCACGGCTGGCACCTCGACGGCGTCACGATGGACACCGCGCTCGCCGCGTATCTGGTGAAGCCCGGCCGCCGTTCGTTCGCGCTGGACGCGCTGGCCGTGGAGTACCTGGGCCGCGAGCTGGCCCCGGCCGCCGCGGCCGACGGCCAGCTGGCGTTCGGCGCCGACGACCGGGCGGAGGCCGACGCCCTGATGGCGCAGGCCCGCGCGGTCCTGGATCTCGGTGACGCGTTCACTGAGCGGCTGAAGGAGGTCGGCGCGGCCGAGCTGCTGCACGACATGGAGCTCCCGACGTCGATCCTGCTCGCCCGCCTGGAGCGGCACGGCATCGCGGCGGACCGGGCCCATCTGGAGGGCATGGAGCAGCAGTTCGCCGGGGCCGTCCAGCAGGCGGTGAAGGAGGCGCACGCGTCGGTGGGCCGGGAGTTCAACCTCGGTTCGCCCAAGCAGCTCCAGGAGGTCCTGTTCGGCGAGCTGGGCCTGCCGAAGACCAAGAGGACCAAGACCGGTTACACGACGGACGCGGACGCGCTGGCCTGGCTGGCCGGCCAGACCGAGCACGAGCTGCCGGTCCTCATGCTCCGCCACCGCGAGCAGGCGAAGCTCCGGGTCACGGTTGAGGGCCTGGTGAAGACGATCGCGGCGGACGGTCGCATCCACACCACGTTCAACCAGACGGTGGCCGCGACCGGCCGCCTCTCCTCCACCGACCCGAATCTGCAGAACATCCCCGTCCGCACGGACGAGGGCCGGGCGATCCGCCGGGGCTTCGTCGTCGGTGAGGGCTTCGAGACGCTGATGACGGCCGACTACAGCCAGATCGAACTGCGCGTGATGGCCCACCTCTCCGAGGACGCGGGCCTGATCGAGGCGTTCACCTCCGGCGAGGACCTGCACACCACGGTCGCCTCGCAGGTCTTCGGTGTCGGGAAGTCCGCGGTCGACCCGGAGATGCGGCGCAAGATCAAGGCCATGAGCTACGGCCTGGCGTACGGGCTGTCCGCCTTCGGCCTCTCCCAGCAGCTGAACATCGAGGCGGGCGAGGCCAGGGTCCTGATGGACACCTACTTCGAGCGGTTCGGCGGGGTGCGGGACTATCTGCGCCGCGTCGTGGAGGAGGCCCGGGCGACCGGATACACGGAGACGGTCTTCGGTCGCCGCCGCTACCTCCCCGACCTGAACAGCGACAACCGCCAGCGCCGCGAGACCGCCGAGCGGATGGCGCTCAACGCCCCGATCCAGGGCACCGCCGCCGACATCGTCAAGGTCGCCATGCTCCACGTCGACCGGGCGCTGACCGAGGCGGAGCTGAAGTCCCGGATGCTGCTCCAGGTGCACGACGAAATCGTGCTGGAGATCGCCGCGGGCGAGCGGGAGCAGGTCGAGCGCATCCTGCGCCACGAGATGTCCACGGCGGTGCAGCTGCGCGCCCCGCTGGACGTGTCGGTCGGCGTCGGCGGCGACTGGGAGTCAGCGGCCCACTGACCGCGGGTGGCCGGGGTCCGCGGGCGCCCCGGCCGGCTCCGCCTCCCGCCGCGCCGGTGCTAGGGCCTTTCGTTTGGATCAGGCCGGGCTCGCGGCGCCTGGCACGCGCATCTGCCGCGTTGTCGTCAATCACCAACGCTCCGCGTTGCCTCAATCCTCCGCCTTGCAGCTGCACGCACCAGGCCCCGCTCCCTGATCCGGCCTGATCCAAACGAAAGGCCCTGGCCACACCGCCGCCGCGTACAGCACGAGCCCCGCCGCGAGACCGGCGCCCGCGCCGAAGCAGGCCGTCGGGATGATGTCCAGCGGCGTATCGATGTGCCCGTAGTACGCGTACCAGCGGGCGCACCGGTGGGCGGTGCCCAGCACGGCGCACAACCCGATCGAGGCGAGCGCCCAGCCTCGGACCCGCGCGGTCAGCACCGGCACCGAGGCGGGCACCGGCCGGTCCCCGGTCCGCCGCAGCCCCGACACCGTGAACCAGGCGAGCAGCAGCAGGGCCGGGGCGGACGTGCCGTACTGGACGAGCGTGAAGACGGGGTATCCGGCCACGCTGCCGTCGAGCCCGGGCACCAGCCGTACGCCCCACCGGTCGTGATGGGTGAAGGCGTCCCACACGACATGGGTGGCGGACCCGATCACCGCCGACACCACGAACCACGTGGCGTCCCGTGCCCCAAGTCCCCACCGTCCGGGGCCCGTCGGCGCCCCTCCGCCCCGCAGCCAGGTGTGCACCCGCCCCCGCCACCGCTCCGGCAGCAGCGCCACCAGCGGGTCGCGCAGCAGCAGCCACAGGCCGAGCGCCAGCGCGGTGATCAGGACGTCCACCGTGACGACACCCCACACCGCGTGGGTGACCTCGCCGAACTCCATCGCGCCCGGAATCACCGAGTCCGCGAAGTACGTCAGGTCGGGGGCGAACGACCCGGCGACCAGGGCGGAGGCGAGCAGCGCACCACGGCCCGTGCCGTCGCGCCGTATCCCCGGGAGCACGGCGGCGGCATGGCTGAGAGTGAAGGGCATGCGGGCAGTATGCGTGACCCGGCGGGGCAGTCCCGGGGTGGCCCGGCGGGCAGGAAGATCCGTCACGGGAATGTCCGCACGTGGACAACTTGTGTTCAGGAAGGTGAGAAAGCGGTAAGAACCGCCACGCCCGCTGTGTGCGCGCCGGAGGAGTTGCCGTAGGGTCGCCTGAGTCCAGGCGCAGGGGAGCGCCGACAGCGACGAGGGGGAGGGCCCACACACCATGGCAGCGCAATTCGGTCGCCGACTGTACAGAGGAGCGGCCACCACCGCCGTGGCTGCCGTGGCCGTGGCGGCGCTCTCCGCCTCGCAGGCCCCCGGGGCCCCGTCGCCGGTCGTCGCGGCGGACGGCGACCAGCCGGCCGCCGGCTCCTCGACCCCCGCGGACCAGGGCGGCGGCGTCTCCGGCGACTCGCCGTACTACACGGACCTGCCGCCGCTGAACACCCCGGACAAGCCGGGCAGTTCGGCCGACCTGCCGGTGACCGGCCCCGCCGAGTCCGGCATACCCGCCTCCGTCCTGGCGGCGTACAAGAAGGCCGAGCGGACCGTCGGGGGCACGGACGCGGCCTGCCGGCTGCCGTGGCAGTTGCTCGCCGCGATCGGCAAGGTCGAGTCCGGGCAGGCCCGGGGCGGCCGGGTCGACGCGCAGGGCACCACGCTCTCCCCGATCCTCGGCCCCGCCCTCGACGGCAACGGCTTCGCCCTGATCAAGGACACCGACAACGGTGCCTACGACGGGGACCGGACGCACGACCGGGCGGTCGGCCCGATGCAGTTCATCCCGTCCACCTGGGCGACCTGGGGCCAGGACGGCAACGGCGACGGCCGCAAGGACCCCAACAACGTCTACGACGCCGCGCTCGCCGCCGGCCGCTACCTCTGCGCCGGCGACCGCGACCTGTCGACCGCCGCCGACCTGGACCGGGCGGTCCTGAGCTACAACCACTCCGACGTGTACCTGCGTACGGTGCGCTCCTGGTTCACGTACTACAACCGCGGCACGCACGAGGTCCCCGACGGCAGCGGCGTCCTCCCGACCGGCCCCACCAGCCGGAACCCCGGACCCAGCCGCCCGGGCGGCGGCCCGTCGAGCACCCCGTCCCCGACGCCCTCGCCGTCCGAGACGCCAAAGCCGGGCACGTCCACCAAGCCCACGAAGCCCGCCGAGCCGTCGGACCCCGGCCCCGAGCCCTCGAAGCCGAAGCCCCCGACGCACACCCCGACCCCGGCGCCCACCCCGTCCCAGAAGGTGACGGCGCTTCAGAACGACGGCACGGGCACGCTGACCGCCACCGCCGGCGAGAAGTTCGACGGCACGGTGAAGGTGCGGGCGCACGACGCCCTCGGCAAGCCGGTCGCCAAGGCGCAGGTGACCTTCACCGTCGTCGGTGACACCGACGCCGCGTTCGACGGCGGCTTCAAGGCGGTCACCCTCGACACCGGGGCCGACGGCAAGGCGTCCTCGCCGGTGCTCCGCGCGGGCGAGAAGACCGGCGAGTTCACCGTGCGGGCCACCGTGAAGGGCACCTCGGTCGCCACCACCTTCAAGGCGACCGTCACCGCCCGCCAGGCCGACGCCATCGCCAGGACCGGCACCACCGAGCTGACCGCCGTCGCCGGTGCGACCTTCGACGACATCACCGTCGCCGCCACCTACAAGGGCAAGGCCGCGGGCAAGGTCGCCGTCACCGCCACCATGATCACCGACGGCGACGACCCGGCCGTCAACGACAAGGGCCCGTACTGCACGGACGACGACGGCAACCCCGTCCGCACCATCGAGCTCACCACGGCCGCCGACGGCAGTCTGAAGCTCCCGAAGTTCTACGCGGACGGACCGGCCGGCACGTACAAGCTGCGCCTCACCACCGAGGGCGGCGCCACGGTCACCATCGACCTGACCGTCGAGCAGCGCACGGCCACCGCCGCCTCCTGACACCACGCCGCAGCCCCTCCGCCCGGCGGAGGGGCTGCGGCGTGCTCACTCCCGCTTCAGCCGCGCCTTCGTGAAGCGGGTCGCCTCCATCGTCGTCGGGTCCTCCGGCCACGGGTGCTTCGGATAGCGGCCGCGCAGTTCCGCCCGGACCGCCTTGTAGCCGTCGCGCCAGAACGACGCCAGGTCCGCCGTCACCGCCGCCGGCCGCCCGGCGGGGGAGAGCAGGTGCACCAGGACCGGAACGCCCGCCACCTCCGGGGTCTCCTGGAGCCCGAACAGCTCCTGGAGCTTCACCGCGAGCACCGGCTGCTCCCCGCCGTACTCCACCCGGATCCGCGAACCGCTGGGCACCTCGATCCGCTCCGGTGCCAGCGTGTCCAGCCGGACCGCCTCGCCCGTCGCCCACGGCAGCAGCCTCCGCAGCGCCTGCCCCGCGTCGACCGTGGCCAGGTCCGAGCGCCGCCGCGCCCGGGACAGCTCGGGCTCCAGCCAGGCCCCCGGGTCCGAGAGCAGCGCCCCGTCCGACACGTCCGGCCACGGCTCGCCCAGCACCCGGTGCAGGAAGGCCAGCCGCTCCCGCAGCTGCCCCGCGTCCCGGCTCCACCGCAGCAGCCCCGGGCCCTCGCGTCGCAGCCCCTCGACCAGGGCCTCGCGGACCAGTCCCGGATCGGGCTGCTTCAGCGGGCGCGCGGCCAGCTCGACCGCCCCCAGCCGCTCCACCCGGCGGGCCACCACGTCCCGGCCGTCCCAGCGGACTTCCTCGCCCGCGCACCGCAGCGGCCCCGCCGCCAGGAGCGCGGTGTCCTCGTCGATGACGGCCGCCAGGCGCACCCGGGCCGACGCCGCGTGCGCCGGCCGGTCCGCGACCGCCACGGCCAGCCAGGGCGCCCCGCGCAGCCCGGAGCCCTCGCCCGGCTCCGCGCCCGTGCCCGACGCCATCAGGAACGCCCCGCCGCCCCGCGCCCGCGCCACCCGCTCCGGGAACGCCAGGGCGGCGACCAGCCCCACCGCCGCGTCGTCCGCGACGCTCCGGCCGGAACCGCCGTCGCCCTTCAGCGCGGACGACAGGCGCCGCACCTCCTGGCGCCAGCGCCCCGCGTAGGCGTCCTGGCCCCGGCGCGCGGTGCGCAGCACGGCCGCCAGGTCGTCCCCGTACGCGCGCGGCGGTTCCTCGCTCAGCAGCGCCACCACCTCGGCGGCCCGGCGCCCGCCCACCTCGGCCGCCCCGTCCAGCAGCGCCCGGGCCAGCCGGGGGTGCAGTCCGAGCCGGGACATCCGCACGCCCCGCTCGGTGACCCGGCCGTCCGGACCCACCGCGCCGACCGCGCCGAGGACCTCGCGCGCTGCGGTCATCGCGCCCTCCGGCGGGGCGTCGAGCAGCGCGAGCCCGGACGCGTCCGGATCACCCCAGCAGGCCGCCTGGAGGGCGAACGCCGTCAGATCGGCCACCCTGATCTCCGGCGAGGGGAACCGGGCGAGCCGGCCGTCCTCCGCCCGGTCCCAGCAGCGGTACACCGTCCCCGGCGCCTCGCGCCCCGCCCGGCCCGCGCGCTGCCGGCCCGCCGCCTGCGACGCCCGTACGGTGGCCAGCGCGCTCAGCCCCCGGGCGTGATCGGTGCGCGGTTCCCGGGCGAGCCCCGAATCGACCACCGTCCGCACCCCGGGGACCGTCAGCGACGACTCCGCCACCGAGGTCGCCAGGACCACCCGGCGCCCTTCCGAGGACCCGGCCAGCACCGCGTCCTGCACGGCCGCCGGGGCCCGCCCGTGCACCTGGAGCACCTCGGCCGCCACGCCCGTCAGTTGCCCGGCCACCCGGCCGATCTCGCCGACGCCGGGCAGGAAGCACAGCACGTCGCCGTCCCGCTCGGCGAGCGCCCGCCGCACCACGGAGGCGACATGGCTCAGCAGCGCCGGGTCGACCCGCATCCCGTGCGGCGGCCGTACCGGCACCGACGGCGGGGCCCACACCACGTCCACCGGGTGCGACACGCCCTGCGCCTCGACCACCGGGGCGTCCCCGAGCAGCCGTGCCCAGCCCTCCGCGTCCGTCGTCGCGGACGCCGCCACCAGGCGCAGGTCCGGGCGGAGCGCGGCGCGCACGTCCAGCAGGAACGCGGCCACCGTGTCCGCGTCCAGATGGCGCTCGTGGCACTCGTCGATGATCACCGCGTCCACCCCGGCCAGCTCCTGGTCGCGCTGCAACCGCTGGAGCAGCACACCGGTGGTGACGACCTCCACCACGGTGTCCGGGCCCACCACCCGCTCGCCGCGCACGGTGAACCCGACACGTTCCCCGGTCCGCTCGCCCAGCAGCCACGCCATGCGCCGGGCCGCCGCGCGGGCGGCGATCCGGCGCGGCTCGGCGACGACAACCCGGCGCACCTGGCCCTCGCCGGTCAGCCCCGCCAGGGCGAGCGGGACGAGGGTGGTCTTGCCGGTGCCGGGGGGTGCGCACAGCACCGCGGTCCCGTGGTCGTCGAGCGCCTGCCGGAGGGCGGGGACGGCGGTGCGGACGGGCAGCCGGTCGAGGGCGTCGGTGCGGATCACGCCCCCAGTCTCGTACGGAGGGCGCCCGCGCCCCGAACCGGCCTGATCCAGAGGAAAGGCCCTAGGGGGTGTCTTGTCGATCAGGGTCGGATCAGGCTGCGGCGTCTGGTGCGGTGCATCGCAAGGCGCCGGAGCGTCTCGGCTGGGGTCTCCCCTGCTCGAACGGAGTTGAGAGCTCGGGGAAGGAGCTATTGGGGCGTTTCGGCAACGCCGCGAGGTGCCGTGCCAGGCGTCGCGGACCCGGCCATGATCGGCAAGACACCCCCTAGTCCCGTACGCAGACGAAGATCGCGGTCCCCGGGATCAGGTTGCCGCGCAGCGGGGACCAGCCGCCCCACTCCTGGTCGTTCCAGGAGGGCCACTCCGGCTCGACCAGGTCCACCAGCCGGAAGCCGCCCGCGACCACGTCCCGGATCCGGTCGCCCAGCGTGCGGTGGTGCTCGACGTACACCGCGTTGCCCTGCTCGTCCTGCTCGACGTAGGGCGTGCGGTCGAAGTAGGAGGCGGCCACCGAAAGGCCCTCGGGGCCCGGCTCGTCCGGGAAGGCCCAGCGGACGGGGTGCGTCACGGAGAACACCCAGCGGCCGCCGGGGCGCAGCACCCGGCGGACCTCGCGGAAGACCTGGACCGGGTCGGCGACGAAGGGCACCGCGCCGTAGGCGGAGCAGGCGAGGTCGAAGGAGGCGTCGCGGAACGGCAGCCGCCCGGCGTCCGCCTCGACCAGCGGGACGTCCTCGCCGATGCGCAGGGCGTGCTGGAGCTGGCGGTGGGAGAGATCCAGGGCGACGGGGCGGGCGCCCTGCGCGGCCAGCCAGCGGGAGCACTGCGCCGCGCCGGCGCCGATCTCCAGGACGTCGAGCCCCTTCAACGCGGTGGCGGGGCCCAGCAGCCCGGCCGTCTCCTCGTCCAGGCCCTCGGGGCCCCAGACGAAGCGGTCGTCGCCGAGGAAGGCGCCGTGGTCGCTCTGGTACTCGTCGGCGTTCCGGTTCCACCAGCTCCGGCTGGCCCGGCTGCTCTCGGCGGTCCCGGCGGTGCGGCGGGTCGCCTCGGGTTCGGCGGCGTACATCTCTTGGCTCATCGTGTCCGTCGTTGTAGTTTGCCTTCACCCCGTCGTACGCGGTACGTACCAAGGGGGCCTGCGCAGCGCTGAACCGGTGTGTCCCGACGCTGCCGGACACGATCTGGCCTCGGTGAACCCGAGTTGTGCCGGATATGGGGCTTTGTGCCCGTGGTGTCCGCCTTCGCGCATTGACCGTGCCCTGCTGCCCCCGTATGCTACAAGTTGCGCTGCGAGCCTGCGCTCCTCAGACCTAGCAGGCCGCGCTCGCATCTGTTGCTAGTCCCCTCGGTTCACGAGGCGCCTTCCGGTCACGGAATTGGCGCTTCCCGGGCTGTCCGGCTTAGGCAGAGGCGATACGGGCTTTCGGCGTAGCAGTACCTACGACTCACTGTCCGTACCGGAGCCCTTTCCCACATGACGAGCAGCACCGAGACCACCGCCACCACTCCGCAGGTTGCGGTCAACGACATCGGCGACGCGGACGCGTTCCTCGCGGCGATCGACGAGACGATCAAGTACTTCAACGACGGCGACATCGTTGACGGTGTCATCGTCAAGGTTGACCGGGACGAGGTTCTCCTCGACATCGGTTACAAGACCGAAGGTGTCATCCCGAGCCGCGAGCTCTCGATCAAGCACGACGTCGACCCGAACGAGGTCGTCAAGGTCGGTGACGAGATCGAGGCCCTGGTTCTCCAGAAGGAGGACAAGGAAGGCCGCCTGATCCTCTCGAAGAAGCGCGCTCAGTACGAGCGTGCCTGGGGCACCATCGAGAAGATCAAGGAAGAGGACGGCATCGTCACCGGTACCGTCATCGAGGTCGTCAAGGGTGGTCTCATCCTCGACATCGGCCTCCGTGGCTTCCTCCCGGCGTCGCTCGTCGAGATGCGTCGTGTCCGCGACCTCCAGCCGTACGTGGGCAAGGAGCTCGAGGCCAAGATCATCGAGCTGGACAAGAACCGCAACAACGTGGTCCTGTCCCGCCGTGCCTGGCTCGAGCAGACCCAGTCCGAGGTCCGCCAGACGTTCCTCACGACCCTCCAGAAGGGTCAGGTCCGCTCCGGCGTCGTCTCCTCGATCGTCAACTTCGGTGCCTTCGTGGACCTGGGCGGCGTCGACGGTCTGGTGCACGTCTCCGAGCTGTCCTGGAAGCACATCGACCACCCCTCCGAGGTTGTCGAGGTCGGCCAGGAGGTCACCGTCGAGGTCCTCGACGTCGACATGGACCGCGAGCGCGTCTCGCTGTCGCTCAAGGCGACGCAGGAAGACCCGTGGCAGCAGTTCGCCCGTACGCACCAGATCGGGCAGGTCGTCCCCGGTAAGGTCACCAAGCTCGTTCCGTTCGGTGCGTTCGTCCGCGTGGACGAGGGCATCGAGGGCCTGGTCCACATCTCCGAGCTGGCCGAGCGCCACGTGGAGATCCCGGAGCAGGTCGTCCAGGTCAACGACGAGATCTTCGTCAAGGTCATCGACATCGACCTCGAGCGCCGTCGCATCAGCCTCTCGCTGAAGCAGGCCAACGAGGCGTTCGGCGGCGACCCGGCCTCGGTCGAGTTCGACCCGACCCTGTACGGCATGGCCGCGTCCTACGACGACCAGGGCAACTACATCTACCCCGAGGGCTTCGACCCCGAGACCAACGACTGGCTCGAGGGCTTCGAGGCTCAGCGCGAGGTCTGGGAGACCCAGTACGCCGAGGCGCAGCAGCGCTTCGAGCAGCACCAGGCCCAGGTCATCAAGTCCCGCGAGGCCGACGAGGCCGCTGCCGCCGAGGGCGCTGCCGCCCCCGCCGGCAACGCCCCGGCCGCCTCGGGCGGCAGTGGCGGCGGCTCCTACTCCTCGGAGTCCGCGGACAACTCCGGCGCCCTGGCGTCGGACGAGGCCCTCGCCGCGCTCCGCGAGAAGCTGGCGGGTGGCCAGAGCTGACGCTCTGTCCCTCCGGCCGGTCATCGGCTGCGGTAGGTAAGTGACCGTGAGGCCCGCTCCCTTCGGGGAGCGGGCCTCGCGTGTTTCCGGAGTGAAAGAGCGCGTACGGGGAATGACCGGGGTACCCCGGGGCGTTCTTCTCCAGGAACACAAGGAGGAGCGGTAACCGTGCCTGATCCGCAGAGTTTGTACGAATGGGAGCCGAAGGGCCTGGCTGTGGTCGACATGGCGCTCGCCCAGGAGTCGGCCGGCCTGGTCATGCTCTACCACTTCGAGGGCTACATCGACGCGGGTGAGACCGGCGAGCAGATCGTGGACGGCCTGCTCGAATCGCTGCCGCACCAGGTCGTGGCCCGCTTCGACCACGACCGCCTGATCGACTACCGCGCCCGGCGTCCGCTGCTGACGTTCAAGCGCGACCGCTGGGCGGCGTACGAGACGCCCGCCCTGGAGGTCCGCGTCGTCCAGGACGCCACGGGCGCGCCGTTCCTGCTGCTGTCCGGACCCGAACCCGACGTGGAGTGGGAGAGGTTCGCCGCCGCCGTCGAGGAGGTGGTCGAGCGCCTGGGTGTCCGCCTCGCGGTCAACTTCCACGGCATCCCGATGGGCGTCCCGCACACCCGCCCCGTCGGCATCACCCCGCACGGCAACCGCACCGACCTCACGCCCGGCCACCGCAGCCCCTTCGAGGAGGCGCAGGTCCCCGGCTCCGCCGAGGCGCTGGTCGAGTACCGGCTGATGGAGGCGGGCCACGACGTGCTCGGCGTCGCCGCCCACGTCCCGCACTACGTCGCCCGCTCCGCCTACCCGGACGCCGCGCTCACCGCGCTGGAGGCGATCACGGCCGCGACCGGCCTGGTCCTGCCGTCCGTCGCGCACTCCCTGCGCACCGAGGCGCACCGCACCCAGACGGAGATCGACCGCCAGATCGGCCAGGGCGACGAGGAACTG
The DNA here is from genome assembly GCF_036346615.1 of Streptomyces sp. NBC_00523. Lineage (NCBI taxonomy): Bacteria > Bacillati > Actinomycetota > Actinomycetes > Kitasatosporales > Streptomycetaceae > Streptomyces > Streptomyces sp. NBC_00523. The sequence continues at coordinate 1,757,898 of NZ_CP107836.1, read as the reverse complement.
GTCTCGCTGGTCGAGGGCCTTGAGCACCAGTACGACGCGGTCGCGGGCGCGGAGACCCGGGGCAACCTGGTCGCCGAACCGGCGGACCTGCCGTCGGCCGACGAGATCGGCCTCGAATTCGAGAAGTTCCTCGCCGAGCGCGAGGGCGACGTCTGAGCGCCGCCCCGTTTTCGTGCCCGCTGCCCGTGGCCCCGCCTGTGGGGGCCACGGGCAGCGGGCATTAGGCTCCGGGCATGCTGAGAGTGGGCCTGACCGGGGGCATCGGAGCCGGTAAGAGCGAAGTGTCACGGCTGCTCGTCGGGCACGGGGCCGTCCTGATCGACTCGGACCGCATCGCCCGTGAGGTGGTCGAGCCGGGCACCCCCGGACTCGCCGCCGTGGCCGAGGAGTTCGGCCCCGGCGTCCTGGCCCCGGACGGCACTCTGGACCGGCCCGCGCTCGGTGCGATCGTCTTCGCCGACCCGGACCGCCTCGCCGCGCTCAACGCGATCGTCCACCCCCTGGTCCGCGACCGCTCCGCCGAACTGGAGAAGGCCGCCGGACCGGACTCCGTGGTCGTCCACGACGTCCCCCTCCTCACCGAGAACGGCCTCGCCCCCCTCTACGACCTGGTCATCGTGGTCGACGCCGCCCCGGAGACCCAGCTCGACCGGCTCGTCCGGCTGCGCGGCATGACCGAGGCGGACGCCCGCGCCCGGATGGCCGCCCAGGCCACCCGCGAACAGCGGCGCGCCGTCGCCGACCTGGTCATCGACAACGACGGACCGGTGGAGGAGCTGGTGGCCCGGGTCCGCGAGGTCTGGGCGGAGCTGAGCCGCCGGGCGGCGGCGAAGGGCTGAGCCGGGGCCGCGCCAAGGGGTCGTACCGGAATACCCGCAGCCGCCCCCGTGTTCACCCCGGGACGGACCAGGGAAGGATGCCACCGTGCCCGAGAGGACCCCGGAAACCGACGTCATCGACTTCCGTGCGGCCGAGCAGCTGCTCGCCGCGCGCGATCCCCGGGGCGCCGTGCGGCTGCTCGACTCGGTGATCGCCGCCCACCCCGAGAACACCGCCGCCCGGCTGCTGCGCGCCCGCGCCTTCTTCGCGGCGGCCCAGCTGCGCCCCGCCGAGCTGGAATTCGAGCTGGTGCTGGAGCGCGAACCCGACAACGCCTTCGCGCACTTCGCCCTCGCCCGCACCTTCGAGCGCTCCGGCCACCCCGAGCGCGCCACCCGCCACTTCCGGCTGGCGGCCGCGCTCGACCCGAAGCCGGAGTACCTGCGCGCGGCCCGCTTCGACAGCTAGGTGTTCTGTCCTGGGAGGTTGTGGACGGGTGAGCCAGGTCTCGGCTGAGGGATCTTGAAGCAGGTGAGGGCCTTCCGGTTCGGTGTGGATTGCGATGTCAACACCTGACCGAAAGGCCCTCGTGCCCCACCGTAATGCACCCCTGACCGAGACTGGACGCCTGCGCCTGGCCCGCTGTGTGGTCGAGGAGGGCTGGCCGCTGCGCCGAGCCGCCGAACGCTTCCAGGTCTCACCAACCACAGCCCAGCGCTGGGCCGGCCGCTACCGGCACCTCGGTGAAGCGGGCATGACCGACCGCTCCTCGCGTCCTCGTCACAGTCCCGGGCGGACCCCGACCCGCACCGAGCGGCGCATCATCAAAGTTCGTGTCCTACGGCGCTGGGGCCCGGCCCGCATCGCCCACCACCTGCGACTGGTGCCCTCGACCGTGCACCGGGTCCTCACCCGGTTCGGGCTCGCCCGTCTAACCCATCTGGACCGTGCGACCGGCCGGAACATACGCCGCTACGAACGCGAGAAGCCCGGCGAACTGGTGCACGTGGACATCAAGAAGCTCGGCAACATCCCCGACGGCGGCGGCCACAAGGTGCTGGGCCGCCAGGCCGGCCGCAAGACCCGCAAGAGCGCCGGCTACAGCTACATCCACACCGCCGTCGACGACCACTCCCGCCTCGCCTACAGCGAGATCCACACCAACGAGAAGAAGGAGACCGCCACCGCCTTCTGGCAGCGGGCCCACGCCTACTTCACCAGCGCAGGCATCACCGTCGAACGCGTCCTGACCGACAACGGCTCCTGCTACAAGTCCCACACCTGGCGCGACACCCTGGCAGCGGCCGGGATCACCCACAAGCGAACCCGCCCCTACCGGCCGCAGACCAACGGCAAGGTCGAACGCCTCAACCGCACCCTGCTCGACGAGTGGGCCTACGCCCGCCCCTACCAATCAGAGCAGGAACGACGCGACGCGTTCCCCGGCTGGCTGCACACCTACAATCACCACCGCGGACACACCGCGCTCGCAGGCAAGCCACCCGCCAGCCGCGTCCCCAACCTCACAGGGCAATACAGCTAGGGCGTGCCCGGAGGAGGGCCCTTGCCGCGTGGGCCGTGGTCGGGGTCGTACGGCGGGATCGAGCGGCCCGGCTGGTAGTACGCGCCCTGACGCATCCGGTGCACGACCACGCACAGGTCCACCAGGACCAGGACGAGCAGCACCCCGCAGACGGCGGCCCAGCCGGTGCGGCCGTTCACGGCGAAGGCCGTCACCCCGAAGACGGCCCAGGCCAGGCCCCATAGACTCAGCCAGAGCCGCATCCGCAGCGGACTGCGGGCGGTCGTCGGTTCATTCCCGGTACGCATGGCATCGCCTCCCTACCAGCATGGACCCACGGCCGGACAGGTGCGGCGCGAGAGGGCGGGGGCCGACGGTGACCGGTACGACGACAGGGGCGGACCTCCCGGTGCGCCGGGCCAGGGTGCGCGGATGTCTGCTGGGCGGGGCGATCGGGGACGCCCTGGGCAACCCGGTCGAGTTCCTGTCGCTCGCGGGCATCCGGCGCGCGCACGGCGAGCGTGGCGTACGCGGCATGACTCCGGACGACGAAGGGGTCGTCGGCCGGATCACGGACGACACCCAGATGACGCTGTTCACCGCCGAGGGGCTGATCCGGGCGCACTCCCGCGCCATGGCCAAGGGCATCGGCGGCGCCGAGACGGGCATCGTCAGGAACGCGTACCGGCGCTGGCTGGACACGCAGAACCACCCGGCGCCGCCCGCCGCCCCGGCCGAGCATCCCGTCCGCAACGGATGGCTCCGGCAGCAGCCCTGGCTGTACGCCCGGCGCGCCCCCGGGAACGCCTGCCTGACCGGCCTCGCCGCCGGCCACATCCCGGACCCGAGGGGCCCGATCGGCGAGCCCGGCCCGGTCAACACCGGCTCCAAGGGCTGCGGCACCGTCATGCGGTCCGCGCCCTTCGGCCTGACCGGCGAGGACCCGGCCACCGGCTTCGCGCTCGCAGCCCGGTGCGCGCAGATCACCCACGGCCATCCCACCGGCGCCTACGCGGCCGGGGCGCTCGCGGCGATCGTCGGATACCTCCTGGAGGGCGACTCGTTGCCCGGTGCCGTGCTGCGGGCCATGGACCTGCTCGCCCGGCACCGGGGCCACGAGGAGACCACCGCCGCCCTGCGCGCGGCCGTCGATCTGTCGGCGGCGAACGGGCCGAGCGCCGAGAAGGTGGAGTCCCTGGGGCAGGGCTGGGTGGCGGAAGAGGCGCTGGCCATCGCGGTGTACTGCGCGCTCGTCCTGCCGGAGCCCGGCCAGGTCGCCGAGGCCCTGCTGCTGTCCGTCAACCACTCCGGCGACAGCGACTCCACCGGCGCGGTCTGCGGCAACCTGCTGGGCGCCCACCACGGCGACACCCGCCTCCCTCCGCACTGGCTGGTGCTGACGGAGGGACGCGGGGTGATCGCCGAGGTGGCCGACGACCTGTGCCTGGAGTTCGCGCACGCCGTCGAGTGGCCGCAGGACCGCTACCCGGGCTGCTGAGTCAGTCGGTGAGCAGCTTCGCCCGCAGCGCCGCCACGGTCGCCGCGTCGAGCTTCAGCCCCTCGCGTACGTACGTGTCGAAGTCGCCGTAGATCTGGTCCACCTCGGCGTACGCGGCGCGCAGCCAGCTCAGCTCCACGGCCTTCGGGTCGCCGGTGTACTGGTTGCTGGCCAGGAAGTCCGCCTCGACCGTGGCCCGGGGGACACCGAGCAGGGTGAGCAGGACGGCCGTGCCCCAGCCGGTGCGGTCCTTGCCCGCGCTGCAGTGGAAGACCGTGGCGCCGGAGGTGTTCGAGGCGACGGCCGTGACGAGGTCGTGGAAGGCGTGGTCCGCGCCCACGAAGTTGACCATGAACGGGTAGCCGATGGACTGGCCGAGGTCCGAGGAGCCGGAGAAGAGCCCGGCGGCGATGGCCTCCGCCAGGGTCATCAGGGCCGAGTCGTGGAAGCGGATGCCGTGCGCGAGCGAGACGACGTCCGCGACCTGGTAGCGCACCCCGGCGGGCAGCCGGTCCGGGTCGTCGTGGCGCTCCTGGGCATTGCGCAGGTCCACGTCGAGCGTGAGTTTCTGGGAGACGAGCCGCTGCTGGTCGGCGTCGGTGAGACCGCTCAGCTTGTTGGAGCGGTAGACCAGGCCCGGGCGCACCCAGTGCCCGTCCGTGGTGCGGTAGCCGCCGATGTCCCGGAAGTTGCGGGCGGAGGCCAGGCCGAGTGAGCGGTCGGCGACGACGAGCGGGCTGCCGTTGTCCGGGACCAGCCGGAAGTACCAGCGCCCGGCCTCCGGGAGTGTGCCCGGGGCGACGGTCAGCGAGCCGGTGCCGGGGGCCGTGCCGAGCGCGGTGCCGGTGGTGGCGTCGGGCGAGGTGACGGCGGTGACGGTCACCGATCCGGCGGGCGATGCCCAGGACAGGGTGTGGCCGCCGTCGGCGGTGCGGGTGGCGGTGGCCGCCGTGAACGGGACGGCGGACTGCGCGACGGCCGAAGCGGTCGCGGGCGGCGCGGCGAGGGCGGCCGGGGCCATGACCGTACCGGTGAGGAGGGCGGTGGCGAGGACGGCTCCGGCGATGCGGTGCGTACGCATGGTGCTCCTTGTCGTGACCCTGCGGGGCAGGGGAGGCGTCAGGAGGTCGGGGTGGCGGTGCACGGGGTGGTGCCGCAGACATTGATGACCCGGCCGGTGGTCAGGAAGGTGGCTTTCTGCTGACGTGCGGCGGGCGAGTTGCGGGGATCTTCGTGCGGGTCGTGCCCGTACGCCGGTCCGGCGGGCGGGGTGTTGGTCACCGGGGGCGTGGGCGTACCGCTGTCCCAGACGGTCATCGCCGATCCCCGGTACGGGAGTTGGCGCGGGGCGATGCGCCGGATGCCCCAGTACGGGACGGTGTCGGGGCTGCGGCCCCCGGCGAGCGCGGGGGTGAGCAGCCGGGCGCCGAGGGTGCGCGCCTCCACGTCGGCCGCCGCGTTCGCGACCTGGTGGTCGCCGTACGCGATATGCATGAGGACCTGGTGACGGTCGGTGAGGTGGGTGGCGTACGCGTCGGTCTCGCCCCGGTCCCAGACCATCTGGAAGAGCTGGAGGACCAGTTGCTGGTGCAGCTTGTCCGGGTAGGCGGCGTCCAGGACCTGCTGGAAGGGGGCGAAGTCGGCGCTGCGGTTGAGGAGCAGGCCGTAGTTCATGCCGGTGACGCCGAGCACCCCGCGCCGGATGTCGGTGGAGGCGGCGACGAGCGCGCCGCCGAGGATGCCGCCCTGGCTGTTCCCGTCGTACGCGAGTCCGTGCCGGGTGTCCACGAGCGGACGCCCGTCGGCCGTGCGGAACGCCGGGTCGGTGGTCAGGCCCCGGGCGTGGATCAGGGCGCGGCCGAGGAACAGGGCGTTCAGCATGCCCTGTTCGCTGCGCTCGGGGACGGCCGGGAAGAGGCTCGGGTCGGCGAGCGCGGCCAGCACGACGGGGATGTCGTCCTTGGCCATGCCGCTCCAGTCCGTCGCGCAGAACGTGAAGTCGTGCTCGGCGGCCATGTCCTTGACGTTGCCCGCGCCGACCTCGTTGCGTGAGCCGAGCAGCCCGTGCCCGTACAGCGAGGGGTGCGAGGGGCTGCGGAACGCGGCGCGCGGGATCTCGCAGCGGAACGCGGCGGTCTGGGTGCTGCCCGGAAGCGCGCGCGGGGTGCCGTTCCGGTCGCGGTTCAGCACCGAGCCGGGCGGCCCGCCGGGCGCGTCCAGATAGCCCGGGACGGTGATATCGCCGGTGACCTCACGGGCGATCCGGGCGTCCTGCTCCTCGGTGAAGTCGGTGACCCCGGTGACCGTGAAGGCGGGCGAGCGGTCGCCGAGCCTGCGGAACGCGTCGTCGCGGAGGGTGAACAGGTCGCCGGTGAGGCTGCGCGTCGAGGCGACCGTGAAGTCCCAGGCGAGGTGGAGCCCCTGGGAGGAGACGCCCGCCCGGCGCAGCGCGGACAGCGCGGGCCGCAGCCGGTCCTGGCGGGCGCGCAGCGGATCGTGGGCGGTCAGCCGCTTCCCGGCGACGGCGGCGAAGGGGGCGGCGGCCGGAATCGTACGGCCCGACCCGTCCTTGAGGTGGCGCAGCGCCACGGCGTAGTGGTGGCCGTCCTCGAAATTGCGGGCCGGGTGGATCAGCAGGGCCCGGCGCGCGGGGTCGGTGGCGTTGCTGTCCGGCTCGGCCCAGTACGGCCACCGCTCACCGGTGGTGGTGTCCAGCAGGACGACGGGCGCGTTCCGGTCCAGGGAGCGGCCGATGTCGGTGAGCGGGGCCGCGCCGGTCCGGGCCAGGTCGAGCCCCGGGACCTGGGCGATCAGCGTGGAGCCGGGGGAGAAGCCGTCGGACCGGTTCCAGGCGGCCGGGTCGACGGCCTGCCCGGTCGCGGGCCGGGGCAGCGCCGAGGCGTCGAAGGCCACCCGGCGGCCCGTGTCGGTGCGCGGGTCCGGCCGGGTGTACCAGTCGTTGGGGAACGGCAGCAGGCACTCGGCGGGTGCCAGCGGGTCGCAGCTCCGCGCCGGGGAGGGGTCCGCCGGGGCCGCGTGGGCGGGCGGGGCGAGGAGCGCGGCCGTGCCGAGCGCGAGCGCGAGCAGTCCGTCGAGCATCCGCTGCCGCACGGCTCAGCTCCCCTGGAGGTGGGCGCCGATGATGCGCGCGTAGGCGGCCTCGCCCCGCTGGTTCGGGTGCAGCGGGGCGGCCGACGCGGTCGGTACGTATCCCTCGACCCACTTGTCGGACGGGGCCTGGCAGGCGTCGTGGCCCTTGCTCGGCGTGGCGACGTCGATGTACTCGGCGCCGTGCGCGGCGCTCTGCTCGGCGATCACCGCGTTCATCCGGTTGACGCTGCCCTGGAGGAAGTCCGCGTCGACCGGCAGCACCGGCTGCAGCGGCCAGCAGCCGCCCGGCTTGATGTAGAGCCCGTAGCCCGTCACGAGGACCCTGGCCTGCGGCGAGCGCTGGTGGATTCCGTCCAGTACGGCTCCGAGGCGCGGCGCGAAGGCGTCGATCCGCTGCGCCACCTGGTCGACCCCGCCCTCGGTCAGCTTGTCCTTGCACGGGGTCGCGGTCGGGTCGAGCTGCATGCAGTCCTGCGCGATGCCGACGAGACCGGCGTCGTTGCCGCCGATGGTGAGGGTCACCAGATCGGTGTCGGCGCGCAGCGCGTCGAACTGGGGCGCCGCCGAGCCCATCGGCACGTCGAGCAGCGACAGCGACTGCTTCTCCGTCATGTGCTTGGACTGGGCCCCGCTGCAGGTGACGTCGCGCAGCGAGGCGCCGATGCTCGCCGCCAGCTCGTGCGCGTAGTTGTGGGTGGAACGGCCGCAGGCCAGCGGTCCGGTGATGCCCGGGATGAGCGGCCCGGAGGCCATCGAGTCGCCGAGGGCCACGTACTGCACGGGGGCGTCGGCGCTCGCCGCCCAGGCGCCGGAGGCGGTGGTGCCGACGGCCAGGGAGGCCAGGGCGGCGGCGGTGGCGGCTCCTCTGACCGTACGACAGAACGTCTTGTTCCGGGACGAGTTCATGACGACCTCCGGTGCGCTATGAGTGGGGGCATGGCGGGTGTCGCCGGTCATCATGCAGACTCGAACGCCGTCGTTTAACTGGTGGGTAACGCAGACTTAGCCGGGGGCTTTTGTGACGCGTGACAATGAACGGGCCGACAGGCAGCGGCCGTTGGCCATCGCCGGACGCCCCGTGGCGGTACGACTGCGGGCCCGCGTCCCCGCCCTGACCACCCGGGTGGTCGCCCGTCTTCTCAGTGACCTCCCGGTCTACGCGGAGCTGCCGCACGAGGAGATCGCGGGCGACATCGCGGACATCGTCCAGCACAATCTGCGGCTCTTCGCGGACGTCCTCGAACACCGCAGGGCCGCCACCGACGGCGAACTCGCCCAGCAGCGCGACTCGGCGGCCCAGCGTGCCGAGGAGGGCGTGCCGCTGGACGCCATCCTCACCGCCTACCAGGTCGGCGTCGCGATGTGCTGGGAGGAGACCGCGCAGGACGCCGGGCCCGGGGACCTGCCCGCCGTCCTGGAGATCATGGACCGCATCCTCGTCCTCCAGCAGCAGCTGACCTCCGCGGTGAGCGGTGCCTATCTGGAGGCCCGGCAGATCCTGGACAGCCAGGAGCACGGCGGCCGGCACGCGCTGATGGCCGCGCTGCTGACCGGTGAGGACCTGGACGGCTTCACCCGCCGCACCGGCCTGCGCCCGGCCGCCCGCTATCTGACGATGACGCTCGCACTGGCCCCGCACCCGGACGAGACGGGGGCGGGACCGGCGCGGGGGGCGGGGACCGGCTCCGGGGCGGGCGCGGGCGTGGCCGCCCGGCGGAAGATACGGCGCATCCGGACGACCCTCGACCGGTTCGCCGGGACGCCCGCGCTGACCGCCCTGGACGCGTCCGGCGGGACCGTGCTGCTGCCCGTCGCGGAGCCGCCGCGGTGGGACGGGCCCGGCGGGCTGTGCGACCTGATCGCCGAGGCGACCCGGGCGGCGGGGGTCCCCGTCACGGCCGCCGCCGAGACCGCCACGCCGGGCGGGGTGCCCGCGGCGGTGGCCCGGAACGGGGAGATCGTGGACCTGGTGGCCCGGACCGGCCGGGCCCCCGGCCTCTACCGGCTGGCCGACGTGCTCCTGGAGTACCAGCTGAGCAGGCCCAGCGAGGCGCTGCGCGGGCTCGCGGGGCTGCTGAGCCCGCTGGACGCCAAGCCGGAGCTGCTGCACACGCTGGAGACGTACCTCGGACACGGCCTCGACCGCCGGGCCGCGGCGGCGGCGCTGCACGTCCACCCCAACACCGTCGACTACCGCATCCGCCGCATCGACCGCCTCACCGGCCTCTCCCCGGCCCGGCCCGCAGACCTCCAGCACCTGAGCGCCGCCCTGGTCGCGCGCCGCTCCGTGTGAGGAGCGGGAACGAGTGCCCCCGTGCGGTCGTTCGGTGGGTATGAGCGGACAACTGGTGCGTGAGGGTTACTCAGGGACCGGGCCGGGCGCGATCACCCCGGACGGCTGCGCGGTCGAGCTGTACACCCGGCTGCCCGTGCGCGACGAACCGGACGTGATCGAGGCGGCCGTCCCCGCCGGTGCGCACATTCTGGAACTGGGCTGCGGGGTGGGCCGGGTGACGCATCCGCTGATCGAGCGCGGCTTCCGGATAACGGCGGTGGACGAGTCCCCGCAGATGCTGGAGCGGGTGCGCGGCGCGCGGACGGTGTGCTCCCCGATCGAGTCCCTGGACCTCGGCGAGGAGACCTTCGACGTCGTCATGCTCGGCTCGTTCCTCGTCCACGCGGGCGACCCCGGGGTGCGCGACGGGCTGCTGCGGACCTGCCGCCGTTACGTACGCGACGGGGGCGTGGTGCTCCTCCAGCGCGAGGGGGCGGACTACCACGTCCCGCGCGAGCGCACCGACCCCGGCGGTCACACCGTGCGCATCGTCTCCTCGGAGCCGGTCGGCGACGGGGTGCGCTCGGTGCGCGCGGAGTACGAGTTCCCCGACGCCCGGTGGACGCAGACCTTCCGGTCCCGGCCGCTGACGAAGGAGGAGTTCGAAGGGCACCTGGAAGCGGCCGGGCTGAAGGTGGACCGCTGTCTCACGGACGACGGCATCTGGGTGCGGGCCGTGCCCGTGTAGCGGCCGCCCGGGCGGTCAGTGGATGGTGCTGAAGCTGCGCCAGGGGCGCGCGTTCGGCGCGTTGACGTCCGAGAACGTCGTGGCGACGTACGTCGTGCCCTTGCCGGTGCAGTTGGGCGTCCGGTACAGCACGATGTCGACCAGCGTCTCGTTGGCCACCGCCTTCGCACCGGCCGGGGCGAGCCGGTGGCAGCCCTTGACCGAGGGGCTGTTCACCTCGACCACGGCGTCCCGCTCGGTGGTGTAGATGACCGGGCCGACCGCGGTCCGGCCGAGGCCCGAGCAGCCTGCGACGGTGAGGGTCAGGAACACGGCCTGGGCGGCGATGCCGAGCCGGCGGCGTCGGCGGTCGATCACGGGCATGGGCGGATCCTCGTCTGTCTCGTCACCACGCACACCGCGGGTGTACGTGCCGGTGCCGCTCACCCTGCCCGCTTCCCCGGGCCCCGGCATCCGGGAAGCGGCCGGGCGGGGGAGCGCGACCGCACCCGGCGTACCCGCGGACGCTCGACCCTGAGCAGAACCGGGCATACCGTGGTAATAGCGCACGAATGAGGTGCGAGGTCGAGAGCCGGGGATGTCCGGCTGGCAGGGGGCCGTCATGGTCCAGGACCTCTTGATCGCGGTGGTCGCGGCAGCGGCGGTGGGCGCCCTGTACCTGGCAGCGGCCGCCAGGGTCGTCAGGCAGTACGAACGGGGCGTGGTCCTCAGACTGGGCCGGCTCCGCGACGAGGTGCGTTCGCCGGGCTTCACGATGGTGCTGCCGGGCGTCGACCGGCTGCGCAAGGTCAACATGCAGATCGTGACCATGCCCGTGCCGGCCCAGGACGGGATCACCCGGGACAACGTCACGGTCCGGGTGGACGCCGTCATCTACTTCAAGGTCGTCGACCCGGCGAGCGCGGTCGTGGAGGTCGAGGACTACCGTTTCGCGGTCTCGCAGATGGCGCAGACGTCCCTGCGTTCCATCATCGGCAAGAGCGATCTGGACGACCTCCTGTCCAACCGGGAGAAGCTGAACCAGGGCCTGGAGCTGATGATCGACAGCCCCGCGGTCGGCTGGGGCGTCCAGATCGACCGGGTCGAGATCAAGGACGTCTCGCTGCCGGAGACCATGAAACGCTCCATGGCCCGCCAGGCCGAGGCCGACCGTGAGCGGCGCGCCCGGGTCATCAACGCGGACGCGGAACTCCAGGCGTCCAAGAAGCTGGCCGAGGCGGCGTCGGAGATGTCCACCCAGCCCGCCGCGCTCCAGCTGCGACTGCTCCAGACCGTGGTGGCCGTGGCGGCAGAGAAGAACTCCACCCTGGTGCTGCCGTTCCCGGTGGAGCTCCTGCGGTTCCTGGAACGGGCCCAGCAGGGGGCGCCGGGGGCGCCCGCTCCCGAGGCCGCGCAGACGCCGGACGCCGGTACGCGGGTGGGGCCGGCGGACTCCGGTACGTCTGCTCCGAACGGGGTGCGGCCCTCGGACTCCGGTGCGTCCGCCGCGGACGGGACGCGGTCCTCGGACTCCGGTGCGTCCGCCCCGGACGGGACGCGGCCCTCGGACCCCGGTACGCCGGACCCGCGTCCGGCCGTCTCCTCGCAGCCGTACGCCCACCACTGACCGCTCCGCGCGGTCGCTGCCCGGCCGCCGCCCGACCCGTACGAGCTGCGGGGACGGCGGCGGCCGGGCCTCGCCGGAGCCCGTTGTCAGAGCCCCCGCCTAGACTCGCGGAGCAGTGGGATCAGTCCGGGCCGTCCGTGCTGACCAGGGACGAAGCGCGTGAGGGGAGGGACCGATGGGCACCGCACCGTCGCCGCAGGACGCGGACGACAATCGTCTGCTGCGCTGCGCCGCCGTCTTCCTGCCCGGTACGCCGCCGCGCCGGGGCCGCGTCGCCTTCTGGGACCCGTTCGACGCCCCGCTCCCCGGGACCGAAGGCGCCCGGAGCGAGGAGATCACGGTCGTCCGGCCGTACGGCGCCGGGGGCGAGGTCCGCCCGCAGGCCGTGCCCGCGCTCCTGCTCACCGTCGCCGACGCCCTGCCCCTGCTCGCCCGCGCCCGCCACCTGCGCTCCGCCCACCCGGCCACCCGCGCCTGGGGCGCCGCCGCCCTGCACGCGCTGCACCTGGTGGCCGGCGGCCGCATGCTCCCCGGGCTGACGGCCGACGACCACGACGCCTGGCGGGCGGGCCCGCGCGACGCCGGGGACGTCGCCCACCTGCGCGCGGTGGCCGCCGCCCTGCCCTGGGAGGGATACGCCGTCCCGCTGCCCGGCCCGATCCCGCCCCGGCTGCCCGACCCCGAGGCGCTGATCGGCGCCTTCCTCGACGCCGTCGCCGACACGCTGCCCCGGACGCCCGCCGCGGCGTTCGCCGTGGGTGCCCCCTTCGCGGCGGCCGAGCCCCAGCATCTGCCCGGCGCCCGTGACTGGGCCGTCGAGGTCGCCTCGGGCCTGGACGCCGGGGTCCGGGTCTCGCTCCGCCTGGACCTGTCCGCGTACGAACTCTTCGACACGACCGGCCCCAACGATGCGACCGGCCCCGACGAGACAGGGGGCACCCCCGAGCGGCACGCCGCCGCCGCGATCACCCAGGTGCACAGCCTCGCCGACCCCACCTACGTGGTCGACGCCGCCGCCCTGTGGGCCGGTGAGGCGGGCGAGCCGTTCGGGCCCCGGGCCCGTGTCGACACCGCGCTCGCCCTGCGCCGCGCGGCCCGCGTCTGGGCCCCGCTCGAACGGCTGCTGGACCAGCCGGTCCCCGATGTGCTGGCCCTGGGCGAGGACGAGCTGTACGAGCTGCTGGGCGACGCCGGGAGCCGCCTCGCCGCCGCCGGAGTGAGCGTCCACTGGCCCAGGGAGCTGGCCCGCACCCTCACCGCCGCGGCCGTGGTCAGGCCCGCGCCCGGCACGGCCACGGACGGCACCGCGTTCTTCGACGCCGAACAGCTCTTCGCGTTCGACTGGCAGCTCTCGCTCGGCGACGAGCGGCTCACCGAGGCCGAGATGGACGTGCTCGCCGAGGCCCACCGCCCCGTGGTGCGGCTGCGGGACCAGTGGGTCGTCGTGGACCCCGCGCTCGTCCGCAAGGCCCGCAAGCGGGAGCTGGGCCTGCTCGACCCGGTGGACGCCCTGGCCGTCGCCCTGACCGGCAGCGCCGAGGTGGACGGCGAGCAGGTCGAGGCGGTGCCCGCCGGGGCGCTCGCGGAGCTGCGCACCCGCCTCCTCACCGACGACGCCCCGCTCGCCCCGCCGCCCGGACTCCACGCCACGCTCCGGGACTACCAGCTGCGCGGGCTCGCCTGGCTGGACCGGATGACCTCCCTCGGCCTCGGCGGCTGCCTCGCCGACGACATGGGCCTCGGCAAGACGATCACCCTGATCGCCCTCCACCTCCACCGCGCCCACCCCGCGCCCACACTGGTCATCTGCCCCGCCTCCCTGCTGGGCAACTGGCACCGCGAGATCAACCGCTTCGCCCCCGGCGTTCCCGTGCGCAGGTTCCACGGCACCGGCCGCAGCCTCACCGGGGCGGACCGGGGCTTCGTCCTCACCACGTACGGCACGATGCGCTCCAGCGCCGCCGAGCTGGCCGCCCACGGCTGGGGCCTGGTCGTCGCCGACGAGGCGCAGCACGTCAAGAACCCCCACTCGTCCACCGCCAAGGCCCTGCGCACCATCCCGTCCCCGGCGCGCGTCGCCCTCACCGGCACCCCGGTGGAGAACAACCTCTCCGAGCTGTGGGCGCTGCTCGACTGGACCACGCCCGGACTGCTCGGCCCGCTCAAGGCGTTCCGGGCCCGCCACGCCCGGATCGTGGAGAACACCGGCACGGCGGCGGGACTCGGCAACGACGAGGCGGTGGAGCGGCTGTCCCGGCTCGTGCGGCCGTTCCTGCTGCGCCGCAAGAAGTCCGACCCCGGGATCGCGCCCGAGCTGCCGCCCAAGACGGAGACCGACCACCCCGTCTTCCTCACCCGCGAGCAGGCCACGCTGTACGAGGCCACGGTGCGCGAGACCATGGCGTACATCGAGGCGTCCGAGGGCATCGCCCGGCGCGGCCTGATCATGAAGCTGCTGGCCTCGCTCAAGCAGATCTGCAACCACCCCGCGCAGTATCTGAAGGAGGACGCCGCCCGGCTCACCGGACGCTCCGGAAAGCTCGCCCTCCTGGACGAACTGCTCGACACGATCCTCGCCGAGGACGGCTCCGTGCTCGTCTTCACCCAGTACGTGACGATGGCCCGGCTGCTGTCCGCCCATCTGACCGCCCGCGCGATCCCCTCCCAGCTCCTCCACGGCGGTACGCCGGTGCCCGAGCGGGAACGGATGGTGGACCGCTTCCAGTCCGGCGAGGTCCCGGTCTTCCTGCTCTCCCTCAAGGCGGCGGGCACCGGGCTCAACCTCACCCGGGCCGCCCATGTCATCCACTACGACCGCTGGTGGAACCCGGCGGTCGAGGAGCAGGCCACGGACCGGGCCTACCGCATCGGCCAGACCCAGCCCGTCCAGGTGCACCGGCTGATCGCCGAGGGCACGGTGGAGGACCGGATCGGCGAGATGCTGCTCGCCAAGCGGGCCCTTGCCGACGCCGTCCTCGGCAGCGGCGAGAGCGCGCTCACCGAGCTGAGCGACCGCGACCTGGCCGACCTCGTCTCCCTCCGGAGGCCGTCATGAGCCCCGCCCCCCGCCGCACCGGCGCCCCCCGCCCCACCACCGGACCGCTCGCCGCCCGCCCCGGCGCCCGCTCCCGCCCCGGGCCCGACGACCTGCGGCGCACCTTCGAGGCCGTCCCGGCGCGCACGTCCGGGGAGGGCGAGCCGTTCGCGGAAAGCTGGTGGGGCCGGGCCTGGGTGGCGGCCCTCGAATCCCTGTCGATGGACGGCCCGCGCCTCGCCCGGGGGCGGGACTACGCGGACGGCGGCCACGTCGCCGCGATCACCGTCACCCCGGGGCACGTCGTCGCGTACGTGCACGGCAGCCGCCCCCGCCCGTACCGCGCGGAGCTGCGGCTGCGCACCTTCCCCGACCCCGACTGGGACACCCTGCTCGACGCGGTCGCCGCCCGCCCCGGCCACCTCGCCGCGCTCCTCGCCAAGGAGATGCCGCACTCCCTGGCCGACACGGCGACCGACGCCGGGATGACCCTGCTGCCCGCCCCGGGCGACCTCGACCCCGCCTGCACCTGCCCCGACCGGGGCCGGCCCTGCAAGCACGTCGCCGCCCTCAGCTACCAGATGGCCCTCCTGCTGGACACCGACCCGTTCGTCCTGCTCCTGCTGCGCGGCCGGGGCGAGCGCGAGCTGCTCGACGAGCTGGCCCGGCGCAACGCCGCGCACTCCGCCCGGGAGCGGCCCCCCGCCCCCGACACCCCGTCCGTCCCCGCCGAAGAGGCGGTGGCCGGCCGCTTCCTGCCCCCGCTGCCCGCGCCCTTCCCCGTCGACCCGCACCCGGGCCGCCCGCCCGCCTACCCGGTCCTCCCCGGCGCCCGGGACCCGCTCGCCCTGGACCAGCTCGCCACCGACGCGGCGGCCCGCGCCCACGCCCTGCTGACCACCGGCCACGACCCGCTCGCCGGGCTCACCACCTGGCAGGACGCCGTCCGCCTCGCCGCCGCCGGACCCACCGCCGGGCTCACCGCGACGACCCGCGCCCTCTACCGGGAGCTGGCCTCCGCCACCGGCCGCAACATCACGGACCTGGCCCGCGCCGTGGCCGCCTGGCGGCAGGGCGAGGCCGAGGGACTGGCGGTCCTGGAAACCCCGTGGGACCCCCCGGCCGGCCCGTTCGACCGCGCCCGCCCGGCCCTCGCCGCCGCCGGCTTCCCCCGCTTCCAGCCCTGGCGCAACCACCTCACGCACCCCGGCGGCGCTCTCCAGCTCCGCTTCGGCCGCGACGGCCGCTGGTACGGCTACGAGTCGGACCCGGGCCAGGACGAGTGGTGGCCGCGCGCCGCCCCCGACCACGACCCGGTCGGCGCGCTCCTGGAGCTGACCGGCGGCTGAGGGGCCCGCTGCTCAGCCGCCGTACCCGGGCGGCAGCACCGCGTCGACCACGGCGGCGGCGAACCCGGCCGGTACGGGCTCGTTCCTGAGCGCCGCCCGCACCCACACGGCCCCGGCGATCAGGTCGAGCAGCAGCTTCGTGTCGGCCCCCGGAGGCAGCTCCCCGCGTGCGGCGGCCCGGGCGAACACCGGCTGCTCGCGCGCGAACCGGTCCGCGAAGAAGTCCCGGGCGAGCGCGGCGAGCTCGTCGTCGGCCAGCCCCGTACCCGAGGCCAGGGCCCGCACGACCGCCCGCGTCCGTACGCCGGTGACCAGGGCGGCCACCTGCTCGGTGAGCGCGATCAGGTCCCCGCGCAGCGAACCGGTGTCGGGGACGTCGATGTCCAGCACCCGGGCCCGGAGCAGCGCCGCCCGCAGCAGCGCCGCCTTCGACGGCCACCAGCGGTAGATCGTCGTCTTGTTGACCCCCGCCTCCTGGGCGACGGCCTCGATCGTGAGCCCCGCGTACCCGCGCTCGGCGAGCAGCCGCAGCGTGGCGTCGAAGATCGCCTCGGCGGCGCGGGGGCCCTTCTCGGGGCGGGGGTGCGGGGAAGGGGCGGACATGGCGGCTCCGGAGAAAAGTGCAACGCAACGTTGCGTTGCATTATAGGCTGCGGCCGACCGTCGGCACACAACACGCAGGGGGATGCCATGAAGCACCGCGACAGGGTTTCCGGAGCGGTGACCTGGGGGCTGCTGGCCGCCTGGGCGGCCAACGACCTGGAGGAGATCGCCACTATGGCGGGCTGGCTCCGGACCGCGCGGCCCAGGCTCAGGAAGCGGCTGCCGTGGGTGCCCGACCGGGCGTGGGACCGGGCGGACCTCTCGCAGCGCGAGGTGAACACGGCCATCGGCCTGATGGGTGTGCTCATCGCGGCGGCCGCCGCCGACGGGGCGCGCACGGGCGGCCGCAGCCCCTTCTTCCGTACCGTCCTGGCCGGATTCGGGCTCCATGGTGTGGTGCACCTCGCGCAGTCGGCGGCGTACGGCGGCTACACCCCGGGCGTGGCCACCTCGCCGACCGTCGTCATCCCGTACTCGCTCTGGGCGCGGCGCCGGTTGCGGGCGGCGGGCATCCCGGTCGGCGGAGGCCGCGAGGCGGCGGCCGGACTGGCGCTCCTCCCGGCCGCCGTGGCGGGCGCGCACGCGGCGGCCCGGGTGCTGGCCCGGCCCCGTACGCCCGGCGCGTGAAAACGCCTGGGCCGGACCTCACGAGCCGCACCTCACGAGCCGGACTCAGAAATCGGCCGTCAGCCGCTCCTCCAGCCGCCCCACCGATTCCTGGGCGTACTCCTTCTCGTACGCGTCGCGGATGCGCTCGATCTGACGGCCGCGCAGCCGGGCCTCGGAGGCCGGGTAGAGCAGGGTCAGCTCGTAGCTGCGCTCGCGCTCGATGACGCCGCGGGAGTCGCGCCACTGACCCCGGCCGTCCTGGATGGTCAGCCCGTTCGGGAAGCGCGGGGTGACCTCCTCGTCGATGAAGGCGAGGAACTGCCGGTCGGTCACCACCGGCCCGCCGTCCGGGCGTTCGGTGCCGAAGAGCAGCCGGGTCTCGATGTAGTCCTTCCCCCGCACGGCCCCCGCCACCGCCGGGCGTGGTTCCGGAGAGGCGCCCGAGCCGAGCGTCGCGTACGCGACGGGCGTGCCCACCGCCAGGACGGCGAGCCCCGCCGTGGCGGCGACGAGCGCGGTCCGGCGGCGCGGACGGCGGCTGTCGGGGGAGTCGGCCGGCTCGCTCGCGGCGGCGGTGCGGGACAGGAGAGGCATGGCGGAGCCCTTCGATCCGGATACGGGAGAGGCGCGGAAGCGCGGGCCTCACTGTCGCAAGCGGGCCCCGGCCGAGGGCGGCGGAAGCGGGGCGTCATCGGGAATCCACCCGATCGGGCGGGCGTGCACCGGCGCGCGCAGGGGCACCGGCCGTACCCAAAAACCTTTGGCCCAGGCATCGTTGGCGCTGCTAACTTCCTGGACGTGGCGAAACTCAATCAGATCATCGCAGTGGAGAAGGGCGTCAAGTCCAAGGCACACCAGGACCTGACGGCGGCGCATCACGGCCTCCAGAAGGTCGGACTCCTGGCCGGGATCTCCCGGACCTACCAGCCGAAGGACGAGGAGGGCGAGCAGCTGCCGCCCGAGTCGACGCCGGTGCAGGTCAAGGCCGAGGACGTGCTGCGGGAGACCGCGAAGACGCTCACCCGCCTCTTCGACGTGACCGCCACGAAGGACTGGGCGAACTGCACGGCCCGCGCCGACGTCACGGTCGACGGCCGCGTCCTGGTGAGTGACGTACCGGTGTCCTACCTGCTCTTCCTGGAGAAGCAGCTCATCGACGTCAACACCTTCGTCCGCAAGCTGCCGGTGCTCGACGCCTCCGAGGCGTGGGCCCAGGACCCGTCGACCGACGCGTGGAAGACCGAGCCGGTCCGCACCCTGCGCACGAAGAAGGTGCCCCGCAACCACGTGAAGGCGGAGGCCACCGAGAAGCACCCGGCGCAGGTCGAGGTGTACTACGAGGACGTGCCGATCGGCTACTGGACGACCGTGAAGTTCTCCGGGGCGCTGCCCGCGCGCCGGGTCAACGAACTGCTCGACCGGGTCGAGAAGCTGCAGCAGGCCGTCAAGTTCGCCCGCGAGGAGGCCAACGGCGCGGACGTCACGGACCAGAGGGTGGGTGACGCCGTCTTCGGTTACCTCTTCGGGTGACCGACCATGGATTCCCCGGCGGCCGTCGAAGCCGTCGGGGTGCGCGAGGAGCGCAAAGCTGAAACTGAAGTTTGTCGTGACGAAGCGGGCTCCGGTGGAGACCGTGATCAATCTCAGACTCTCGCTCCAGGCTCAGCATGCGCCGCCTATCGCCGGATCAAACGGGCCCGTGCCCGTGGGCGTCGAGATGCCGGTTCGACTCCGGCCCGTGGAGCTTCGGTCCGCGGTCGTCTAAAGGCAGGACGCGACGACATAAAACTGATACGGGACCTTAAACGTGCCGGCGTGCCATGCAGGCGGCATCACAGGGCTCGGGGGCCGGCTACGCCCCCGGGCCCGCTCCTCATTCGGCGCGGACTCACTGCCGGTACCCCGCCAGGAACCGCCCGATCCGGCTGATCGCGGCGTCCAGGTCGTCCGCGTGCGGCAGGGTCAGGATGCGGAAGTGGTCGGGGCGCGGGTAGTTGAAGCCGGTGCCCTGGACGACCTGGATCTTCTCGCGCAGCAGCAGGTCGAGCACGAACTTCTCGTCGTCCGCGATCGGGTGCACCTTCGGGTCGATGCGCGGGAAGGCGTACAGCGCGCCCTTCGGCTTCACGCAGGACACGCCCGGGATCTCGTTCAGCTTCTGCCAGGCCCGGTCGCGCTGCTCGTACAGCCTGCCCCCGGGCACCACCAGGTCCCGGATCGACTGCCGGCCGCCGAGCGCGGCCTGAATGGCGTACTGGGCGGGGGCGTTGGGGCACAGCCGCATCGAGGCCAGCATCGTCAGCCCCTCCAGATAGCTGCGGGCGTGCTGCTTCGGGCCCGACACCACCATCCAGCCGGAGCGGAACCCGGCCACCCGGTACGTCTTCGAGAGCCCGCTGAAGGTGAGGCAGACCAGGTCCGGGGCGAGCACCGCCACGCTGTGGTGCTCGGCGTCGTCGTAGAGGATCTGGTCGTAGATCTCGTCGGCGAACACCATCAGGCCGTGCCTGCGGGCCAGGTCGAGGACGGCCTCAAGGACCTCGCGCGGATAGACGGCGCCGGTCGGGTTGTTGGGGTTGATGATCACGACGGCCCGGGTGCGGTCGGTGATCTTCGAGGCCATGTCGGCGACGTCCGGGTTCCAGTCGGACGCCTCGTCGCAGGTGTAGTGCACGGCCTTTCCGCCGGCCAGCGTCGTGACCGCGGTCCACAGCGGGTAGTCCGGGGACGGGATCAGCACCTCGTCGCCGTCCTCCAGGAGCCCCTGCACGGCCATCGAGATGAGCTCGGAGACGCCGTTGCCGAGGAAGACGTCGTCCACGCCGACCTCGGTGAGGCCCATCGCCTGGTAGCGCTGGACCACGGCGCGCCGGGCGGACAGGACGCCGCGCGAATCCGTGTAGCCGTGGGCCTGCGGGAGCATCCGGATCATGTCCTGGACGATCTCCTCCGGCGCCTCGAAGCCGAAGAGGGCCGGGTTGCCCGTGTTGAGCCGGAGCACGCTGTGGCCCGCCTCCTCCAGGGCGTTGGCGTGCTCGATGACGGGGCCCCGGATCTCGTAGCAGACCTCGTTGAGCTTGCTGGACTGGCGGAATTCCATGCGGTGCCTCCCCGACCCGATTGCGATACTTGGTTTTACCAAGCTCGGGCTTGGAAAGTCCAACAACATGTCTAGACTGCGTCGCATGCCACGTCAGCCACAGCCAGCGACCCGCCCGGCCCGCCGCCGGAGTTACGACCAGTTCTGCGCCGGCGCCCGCGCCCTGGACGCGGTCGGCGACCGGTGGACCTTGCTGATCGTCCGTGAACTGCTGGCCGGTCCGCGCCGCTACACCGATCTCCACGCCGACCTGCCGGGCGTCAGCACGGACGTCCTGGCCTCCCGGCTCAAGGACATGGAGCAGGGCGGCCTCGTCACCCGCCGCAAGCTCCCGCCCCCGGCCGCCGCCACGGTGTACGAGCTCACCGCTCGCGGCCACGGACTGCTGCCGGTCCTCGCCGCGCTCGCCGAGTGGGGCGCCCCCGCGCTGGCCGAACGGCGCCCCACGGACGCGGTCCGGGCGCACTGGTTCGCGCTCCCGCTGCTGAGCGCCCTGAAGGGGGCGGTCACGGGCGTGCTCGATGTCCGGCTGGACGAGGGCGAGTTCCACATCCGTACGGGCGAGGTGGCGGCCGGTGAGCCGGTGTACGGGGACGGGCCCGCCGACGGCGCCGACGCGCGCATCGTCCTCGACGCGGAGCTGTGCCTCGCGCTCGGGCGCGGCGAGCCGACGTTCGCGGAGGCGGTCGGGGACGGCCGGATTCAGGTGTACGGGGACGGTGCGCTGGCCGAGGAGCTGCGCGGCGCCTGACGGCCGGCCGGGCTGGGCCGGATGCCGATGGCGTGATTCCAGCGGTCCTCTTCCGGGTAGCGTCCGGGCATTTGAGATGTCCGTGACACCCGAGACAGGAGAGAGCCATGGGGAACGGCGTACAGCGGGTGCGGCAGAACCGGCTGGGCAGGGCGTTCGTCGTCGCGGGGTGTGTGGCGGCGCTCGCGTTCGTGCCGACGGCGGCCGGGGCCACGCCCGGCAGCGGGGTGACCGCGACCGTCGTGGCCAAGGGCACCTCGGCGGGCAAGCTGAAGGTGAAGGCGCCGAAGGGCCGCTCGGACGTCACCTTCCGCACGATCACCATCGAGCCGGGCGGCTCCACCGGCTGGCACACCCACAGCGGTCAGCTGATCGCCGTCGTCAAGTCCGGCACGCTGACCCGCACCCTGGACGACTGCTCGGTCGAGGTGTCCCCGGCCGGCACCTCGTTCATCGAGCCGTCGGGGAAGAAGCACCGCCACATCGGCCGCAATCTGGGCACCGAGCCGGTGGTCCTCTGGGTGACGTATCTGCTGCCCGAGGGCAGCGAACTCTCCGACGACGCCGACGCGGTGGACTGCGGGCCGGGGAAGTGACACCCCCTGGGGACACCGCCCGCCGAAGTCAGCGGGCGAGTGTCTCCCCGTACGCGCCGAGCCCGGCGATCACCAGCCCGTCGCGGAGGGTCAGCACCTCGTAGACCCGGCCGCCGATCTGGTTGCGGTAGTCGATCACCAGCGTGTCGACGCTCGCCCGGACGTCCATCACCTCGAACTCCAGGTCCGGGATGAGTTCGAGCCCGCGCTTCCAGTACGCCCGCAGGGCGTCCTTGCCGCGCACGGTCCCGGAGGGGTCACCGGTGAACCGGGCGATCATCGGGGAGCTGAAGGTCACGTCCTTGTGATAGTGCGTCAGGATGCGTTCCAGGTCGTGGGAGTTCCAGTCGTCCTGCCAGCGCGCTGCGAACTCACGGGCGTATTCAAGATCCATGGCCACGACCGTAATCCTCGCGGCGGATTCCGGCGGAGGTATTCCGGCATCCGGCCACCGGGCGGGACGCGCGATGATGGACCGGTGCGATTCGAAGCGATCACCCGGGACCGGCTGACGGACGCGCTCGCCGCGCACGCCGACGCGCTGGAACCGGCCGACGGCGGGCCCTGGCTGAAGATCGCCGTCGACGGTGCCCCGGCCGCCCGCCCCGCCGACCTGGCCGAATCCGTCGCCGAGGCGCTGCGCCTCCGGGGCCGCGCCGTGCTCCCCGTCCCCACCGCCGGATTCCTGCGGCCCGCGAGCCTGCGGTACGAGTACGGGAAACAGGACCCGGACTCGTACTTCGGCAGCTGGTTCGACACCGGCGCCCTGTGGCGCGAGGTGTTCGGCCCCCTGGAACCGGGCGGCAGCGGACGGGTGCTGCCCGACCTGTGGGACCCGGCGACGGACCGGGCCACCCGCAGCCCGTACCAGCGGCTGCCGGAGGGCGGGGTGCTGATCCTGCACGGCCCGCTGCTGCTCGGGCACTGGTTCCCCTTCGACCTCGCCGTCCACCTGCGCCTCTCGGCGGGTGCGCTGCGGCGGCGCACGGCGGAGGACGAGCGGTGGACCCTGCCCGCCTTCGAGCGGTACGAGGACGAGGTGGCGCCCGCCGACAGCGCGGACGCGGTGGTGCGCGCGGATGATCCGGGGCATCTGGCGTGGACGGGGTTGCGGTGAGTGTGCGGTCCGGGGCGCGGGGGCGGGGCGCGTGAGCTTCGCGTTCGGGGCCAGGTGAGGAGCGCGGGTTCGAGTCACGCTACTCACCCGGCAACGGCGGCCGCCCGCCCACCGTCGCGACGGCCTCCGCCCCCGCCCGGCACCCCGCCGCAGCCGCCGCCGCGTCGTCCGCGCCCGCCAGCCGCGCCGCGAGGAAGCCGCCGGTGAACGCGTCGCCCGCCCCGGTCGAGTCCACGGCCCGGCCGGCCGGGGACGCCGGGACCCGGCCGGTCACCGTGCCCCCGGCGGCGAGCAGCGCCCCGCCCTCGCCGAGCGTCACGACGACCCGGCGGTCGGGCATGCTCAACTTGGCGGCCGCGTCCGCCGGTTCCGGCAGGCCGGTGAGCAGCCGGGCCTCGTCCTCGTTGGGCAGCAGCAGGTCCGCCCGCTCGGTCAGGGCGAGGAACCGGTCGACGCCGAGACCGGCCAGGAAGCCCGCCGACGCGGGGTCCACGCTCACCGGAACCTTCCGCCGTACGGCCTCCCGCAGGGCGAGCAGGGCCGTCACCCGGCTCGTGTCGGCGAACAGCAGATAGCCCGACAGGTGGAGGTGGGCGACCCCGTCGAGCAGCGCGGGCGACCAGTCGTCGGGGGAGAGCCGCAGCACCGCGCCGCTGTCGGTGAGGAAGGTGCGCTCGGCGGCGGCGTCCACCAGGGCCACGACGGTCGCGGTCGGCGCCTCCTCGTCCACCGCGAGCAGCCCGCGCACCCCCGCCCGCCGCAGCAGACCGCGGTGCCAGTCCGCCGAGTCGGCGCCCACCCGGGCCAGCAGCCGCACGTCCCGGCAGCCCGCGCGCGCCGCCCAGCAGGCCACGTTGGCCCCCGCGCCGCCCGCCCGGGTCCGGATCACGGCGGCCGTGTCCGTGCCGTGGGCCAGCGCCGAGCCGTGCCGGGCCACCACATCGGTGACCACGTCCCCGACGACGAGGAGGCCGCCGCTCACCGCGCCGTCCAGGCCGTCGCGATACGGGCGGCGAGCGCCACATTGCCCCGGACCGCGGCGAGATTGGCCTCCAGCGAGGCGCCCCCGGTGTGCCGCACCAGCCGGTCCAGCAGGAACGGCGTGACCGCCTGCCCCGTGACCCCTTGCTCCCGGCAGGCCACCAGCGCCTCGGCGAGCACCCGGTCGTGCAGAGCGGGGTCCAGCTGCTCGTCCTCCGGTACGGGGTTGGCCACGATCAGCGCCGCCTCGGGGCCGCCCAGCGCGTCCTGGGCGCGCATCACCTCGGCGACCTCCCCGGGCGAGGTCACTGTCCAGTCGACCGGCTCGCCCGAACTGCTCAGGTAGAACCCGGGGAACGTGTCCGTGCCGTAGCCGAGCACCCCGACGCCCAGCGTTTCGAGGCGTTGCAGCGTGGCGGGCACGTCCAGGATCGACTTCACGCCCGCGCAGACCACGGTGATCCCCGTGCGCCCCAGCAGCCGCAGGTCCGCCGACTCGTCCTGCGTCTCGGTCCAGCCCCGGTGCACCCCGCCCAGCCCGCCGGTCGCGAAGACCCGCAGCCCGGCCCGGGCCGCCAGGAAGGCGGTCGCCGACACGGTCGTCGCCCCGCTCGCCCCGGCCGCCAGCGCCGGGGCGAGGTCGCGGTGGCCCAGCTTCCGCATCCCCGGGTCCTCGGCCACCCGTTCCAGCTCGGCCTTGTCCAGCCCGACCCTGGCCCGTCCGTCCAGCACCGCCACCGTCGCGGGCACGGCCCCGGCGGACCGCACCAGCCCCTCCAGCTCCCCGGCGACCCGCAGATTGCGGGGGCGGGGCAGGCCGTGGGCGATGATCGTCGACTCCAGGGCGACGACCGGCCGGTGCGCGGCGAGGGCGGCCCGCACCTCGGCGGAGAGGACCGGCGCGTAGGGGGCGGCGTCGAGGGGCGCGTTGAGTGACATGTCCACATCCCTGTCGCGGGTGGGCGGGACTCAAACGTGGCAGGGCCCGCCCCGGCCCGGCGGGTGGCGCGAAACCGCCCGTCGGTGGCCGCACACGAGGGCGCTAGGGTCGCCCCATGCCCTCCGAGACCGGTCAACCCGCCTCCTCCGTACGTGACTTCTACGACGACCTCGCCTCCGACTACGACCTCATGTACGCCGACTGGCAGGCGAGCATCGAGCGCCAGGCCGCCGCGCTGGCGGGCCTGATCACCACCGCGCTCGGCGCCGACACCCCGTACGACGTGCTGGACTGCGCCTGCGGCATCGGCACCCAGGCGCTCGGCCTCGCCGCGCTCGGACACCGGGTCACCGGGAGCGACCTGAGCCCCGGCGCCGCTGCCCGCGCCGCGAAGGAGGCGGCCGCGCGCGGCCTGGACCTGCGCACCACGGCCGCCGACATGACGCGGCTGCCCTTCGGCGACCGCTCCTTCGACGTCGTCGTGTGCGCCGACAACTCGCTGCCGCACCTGCTCACCCCGGAAGCGGTGCAGGCGGCGCTCGGCGAGATGCGCA
Organism: Streptomyces sp. NBC_00523; assembly: GCF_036346615.1. Lineage (NCBI taxonomy): Bacteria > Bacillati > Actinomycetota > Actinomycetes > Kitasatosporales > Streptomycetaceae > Streptomyces > Streptomyces sp. NBC_00523. The sequence goes on along the minus strand of NZ_CP107836.1, from coordinate 1,732,685 downwards.
GGGTGCTCCGCCCCGGCGGCGTACTCCTGGTCTCCACCCGGCCCTACGACCGGCTGCGCCGCGAGCGGCCCGCGTCCACACCACCGCAGGTCAGGGAGGAGACCGGCGGCCGGGTCGTCACCTTCCAGCTGTGGCGCTGGCGCCCGGACGGCGAGCGCTACGACCTGGAGCACTTCCAGCTGCACCCCGCGGCGGAGGGGCACGAGGGCTGGGACGTGCGCACGCGCCGCACCTCGTACTGGGCGCTCGGGCAGGACCAGCTCACCGGATTCGCCCGGCGGGCCGGTCTCACGGAGCCCGCCTGGCACGAGCCGGAGGCCACGGGCTTCTTCCAGCCGGTGCTGGTCGCGCACCGGCCGGACGCGGACCCTGACCCCGCCTGACGGCACCGCTCAGAACAGCGGCTCCGGCAGCACCCCTTCCAGCGCCAGCAGCTGCCGCTTGGTCTCCAGACCGCCGCCGAACCCGCCAATCCCGCCGTCGCTCTCCACCACCCTGTGGCACGGCACCACCACAGGAAGAGGATTGGACCCCATCGCCGCGCCCACCGCCTGGGCCGCGCCCGGCTGTCCGACCCGCTCGGCCAGCTCCCCGTAACCGGCGACCGTCCCGTACGGCACGCCCCGCGCCAGCTCCTGGAGCACCTGGCGGTTGAAGCCGGCGGTCAGCGACCAGTCCAGGCCGAGCGAGAACTCCCGCAGCGTCCCCGCGAAGTACGCCTCGAACTGGCGCACCGGCTCGGCCAGCCGGGCGGAGCCGGGGGCCTCGGCCGGCTCCGCGCCGAGCCGGCCGCGCAGCCGGTCCAGCGCCCTGTCCCGTATCTCCGGGCGGGCGTGGAAGACGACGCTCACCAGCCCCGTCTCCGTCGCGGCCAGCATCAACGGACCGATGCCGCTCTCGACCACGGCCCACTCGACGACCCCGTTGCTGTCCATGCCACCACCGTACGGCGGCCCACTGACAACGGGGCCCGGCGGACTCAGCCCCGCGTCGCCGCGCGCACCACGTCGGGGGTGTTCGTGATGATCCCGTCCACCCCCATGGACTCGACCCGGCGGGCGGCGGCCGCGTCGTTCACCGTCCAGGAGTTCACCTGGAGCGCCTTGCCGTGCGGGCCCTTCAGGGCGTGCACCGCCGTCACATAGCTGCCCGACAGGCCCGTGTACGAGGGGTTGATCTGGTCGGCGAACGCCGCGTACGCGGGCAGCTCGGAGACGGCCGGGGCGCCGAGGAAACCGGTGACCAGGTCCGGGCGCAGGGAGTGCACCGTACGCAGGCTGTCGGCCCCGAAGCTCTGGATCACCAGGCGGCTGCGGACGTGGCTCGTGTCCAGCCAGCCCTCCTCACCCAGCACCCGGAGGGTCGCCCGCTCGATCCCCGGGTAGCTCTCCGGGCTCTTGATCTCCAGCAGGAGGTTCTGCCCGTTGTGGCCGATCCGCTTCAGATACTGGTGGAGGGTCGGCACCCGGGTCCCGGCGTACGCGGGCCCGAACCAGCTGCCCGCGTCCAGCCGGGAGATCTCGGCGGCCGTGAAGTCCTTGACCGCCCAGGGCGCACGCTCCGGGAACACCTCCTCGGCGTTCGTCGTCCGCTTGAGATCGGTGTCGTGGATGACGACCACCACCCCGTCCCTGGTCAGCTGGACGTCGTTCTCCACCCAGTCGAAGCCCAGCGCGTCGGCCTTGTCCACGGACCTGAGCGTGTTCTCGGGGGCGTAGGCCGAGGCGCCCCGGTGGGCGTAGACGCGCGGGTGGTCCGCCGCGGCGTCGGAGGCCCGGCGGACCGGGGCGACCTGTTGGACCGGGTGCCGGGGCAGCGGGATCTCCGCGACCGGGGTGCCCGGATTCGGCATCAGCAACGTGCCGGCGCCCATGACGGCAGCGGCGGCGACGGAGGCGGTAGCGGTGCCTGCGTGCACGTGGACTCCTTGCGTCAGAGTTGCGGACGGCCCGAGCGTCCCAGCCGTCCCCGAACACGGGACAGGCGCAGGATGGCCACTGTGTGAAGGGACCGCGTCACCCGCTGTCGGCCCGGTCGATAAGATGCGGCACTTCTGTTGTGTCTGCCGGGCCCCGCGCCCGGACGACAGGGCCCTGGGATCGTCCCGACCCGGGCTTGCTGCTGCGAAGGGCGTACAAGGATGCAGGGCACGATCGACGGCTTCAGCTACGGAGCGGTGACCCCTGCGGCGGCGTTCCTGATGGCGTGCCTCGGCGCGGCGCTGGGCCTGCGCTGCACCACGCGGTCACTGCGTACCGAGCGTTCCTTCCGGGCCGGCTGGCTGGCTCTCGGGGCGACCTCCATAGGTTCGGGCATCTGGACCATGCACTTCATCGCGATGACGGGCTTCTCCGTCGAAGAGGTGCCGATCGGCTACGACAAACCGATCACCTTCGCCAGCCTCGCCGTGGCGATCGTGATGGTCGGCATCGGGATCTTCCTGGTCGGGTACCGGGGCGCCACCCGCATGGCCCTGGTGACGGGAGGCACGATCACCGGGCTCGGTGTGGCCTCCATGCATTACCTCGGCATGGCGGGAATGCGTCTTGATGGGCAGTTCGAGTACGACACGGTGACCGTGGGCCTCTCCGTGGTCATCGCCGTCGTCGCCTCGACCGCCGCGCTGTGGGCCGCCGTCTCCATCCACGGCTTCCTGCCCAGCCTCGGCGCGAGCGTCGTGATGGGCGTCGCCGTGAGCGGCATGCACTACACCGGCATGGCCGCGCTCCGGGTCCATCTGCACCCCGCCGCTTCGACCGCCGCCCACGCCTCCGGCGACAGCGCGGGCTCGCTGCTGGTGCCCATGCTGCTCGGCCCCGCCTGCTTCCTGCTGCTGGCCGCCGTCGTGGTCATGTTCGACCCGCTGGTGGTCATGGGCACGCCCGACTGGGACGACCCGCGCGCCGCCCGGGCCCCCGGCATCCCGGCCCAGCGCCAGGTCCCGCGCTTCGGCACCCACGCCGACCCGGCCTCCTTCCACTCCCGCCCGCGCGACGCCGTGGGGCCCGCGGACTGGTGAACCGGGCCGGTTGTCAGTGGCGGGTCGTACGGTGGTTGCATGCGGCCAGTCTCGAAGATCGAACGTACGGTGGCGCCTTTCGAGGTCATCAGTCCCTATCAGCCCAGCGGCGACCAGCCCACGGCCATCGCCGAGCTGGAGAAGCGCGTCCGCGCAGGTGAGAAGGACGTCGTGCTCCTCGGCGCGACCGGCACCGGTAAATCCGCGACCACCGCGTGGATGATCGAGAAGCTCCAGCGCCCGACGCTGGTGATGGCGCCGAACAAGACGCTCGCCGCCCAGCTGGCCAACGAGTTCCGCGAGCTCCTGCCCAACAACGCCGTCGAGTACTTCGTCTCGTACTACGACTACTACCAGCCCGAGGCGTACGTCCCGCAGTCGGACACCTACATCGAGAAGGACTCCTCGATCAACGAGGAGGTCGAGCGGCTGCGCCACTCCGCGACCAACTCGCTGCTCACCCGGCGCGACGTCGTCGTGGTCGCCTCCGTCTCCTGCATCTACGGCCTCGGTACGCCGCAGGAGTACGTGGACCGCATGGTCCAGCTCAAGGTGGGCGACGAGGTCGACCGCGACCAGCTGCTGCGCCGCTTCGTGGAGATCCAGTACACGCGCAACGACCTGGCCTTCACCCGGGGCACCTTCCGGGTGCGCGGCGACACCATCGAGATCTTCCCGGTCTACGAGGAGCTCGCCGTCCGCATCGAGATGTTCGGCGACGAGATCGAGGCGCTGTCCACGCTGCACCCGCTGACCGGCGAGGTCATCAGCGAGGACCAGTCCCTCCACGTCTTCCCCGCCACCCACTACGTGGCGGGTCCCGAGCGCATGGAGAAGGCCGTCAGCGGCATCGAGCGGGAGCTGGAGGAGCGCCTGGCCGAGCTGGAGAAGCAGGGCAAGATGCTGGAGGCCCAGCGGCTCCGCATGCGTACGACGTACGACATCGAGATGCTCCGCCAGATCGGCACCTGCTCCGGTGTCGAGAACTACTCGATGCACTTCGACGGCCGTTCCCCCGGCACCGCCCCCAACACCCTCCTCGACTACTTCCCGGAGGACTTCCTCCTGGTGCTGGACGAGTCGCACGTCACGGTCCCGCAGATCGGCGCCATGTACGAGGGCGACGCCTCCCGCAAGCGGACCCTGGTCGACCACGGCTTCCGGCTGCCGTCCGCCCTGGACAACCGCCCGCTGAAGTGGGAGGAATTCCTCCAGCGGATCAACCAGACGGTCTACCTCTCCGCCACCCCGGGCAACTACGAGATGTCCCGCGGCGACGGCTTCGTGGAGCAGATCATCCGTCCGACCGGCCTGGTCGACCCCGAGGTCGTCGTCAAGCCCACCGAGGGCCAGATCGACGACCTGGTGCACGAGATCCGGACGCGCGCCGAGCGCGACGAACGGGTCCTGGTCACCACGCTCACCAAGAAGATGGCGGAGGACCTGACCGACTACTTCCTGGAGCTCGGCATCCAGGTCCGCTACCTCCACAGCGACGTCGACACGCTGCGCCGCATCGAGCTGCTGCGCGAGCTGCGCTCCGGCGAGTACGACGTCCTGGTCGGGATCAACCTCCTGCGCGAGGGCCTGGACCTGCCCGAGGTGTCCCTCGTGGCCATCCTCGACGCCGACAAGCAGGGCTTCCTGCGGTCGGGCACCTCGCTGATCCAGACCATCGGCCGCGCGGCGCGCAACGTCTCGGGCCAGGTCCATATGTACGCGGACAAGGTCACCCCGGCCATGGCGCAGGCCATCGACGAGACCAACCGCCGCCGCGAGAAGCAGATCGCGTACAACACCGAGCGCGGCATCGACCCGCAGCCGCTGCGCAAGAAGATCAACGACATCGTCGCCACCATCGCCCGCGAGGAGATCGACACCGAGCAGCTGCTCGGCACCGGCTACCGCCAGGGCAAGGAGGGCAAGGCACCGGTGCCCGCCCTCGGCAAGCACGCCGTCCCCGGCGACGGCAAGGCGGCGACGGCCGGGAAGTCCGCGAAGGCCGGCAAGGCGGGCAAGGCCGCCGCGGCGGTCACCGACCGCCCGGCGACCGAACTGGCCGGGATCATCGAGGAGATGACGGACCGGATGCGCGCCGCCGCGGCCGACCTCCAGTTCGAGGTCGCCGCCCGGCTGCGCGACGAGGTGGGCGAGCTGAAGAAGGAGCTCCGCCAGATGCGCGAGGCCGGTCTGGCCTGACCGGCCGGGGCGCTTCGGACGGCATGTTGCAGGACCGACACAAAACGGCCCAGGCCCTCCGCGCGGGTGACACCACTGCGTAGGGTGCTGGGAAACCGCACAAGGACGGTTGCGGGGAATGCGGAGAGGGGACAGCGCGTGACGGTCAATATGACCAAGGGTCAGGCCATCAGCCTGCAGAAGAGCGACGGGGGGACCCTGACCGCGGTACGGATGGGGCTCGGCTGGCAGGCGGCACCGCGCCGCGGTCTGTTCGGCTCGCGCACCCGGGAGATCGACCTGGACGCCTCGGCCGTCCTGTTCGCCGACAAGCAGCCGGTCGACGTCGTATTCTTCCGGCACCTCACCAGCGACGACGGCTCGGTGCGCCACACCGGGGACAACCTCGTGGGCGGCGCCGGTTCCGGCGGCGACGACGAGGCGATCCTCGTGGACCTCCAGCGGGTGCCGGTCCACATCGACCAGATCGTCTTCACGGTGAACTCCTTCACCGGCCAGACGTTCCAGGAGGTGCAGAACGCCTTCTGCCGCATCGTGGACGAGACCAACGGCCAGGAGCTCGCCCGCTACACGCTGGACGGCGGCGGGCAGTACACCGCGCAGATCATGGCGAAGGTGCACCGGGCGGGCAACGCCTGGAAGATGACCGCCATCGGCACCCCGGCCAACGGCCGCACCTTCCAGGACCTCATGCCGGCGATCCTGCCGCACCTGTAGGACGGCACACCGGACCACGAGGTCCGCATCGCGGTACGCGCAGCTCCCGGCGGCATCGGCCACCGGGAGCTGCCCGCATACTTCACCAACACCAGCGGTAATACGTCGAGGGGACAGGGCAATGACGGCCGAGCTGGTCCGGGGGCAGAACCACACCTTGCCCCAGACCCGTCTGGAGATCCGGATATCGGCCGGGGCGCCCGTCGTCGCCGGTGCCACGCTCGGTGACGAGCAGGGCAGGGTGGCCGGCGTCGAGTGGATCGCCCACCCCGGATCGCCGCAGTTGCACGGCCTCGAAGTCTCCCGGCAGGCCGCCGCCGACCACCGCCTCGCCGTCGACCTGGACGCCCTGCCCGAAGGGGTCCACCGGGTCACGGTGCTGCTGGCCCTCCCGCTCGGCGCCGGCGGACCGACCCGGTTCGGCGCCGTCGCCTCGCCCTTCGTCGCGGTCACCGGCCTCGACGGCGCCGAGATCGCCACCTTCACGCTGACCGGCCTCGACAGCGAGTCCGCGGTCGCCGCCCTGGAGCTGTACCGCCGCCAGGGCGCCTGGAAGGTCCGCGCGGTCGGCCAGGGATACGCGGGCGGCCTCGCGGCCATGCTCGCCGACCAGGGCGTGGACCGAGCCGCCGAGCTGGCCGGGACCATTCAGGACGCGGTCGCCCGGGGCCTCGCCCGCTCGGTGGCCCCGCCGCCGCCCCGCACCCCGGAGGGCGACCGGGTCAGGCACGCGCCCACCCCGGCCCCCGCCCCGGGCAACGGGCAGCCGCCCGTCCCGCCGCCCGCGCCCGCCACGCCTCAGCCGGCCGCACCCGCGCAGCCCGAGCCGCTGGCGGAGCCGGCCGCCCCGGGCGGCCCGGTCAACTACGCGCACCCGCGCCGCCAGTCCACCGCGCCCCCGCCGCCGCCCCCGGCCGCGCCGCCCGCGCAGCCGGGGCAGCCCGCCCAGCCCGTCGCCGGGGACGCCACCGGCTGGTCCATGGACGAGCGCCTGTACAACCAGGTGTGGGGCATGTTCGAGGACCTGGCCCGCGCCGTCGCCGCCTACCGCAGCGCCGTCGACTTCGCCGAGTCCCGGATGGACCAGGAGCTGGAGCGCACCCTGTCCGACCCGCGCAGCCGCATCGGGGGCGCGGGGGACCGGGCCCGCGAGGAGGCGCGCGCCAAGCGCGACGAGCTGACCTCCCGCGCCCGCGAGTCCCTGGACCGCGACCTCGCCCAGCTCGACGCCGAGTCCGCCGTCGTGGAGCCCGCGCTCCCCGCCCCGTACGCGGGCTGGGACAACCCCGTCTGGCACGGCTACCGGGTGCCGATGGAGATCCCCATGGCGCTGCGCATCGGCGACCTCCACCTCCCGGAGCGCGCCGACCTGCGCATCCCGCTCCTCGTCCGGCTGCCGCTGGAGCGGGGCATGTGGATCGACAGCGGGCGCACCGCCTCCGAGGCCGCCGCGCTGACCGGCCCGGACCAGCTGCGCAGGCTCGCGATGGAGACCGCCGTGCTGCACGCGGCCCGGCTGCTGGCGGTCTACCCGCCGAACGAGTTCACGGTCCACGTCATCGACCCGGCCGGATCGGCCGCCGGGGCGCTCGCCCCGCTGGTCCGCTCCGGGGTGCTGCCCTCGCCGCCCGCCGCCGGGGCGCAGGGCGTCTCCTCGGTCCTCACCCACCTCACCCGGCGGGTGGACCTGGTGCAGATGGCGATCCGGGCCGGTGCCGCCGACTCGCTGCCGCCGGACCTGGACCCGGCCGAGCAGCTGCTGATCGTCAACGACTTCCCGCACGGCTTCGACGACCGGGCGGTGACCCAGCTGCGCTACCTCGCCGACGAGGGGCCGTCCGTGGGCGTCCACCTGATGATGGTCGCGGACCGGGAGGAGGCGTCCGAGTACGGCCCGATCCTGGACCCGCTGTGGCGCTCGCTGCTGCGGGTCACCCCGGTCGCCGACGACCATCTGGCCGACCCCTGGGTCGGTCACGCGTGGACGTACGAGCCGCCCAGGACACCGCCGGGGAGCGCGGTCCTGGACCAGGTGCTGGAGCGGGTGGCGCATGCCCGCCGCACCGGGCACCGCTGAGCCGCAGAGTCCCGTAAAGGCTTTGGTAAACCGCACCTGACCTGCTCTTTTGGAGATTCTTTAGGCTTCTCTTTACCTTTCTTTGGTATTTCCTGTACCGTTCATGGAGCGGAGGGGAGTACTCCCATACGCGGCGTTCCCGTCAGTACGGACTGTGACCGGTCCCGGGGCGCCGGCCCAGGCGCGCAGCCCGTGCGCCCGGGTGGAAGAGACCTCCGGCAGCGACGACGCTGATCAGTAGCCCGTAGCGAACTGCCGGAGGCGCAGTGGACGTTTCATGGACCCTCTGGGCGCTGACCATCTTTGGTCTGTGCGCCCTCATCGCCGTCGACTTCTTCATCGGGCGCAAGCCCCATGACGTGTCGACCAAGGAAGCCGGGATCTGGACGATCGTCTGGATCGTGCTGGCCGCCCTCTTCGGCCTCGGGCTGCTCGTCTTCGGCGAGACCCAGGCATCGGGCGAGTTCTTCGCCGGGTACATCACCGAGAAGTCGCTCAGCGTCGACAACCTCTTCGTCTTCGTGCTGATCATGGCGAAGTTCTCGGTGCCCTCCCACCTCCAGCAGCGGGTGCTGCTGATCGGTGTGCTGATCGCACTGGTGCTGCGCGCGATCTTCATCGCGGCCGGCGCCGCGGTCATCGCCAACTTCTCGTGGATCTTCTACATCTTCGGCGCGTTCCTGATCTACACCGCCTGGAAGCTCATCCAGGAGGCGCGGGCGGACGACGAGGACGAGGAGTTCGAGGAGAACCGCCTCCTGAAGAGCATCGAGCGCCGCTTCGGTGTCGCCGACCGGTACCACGGCACCAAGCTCTTCATCCGCAACAACGGCAAGCGCGTCATGACCCCGCTGATGGTCGTCATGCTCGCCATCGGCACCACCGACGTGCTGTTCGCGCTGGACTCCATCCCCGCGATCTTCGGCCTCACCCAGGACCCGTACATCGTCTTCACCGCCAACGCCTTCGCCCTGATGGGCCTGCGCCAGCTGTACTTCCTGATCGGCGGTCTGCTGGAGAAGCTGGTCCACCTCAGCTACGGGCTGTCGGTGATCCTCGGCTTCATCGGGATCAAGCTGGTGCTGCACGCCCTGCACGAGTCGGGGGTGCACGTCCCCGAGATCTCCATCCCGGTCTCGCTCGGCGTGATCTGCGGGGTGCTGATCATCACCACGATCACCAGCCTCATGGCCAACAAGAAGAAGGCCGAGGCCGAGGCCCGCGAGGCGAAGACCGGGGACCGCGTCTAGCCGCAGCGGTACGGGACGGACGGTCCCGCCTCACCAGCCCCGGGCGCGCCACTCGGGCAGGTGGGGCCGTTCGTCCCCCAGCGTGGTGTCGCGCCCGTGGCCCGGGTAGACCCAGGTCTCGTCCGGCAGCGGCGCGAAGAGCTTGGTCTCCACGTCGTGCAGCAGGCTCGCGAACGCCTCGGGGTCCTTGTGCGTGTTGCCGACGCCGCCGGGGAAGAGGCAGTCCCCGGTGAACAGGTGCGGCGCCCCGTGCGGGTCGTCGTACAGGAGCGAGATCGACCCCGGGGTGTGCCCGGTGAGATGGCGGGCGGTGAGCGCCACCTCGCCCACCCGGATCGTGTCGCCGTCCTCGACCAGGACCTCCGTCGGCACCTCGATGCCCTCGGCGTCGAACCGCCCCGCGAAGGTGCGCGCCCCGGTCGCGGCGACGACCTCGGCCAGGGCCCGCCAGTGGTCGCGGTGCCGGTGGGTGGTGACGACGGAGAGGATCGAGTCGTCACCGATCAGCCGCAGCAGCGTCCCGGCCTCGTCGGCCGCGTCGATCAGCAGCTGCTCGCCGGTGGCCCGGCAGCGCAGCAGATAGGCGTTGTTGTCCATCGGGCCGACGGCGACCTTCGAGATCATCAGATCCGTCAGCTCGTGCACATCGGCGGGCCCGCCGACCCTCACCGCTCCGCTGTACGTCATGTTCCTCAGCCTATAGCGGGGGCAGCGCCGGAAGCGTGCCGCCTTCGACCGTGAGCGACGAGCCGTCGCGCCGACCGCTGAGCCACCCCAGCAGCTCGGGCGCCGTGCCCCGGACGGCGACGGGCCCGCCCTCCGCGCCGCCGCCGGTCGTCCACACCCGCCCGGTGTCGTCGACGACTGCCGTCGACACGACCTCGGGGTGCCTGCCGAACCGCTCGGCCAGGAAGTCGATCTCCCGCGCGGTGAACTCCTCCGGCAGGTCCTCCAGCTCGTAGCCCACGCCCAGGTCGACGTGGTGCAGCTCCACCTCGCCGCGGCGCCGGAAGGGCACGCGCGCGGCCGAGTCCGTCAAACCGTTGCGCAGGGTCACCGTGCGCGACCAGTCCGCGGGCTCGGCCGCCGCCTCCACGAAACGGGCCGCGCTCGCCGTCAGGTCGGCGAGCTGCTGCTCCTGGGGCCGGGAGGCGTCCCGCTCGATGTCGCGGTCCCGGGTTTCGCTGTCTGCGTACATCGGCAGGCCGCGGAGAACATTTGCGAGCGCGTCGGCGTTACGGGAGAGGTGCGCGATGACATGACCGCGGCTCCAGCCCGGCAGGCGTGACGGCTCGGACAGCGCCGCGTCGTCCAGTTTTCCGGTGGCTCCGAGCAGCCGATCCGTCGCTTCCCGGAGTGCTGCCAGGTCGTGCGCATGATCAGTCATGGGGCCGAGCCTAGCTGCGGCCACTCGTTCGGGTGAAGGAGTTCTCAGCCGTCCGCAATTCGAATGTGCGTGCTATACGCTCGAAGTCGAAAGCTTCGTACACCGCTGTGGCGCCCCCCATACCCTGGGCCGGGGGCTCAGTTCCCCCAACTCTCTCCAGAAAGGTGCGGACCGGCGTGGCCGACCGTCTCATCGTCCGTGGCGCTCGCGAGCACAACCTCAAGAACGTCTCGCTCGACCTTCCCCGCGACTCCCTCATCGTCTTCACCGGGCTCTCCGGGTCGGGCAAGTCGTCGCTCGCGTTCGACACGATCTTCGCCGAGGGCCAGCGGCGCTACGTGGAGTCGCTCTCCTCGTACGCCCGGCAGTTCCTCGGCCAGATGGACAAGCCGGACGTCGACTTCATCGAGGGCCTGTCGCCCGCCGTCTCCATCGACCAGAAGTCGACCTCGCGCAACCCGCGCTCGACGGTCGGCACCATCACCGAGGTCTACGACTACCTCCGGCTGCTCTTCGCCCGGATCGGCAAGCCGCACTGCCCCGAGTGCCACCGCCCGATCTCGCGCCAGTCGCCGCAGGCCATCGTGGACAAGGTCCTCGGCCTGCCCGAGGGCAGCCGCTTCCAGGTGCTCTCGCCGCTGGTGCGCGAGCGCAAGGGCGAGTTCGTGGACCTGTTCTCGGACCTCCAGACCAAGGGCTACAGCCGCGCCCGGGTGGACGGCGCCACGATCCAGCTCTCCGAGCCGCCCACGCTCAAGAAGCAGGAGAAGCACACCATCGAGGTCGTCATCGACCGCCTCACCGTGAAGGACAGCGCCAAGCGCCGGCTGACGGACTCCGTCGAGACCGCGCTCGGCCTTTCCGGCGGCATGGTCGTACTCGACTTCGTGGACCTCCCCGAGGACGACCCCGAGCGCGAGCGGATGTACTCGGAGCACCTCTACTGCCCGTACGACGACCTCTCCTTCGAGGAGCTGGAGCCGCGCTCCTTCTCCTTCAACTCCCCGTTCGGCGCCTGCCCCGACTGCACCGGCATCGGTACGCGGATGGAGGTCGACCCAGAGCTGATCGTCCCGGACGAGGAGAAGTCCCTGGACGAGGGCGCCATCCACCCCTGGTCCCACGGCCACACCAAGGAGTACTTCGGCCGCCAGATCAACGCCCTGGCCGAAGCCCTCGGCTTCCGTACGGACATCCCCTGGGCCGGGCTGCCGCAGCGCGCCAAGAAGGCCCTGCTGCACGGCCACAAGATCCAGACCGAGGTCCGCTACCGCAACCGGTACGGGCGCGAGCGCGCCTACACCACCCCGTCCTTCGAGGGCGCCGTCCAGTTCGTCAAGCGGCGGCACTCCGAGGCCGAGAGCGATTCCAGCCGGGAGCGCTTCGAGGGGTACATGCGCGAGGTCCCGTGCCCGACCTGTGAGGGCACCCGGCTCAAGCCGATCGTCCTCGCGGTCACGGTGATGGAGAAGTCCATCGCCGAGGTCTCCGCGATGTCGATCAGCGAGTGCGCCGAATTCCTCGGCCGCCTCAAGCTGAACGCGCGCGACAAGAAGATCGCCGAGCGGGTCCTCAAGGAGGTCAACGAGCGGCTGAAGTTCCTGGTCGACGTCGGCCTGGACTACCTCTCGCTGAACCGCGCCGCGGGCACCCTGTCCGGCGGCGAGGCCCAGCGCATCCGGCTCGCCACGCAGATCGGCTCCGGCCTCGTCGGCGTGCTCTACGTGCTGGACGAGCCCTCCATCGGACTGCACCAGCGCGACAACCACCGGCTGATCGAGACCCTGGTCCGCCTCCGGGACATGGGCAACACGCTCATCGTCGTGGAGCACGACGAGGACACCATCAAGGTCGCCGACTGGGTGGTCGACATCGGCCCCGGCGCCGGTGAGCACGGCGGCAAGGTCGTCCACTCCGGCTCGCTCAAGGAGCTGCTGGCCAACGACAAGTCGGTCACCGGGCAGTATCTGACCGGCAAGCGGTCGATCCCCGTCCCCGACGTGCGGCGTCCCGTGGACCCCTCGCGGCTGCTCACGGTGCACGGCGCCCGGGAGAACAACCTCCGGGACATCGACGTCTCCTTCCCGCTCGGCGTGCTGACCGCCGTCACCGGGGTCTCCGGCTCCGGCAAGTCGACGCTGGTCAACGACATCCTCTACACCCACCTGGCCCGCGAGCTGAACGGCGCCAAGTCGGTGCCCGGCCGGCACACCCGGGTCGACGGGGACGACCTGGTCGACAAGGTGGTGCACGTCGACCAGTCGCCCATCGGCCGTACGCCCCGGTCCAACCCGGCCACGTACACCGGCGTCTTCGACCACGTCCGCAAGCTGTTCGCGGAGACGATGGAGGCCAAGGTCCGCGGTTATCTGCCGGGCCGGTTCTCCTTCAACGTCAAGGGCGGCCGCTGCGAGAACTGCTCCGGCGACGGCACGATCAAGATCGAGATGAACTTCCTGCCCGACGTGTACGTCCCGTGCGAGGTCTGCCACGGTGCGCGCTACAACCGGGAGACCCTGGAGGTCCACTACAAGGGCAAGTCCATCGCCGAGGTGCTGGACATGCCGATCGAGGAGGGCCTGGAGTTCTTCGAGGCCGTCCCCACGATCGCCCGTCATCTGCGCACGCTGAACGAGGTCGGCCTCGGCTATGTGCGGCTCGGCCAGTCCGCGCCGACGCTCTCCGGCGGTGAGGCCCAGCGGGTCAAGCTCGCCAGCGAGCTCCAGAAGCGCTCCACCGGCCGCACGGTCTACGTCCTGGACGAGCCGACCACCGGTCTGCACTTCGAGGACATCTCCAAGCTGATCAAGGTGCTCTCCGGCCTGGTCGACAAGGGGAACTCGGTGATCGTCATCGAGCACAACCTCGACGTCATCAAGACCGCCGACTGGGTCGTGGACATGGGCCCCGAGGGCGGCAGCGGCGGCGGCCTGGTCATCGCCGAGGGCACCCCGGAATACGTGGCGGGCGCCCCCGCCAGCCACACCGGGAAGTTCCTCCAGGACATCCTGGACGCCGACCGGGTCAGCGAGGCCGCTGTTCCGGCCGCGCGTAAGCCGGCCGGGAAGAAGGCCGCGAAGTCCGCCCCGGCCGCGAGGAAGACGGCGACGGCCAAGACGGCGACGAAGGCGGCCGCGACGAAGAAGACGACCGCCAAGAAAACGGCCGCCAAGAAGACGGCCCGCGCCCGCAAGGGCTGACACCGGACACCCGGTGCGAGGCGGCGGCCCCTGCCGACGGGGGGCCGCCGCCTCGCCGCGTTCCCGGCTCTCCCAGCGCGCCGGCCGCCGCCTCGCCGCGCTCCCGGCCCCGGCGAGCCACGACAGGCCCCCGCGCGGAGGCGCCCGTCTCCGCCGGTATCGTCGGTTACGTCACCGATGCCGCGGCCGCCCCGGGCAGCCCCGGCACGGTTTCCCGATCTGACCGCCCGACCCGTGGAGACCGCATGTCCGGCCAGCCCGCCGCCCGCCGCACCGTGCTGAAGGGCGCCGCTCTCGCCGGCGTCGCCGGGCTGGGCGCCGCCGCCTGCTCGACCGACTCGAAGCTCGGCCACGCCGAGACGCCGACCCCCACCGCCCCCGTCGAGCTCGGCGCGCCCGACGAGGTCCCCGTCGGCGAGTCCAAGCTCTACCGCGAGCAGCGCGTCGTCGTGACCTGCCCGGCCAAGGGGGAGTTCAAGGCGTTCAGTGCCCAGTGCACCCACGCCGGCTGCCTGCTGGACAAGGTCGAGAAGAACGAGGGCCACTGCCCCTGCCACGGCAGCCGCTTCGACACCACGACCGGCAAGGCCATCCACGGCCCCGCGACCGTGCCGCTGCCCGCCGTCCCGGTCCGCGTCGAGGGCGGAAGGCTGATCGCGGGCCCCGACGCCTGACCCGGCAGCCCCCCGTTTACTCCCAGTCCCAGTCGATCCCGACCAGCCCCGGCCGCACCCCCTGCTCCACCAGATGCACGGTCCGGTGCCGGCCGGTCAGCGTGAGCTCCGCCCGCGCGCCCCGGGGCGCGCCCGCCGACGCCTGGGCGAAGCTCCGGCACCGTACCGGCAGCGCCTCCTCGGCGAACCCGACCTGGAGCACGTACTGCCCGCCGCCGAAGGTGAAGCCGCGCATGTACTCGCCGCACGGCCCGCCCGTGCCGTCCTCGAAGCCGTAGCCGAAGAGGTACGTGTCGCCCGCCCGCAGCCGGGTGTCGAACAGCAGCTCGGCGATCAGCACCCCGGTCTCCCGGTCCCAGCGGACCCGGCCCGTCCGGCAGTTCTCCCGGGCGCGCACCTCGACCCGCGCCGGATCGCAGCCCGGATCCCCCACGTACACCGCGAGATAGCGGTCGATGCCGTCCCGGTGGGCGCGCACCACGTGCTGCGAGGCCCGCTGCTGCATCTGGCGCCCCGGCCCGATCCGTACCCGTTCCTGGTGGCCCACCGTGTGCAGCCCGCCGTCCGCGGGTGACTCCATGTCCGCGAGCAGCCGCTCCACGGCCCCGGACGTCTCCACCAGCGAGCGGTACGTGCGCGCGGGCGGGCGCTCGGTGTCCGGACGGGGCTCCTCGGTGTCCAGGAGTCCGAGCAGCGAGTTCGGCGGCAGGGCGAGGACCTCCTCCAGGGCCTTCACGGCGCGCAGCGACTCCGGACGCTGCGGGCGGCGGGCGCCCTGCTGCCAGTAACTCAGGCTGGTCACACCGAGCTTGATCCCCCGGTGCGCGAGATGGTGCCGGACCCGCTGGAGCGGCAGGCCGCGCACCGACAGCGCGGTGCGCAGGGCCAGGTGGAACGGGCCGGTGTGCAGCACCTGCGCCAGTTCGGCCTCGGTGTGCCGCATGGGTCCTCCTGGTGAACGTTCACGCCGGCCGGGCACGGGGCCGCGCCGACGGATGCCGGTCCGCAGGTGGCCGGGGGCGCGCGTTCACACCTCGGCCCCGGACGTTCACACCGCGGTGTTCACCCGCATTCAAGCGTGTTGACCCGTCCCCGACAACGGTTGATGCTCCTCCACAGCGTCCGGACGCGCTCCTCGGAACCCCCACCCCCCGCCCCGGGAGGAACGTCATGCGCCACCCAGCAACCAGGCCGGCCCGGCTGTCGGTGACAGCCGTACTGGCCGCCCTGCTGCTCGCCGTCCCCACGGCGACCGCCACCGCCGCCGACCAGCCCCGCATCGCCGCCGCCACCGCAACCGCCACCGCCCAGGTCCGGACCGCGTCCGCCCCGACGGCCGCCCTCGCCGCCACCAAGCGGCTCAACATCACGATGCAGGCCCAGCAGAAGACCAACTGGTGCTGGGCCGCGTCCGGCAACACCATCGCCACCTGGTACGGCCGCAACTACAGCCAGAACGAGTTCTGCAACGCCGCCTTCAACCGCGCCCAGGGCTACGACTGCCCCAACTCGCAGGCGGCCCTCGACAACGTGCAGAACGCCCTGTACTGGGCGGGCATCAGCCCCGGTTCGTACGTCAGCGGCTGGCTGCGCTACTCCACCGTGCAGACCGAGATAGCCGCCGGACGCCCGGTCGAGACCCGCATCCAGTGGTCGTCGGGCGGCGGCCACATGCACGTCCTGTACGGCTACGACGACGCCAACAGCCTCGTCTACTGGGGCGACCCCTGGCCCTCCAGCAACCGCTACAACTGGGCCTCGCACTCCTGGTACGTGAACAACAGCGAGTTCTCCTGGACCCACTCGCTCTACCGGATCGGGGCGTGACGCCATGACCACCACCCGTCACGGGAGCGTCCGCCGCCCCCTCGCCGCCGCCCTGGCCGCCGCCGGTGTCCTCGCCGGCACGGCCCTCCTCACCGCCGCCCCGCAGGCGGCCGCCGCCGACGGCCCCCAGGCCGGTCCCGCCGCCCTGGCCGCGGCCCACGAGGCGGCCACCGACGCCACCACCCTGAACACCCTGTCCCGGTTCTTCGCCCGCGAGGGCGCCGTCACCGAGAAGGCCGCCGCACCCCGCATCCAGGGCGAGGCCGTGCCCGTGCGCACCCTGTCCGCCGGATTCGTCGCGGGCGAGCCGGGCGCTCCCGTCGCCTCCCTCGACTACCTGGCCAGCACCGCCGTCTCCTCGGACGGGCAGAAGGCGTCGCTCTGGACGCTGCCGGAACCCGGCAAGGACGGCGCGATGCGGGTGGTGAACATCGCCACCGGCGACGACGAGGCCCGCTACACCGCGGCCGGCGCCCGCAAGCTGCCCGGCGGCATCGTCTTCCACGAGCCCCAGATCGACGCCTGGTACGCGCAGAAGGGCGACCGGGTCCTCCCGCTCGACCAGGACGCCGTCCGGGCGGTCGGCAAGCAGGGGACGACGCTCTCCGCCTACCGCACCCGGGTCCACGCCGCCTACGCGGACAAGCTCCCCGGGTCCGCGTACGCCCGCAAGGGCGAGGCGGGCGGCTACGGGCCCGAGGCGAAGAAGGGGTCCGGCCCCGCCATCGCCGCCTCCACCACCGGGACCGCGACCGCCCTGACCGCGGGCTCCATGGCGGCCGCCGGAGGCGCCGTCGCCGTACTCGCCCTGTGCGGCGTCACCGCCCTGCGCCTGAGGAGCCGCCGCCGGACCGGATGACCGGGCCCCGCGGCCCCCACGACCCCGCGCTCCGGGGCAGGTGCTCCCCACCCCTGCCCCGGAGCGCGGCGCCATCCGCGCACCCCGCGCTGTCACTGCCCGCAAGTAGGGTGGGGAGCATGGCAGACCCCTCCAGCTACCGCCCCAAGCCGGGACAGATCCCCGACTCCCCGGGGGTCTACAAATTCCGCGACGAACACCGCCGGGTGATCTACGTCGGGAAGGCCAAGAGCCTGCGCCAGCGCCTGGCCAACTACTTCCAGGACCTCTCCGGCCTCCACCCGCGCACGCGCACGATGGTGACCACGGCCGCCTCCGTGGAGTGGACGGTCGTCGCCACCGAGGTCGAGGCGCTTCAGCTGGAGTACTCCTGGATCAAGGAGTTCGACCCCCGGTTCAACGTCAAGTACCGCGACGACAAGAGCTATCCCTACCTGGCGGTCACGCTCAACGAGGAGTTCCCCCGCGTCCAGGTGATGCGCGGCGCCAAGAAGAAGGGCGTGCGCTACTTCGGTCCGTACGGGCACGCCTGGGCGATCCGCGAGACGGTCGACCTGATGCTCCGCGTCTTCCCCGTCCGCACCTGCTCCGCCGGTGTCTTCAAGAACGCCGCGCGGACCGGCCGCCCCTGCCTCCTCGGCTACATCGGCAAGTGCTCGGCCCCCTGCGTCGGCCGCGTCACCCCCGAGGAGCACCGCGAACTGGCGGACGACTTCTGCGACTTCATGGCCGGCCGCACCGGCACGTACATCCGCCGCCTGGAGAAGGACATGATGGCGGCCGCCGAGGAGATGGAGTACGAGCGGGCCGCGCGGCTGCGCGACGACGTCGAGGCGCTGAAGCGCGCGATGGAGAAGAGCGCCGTCGTCCTCGCCGACGCCACCGACGCCGACCTCATCGCGGTCGCCGAGGACGAGCTGGAGGCCGCCGTCCAGATCTTCCACGTGCGCGGCGGCCGGGTCCGCGGCCAGCGCGGCTGGGTCACCGACAAGGTGGAGAACGTCGACACCTCCGGCCTCGTGGAGCACGCCCTCCAGCAGCTGTACGGGGAGGAGAGCGGCGACGCCGTCCCCAAGGAGGTCCTGGTCCCGGCGCTGCCCGCGGACCCCGCGGCGGTCTCCCAGTGGCTCGCGGACCGGCGCGGCTCCCTGGTCAGCCTGCGCATCCCGCAGCGCGGCGACAAGAAGGACCTGATGGTCACCGTCCAGCGCAACGCCCAGCAGGCGCTCGGACTGCACAAGACCAAGCGCGCCTCCGACCTCACCACCCGCTCCCGGGCCCTGGAGGAGATCGCCGGAGCCCTGGACCTGGACACCGCCCCGCTGCGCATCGAGTGCTTCGACATCTCGCACCTCCAGGGCGACGACGTCGTCGCGTCCATGGTGGTCTTCGAGGACGGTCTCGCCCGCAAGGGGGAGTACCGCCGCTTCCAGATCAAGGGCTTCGAGGGCCAGGACGACGTCCGCTCGATGCACGAGGTGATCAGCCGCCGCTTCCGCCGCTACCTCCAGGAGAAGGAGCGCACGGGGGAGTGGGAGGAGACCCCGGCGCCCACCGGCCCCGTCCCGGCGGTCCCGGGCGAGGGCGACGGAGACCCCCGGGCCGCCGACGAGTCCCGCGAGGACGACGGCCGCCCCAAGCGGTTCGCGTACCCGCCGCAGCTCCTCGTCGTGGACGGCGGGCAGCCGCAGGTCGCCGCCGCCAAGCGGGCCCTGGACGAGCTCGGCATCGACGACATCGCGGTCTGCGGCCTCGCCAAGCGCCTCGAAGAGGTCTGGCTGCCCGATGACGACGACCCGGTGGTCCTGCCCCGCTCCAGCGAGGGCCTGTATCTCCTCCAGCGCGTCCGCGACGAGGCGCACCGCTTCGCCATCACCTACCAGCGCGCCAAGCGGGCCAAGCGCATCCGCGCCAGCCCGCTGGACGCCGTCCCCGGCCTCGGAGACACCCGGAAACAGGCCCTGATCAAGCATTTCGGCTCCGTCAAGAAGCTGCGGCAGGCGACAATCGAAGAGATCTGCGAGGTTCCCGGGATAGGCCGCAGGACAGCGGAGTCCGTGGCCGTCGCCCTCGCGGCGGCCGCCCCGGCCGCACCCGCCGTGAACACGGCCACAGGAGAGATCATGGAAGAGGACGACGGGGGCAGCACGACATGACCGAGCACGAACATGAACACGGGCACGACCGCACGGACCGAGCAGACGGAGCAGCACACGTGAGTACGGGCACCCCGACCGAGACGGGCGACGCCGCGACGGCCATCCCGGAGCTGGTGATCATCTCCGGCATGTCCGGCGCCGGGCGCAGCACAGCGGCCAAGTGTCTGGAGGACCTCGGCTGGTTCGTCGTGGACAACCTGCCGCCCGCGCTGATCCCCACCATGGTGGAGCTCGGCGCCC
Organism: Streptomyces sp. NBC_00523; assembly: GCF_036346615.1. NCBI lineage: Bacteria > Bacillati > Actinomycetota > Actinomycetes > Kitasatosporales > Streptomycetaceae > Streptomyces > Streptomyces sp. NBC_00523. The sequence goes on along the minus strand of NZ_CP107836.1, from coordinate 1,713,077 downwards.
GCTCCCAGGGCAACGTGGCCCGGATCGCCGTCGTGGTCGACGTGCGGGGCCGCCGCTTCTTCGACAACCTGCGCGAATCCCTCGCCGACCTGGACGCCAAGGGCGTCACCCGCCGGGTGGTCTTCCTGGAGTCCTCCGACGACGCGCTGGTCCGCCGCTTCGAGTCGGTCCGCCGCCCCCACCCGCTCCAGGGCGACGGCCGCATCGTGGACGGCATCGCCGCCGAGCGCGACCTGCTGCGCGAGCTGCGCGGCGACGCCGACCTGGTGATCGACACCTCCAGCCTCAACGTCCACGAGCTGCGCGCCAAGATGGACGCCCAGTTCGCCGGCGACGAGGAGCCGGAGCTGCGCGCCACGGTGATGTCCTTCGGCTTCAAGTACGGCCTGCCGGTCGACGCCGACCTGGTGGTCGACTGCCGCTTCCTGCCGAACCCGCACTGGGTCCCGGAGCTGCGCCCCTTCACCGGGCTGAACGAGGAGGTGTCGGCGTACGTCTTCGACCAGCCCGGCGCCAAGGAGTTCCTCAACCAGTACACCGAACTGCTCCAGCTCGTCGCCGCGGGCTACCGCCGCGAGGGCAAGCGCTATGTGACCATCGCGGTGGGCTGCACGGGCGGCAAGCACCGCTCGGTGGCGATGTCCGAGAAGCTGGCGGCCCGGCTCGCCACGGAGGGGATCGAGACCGTGCTCGTACACAGGGACATGGGGCGCGAGTGACCAGTCGCAATCTGCGCCTGCGCCGACTGCGGGGTGCGGCGCCCGCGCTCTCCGTGCGCAAGCGCGGCGCCCAGCCCAAGGTCGTCGCCCTCGGCGGCGGCATGGGCCTGTCGGCCTCCCTCACCGCGCTGCGCCGGATCACCGGCGATCTGACCGCCGTGGTCACCGTCGCCGACGACGGCGGCTCCAGCGGGCGGCTGCGCGAGGAGCTGGGCGTCCTGCCCCCCGGCGACCTGCGCAAGGCGCTGGCCGCCCTGTGCGGCGACGACGAGTGGGGCCAGACCTGGGCCCAGGTCATCCAGCACCGCTTCCAGTCCAAGGGCGACCTGCACGAGCACGCGGTCGGCAATCTGCTGATCGTGGCCCTCTGGGAGCAGCTGGGCGACCACGTCCAGGCCCTGGACCTGGTCGGCAAGCTGCTCGGCGCGCACGGCCGGGTGCTGCCCATGTCCGCCGTGCCGCTGGAGCTCCAGGCCCTCGTCAAGGGCCACGACCCGGACCGCCCGGAGGACGTGGACACCGTGCGCGGACAGGCCACCGTGGCCCTCACCCCGGGCGAGGTGCAGTCCGTGCACCTGGTCCCGGCCGACCCGCCGGCCGTGCCCGAGGCGGTCGCCGCGGTCCGGGACGCGGACTGGGTGGTCCTCGGTCCGGGCTCCTGGTTCTCCTCGGTCATCCCGCACCTGCTCGTCCCCGAACTGCTGGACGCGCTGATCGAGACGAAGGCCCGGAAGGTCCTTTCGTTGAATCTCGCACCGCAGCCCGGTGAAACAGATGGCTTCTCACCGCAGCGTCATTTGGAGGTTTTGGGACGACACGCCCCTAAACTCGCCCTGGACGTGGTGCTGGCCGACGAGGCCGCCGTGCCCGACCGCGATTCCCTCGCCGACGCAGCCAAACGGCTCGGTGCCGCGGTCGAGCTGGCGCCCGTGGCCTCACCCGACGGCGTTCCGATCCATGATCCGGAGCTGTTGGCCGCCGCGTACGACCGTATTTTTCGGATGCATGGAAGGATCGGCCCATGGCGATGACGCCGGCGGTGAAGGACGAAGTCTCCCGGCTTCCCGTGACCCGGACCTGCTGCAGGAAGGCAGAGGTCTCGGCGATTCTCCGGTTCGCGGGCGGGCTCCACCTGGTGAGCGGCCGGATCGTGATCGAGGCGGAGCTGGACACCGCGATGGCGGCGCGCCGGCTCAAGCGGGACATCCTGGAGATCTTCGGGCACAGCTCGGAGCTCATCGTGATGGCCCCCGGCGGGCTGCGGCGCGGCTCGCGCTACGTCGTACGGGTGGTGGCGGGCGGCGATCAGCTGGCGCGCCAGACAGGCCTGGTCGACGGCCGGGGCCGCCCCATCCGCGGCCTCCCCCCGCAGGTGGTCTCGGGGGCCACCTGCGACGCCGAGGCCGCCTGGCGCGGGGCGTTCCTGGCGCACGGCTCGCTCACCGAGCCCGGCCGCTCCTCCTCGCTGGAGGTCACCTGCCCCGGCCCGGAGGCCGCGCTCGCCCTGGTCGGCGCCGCCCGCCGGCTCTCCATCGCGGCCAAGGCCCGCGAGGTGCGCGGCGTGGACCGGGTCGTCGTCCGCGACGGCGACGCGATCGGCGCTCTGCTCACCCGGCTCGGCGCCCATGAGTCGGTGCTGGCCTGGGAGGAGCGCCGGATGCGCCGCGAGGTCCGGGCCACCGCGAACCGCCTCGCCAACTTCGACGACGCTAACCTGCGCCGCTCCGCCCGGGCCGCGGTCGCCGCGGGCGCCCGGGTCGGCCGCGCCCTGGAGATCCTGGGCGAGGAGGTCCCGGAGCACCTGGCGGCCGCCGGGCGGCTGCGCATGGAGCACAAGCAGGCGTCGCTGGAGGAGCTGGGCGCCCTCGCCGACCCGCCGCTGACCAAGGACGCGGTCGCGGGCCGCATCCGCCGGCTCCTCGCGATGGCCGACAAGCGGGCCCAGGACCTGGGCATCCCCGGCACGGAATCCACTCTCAGCGAAGAGCTGGCCGACGGTCTGGTCGGCTGAGCCGTACCGGCGGTACGCGCCCCGCGAGGGGAACGGCCCGCCGGCTCGCGGCCGTTGACGCTGCGTAATTGCCGCAGAGGGGGCCGTACGGCACCCGGAGGCCCGTATTCCTACTGGGGAGTACGGGCTTCCCGCGTTCTTACGGCACCGCTCGATGTCACCCCGGCGGCTCCGGAGAGGTAGGGTCGGAGGCGGTCGGGGACATCCCATACAACTCGCCGGCGTCGAAAACCGGCGTACCTAACGAGGAGATCGGTTCGTGACGATCCGCGTAGGCATCAACGGCTTTGGCCGCATCGGTCGTAACTACTTCCGCGCGCTGCTGGAGCAGGGTGCGGACATCGAGATCGTGGCTGTCAACGACCTGGGTGACACCGCGACCACGGCCCACCTGCTGAAGTACGACACCATCCTGGGTCGTCTCAAGGCAGAGGTCAGCCACACCGCCGACACCATCACCGTCGACGGCCACACCATCAAGGTGCTCTCGGAGCGCAACCCGGCCGACATCCCCTGGGGTGAGCTGGGCGTCGACATCGTCATCGAGTCGACCGGCATCTTCACCAAGAAGGCCGACGCCGCGAAGCACATCGCCGGTGGCGCGAAGAAGGTCCTCATCTCGGCTCCGGCCAAGGACGAGGACATCACCATCGTGATGGGCGTCAACCAGGACAAGTACGACGCGGCCAACCACCACGTCATCTCCAACGCGTCCTGCACGACCAACTGTGTCGCCCCGATGGCCAAGGTTCTGGACGAGAACTTCGGCATCGTCAAGGGCCTCATGACGACGGTCCACGCGTACACCAACGACCAGCGCATCCTGGACTTCCCGCACTCGGACCTGCGCCGCGCCCGCGCCGCCGCCGAGAACATCATCCCGACCACGACGGGTGCCGCCAAGGCGACCGCCCTGGTCCTGCCGCAGCTCAAGGGCAAGCTCGACGGCATCGCGATGCGCGTCCCGGTCCCGACCGGCTCGGCCACCGACCTGGTCGTGACCCTCCAGCGCGAGGTCACCAAGGACGAGGTCAACGCCGCGTTCAAGAAGGCCGCCGACGACGGCGACCTCAAGGGCATCCTGTACTACACCGAGGACCCGATCGTGTCCTCGGACATCGTCAGCGACCCGGCGTCCTGCACCTTCGACTCCTCCCTGACGATGGTCCAGGAGGGCAACACGGTGAAGATCCTCGGCTGGTACGACAACGAGTGGGGCTACTCCAACCGTCTCGTGGACCTCACCGTCTTCGTCGGCGGCCAGCTCTGAGCACCGCCGCACCGGCAGGCATCTCGATGTGAGCACGGGGCTCGAACAGCGCGACGCTGCGCTGTTCGAGCCCCCTCGCATGCTCACTCGTCCTCCAAGGAGTCCAGACAGATGAAGACGATCGACGCACTTCTCGCCGAAGGGGTCGCCGGCAAGCGGGTATTCGTCCGCGCCGACCTCAACGTGCCGCTGAGCGGCACCACCATCACCGACGACGGCCGCATCCGCGCCGTCACCCCGACCGTCCGCAAGCTGGCCGAGGCCGGCGCCCGGGTCGTCGTCGCCTCGCACCTGGGCCGCCCCAAGGGTGCCCCGGACCCGGCGTTCTCGCTGGCCCCCGCCGCCACCCGGCTCGGCGAACTGCTCGGCGCCGACGTCGCGTTCGCGACCGACACGGTCGGCGAGTCCGCCCGCGCCACCGTCGCCGCGCTGACCGACGGCCAGGTCGCGGTCATCGAGAACCTCCGCTTCAACCCCGGCGAGACCTCCAAGGACGACGCCGAGCGCGGCGCCTTCGCGGACCAGCTCGCCGAGCTGGCGGACCTGTACGTGGGCGACGGCTTCGGCGCCGTGCACCGCAAGCACGCCTCGGTCTTCGACCTCCCGGCCCGCCTCCCGCACGCGGCCGGCGACCTCATCGCCACCGAGGTCGGCGTCCTGAAGAAGCTCACCGACGACGTGCAGCGGCCCTACGCGGTGGTCCTCGGCGGCGCCAAGGTCTCCGACAAGCTCGGCGTCATCGACCACCTCCTTGAGCGCGCCGACCGCATCCTCATCGGGGGCGGCATGGCGTACACCTTCCTCAAGGCCCAGGGCCACGAGGTCGGCAGCTCGCTGCTCCAGGAGGACCAGATCCCGGCGGTCCAGGAGTACCTGCGGCGCGCCGAGGCGAAGGGCGTGGAGTTCGTACTCCCCGTCGACGTCGTCGTCGCGCCCGCCTTCCCGGACCTGAAGACCAAGGCCCCGACCCACCCGGAGACCGTCGCCGCCGACGCCATGCCGGCCGGGCAGATGGGCCTGGACAACGGTCCGGAGACCAACAAGCTCTACGCATCGAAGCTCGCCGACGCGGCCACCGTCTTCTGGAACGGCCCGATGGGCGTCTTCGAGCACCCCGACTTCGCCGAGGGCACCCGGGCCGTCGCCCAGGCCCTCGTCGACTCCTCGGGCTTCAGCGTGGTCGGCGGTGGCGACTCCGCCGCCGCGGTCCGCATCCTGGGCTTCGACGAGAACGCGTTCGGACACATCTCGACCGGTGGCGGCGCCAGCCTCGAATACCTCGAGGGCAAGACGCTTCCCGGCCTCGCCGCTCTGGAGGACTGACCTTTCATGACCACTCGCACCCCGCTGATGGCGGGCAACTGGAAGATGAACCTCAACCACCTCGAGGCCATCGCCCACGTCCAGAAGCTCGCCTTCGCCCTGGCCGACAAGGACTACGACGCCGTAGAGGTCGCCGTCCTGCCGCCCTTCACCGACCTGCGCTCCGTGCAGACGCTGGTCGACGGCGACAAGCTGAAGATCAAGTACGGCGCCCAGGACATCTCGGCGCAGGACTCCGGCGCGTACACCGGTGAGATCTCCGGCCCCATGCTCGCCAAGCTGAAGTGCACCTTCGTCGCCGTCGGCCACAGCGAGCGCCGCCAGTACCACGCCGAGACCGACGAGGTCTGCAACGCCAAGGTGAAGGCCGCGTACAAGCACGGCCTGACCCCGATCCTCTGCGTCGGCGAGGGCCTGGACGTCCGCAAGGCCGGCGACCAGGTCGCGTACACCCTCGCGCAGCTCGAAGGCGCCCTGAAGGACATCCCGGCCGAGCAGGCCGAGTCCATCGTGATCGCCTACGAGCCGGTCTGGGCCATCGGCACCGGCGAGGTCGCCACCCCGGAGGACGCGCAGGAGGTCTGCGGTGCGATCCGTGTCCGCCTCGCCGAGTTGTACTCGCAGGAGCTGGCCGACGCGGTCCGCATCCAGTACGGCGGCTCGGTGAAGTCCGGCAACGTGGCCGCGATCATGGCCCAGCCCGACGTCGACGGCGCCCTGATCGGCGGCGCGGCGCTCGACGCGGACGAGTTCGTCAAGATCGTCCGCTTCCGCGACCAGTGAGTATGCGGTAGCGCGGATCCGTCGTACCCTTGCGGGGGCCGGGGAGGGCGACCTCCCGGCCCCCGTAGTTCGCACTAGCAGTCGGTATTTCCGGAAAGTAGGGACCAGCCGTGATTCTGGGGTTCGAGATCGCCCTGATCGTCTTCAGCCTGCTGCTGATGCTGCTGGTGCTCATGCACAAGGGCAAGGGCGGCGGTCTCTCCGACATGTTCGGTGGCGGCATGCAGTCCTCCGTCGGCGGCTCCTCGGTCGCCGAGCGCAACCTCGACCGCATCACCGTCGTGGTCGGTCTGGGCTGGTTCGCGTGCATCGTGGTGCTTGGTCTGCTCATCAAGCTGGACAGCTGACCCGTCGTGCGTGTTTCCCGGTGACGGTGTAACTCCTTTCACTGGACGCGCGTTGGGCCTTACGTAGACTGGGGCATCTTCGAGCACCATCACGCAGGGAGTTACGACCGTGGCAAGTGGCAACGCGATCCGGGGAAGCCGGGTCGGGGCGGGGCCGATGGGGGAGGCCGAGCGCGGCGAGTCCGCGCCACGGCTCCGCATCTCCTTCTGGTGCTCGAACGGGCACGAGACGCAGCCCAGCTTCGCCCATGACGCGCAGGTACCGGACACCTGGGACTGCCCGCGGTGCGGTTTCCCGGCCGGCCAGGACCCGGAGAGCCCGCCCGACCCGCCGCGCACCGAACCGTACAAGACGCACCTCGCGTACGTACGCGAGCGCCGCAGCGACGCGGACGGCGAGGCCATCCTCGCCGAGGCCCTGGCGAAGCTCCGCGGCGAGATCTGAAGACGTTCACCGGCCGGACACCCTCTGGGTGCCCGGCCGGAATGCTTCCGTCGCGCCGCAGCCTGCCGCCGTCACGTCCGGCCGCCTGATCAATTAGGTTGGAGGGGCAGCGGGGAACTGCGGTGACGAGAGAAGTGGGCTGATGTCCGGGATGAACGCAACTAGCCGTACCAGGCTCAACCAGACGCCGGAATGGGCGGCGCTGGGGAAGCACCGTGAGCAGCTCGGGCCGACCGGTCTGCGCGAGTTGTTCGCGGACGACCCGGAGCGCGGCACCGGGTACACCCTGCGGGTCGGCGACCTGCACCTCGACTACTCCAAGCACCTCGTCACCGACGAGACGCTGACCCTCCTGCGCGAACTCGCCGCGGCCACCGACGTGTTCGGGCTGCGGGACGCCATGTTCCGCGGCGACAAGATCAACACCACCGAGGACCGGGCGGTCCTGCACACCGCGCTGCGAGCCCCGCGCGAGGCCGTCGTCGAGGTCGACGGCGAGAACGTGGTGCCGGCGGTGCACGCGGTGCTCGACAAGATGGCGGCGTTCTCCGACCGGATCAGGTCGGGGGAGTGGACCGGTCACACCGGCAAGCCCATCAAGAACATCGTCAACATCGGCATCGGCGGCTCGGACCTGGGCCCCGCCATGGCGTACGAGGTGCTGCGCTCCTTCACGGACCGCTCGCTCACCTTCCGCTTCGTCTCCAACGTGGACGGCGCCGACCTGCACGAGGCCGTCCGCGACCTCGACCCGGCCGAGACGCTGTTCATCATCGCCTCGAAGACCTTCACCACCATCGAGACGATCACCAACGCCACCTCCGCCCGCAACTGGCTGCTCACCGGCCTGAGGGCCGGTCAGGACGCCGTCGCCAAGCACTTCGTGGCGCTGTCGACCAACGCGGAGAAGGTCGCGGACTTCGGCATCGACACGGCCAACATGTTCGAGTTCTGGGACTGGGTCGGCGGCCGCTACTCGTACGACTCCGCCATCGGCCTCTCGCTGATGATCGCCATCGGCCCGGACCGGTTCCGCGAGATGCTCGACGGCTTCCACCTCGTGGACGAGCACTTCCGCACCGCCCCGGCCGAGGAGAACGCCCCGCTGCTGCTCGGCCTGCTGGGCGTCTGGTACGGCGCGTTCTTCGACGCCCAGTCGCACGCGGTGCTGCCCTACAGCCACTACCTGTCGAAGTTCACCGCGTACCTCCAGCAGCTGGACATGGAGTCCAACGGCAAGTCCGTGGACCGCGACGGCAACCCCGTCGACTGGCAGACCGGACCGGTCGTCTGGGGCACCCCCGGCACCAACGGCCAGCACGCCTACTACCAGCTGATCCACCAGGGTACGAAGGTGATCCCGGCCGACTTCATCGGCTTCGCGCAGCCGGTCGAGGACCTGCTGCCCGGGCTCGTCGCCCAGCACGACCTGCTGATGGCCAACTTCTTCGCCCAGACCCAGGCCCTCGCCTTCGGCAAGACGCCCGACGAGGTCCGCGCCGAGGGCGTCCCCGAGGAGCTGGTGGCGCACAAGACGTTCCGGGGCAACCACCCCACGACGACGATCCTCGCCGACCGGCTCACCCCGTCCGTGCTCGGCCAGCTGATCGCCCTGTACGAGCACAAGGTCTTCGTCCAGGGAGCCATCTGGAACATCGACTCCTTCGACCAGTGGGGCGTCGAGCTCGGCAAGGTCCTCGCCAAGAAGATCGAGCCCGTCCTGACCGAGGGCAAGGGCGGCGAGCAGCTGGACAGCTCGACCGCCGCGCTCGTCTCGACGTACCGCGAGCTGCGCGGGCGCTGAGTCCCGCCCGAGGGGCCCCGCCGGACCGGTGGGGCCCCTCAGCCGTGCGTCGTGTCGATGACGCAGAAGCGATTGCCCTCAGGGTCCGCCAGCACCACGAAGTCCGGGTCCTCCGGATACAGCTCCCAGTCGGTCTCGGCCGCGCCCAGCGCGAGCAGCCGGGCCACCTCGGCGTCCTGCTCCTCCGTGTACAGGTCCAGGTGGACCCGGGGCACCTCCTGCACCGGGGAGTCGCTGCGGCCCAGCGAGAGCCCGACGCCCGGGCCCTCGGCGGGGACCAGGACCACCCAGTCGTCCGTGGCCGGTTCCCGCTCCACGTAGCCCAGGGCCGCCTTCCAGAAGGCCGCCGCCCGCGCCACGTCCGACGCGCCCATCACCACGGTTCCGATACGCATGGGGCCGAGCCTTTCACGTACCGCCCCGGAAACGCGCCGGCCCGGTCCGCCCAGAAGGGCGGACCGGGCCTGGGCAACCCCGCCGGTCAGGCGGAGGCCGGCGGATACAGGGCGCGGGGGAGGCGGGAGGCCGCCGCCGCGTCCAGCAGCCACAGCGTGCGGGCGCGGCCGTACGCACCGGCCGCCGGCGCCTGGATCTCACCGGCCCCGGACAGGGCGATGGCGACCGCCTCCGCCTTGTCCTCGCCCGCCGCCAGCAGCCACACCTCGCGCGCCGCCCGGATGGCGGGCAGCGTCAGCGAGACCCGGACCGGCGGCGGCTTGGGCGCACCGTGCACACCGACAACGGTGCGCTCGGTCTCCCGCACCCCGGGCAGTTCCGGGAAGAGCGAGGCGACGTGCGTGTCCGGGCCGACGCCCAGCATCAGCACGTCGAACTCCGGCACCGGGCCGTGGTCCTGCGGCGCCGAGGCCGCCGCCAGCTCGGCCGCGTACCCCGCGGCCGCGGCGTCGGCGTCCGGGCCGTAGGGGCCGTCCGACGCGGGCATCACGTGCACCCGCGAGGGGTCCAGGGGCACGGCGTCCAGCAGGGCCTCGCGGGCCTGCGTGACATTGCGCTCCGGGTCGCCCTCCGGCAGGAACCGCTCGTCGCCCCACCACAGGTCGAGCCGCGACCAGTCGACCGCGTCCCGGGCGGGCGCGGCGGCGAGCGCGGCCAGCAGGCCGTTGCCGTTGCGCCCGCCGGTGAGCACCACCGAGGCGTCGCCGCGCGCGGCCTGGGCGTCCACGATCTTCGTGATCAGCCGGGCCGCGGCGGCCTGCGCCATCAGCTCCTTGTCGCGGTGCACGACGAGCTGCGGGACTCCGGTCACTTCGCCGCCGCCTTCTTCGCCGGGGCGGCCTTCTTCGCGGCGGGGGCCTTGTCGGAGGCCGGGGAGGGGGCCTTGGCGGACTCGCCCGGACCCGCCTTCTCCAGCCGGTCCACGCCGAACTTCACGGTCGACTCGTAGATGTTGTCCGGGTCGAGCCGCCGCAGCTCCTCCGCGAGGAGCTCCGCCGTCTCGCGGCGCTTGAGCGCCACCGCGCGGTCCGGCTGGCCCGCCATGCACAGCGTGGCGAGCGAGCCGTCGGCCCGGTCCAGGACGATGTCGCCGTTCTTGGTGACCATTCGGACGGCCGTCAGACCCGGGCCGCCGGACGTGGTGCGCTCCACCGGCACGCCGAGCCGGTCCGCGAGCCACATGGCAAGGAGCTCGCAGCTCGGGTTGTCCGACTCGCCCTCGACCGTGGCCGAGACGACCTCCGCCGGCTGCTGGTCGAGCGCGGCGGCCAGCATCGAACGCCACGGCGTGATGCGCGTCCACGCCAGGTCCGTGTCACCGGGCCGGTACGTGTCGGCGCGCACCCCCAGCTCGTCGAGCGGGTGCTCGGCCGAGTAGGTGTCGGTGATCCGGCGCTGGGCCAGGGCGCCGAGCGCGTCCTTCGCCGGGTCGGCGGGGGAGTCCTGCGGCCACCACAGCACCACCGGGGCGTCCGGCAGCAGCAGCGGCAGGACGACCGACTGGGCGTGGTTGGCCAGCTCGCCGTGGAGCCGGAGCACCACGGTCTCGCCGGAGCCCGAGTCGGAACCGACCCGGATCTCGGCGTCGAGCCGCGCGTCGCGGCGGGTGCGCGGCGAACGGCTGAGCCGCTTGATGACCGCGATGATCCGCGAAGGGTGCTCCCGCGAGGAGTCGCTGGCCGCCTTCAGCGCGTCGTAGGCGTTCTCCTCGTCGGTGACGATGACGAGGGTGAGGACCATCCCGATCGCCGGGGCGCCGACCGCGCGCCGGGCCGAGATGAGCGCCTGGTTGATCTTGCTGGACGTGGTTTCCGTGAGATCGATCTTCATGGCCGGCGCCAGCTCCGTCCGTCGCGTGCGAGCATCTCGTCCGCCTCGGCCGGACCCCAGGTGCCGGCCGGGTACTGGGCGGGCTTGCCGTGCTTGTCCCAGTACTCCTCGATCGGGTCGAGGATGTTCCAGGAGAGCTCGACCTCCTGGTGGCGCGGGAAGAGGTTGGCGTCGCCGAGCAGGACATCGAGGATGAGCCGCTCGTACGCCTCCGGGCTGGACTCCGTGAAGGACTCGCCGTACGCGAAGTCCATCGTGACGTCCCGGACCTCCATCGAGGTGCCGGGCACCTTGGAGCCGAACCGCACCGTGACGCCCTCGTCCGGCTGCACCCGGATGACCAGGGCGTTGCCGCCCAGCTCCTCGGTGGCGCCGGACTCGAACGGCAGGTACGGGGCGCGCTTGAAGACGACCGCGATCTCCGTGACCCGGCGGCCGAGCCGCTTGCCGGTGCGCAGGTAGAAGGGGACGCCCGCCCAGCGGCGGTTGTTGATCGTCAGCTTGATCGCGGCGAAGGTGTCGGTCTTCGACTTGGGGTCGATGCCGTCCTCCTCCAGATAGCCGACGGCCTCCTCGCCGCCCTGCCAGGCGTGCGTGTACTGGCCGCGCACGGTGTGCTTGCCCAGGTCGTCGGGCAGCTCCACCGCCGTGAGCACCTTGAGCTTCTCGGCGACCAGGGCCTTCGGGTGGAAGGAGCCGGGCTCCTCCATCGCGGTCAGCGCGAGCAGCTGGAGCAGGTGGTTCTGGATGACGTCGCGGGCGGCGCCGATGCCGTCGTAGTAGCCGGCCCGGCCGCCGATCCCGATGTCCTCGGCCATCGTGATCTGCACGTGGTCGACGTAACTGCGGTTCCAGATCGGCTCGAACATCGTGTTGGCGAAGCGGAGCGCCAGGATGTTCTGGACGGTCTCCTTGCCGAGGTAGTGGTCGATCCGGAAGACCTCGTTCGGCGGGAAGACGTCGTGCACGATCTGGTTGAGCTCCTGCGCGCTCTTCAGGTCGTGGCCGAACGGCTTCTCGATGACGGCGCGGCGCCAGCTGCCTTCCTTCTGGTCGGCCAGCCCGTGCTTCTTGAGCTGCTGGACGACCTTGGGGAAGAACTTCGGCGGGACGGACAGGTAGAAGGCGAAGTTGCCGCCCGTGCCCTGCGCCTTGTCCAGCTCCTCGATCGTGGCCCTGAGGGTCTCGAAGGCCACGTCGTCGTCGAAGTCGCCCTGCACGAAGCGCATGCCCTGGCTGAGCTGCTGCCAGACCTCTTCGCGGAAGGGCGTACGGGAATGCTCCTTGACCGCGTCGTGGACGACCTGGGCGAAGTCCTCGTCCTCCCAGTCGCGGCGCGCGAAACCGATGAGTGAGAAGCCCGGCGGCAACAGGCCGCGGTTGGCCAGGTCGTAGACGGCGGGCATCAGCTTTTTACGGGACAAATCGCCCGTGACGCCAAAGATGACCAGGCCCGACGGCCCCGCGATGCGCGGGAGCCGTCGGTCCTGGGCGTCACGGAGCGGGTTGGCTCCGGGAACACCAGACAAAGTGGTCAGCCCTTCGAGGGGGCGAGGCGCTGAAGCTCCGCCTCGGTCGACTTGAGCAGGTCGTTCCAGGACGTCTCGAACTTCTCGACGCCCTCGTCCTCCAGCAGCTGCACGACGTCGTCGTAGTCGACGCCGAGCTTCTTGATCGCGTCGAGGTCGGCGCGAGCCTGGTCGTACGCACCGGTGACGGTGTCGCCGGTCACCTCGCCGTGGTCCGCCACCGCGTCCAGAGTCGCCTCCGGCATGGTGTTGACCGTGTTCGGCGCGACGAGGTCCACCACGTACAGGGTGTCCTTGAGGGCCGGGTCCTTCACGCCGGTCGAGGCCCACAGCGGACGCTGCTTGTTGGCGTGCGCCTTGTCCAGGGCGGCCCAGCGCTCACCGGCGAAGACCTCCTCGTACGCCTCGTAGGCGAGCCGGGCGTTGGCCAGGGCGGACTTGCCCTTCGCGGCCTTCGCCTCGTCGCCGCCGATGGCGTCCAGGCGCTTGTCGATCTCGGTGTCCACGCGGGACACGAAGAAGGACGCCACCGAGTGGATCTTGGAGAGGTCCAGGCCCGCGGCCTTCGCCTTCTCCAGGCCCGCCAGGTAGGCGTCCATGACCGCGCGGTAGCGCTCCAGCGAGAAGATCAGCGTGACGTTGACGCTGATGCCCCGGCCGATCGTCTCGGTGATCGCGGGCAGGCCCGCCTTGGTCGCCGGGATCTTGATCAGCGTGTTCGGGCGGTCCACCAGCCAGGCCAGCTGCTTGGCCTCGGCGACCGTGGCCACCGTGTCGTGCGCCAGGCGCGGGTCGACCTCGATGGAGACCCGGCCGTCCTGGCCGTCCGTCGCGTCGAAGACCGGGCGCAGGATGTCGGCCGCGTCCCGGACGTCCGCGGTGGTGATCATGCGGATCGCCTCCTCGACGGTCACCTTGCGGGCCGCGAGGTCGGTGAGCTGCTGGTCGTAACCGTCGCCCTGCGAGATGGCCTTCTGGAAGATCGACGGGTTGGTCGTGACCCCCACGACGTGGCTCTGGTCGATCAGCTCGGCGAGGTTGCCCGAGGTGATCCGCTTGCGCGAGAGGTCGTCGAGCCAGATCGCCACGCCCTCGTCGGAGAGGCGCTTGAGTGCGTCTGTCATGAGAAATGCATCTCCTACTAGTCGTATACCGGCGTCAGCGCGTGGCGGCGGCGAGGGATTCCCGGGCGGCGGCGGCGACGTTCTCGCCGGTGAAGCCGAACTCCCGGAAGAGGACCTTCGCGTCCGCCGAAGCGCCGAAGTGCTCCAGCGAGACGATCCGGCCGGCGTCTCCCACGTACCGGTACCAGGTAAGGGCGATGCCCGCCTCGACGGCCACGCGCGCCTTGACCGACGGGGGCAGGACGGAGTCCTTGTAACCCTGTTCCTGCTCCTCGAACCACTCGACACACGGCATCGAGACCACACGGGTCGGAATTCCGGCCGCCTGGAGCTCCTCGCGCGCCTCGACGGCGAGCTGGACCTCGGAGCCCGTACCGATCAGCACGACCTGGGGCGTGCCGCCCTCGGCCTCGAAGAGCACGTAGCCGCCCTTGGCCGCGTCCTCGTTCGCCTCGTACGTCGGCACGCCCTGGCGGGTCAGCGCCAGGCCGTGCGGGGCGCCCTCGCCGAACACCTTGGTGTAGCGGCGCAGGATCTCGCGCCAGGCGATGGCGGTCTCGTTGGCGTCGGCCGGGCGCACGACGTTGAGGCCCGGGATGGCGCGCAGCGAGGCCAGGTGCTCGACCGGCTGGTGGGTCGGGCCGTCCTCGCCGAGGCCGATCGAGTCGTGCGTCCACACGTAGGTCACCGGCAGGTGCATCAGCGCGGACAGGCGCACGGCGTTGCGCATGTAGTCGGAGAACACCAGGAAGGTGCCGCCGTAGATGCGGGTGTTGCCGTGCAGCGCGATGCCGTTCATCGCGGCGGCCATGGCGTGCTCGCGGATGCCGAAGTGGATCGTCCGGCCGTACGGGTCGGCCTCCGGCAGCGGGTTGCCCGCGGGGAGGAACGACGACGTCTTGTCGATCGTGGTGTTGTTCGAGCCGGCCAGGTCGGCGGAGCCGCCCCACAGCTCGGGGATGATCCCGCCGAGCGCCTGGAGCACCTTGCCGGAGGCGGCGCGGGTGGCGACACCCTTGCCCGTCTCGAAGACCGGCAGGCTGTCCTCCCAGCCCTTGGGCAGCTCGCCCGCGGCGATGCGGTCGAAGTCGGCGGCGCGCTCGGGGTTGGCGGCGCGCCAGGCGTCGAAGCCCTTCTCCCACTCGGCCTTCGCCTCGCGGCCCCGGTCCAGGGCGCGGCGGGTGTGCGCGATGACCTCGTCGGCGACCTCGAAGGACTTCTCCGGGTCGAAGCCGAGCACCTTCTTGGTCGCGGCGACCTCGTCGTCGCCGAGCGCCGAGCCGTGCGACGCCTCGGTGTTCTGGGCGTGCGGGGCGGGCCAGGCGATGATCGAGCGGGCCGCGATGAACGACGGGCGCCCGGTCTCGGCCTTGGCGGCCAGCAGCGCGTTGTAGAGGCCCTCGGGGTCCAGGTCGCCGTTGGGCAGCTGGTCGACGCGCTGGACGTGCCAGCCGTACGCCTCGTAGCGCTTGACGGTGTCCTCGGAGACCGCGGTCTCCGTGTCGCCCTCGATGGAGATGTGGTTGTCGTCCCACAGCAGGACCAGGTTGCCCAGCTTCTGGTGGCCGGCCAGCGAGGACGCCTCGGCCGAGATGCCCTCCTGGAGGCAGCCGTCACCGGCGACGACCCACACCATGTGGTCGAACGGGGAGGTGCCGGGGGCCGCCTCCGGGTCGAACAGACCGCGCTCGTAGCGGGCGGCCATGGCCATGCCCACGGCGTTGGCGACGCCCTGGCCCAGCGGGCCGGTCGTCGTCTCGACGCCGGTGGTGTGGCCGTACTCCGGGTGGCCCGGGGTCTTGGAGCCCCAGGTGCGGAACGACTCCAGGTCCGCCAGCTCCAGGCCGTAGCCGGCCAGGTAGAGCTGGATGTACAGGGTCAGGCTGCTGTGGCCCGCAGAGAGCACGAACCGGTCGCGGCCGGTCCAGTCCGCGTCCGCCGGGTCGTGCCGCATCACCTTCTGGAAGATGGTGTACGCGGCGGGAGCCAGGCTCATCGCCGTGCCCGGGTGGCCGTTTCCGACTTTCTGTACGGCGTCCGCGGCGAGGACGCGGACGGTGTCCACGGCCCGCTGGTCCAATTCGGTCCACTGGAGGTCTGTGGTGGTCGGCTTGGTGCTCACCCTGAGTCAGGGCTCCTCTCCAACTGTTGTAGACCGGTGACTTCGACCGCACCGGATGCTGTCGAGCCTACCCCCGTCCGTACCCGTGTTTTCCGGCTCCTACCAGGGTGCGGGCGGCCCGTGGAATCCGCCTCCCGTATGAGCGGAAGGGCTCACCGATGGGCTTCTCCGATGAGCGCGGAGACCCACTCCTGGGCGCTCCGAAGAGCGGCCCCGGGCGCGGTTGCGGAGGGCCCGGAAACGGGTCGCGCGACCTCTGCGACACCAGTGCGTCACTCGTGCGTACGAGACGGCCTCCGGCGGCCGTCCGCGCCACATCAACACGACCCCACCCCCGCGAAGGGCGGCCTGTCCCCAACGTCTACAGTGGTCGGGTTCGCGCAAGTCTTCACCGGGCCCTTACGCCCGGAGCTTGCTGGGATTTCTCTGTCAGGGGTGTGCGTGACGGCCGTCGAGTCCCGACCCGCAGGGGTCGCCTTGACTCCGAGCCCAGGGGGCCAACGCCCATTCGGGGCCCGTGTCAAGGCATTCGTGGCACTGACCAAGCCTCGGATCATCGAGCTGTTGCTGATCACCACTGTTCCGGTGATGTTCCTGGCCGCTCAGGGTGTACCCGACCTGTGGCTCGTGCTCACTACCACCATCGGCGGCTATCTGTCCGCCGGCGGTGCCAATGCACTGAACATGTACATCGACCGCGACATCGACGCGCTGATGGACCGTACGTCGCAGCGCCCGCTGGTCACCGGCATGGTGAGCCCGCGCGAGTGCCTGGCCTTCGGCATCACCCTCGCGGTGGTCTCGACGGTCTGGTTCGGTCTGCTGGTCAACTGGCTGTCCGCGGCGCTGTCGCTGGGCGCCCTGCTCTTCTACGTCGTGATCTACACGATGCTGCTGAAGCGCCGCACCTCGCAGAACATCGTCTGGGGCGGCATCGCGGGCTGCATGCCGGTCCTCATCGGCTGGTCCGCCGTGACGAACGAGATGTCCTGGGCCGCGGTGATCCTCTTCGCCGTCATCTTCTTCTGGACGCCGCCGCACTACTGGCCGCTGTCGATGAAGGTGAAGGACGACTACGCCCGCGTCGGTGTCCCCATGCTCCCGGTCATCGCGTCCAACCGGGTGGTCGCCCGCCAGATCGTGGCCTACAGCTGGGTGATGGTCGCCGTCTCGCTGCTGCTCACCCCGCTGGGCTACACCGGCTGGTTCTACACGGCCGTGGCGCTGCTGACCGGCGGCTTCTGGCTCTGGGAGGCGCACGGGCTGCTCAGCCGGGCCAAGGCCGGGGTGACGGGCGCGAAGCTCAAGGAGATGCGGCTGTTCCACTGGTCGATCACCTATGTGTCGCTGCTCTTCGTGGCCGTGGCGGTGGATCCCTTCCTCCGGTAGAACCCCTGCTCCGTCCGACGGGCGGGGAGCGTGGCCGATGCCACGCTCCCCGCCCGTCGCCGGTTGATCTACCCGCCGGTAGCATCCTGTCCATGGCAGAGACGGCAGAGGCTGAGACCCAGCAGGTGGACGGCAGGCGGGCGGCGCGCGCGGAGCGCAGGGCGGCCCGGCTGGCCAAGCAGATCGGCGCCTTCGCGAAGGCGCACGGCGGTGCCGAGGGGCAGGTCGCCTACCTCGGGCAGATGGGCGCCCGCATCGTCCTGGTGGGCGAGGACGGCGAGTGGGGCGATCTGGTCGCCCCCTCGTACGAGATCGCCGAGAGCGCCGCGCAGCGGTCCGGGATCACGCTCCACGAGTCCTTCGACGGCGAGTTCGCGGCGAAGGTCCGCACGGGCCCGTACGAGTGGACCCGGATGGCCGGGATCCAGGTCGGCGGCCCGTCCAACGCGGCCTGAGACCGGAGGAAACGGACCGGGGCTCCCGCTCCGACGGCGTACAGCCGTGGAGCGGGAGCCCCGGTCCGTTCGGGTGTGCCCCGGCGTCAGCCGGCCGAGGCGGGCTCCGCCTGCTCGGCCGCCGGTGCCGGCAGCTGCGCGACGGCCACCGGCCGCTCCCGCAGCGACAGCATGACGCGTACGACCCCGATCCACACCAGGCACGAGCCGAACATGTGCACGCCGACCAGGATCTCCGGCGTATCGGTGAAGTACTGCACATAGCCGATGACGCCCTGCGCCATGAGGATCAGGAACAGCTCCCGGGTGCGGTGCAGCGGCCCGACGGGCGCGTCCACGGCCTTCAGGACGAACCAGAGCGCGACGGTCAGCGCCACCACGACCCAGGCGAGGTCCGCGTGCAGCTGGGCGACCATCTTCCAGTCGATGGGGATGCGGTGGACGTCGCTGGAGTCGCCCGCGTGCCGTCCGGCGCCCGTGACCACCGTGCCCACGGCGATCAGGAGCCCCGCCGCGACGGCCAGCAGCCAGGCCAGCTGGGCGACCGCCTTGCCGACCAGCGGGCGCGGCGCCTCGTCGCCCTCACGGATCCGCTGCCAGGTCGTCAGGGCGACCGTGAGCAGCGCGGTGGAGAGCAGGAAGTGCGCCGCGACGGTGTACGGGTTCAGCCCGACGAGCACGACGATGCCGCCGAGCACCGCGTTGCCCATCACGATCCAGAACTGGACCCAGCTGAGCCGGGTGACACTGCGCCGCCAGGGCTTCGCGGACCGGGCCGCGATGATCGCCCAGCCGACGGCCGCGCACAGGACGTACGTGAGCATCCGGTTGCCGAACTCGATGGCGCCGTGGAAGCCCATCGCGCTCGTCGCCGTCAGGCTCTCGTCGGTGCACTTGGGCCAGGTCGGGCAGCCGAGGCCGGAGCCGGTCAGCCGGACGGCGCCGCCGGTCACGACGATGACGACGGCCATCACGATCGCGGACAGGGCCGCGCGGCGCACCGTCCGGGGCTCGGGCGTCCAGCGCTCGGCGATGTAGAGCAGCGGATTGCGCAGGGCTTGAGCGACTTCGGCTCGGGTCAGCTTGGGCACGCGCACCATGGTAGGGCGCCGCTTGTGCAAGCTTTCACGAGGGGGACGAGTTACGCGTAACGGCGACGGAGCGCGGTTGAGGGCTCACTCCCAGACGCGTCCGCCGGCTCACTCCCAGCGGAAGAAACGGGCCGCCGCGCCGAGCCCCAGCACCGTCCAGACCGCGAGGATGCCCAGGTCGCCCCACGGCATCCCGGCGCCGTGCTGGAGGACGTCCCGCAGCCCGTCCGAGAGGGCCGCGATCGGCAGCAGGCCCAGCACCGACTGCACGGCGTCCGGGAACTTCTCCAGCGGCACGATCACCCCGCCGCCCACCAGGAGCAGCAGGAAGACCAGGTTGGCCGCGGCGAGCGTCGCCTCCGCCTTCAGCGTCCCGGCCATCAGCAGCCCGAGCCCCGAGAAGGCGGCGGTCCCCAGCACCAGGAGCAGCAGCACCGCGAGGGGGTTGCCGTGCGGCGACCAGCCCAGCGCGAAGGCGATCACCGTCAGCAGGACCACCTGAAGGACCTCGGTGACCAGCACGGACAGGGTCTTCGCGGTCATCAGCGCCCAGCGGGGCAGCGGTGAGGCGCCGAGCCGCTTGAGCACCCCGTAGCGCCGCTCGAAGCCGGTGGCGATGGCCTGGCCGGTGAAGGCGGTCGACATCACGGCCAGCGCCAGCACGCCGGGCGTCAGGAAGTCGACCGGCTCGCCCGTGCCGGTGTCCACGATGTCCACGGAGCTGAACAGCACGAGGAGCAGCGTCGGGATGACCACGGTCAGCAGCAGCTGCTCGCCGTTGCGCAGCAGCATCCGCGTCTCCAGCGCGGTCTGCGCGGCGATCATGCGCGGCAGCGGGGCGGCGCCGGGCCGGGGGGTGTACGTACCGGCGCTCATGCGCGCAACTCCTTGCCGGTCAGTTCGAGGAAGACGTCCTCCAGGGTGTGGCGCTCGACGGAGATGCCGGAGGGCATCACGCCGTGCTGCGCGCACCAGGAGGTGACGGTGGCCAGCAGCTGCGGGTCGATGTCGCCCGTGATGCGGTACGTGCCGGAGCTCAGCTCGTCCGCCCCGGTGCCGTCGGGCAGCGCCTTGAGCAGCGAACCGAGGTCGAGCCCGGGGCGCCCGGTGAAGCGCAGGGTGTTCTCGGCGCCGCCCCGGCACAGGGCCTCGGGGGAGCCCTGGGCGACGATCCGGCCGGCGTCGATGACGGCGACCTCGTCGGCCAGCTCCTCGGCCTCGTCCATGAAGTGGGTGGTGAGCACCACGCTCATCCCGTCGGCGCGCAGCTCCCGGACGAGGTCCCAGGTGGAGCGGCGGGCCTGCGGGTCGAGGCCCGCGGTGGGCTCGTCCAGGAAGACCAGCTCGGGCCGGCCGACGACCGCCATGGCGAGGGCGAGCCGCTGCTGCTGGCCGCCGGAGAGCCTGCGGTAGGTGGTCCGGCCGCAGGAGCCGAGGCCGAGGCGTTCGATCAGGGCGTCGACGTCGAGCGGGTGGGCGTGCAGCTTGGCCATGTGGCGGAGCATCTCGTCGGCGCGGGCGCCGGAGTAGATCCCGCCCGACTGGAGCATCACGCCGATCCGGGGGCGCAGCCGCGCGGCGTCGGCGACGGGGTCGAGTCCGAGGACCCGGACGGTCCCGCCGTCGGGGCGGCGGTAGCCCTCGCAGGTCTCGATGGTGGTGGTCTTGCCGGCGCCGTTGGGGCCGAGCACGGCGGTGACGGCGCCGGCCGGGATCTCCAGGTCGAGGCCGTCCACCGCGGTCTTGTCGCCGTACCGCTTCACCAGGCCGCTGATCCGGACGGCCGGGCGGGGCTCGCTGTTCATGGCAGACGAGTCTAGGCAGCGGCCCGGAGAGGTACGGCTCCGGGGCTTGATTAGGTAACCCTAAGTGATGGAGAGCACCGTTGATCGTTTCGGACCGTGGTTGTCACGGCCGGAGGAATTACGCAACAATGGCGTTGTGAAATACACGGGCGAGGCTCCTCAGGAGGAACTCGCGACCGGTGAGCGCTCGACGCGCAACCGCGTCGCGCGGTCCATCCTGGACCACGGCCCGTCCACCGTCGCGGAGCTGGCGAAGCGGCTGGGGCTCACCCAGGCCGCCGTGCGCCGCCATCTCGACGCGCTCGCCTGCGACGGCGTGGTCGAGGCCCGCGAGCAGCGGGTGTACGGGGCGCGGACCCGGGGCCGTCCGGCCAAGGTCTTCGCCCTCACCGACTGCGGCCGGGACGCCTTCGACCAGTCCTACGACACGCTCGCCGCGGACGCCCTGCGCTGGATCGCCGAGACCGCGGGCGACGAAGCGGTCATGGCGTTCGCCCGGGCCAGGACCGCCGAGCAGTCGGCGGCCTACCGCGCGGCGATCGAGGCCGCGGATCCCGAAGCCCGTACGGAGGCGCTGGCCAAGGCGCTGTCCGCCGACGGGTACGCTGCTACGGCGCGCAGCGCGCCGGGCCCGCAGCAGGGTGAGCAGCTGTGCCAGCACCACTGCCCGGTCGCGCACGTCGCCGAGCAGTACCCGCAGCTGTGCGAGGCGGAGACGGAGATCTTCTCCAGCCTCCTGGGGACCCATGTGCAGCGTCTGGCCACCATCGCCCACGGCGACGGGGTGTGCACGACGTACATTCCGCGCAGCGGACACCCCACCCCACAGACCACCGATTCAGCATCTGCAAGCACGGCCGGGAGGAACCCCGCATGACGCTCCCCACGGAGACTGCCCACCCTGAGCTCGAGGGTCTGGGCACGTACGAATTCGGCTGGGCCGACTCCGACGCGGCAGGCGCGGCGGCCAAGCGCGGCCTCTCCGAGGCCGTCGTCCGCGACATCTCGGAGAAGAAGAACGAGCCCGAGTGGATGCTGAAGCTGCGGCTCAAGGGCCTCAAGCTCTTCGGCAAGAAGCCGATGCCGAACTGGGGCTCGGACCTGTCGGGCATCGACTTCGACAACATCAAGTACTTCGTCCGCTCGACGGAGAAGCAGGCGGCCTCCTGGGACGACCTGCCCGAGGACATCAAGAACACGTACGACAAGCTCGGCATCCCCGAGGCGGAGAAGCAGCGCCTCGTCGCCGGTGTCGCCGCGCAGTACGAGTCCGAGGTCGTCTACCACCAGATTCGCGAGGACCTGGAGGAGCAGGGCGTCATCTTCGTCGACACCGACACCGCGCTGAAGGAGCACGAGGAGCTCTTCAAGGAGTACTTCGGCACCGTCATCCCGGTCGGCGACAACAAGTTCGCGTCGCTGAACACGGCCGTGTGGTCCGGCGGCTCCTTCATCTACGTGCCCAAGGGCGTCCACGTGGACATCCCGCTCCAGGCCTACTTCCGTATCAACACGGAGAACATGGGTCAGTTCGAGCGCACGCTGATCATCGTGGACGAGGACGCCTACGTCCACTACGTCGAGGGCTGCACGGCCCCGATCTACTCCTCCGACTCGCTGCACTCCGCGGTGGTCGAGATCATCGTGAAGAAGGGCGGCCGCTGCCGCTACACGACGATCCAGAACTGGTCGAACAACGTCTACAACCTGGTCACCAAGCGCGCCGTGGCCTACGAGGGCGCGACCATGGAGTGGGTCGACGGCAACATCGGCTCCAAGGTCACCATGAAGTACCCGGCCGTCTACCTGATGGGCGAGCACGCCAAGGGCGAGACCCTGTCCATCGCCTTCGCGGGCGAGGGCCAGCACCAGGACGCCGGCGCCAAGATGGTCCACATGGCCCCGAACACCTCGTCCAACATCGTCTCCAAGTCGGTGGCGCGAGGCGGCGGCCGCACCTCCTACCGCGGTCTGATCGAGATCGGCGAGGGCGCGCCGGGCGCGAAGTCCAACGTGCTGTGCGACGCGCTGCTCGTGGACACGATCTCCCGGTCCGACACCTACCCGTACGTCGACGTCCGCGAGGACGACGTGTCGATGGGCCACGAGGCGACCGTCTCCAAGGTCTCCGAGGACCAGCTCTTCTACCTGATGAGCCGCGGCATGACCGAGTTCGAGGCCATGGCGATGATCGTGCGCGGCTTCGTCGAGCCGATCGCCAAGGAGCTCCCGATGGAGTACGCCCTGGAGCTCAACCGGCTGATCGAGCTGCAGATGGAGGGTTCGGTCGGCTAGTACGCCGCCGAACACGTCCTGAAGTTCTTGACTGAGAAAGCGAGCACTACGACAGCCATGGCTGAGGCTCAGAACATCCCCGCGGGGTCCACCACCGCCGGTTCCATCGCGGTGGCCGCGGAGTCGACCGTCGCCACGCGCATGAGCGCGCCCCCGTCCTTCGACGTCGCGGACTTCCCGGTCCCGCACGGCCGCGAGGAGGAGTGGCGGTTCACCCCGCTGGAGCGGCTGCGCGGCCTGCACGACGGCACCGCCGCCGCGACCGGCAGCGGTGTGAAGGTCGCCATCGAGGCCCCCGAGGGCGTCGTGGTCGAGACCGTCGGCCGCGACGACGCCCGGCTGGGCAGGGCCGGCAAGCCGGTCGACCGGGTGGCCGCGCAGGCGTACTCGTCCTTCGAGCAGGCCCACGTCGTCACGGTCCCCAAGGAGGCCGTGCTGACCGAGCCGATCCGGATCGCCGTGCACGGCGAGGGCGGTGTCGCCTACGGCCACCAGGTCGTGGAGCTGGGCGCTTTCGCCGAGGCCGTCGTCGTCATCGACCACACCGGTGACGCGGTGCTCGCCGCCAACGTCGACTACGTCCTGGGCGACGGCGCCAAGCTGACCGTCGTCTCCGTGCAGGACTGGGACGAGCGCGCGGTCCACGTCGGCCAGCACAACGCGCTGGTCGGCCGGGACGCCTCCTTCAAGTCCGTCGTCGTCACCTTCGGCGGCGACGTGGTCCGGCTGCACCCCCGGATCGCGTACGCGGGCACCGGCGGGGAGGCCGAGCTGTTCGGCCTGTACTTCACCGACAAGGGCCAGCATCAGGAGCACCGCCTCCTGGTCGACCACAACACCCCGCACTGCAAGTCCAACGTGGCCTACAAGGGCGCGCTCCAGGGCGACGAGGCGCACGCGGTGTGGATCGGCGACGTGCTCATCCAGGCCGCCGCCGAGGGCACCGACACCTACGAGATGAACCGCAACCTGGTCCTCACGGACGGCGCGCGGGTCGACTCCGTGCCGAACCTGGAGATCGAGACCGGCGAGATCGTCGGCGCCGGCCACGCCTCCGCGACCGGCCGCTTCGACGACGAGCAGCTGTTCTACCTCCAGTCCCGCGGCATTCCGGCCGAGGAGGCCCGCCGCCTCGTCGTGCGCGGCTTCTTCGCCGAGCTGGTCCAGCAGATCGGTCTGCCGGACGTCGAGGCCCGGCTGCTCGACAAGATCGAGGCCGAGCTGGAGGCGTCGGTCTGATGGCCTTCGTCAAAGCCTGTGCGCTGAGCGAGCTGGAGGACGACACCCCCAAACGGGTGGAGCTCGACGGCACGCCGGTCTCCGTCGTCCGCACCGAGGGCGAGGTGTTCGCGATCAACGACATCTGCTCGCACGCGAACGTCTCGCTGTCCGAGGGCGAGGTCGAGGACTGTTCGATCGAGTGCTGGCTGCACGGATCGAGCTTCGACCTGCGCACCGGCAAGCCGTCCGGCCTTCCCGCGACGCGCCCCGTCCCCGTATACCCCGTCAAGATCGAAGGGGACGATGTGCTCGTCTCCGTCACCCAGGAGTCCTGAGTCACCCATGGCAACGCTTGAAATCCGCGACCTGCACGTTTCCGTCGAGGCCGACAACGCCACGAAGGAGATCCTCAAGGGCGTCGACCTGACCGTGAAGCAGGGCGAGACCCACGCCATCATGGGCCCCAACGGGTCCGGCAAGTCCACCCTCGCGTACTCCCTCGCAGGCCACCCCAAGTACACGATCACCAGCGGCACGGTGACCCTGGACGGCGAGGACGTCCTGGAGATGTCCGTGGACGAGCGGGCCCGCGCCGGCCTGTTCCTCGCCATGCAGTACCCGGTCGAGATCCCCGGTGTCTCGGTCTCCAACTTCCTGCGTACCTCCGCCACCGCCGTCCGCGGCGAGGCGCCCAAGCTGCGTACCTGGGTGAAGGAGGTCAAGGAGACGATGGCCGGCCTCCAGATGGACCCGTCCTTCGCCGAGCGCAACGTCAACGAGGGCTTCTCCGGCGGTGAGAAGAAGCGCCACGAGATCCTTCAGCTGGAGCTCCTCAAGCCGAAGGTCGCCATCCTGGACGAGACCGACTCCGGTCTGGACGTCGACGCCCTGCGCATCGTCTCCGAGGGCGTCAACCGGGTCCGCGAGACCGGCGAGGTCGGCACCCTGCTGATCACGCACTACACCCGGATCCTCCGGTACATCAAGCCCGACTTCGTGCACGTGTTCGCCAACGGCCGGATCGCCGAGTCCGGCGGCGCCGAGCTGGCCGACAAGCTGGAGAACGAGGGCTACGAGGCCTACGTGAAGGGTGGCGCTGCCGCGTGACATATCTGCCGGGCCTCCTCGACACCGAGGCGATCCGCAAGGACTTCCCCCTCCTGGACCGCACGGTCCACGACGGCAAGAAGATCGTGTACCTGGACAGCGCGGCGACCTCGCAGAAGCCGCGCCAGGTCCTCGACGCCCTCAACGAGTACTACGAGCGCCACAACGCCAATGTGCACCGGGGCGTGTACACGATCGCGGAGGAGGCCACGGCGCTGTACGAGGGCGCCCGTGACAAGGTCGCCGCCTTCATCAACGCGCCCAGTCGCGACGAGGTCATCTTCACGAAGAACGCCTCGGAGTCGCTGAACCTCGTGGCCAACATGCTCGGCTGGGCCGACGAGCCCTACCGGGTCGACCACGAGACCGAGATCGTCACCACGGAGATGGAGCACCACTCCAACATCGTTCCCTGGCAGCTGCTCTCGCAGCGCACGGGCGCGAAGCTGAAGTGGTTCGGCATCACCGACGACGGCCGGCTCGACCTGTCCAACATCGACGAGATCATCACCGAGAAGACGAAGATCGTCTCCTTCACGCTGGTCTCGAACATCATGGGCACGCACAACCCGGTCGAGCAGATCGTCCGCCGCGCCCAGGAGGTCGGTGCGCTCGTCTGCGTCGACGCCTCCCAGGCGGCCCCGCACATGGTGCTCGACGTGCAGGCGCTCCAGGCCGACTTCGTGGCCTTCACCGGTCACAAGATGGTCGGCCCGACCGGCATCGGCGTCCTCTGGGGACGGCAGGAACTCCTGGAGGACCTGCCGCCGTTCCTGGGTGGCGGCGAGATGATCGAGACCGTGTCGATGCACTCCTCGACCTACGCGCCCGCGCCGCACAAGTTCGAGGCCGGTACGCCCCCGATCGCCCAGGCCGTCGGCCTCGGCGCGGCCGTGGACTACCTCTCCTCGATCGGCATGGAGAACATCCACCGCCATGAGCAGGCCATCACCGCCTACGCGGTGAAGCGGCTCCTGGAGGTGCCGGACCTCAGGATCATCGGCCCGGCCACCGCGGAGGACCGCGGCGCGACGATCTCCTTCACGCTCGGCGACATCCATCCGCACGACGTGGGGCAGGTGCTGGACGAACAGGGCATCGCGGTCCGGGTCGGCCACCACTGCGCCCGCCCGGTCTGCCTGCGGTACGGAATTCCTGCGACGACGCGAGCGTCGTTCTATCTGTACTCCACGCCCGCCGAGGTCGACGCCCTGGTGGACGGCCTGGAACACGTCCGGAATTTTTTCGCCTAGACGCGGCTGGGGATTGAACTCGTGAAGCTGGATTCCATGTACCAGGAAGTGATCCTGGACCACTACAAGCACCCGCACGGGCGCGGTCTGCGGGACGGCGACGCCGAGGTGCACCACGTCAATCCGACGTGTGGTGACGAGATCACGCTGCGGGTGCGGTACGACGGCGAGACCCTCGCCGACGTGAGCTACGAGGGCCAGGGCTGCTCCATCAGCCAGGCCAGCGCCTCCGTGCTGAACGAGCTGCTGGTGGGCAAGGAACTGGGCGAGGCGCAGAAGATCCAGGCCGCGTTCCTGGAACTGATGCAGTCGAAGGGGCAGCTGGAGCCCGACGACGCGATGGAAGAGGTGCTGGAGGACGCGGTCGCGTTCGCCGGTGTCTCCAAGTACCCGGCCCGGGTGAAATGCGCGCTGCTGAGCTGGATGGCGTGGAAGGACGCGACGGCGCAGGCGCTGTCCGAAGGGAAGACCGCATGAGCGACAACGAGACCGTGACGACCAAGCCGGCCTCCGAGGAGGAGGTCCGCGAAGCGCTGTACGACGTGGTCGACCCCGAGCTGGGCATCGACGTCGTCAACCTGGGGCTGATCTACGGCATCCACATCGATGACGCCAACATCGCCACCCTCGACATGACCCTGACGTCCGCGGCCTGTCCGCTGACCGATGTCATCGAGGACCAGGCGAAGTCCGCGACGGACGGCATCGTCAACGAGCTCCGGATCAACTGGGTCTGGATGCCGCCGTGGGGCCCCGACAAGATCACGGACGACGGCCGCGAGCAGCTGCGCGCGCTGGGCTTCAACGTCTGAGCCTCCGCGTACACCCGTACGCGCGACAACGGCCCCGGCAACCCGCCGGGGCCGTTTCGGCGTTGTGGGCGCGGGGGCCGCGGGGCAGACTGGCGCCCATGGCCCTTCGCTTCCATCAGCTCGCCGTCGACGCCCACGACCTGCCCGCCCAGGCGCGCTTCTGGTGTGCCGCCCTGGACTGGCGGGTGATCTACGAGGACGGGAACGAGATCGTCATCGGCGCCGACGAGACCGCGCTGCCCGGCATCTGCTTCCTGCCCGTGCCCGAGGACAAGGCGGTCAAGAACCGGCTGCACATCGACCTCTCGCCGGACGACCAGGCCGCCGAGGTCGAGCGGCTCACCGGGCTCGGCGCCCGGCGCATCGAGGTCGGCCAGCCGTCGGACGTGACGTGGGTGGTGCTGGCCGATCCCGAGGGCAACGAGTTCTGCGTACTGCGCCCGAAGAAGACGCTGACCGACTAGGGCGCGTACGGCGGTGGTACGGAGGCGGCCTCGGCGAGGACCGGGGCCAGGTTCTCGGTGCGGATGCGCCGGTCCACGTACAGCAGTCCCGTGATCAGCGGCGGGAACACGGCGACGACCAGCTGGCCCACGAGCTGGCCGAGCACCGCGAGGACCAGGTAGCCGCCCAGGGCGGTGATGATCGCGGCCGGGTGCGTGTTCTCGTCCACGGCGGTGGAGCCCATCGCGCCGGTGAACATGCCGAGGAAGTTGAACGGCAGCTGGATGATGTAGCTCACCGCGGAGGAGATGATGCCCGCGAGGAGCATCATGCCGAAGATCCGCCACCAGTCGCCGCGCACCAGCAGGGCCGAGCGGCGGAGCGAGGCCATGGGGCCCTGGTTCTCGAAGACGGCGGCCGCGGGGGCGAGCGCCAGCCGCACCCAGAGCCAGAGGACCAGCGGGACGAAGGCGAGGAAGCAGACCGCGCCCACGACGATCAGCGTCACCGCGGCCCCGCCGCCGTCCGTGGCGACCGCGGCGATGATGCCCGCGGTGAGCGCGCCCACCGCCAGCACCATCGGCACCATCGTGATCAGCCCGGTCAGCAGCAGCGTGCCGATCACCGCGGGCGTGCGCGCCCAGGCCCGCCGCCAGACCGCGGAGAACGTCGTCGGCCGGCCCAGCACCGCGTCCTGGAGGACCGCCGGCACCGCCGCGTAGACCACGGCCGAGGCGATCACCATCGAGAGGAACCCGAGCAGCACGACCACGCCGAACGCGACGATCACCGGGACCACGTCCTGCGAGGCGGCGGCCTCGCCCTCGTCCAGGTCGAACAGCCGGTCCAGATGGTCCGAGACCGCCCCGTACGCGACGGCGACCGCCACACCCAGTACGACCAGCGCCCCGCCGTACAGCGCCGCGCCCACCGCGAAGAGCTGCTTGGCGTAGCGGCCCAGCGTCGAGAACGCGCCGTTGAATATGTCCCCGAGCTTCAACGGCCCCAGGGGTATGACCCCCGGCTTCGGCGGCATCCAGCCACCGCCACCCCAGCCGCCCCACCCTGCGTCCTGCGCCACTGCCGCTCCCCGCCCATCTGTTCGATCATGTGCTGAACGGACCACGGTAGCGGCAAGGCGTTGCGTACACTCGTACACATGGGATACGGACTGCTCGCCGCGGCCATCGCGGCGGAGGTGGCGGGGACGACCGCCATGAAGTACAGCGAGGGATTCACCCGGCTCTGGCCCTCCCTGATCACCGTCGCCGGTTATCTGCTGGCCTTCTCCCTGCTCGCCCAGACCCTCAAGACCCTGTCCGTCGGCACCGCCTACGCGATCTGGGCGGGCGTCGGCACCGCGGCCGTGGCCCTCATCGGGATGTTCTTCCTGGGGGAGTCCGCCACTCCGCTCAAGGCCCTCGGCGTCCTGCTGGTCATCGCCGGTGTGGTGGTGCTCAATCTGGGCGGCGCGCACTGATGGCCCGGCGGTACGACCCCGAGCGGCGCGACCGGATCATCGACGCGGCGATCCGGGTGGCCGGTGAGCGGGGCATCGCCGGGCTGAGCCACCGCTCCGTCGCCGCCGCGGCCGATGTGCCGCTGGGCTCGACCACGTACCACTTCGCCTCGCTGGACGAACTGCTGATCGCCGCCCTGCGCCGGACCAACGAGAACTTCGCCGCCGTCCTGCGCGAGAGCGCCGCCCTCGCCGACCCGGAAGCGGACCTCGCCACCGAACTCGCCCGGCTGCTCGGGGAGTTCTTCGCGGGCGGGCGCGGCCACGCCGAGCTGGAGTACGAGCTGTATCTCGCCGCCGTACGCAGGCCCGCGCTGCGCCCGGTCGCCGCCGAGTGGACCGACGGCGTGACCGCCCTGCTCCGCCCGCGCACCGACCCGGCCACCGCCCGCGCCCTGGTCGCCCTGATGGACGGCATCTGCATCCAGGTGCTGCTCACGGGCGGCGCCTACGACGAGGCGTACGCCCGCGAGATGCTGGGCCGGGTCGCGGGCTGAGGGAGGCCGTCAGCGGCTGTCCGCGCCCTCCACCGCCGCAGGGCGGCCCGCGAGCGAGGGTGGGAATGCGGGTTCTGGGATCGAATGGGTGACCTTCGGGGTGGTTGCTCGTTGTGCCGGGTGATGCGTTGAACCGGATATGGGGCGGGGTGTGGTGGGTGGGCGATATACGGGAGTTGGCGACGCCGTTCGTGGCGCCCGGGCCCTCCGGTGTGGCGGTGCGGGGCCGACTGAAGTGCCTCACCCCCGAGGACGAGCGGGTGTTGCGGGCCGTCGGCGATTGCCAGGGTGGGCTGGCGTCGCGTGATCTGAAGGCGCGGTGTGCGGTCGGCCTGGATCACAGTGCTGAGTCGTGGGCTTCGCGTAAGCGTGGGTTGACGGGGGTGTCGTCTTCGCGGATTGCTGGGGCGATCACGAAGGCGTCGCATGATCAGTGGGCGCTGGCCCGGCGGTGCCTGGCCGCGCATATCCGTTCGCTGGAGGCCGGGATCAGGACGTTGCGGCACCGGTTGTCGCTCCCGGTCGGGGCCAAGGGGACGAAGCGTGCGGCGGGTGGTTACCGGTCCAGGGGTGAGTGGTTTCACAAGTCCCGCCGTCTCAAGGCCTTGGAGGACCGGCTTGCGGCTGCTGTCGCGGACTGGCGGTCGGGGCGGGTGCGGGTGGTGCGTGGCGGGAAGCGCCTGTTGAACACCCGCCATCATCTGGCCGAGGCTGGGCTGAGCGAGGAGGAGTGGCGGGGGCGGTGGGAGGCGGCGCGGTGGTTCCTGGCGGCGGACGGCGAGTCCGGGAAGCGGTACGGCAACGAGACCATCCGCGTCACCCCGGACGGCCAGGTCAGCATCAAGCTGCCCGCCCCGCTCGCTCACCTCGCCAACAGCGCTCATGGCCGCTACACCCTCACCCACGCGGTCGGGTTCGCGCACCGGGGCGTGGAGTGGGCCGACCGCGTCGAAGGCAACCGTGCCGTTGCCTACCGCATCCATTACGACGCCGGGCGGGGGCGTTGGTACCTGACGGCGTCTTGGCAGAAGCCAGTTGTGCAGACCGTCCCGTTGGATGCGGCGAGGGGCGGGGGTGTGATCGGGGTGGACACCAACGCCGACCACTTCGCCGCCTACCGCCTTGACACGCACGGCAACCCGGTCGGCGAACCCCACCGCTTCGGCTACGGCCTGTCAGGAACGGCCGCGCATCGTGACGCGCAGGTCCGCCACGCTCTCACCCGTCTCCTGCACTGGGCGAGGCAGACGGGTGTCACCGCGATCGCCATCGAGGACCTGGACTTCGGGGCGGAGAAGACGCGGGAGAAGCACGGCCGGAGGAAGCGTTTCCGGCAGCTGATCTCCGGTATGCCCACCGGCAAGCTCAAGGCCCGTCTGGTTTCCATGGCCGCCGCATACGGTCTCGCGATCATCGCGGTCGATCCGGCCTATACCTCGATGTGGGGTGGTCAGCACTGGCAGAAGCCGCTGACCACCTCCCGCCGGAAGATGTCCCGTCACGATGCCGCCGGTATCGCGATCGGGCGACGCGCCCTCGGACACCCGATCCGGCGTCGGACGACACCGCCCCGTGCGCACCAGAGCGATGCGCACGGGCATCGGACCGTCCAGGCCGCACCAGGTGCCCCAGGGCGTGAGGGACCCCGCCCCCGCATTCCCGGACCACGGACACGATCCGTGCCACCGGGCGCGGCGAGAACGCGGGCGACCAGGACACCCAAAACCGTTCGGGATGTCCGCAGTGCCAGGATGTGGGTCCAAGACCCACTCCTGGTCACTGAATAGGAACGGTGATCCTCTGCCTGGAACTGCCCGCCGCCCACGCCCTGCGCGCCCGCGCCCCGCTGGGCATCATCGGCGCCGGACTGCTGCTGGTCGCGGCCGGGTACGCGCTGCTGATCCCGGGCGCCGGGGCCGGATTCGCCGTCCTGATGATGGTCTCCCTCACCCTCGGCGAGATCCTGCACAAGACCCCCGCCACGGGGTACGTCGCCGACCAGGCGCCCGCCCACGCGCAGGGCCGCTTCCAGAGCCTGTACGCGGGCGCCTCGATCAGCGGCCAGGTGCTGGCCCCGCCGCTGGGCGGCGCCCTGTACGCCATCGCGCCCGCGCTGCTCTGGCCCGCCTGCGCGGTCCTCGCCTGCCTGGCGGGGTGCGCGGTCCTGGCGGCCCGGCGGCTGCCCGGGTCTCCCGCGCCGGTCCCGGCGGTGCGTCGCCCGGACGCTGAGACCGGTTCGCCCGTGCGGCCCCGGTCCGGTTAGGTTTCTGGTCATGACCGACACGACTTCCACCCGTACCACCGGCGCCGTCGCCGCCGGCCTCGCCACCATCGCCGGCGACGGTGCCGTCCTCGACACCTGGTTCCCCGCCCCCGAGCTGACCGCCGAGCCCGGCCCGGCCGGAACCGAGCGGCTCAGCCCCGACCAGGCCGTCAACCTGCTCGGCGAGGGCGCCGCCAAGGCCATCGGCGTCGACGCCCGCCGCGGGGTCGAGGTCGTCGCCGTGCGCACGGTCATCGCCTCCCTGGACGACAAGCCGCTCGACGCCCACGACGTCTACCTGCGCCTGCACCTGCTCTCGCACCGCCTGGTCCAGCCGCACGGGCAGAACCTGGACGGCATCTTCGGCCACCTCGCCAACGTCGCCTGGACCTCGCTCGGCCCGGTCGCCGTGGACGACCTGGAGAAGGTGCGGCTCAACGCCCGCGCCGAGGGTCTGTACCTCCAGGTCACCTCCGTCGACAAGTTCCCGCGCATGACGGACTACGTGGCGCCGAAGGGCGTGCGGATCGCCGACGCCGACCGGGTGCGCCTCGGCGCGCACCTCGCCTCCGGCACGACCGTGATGCACGAGGGCTTCGTCAACTTCAACGCCGGCACGCTCGGCACGTCCATGGTCGAGGGCCGCATCTCCGCCGGTGTCGTCATCGGTGACGGCTCGGACATCGGCGGCGGCGCCTCCACGATGGGCACGCTCTCCGGCGGCGGCAAGGAGCGCATCGTGATCGGCGAGCGCTGCCTGGTCGGCGCGGAGGCCGGGGTCGGCATCGCGCTCGGCGACGAGTGCGTCGTCGAGGCCGGTCTGTACGTCACCGCCGGCACCCGGGTCACCCTGCCGGACGGCCAGGTGGTCAAGGCCCGCGAGCTCTCCGGCGCCTCGAACATCCTCTTCCGCCGCAACTCGGTCACCGGAGCCGTCGAGGCCCGCCCGAACAACGCGGTCTGGGACGGCCTCAACGACGTCCTGCACAGCAACGACTAAGCGGCCACGAGGAGTTCCTCGTACGCCGCACGCAGCCCGTCGGACGCCTCGCGCCCGGCGGGCTGCAGCGGTTCGCGGACCGGGCCCGCCGCCAGCAGCGCCTTCGCGGTCACCGTGCCGGGCAGGCCGGACGCCATCATCAGCGCGGTCAGCGGGGCCAGCCGCGCGTTCAGCCGGGCGGCCCCGTCGGTGTCCCCGGCGTCGAACGCGTCCAGTACCGCCCGCATCCGGCCCGGAACCACGTTGGCGACCGTGCTGACGTACCCGGCACCGCCCACCGCGTACAGTGGCAGATTCAGCTCCTCGCAGCCCGAGTAGTAGGCGAGCCCGCCGGCCGCGATCACCCGGGTCGCCGTCAGCAGGTCCTGCGAGCAGTCCTTCACGGCCACGATGCGCGGGTGCTCCGCGAGCCTCAGCATCGTCTCCGGCTCGATGCGGGTGCCGGTGCGGCCGGGGATGTCGTACAGCATCACCGGCAGGCCCGCCGTGTCCGCGATGCGCCGGAAGTGTGCCTCCACGGCCGCCTGCGGGGGCCTGCTGTAGTACGGGGTCACCACCAGGAGCCCGTCCGCGCCCGCCCGTTCCGCCTGGTGCGCCAGCTCGATGGTGTGCCGGGTGTCCGCGGTGCCGACGCCCGCCACCAGCGGCACGTCCGGGCCGACCGCGTCGCGCACCGCGCGCAGCAGGTCCTCCTTCTCCGCGTCGGAGGTGGTGGGGGACTCGCCGGTCGTGCCGCTGAGCACCAGCCCGTCGCAGCCGCCCGCGACCAGCGCCGCGGCGTGCGCGGCGGCGGTCTCCCGGTCGAGGGCGCCGTCGGCGGTGAACGGGGTGATCATGGCGCAGAGGGTGCGGCCGAAAGGGCGCGGGCGGACAGCGGCGGAAGGCGTCATTCCAGCAGTGTCGGCCCGGCTGACCGTGAAGGTCCACTTAGATCTTCTGTGGGTGAAGGTGAAGCAATGCTCAATCATCGCTGGGGGCCGGGTCTCCCGGGCCTCCCGGGCGATCAGAGGAAGAGTTTGAAGCCCTCGTGGCTCGCGGTGAACCCCAGCGAGGTGTAGAAGCGGTGCGCGCCCGTCCGGCTCCGGTCGCTGGTGAGCTGCACCAGCGCGCAGCCGCGCAGCCGGGCCCGCTCGACCGCCGGCTCCATCAGCCGCCGCCCCGGACCGCCGCCCCGGCGGTCCGCCCTGACCCGCACGGCCTCGATCAGCGCCCGCTCCGCACCGCCCTTGCCGAGCCCCGGGATGTAGGTGGCCTGAAGGCAGCCCACCACCGTTCCGTCCGCCTCCAGCACCAGGATCTCGTTGCGCGCGTCGGCCGCGATGTCGGCGAACGCCTTCTCGTGCGCCTCGCCCACCACGACCGACGCGGGGTCCGTCACCGCGTTCTCGTCGGCGAGCAGGGCGAGGACGGCGGGCAGGTCGGGGCGGGTGGCGGTACGCAGATGCACGCCCCGGATTCTGACACGGGCGCCCCGGCGCGGAGCCGGGTGGTCCGGGGCGCCGTGACCCATGCCCGCATTCCGGTCGGCGCGCGGCGAATTGCGTTTAGGCTTGGGGCGTGTTCCGGAAACGCGGCCCCCTGCCGGGCGGCGCGGAACACGTTCTGAGCCCCGGTCCCGTATCCGGCCCGGCGACCGAACCCCGTACGTTCCGAGGAGACCCCCTGATGTCCGCAGAGCGCCCGACCCTGCCGCCGGTCCGGCTGCACACCGAGGCCGAGCTGGCACGGGACGCGCTGGCCGCGCCGCTGCTCGCCCGTGCCGCCCGGCTCGCCCGCTGGGCCGGCCCGGACACCAGGGTCGGCGCCGGCGGCGAACTGGTCGACGCGCAGCTGCCCGCCGCCGCCGAACTCCTCGGCCTCACCCCGGACGAGGACGGCGCGGCCGAGGCCAGCGAGGCGTGGCGGCTCGCCGTGGACACCGGTCTGGTCGACATCGAGGACCCCGCCGCTGAGACGGGCGACCCGGACGACGCCTTCGGCGCGGAGGACGGCTTCGGCGAGGACGACGAGACCGGGGCCGGGGACGAGGAGCCGGCCGGGACCGTCACGCCCGGCGAGAACCTGGCGCTGCTGACCGGGGGTTCACCCGCGGACGTGCTCGCGATCTGGCTCGACGGACTGGAGGCCGCGTACGCCGATGCCACGGCGCCCGCCTTCGACGACTTCGCGGACCTCATCGGCGAGGACGGCTCGGTCGACTTCGACGCGCTCGACTGGGACCCGGAGACCGAGACGGAGTTCCTGGACGGCGTCCTCGGCAACCTCTACCTGCTCACCGTCGGCGAGGGGGCGGACGGGGCGCCCGTGCCGCTGCCCGCGCTCGCCGCTTCGATGATCGTCCCCGACGACATGGGCGAGCCCACCGACGACGTCCTGGAGCAGGTCTCGGACGCGATGATGCGGCTGGACGACCAGTTCCGGGTCCTCGAACCCATCGGCATCGTCGAGTACCAGCCGGTGGACGAGGCGCTGCTGGTCGAGGAGGGCGAGGACGCGCTGTCCCCGGGCGACGAGGAGGACGTCACCCGCTACGGCATGGTCCGGCTGACCCCGCTCGGCCTCTACGGCATCCGCGCCCGGATGCTGGACGCCGGGGTGGACGCCCC
Source organism: Streptomyces sp. NBC_00523 (assembly GCF_036346615.1). NCBI lineage: Bacteria > Bacillati > Actinomycetota > Actinomycetes > Kitasatosporales > Streptomycetaceae > Streptomyces > Streptomyces sp. NBC_00523. The sequence continues at coordinate 1,677,557 of NZ_CP107836.1, read as the reverse complement.
GGCGATCGGCGACCTCGCGGACAAGGGCGCCGACGCGCTCCTCGGCGGCGTCGCCCACTACCCGGAGGCCGCGGCCCGCGCTGAGATCCAGCTGTGGCTCACCCGCCGGGGCCAGGACGGCGCCGCCGCCGAACTCCTGGACGCCGCTCGGGGCACGGACGAGCTGGGTCCGCTGCGCCGGCTGCACTGCCAGCAGGCGCTCGCCCTGGTCGGCGCCGAGGCGGAGCCCGCCGTGCGCGCGGTGCTGGGCGACCCGGAGCTGGGCGGCCTGGCCCGGGTCTGGCTCGCCGAGCGTGGCGCGGAGGGCGTTCCGGCGCCCTCGGAGGAGATGATCTTCTGGCTCGCCATCGACACGATCGCCGCCCAGCTGGAGGCCGCCGGCGACCTGGAGGAGCTCCAGGGCCTGGTCGAGGGGCTGTCCGGCCAGCACAGCGGCTTCTTCGAGGAGGCATGGCGCGTCGACCACCCGGCCACGGCGGACGTCCTGGAGGCGATGGGGCGGCTGCACAGCGACAAGAAGCAGGCCAAGGACGCCCGCAAGGCCGCGTTCAAGGCGCGCTCGCGCGGCGGTTCGGCCGACTGAGCGGGCGTACCGCGGCGGGATGAGGGGCGGCCGAAGTTCACCGAACGGGTCGCCCCGAAGTCGTCAGCGGTTCAACTGGTGTTGGGGAACGGGCGGAACGGTGAGGGCCGTCAACAGCACGCCCCCGCAGCACCAGGAGTACGTGATGGCCTTCACGCGCAGGGAATTCACCGCACAGTCCGCCCTCACCGGCGCCGGCATCGCCCTGACCGGAACCGTCGCCGCGCTGGCCACCGCGCCCGGCGCCCTCGCCGCCGGAGGCCCGACGCACGGCCACGGCCACGACGACCACGGTCACGGGCACGACGGTCACGGCCACGGTCATGACCACGGCCCCGGGTACGGCCCGCTGCGCTCCGACCCGAAGGGCATACTCGCGCTGCCCGCCGGATTCTCGTACCGGATCATCACGCACTGCGGGGTCACCAAGCTGGACAGCGGGGAGTACACCCCCTCCAACCACGACGGCACGGCCGCCTTCGAGGGCCCGCGCGGGGTGACCCTCCTGGTCAACAACCACGAGCTGGCCGGCACCCGGGAGGGTTGGGAGCACCCCGTGCCCCTCACCGACGGCCTGGTCTACGACCCGGTCGCGGCCGGCGGCTGCACCGTCGTGGAGACCCGCCGCGACGGCCGCACCGCCGAGTGGGTCGGCATCGCCGGCACCTCGACCAACTGCGCGGGCGGTGCCACCCCGTGGAACACCTGGCTCACCTGCGAGGAGACCGAGGACAAGGCCGGCAAGAACGGCCTCCTGAAGGACCACGGCTACGTCTTCGAGGTCGACCCGTACGACCGGCGCGCCAACCGCTCGCCGCGCCCGATCAAGGCGTTCGGCCGGTACGCGCACGAGGCGGTCGTCATCGACCCCAAGCAGGGCCACGCCTACCTCACCGAGGACGCCTCGGGCCCGAACGGCCTGCTCTACCGCTGGGTGCCGCCGCACGGCTTCCGGCACGGCCGGGGCAAGCTGCGCACCCTCGCCGACGACGCGGGCGTGCTCCAGGCGTTCAAGTGCTTCGACAAGTCCGGCAAGTTCGTGGACGACCTCTCGCGGGCCACGAAGACCGGCACCGTGTACGGCGTGGACTGGGTGGACGTGCCGGACCGCGACGCCAAGTCCGTCTCGGTGCGCAAGCAGTTCGCGGACGGCACGGTCACCCGCGCCCGCAAGCTGGAAGGCATGTGGTGGGCCGACGGCGGCGCGTACATCGTGTCCTCCTTCGCCCGTGACGAGAGCCCCGTCCAGCACGACGGCCAGGTCTGGTTCTACGACCCGAAGCGCCGCACGCTGACCCTGAAGGTGCTTCTCGGCGTCAACCCGGAGCCGTCGAAGGACGGCGCGTTCGACGGCCCGGACAACATCACCGTCTCGCCGTACGGCGGCCTGGTCATCGCCGAGGACGGCGAGGGTGTCCAGCACCTCTTCGGGGCCACCGACAGCGGCCGTACGTACCCGATCGCGCGCAACGAGCTGAACATCGGCAGCGAGGCGGAGCCGGAGTACAGCGAGTTCACCGGGGTCACGTTCTCGCCGGACGGGCGGACGCTCTTCGCCAACATCCAGACCCCGGGGATCATGGTCGCGATCACCGGTCCGTGGAAGCGGCAGCCCAACCGCTAGAGCCTGTCCGGTGGGCCAGGGCCGGATAGGGCGCGGCGTCTGGTGCGCTGCATCGCAAGGCGCCGGGATGTCCTGATCGCGGAGCGATCAGGACATTTCGGTAACGCGGCGAGGTGCCGTGCCAGGCGTCGCGACCCCGGCCGTGGTCCGCCGGACAGGCTCTTAGCTGCGGGGCATGGCGTAGGGGGCCCCGGGGGCGCATACTCGACTTAATGAAACAGTCAGCCGGCTCCCGCCGCCACCTGCCGTCCAGTCCCTTCAACCGCCCGGCCCAGGCGGCCCCACCGGTCGAGTTGTTCGACGTGGGTGACCGGGTCTCGCACGACCAGTTCGGTCTCGGGCGCGTCCTCGCCGTCGAGGGCGACAACGATGCGGTGCTCATCGACTTCGCGGGCCGCCAGGGCCGCATCATGAGCCCGTACTCCAAGCTCACCAAGCTCTGAGGCCGTCACAGGGGCCGTCCGCCAGCCGCGCGGACGGCCCCTGAGTCATGCCCGGGGCCCCTGTGGGGCTCCTACAGCGCCTGGGCGGCCGGCTTGACCATGCCCCGGACGGTCCGCGACTTCACGAAGTCGCCGATGGCGGTCATCTCCCACTCGCCGGAGAACTGCTTGATCAGCTTGGCCATCATCACGCCGGTCTGCGGCTCGGCCCCGGTCAGGTCGAAGCGGACCAGCTCCTCGTCGGTGGCGGCGTCCACCAGGCGGCAGTACGCCTTGGCGACCTCGGTGAACTTCTGGCCCGTGAACGAGTTGACCGTGAACACCAGGCCCGTCGCCTCCGCCGGGATCCGGCCCAGGTCCACGACGATCACCTCGTCGTCCCCCTCGCCCTCACCGGTGAGATTGTCCCCGGAGTGCTTGATCGCGCCGTTCAGGATGGACAGCTTGCCGAAGTAGCAGCTGTCCAGGTGGTTGCGCTGGGGTCCGTACGCGATGACCGACGCGTCCAGGTCGATGTCCTTGCCCCGGTAGGCGGGCTCCCAGCCGAGGCCCATCTTGACCTGGGAGAGCAGCGGGCGCCCCGCCTTGACCAGCGAGACCGTCTCGTTCTTCCGGAGGCTGACCCGGCCCTTGTCCAGGTTGATCCGCCCGGGCACGGCCGGCGCGGGGGCCGCGGGGGCGGCCGGGGGTGCGGGGGTGGCGACCGGTGCCGGGGCGGCGACCGGCGGCGGGGGAGCGGGGGCGGTGACCGCCGGGGCGGCGGGCTCCTCGACCGTGACACCGAAGTCCGTGGCGATGCCCGCCAGGCCGTTCGCGTAGCCCTGGCCGACCGCGCGGACCTTCCAGGCGCCGCCCCGCCGGTAGACCTCCATGATCACGAGCGCGGTCTCGGTGCCCAGCCGGGGCGGGGTGAAGGACGCGAGCACCGTGCCGTCGTCCGCGTTGCGCACGGTGGCGGTCGGTTCGACGCCCTGGAAGGTCCGGCCGGCCTCGTCCGGGCTCGCCGTGACGACGATCTTCTCGATGCCTGCGGGCACCGAGGCGGTGTCCACCACGACGGCGTCCGGCGCGCTGCCGCCGCCGGAGCGGTAGCTGACGCCGGGGCCCGTGGGCTGGTTGTAGAAGATGAAGTCGTCGTCGGAGCGCACCTTGCCGTCGGCGGTGAGCAGCAGGCCCGAGACGTCGAGCCGCACGGGCGCGGCCACGTCCACCGCCACGCGGACGGCGTTCAGCGGGAGGTTCGAGCCGGGTGTCATAGCGGTCATGTCCGGATGAACGAACGACCCGGCTTTGCCGTTCCCTTACCTTCCGGCAGCTTCGCCCGGACGGCGGAAGCCTCCGTTCCGCGCCGGGGTGCCGTCTTCCGTCAGCGGTTGCGCGGGTGGTTGCGCGCGGTGCGCTCGTTGCCGTGCTTGTACGCCCCCGTCCAGCGGGCCATCACCAGCTGGGGGTCGCCCGCCGTCACCTCCGCGAGGAACTTCTCCGCCCGGCCGCCGCGCAGGGTGCCCGCCGGGCGGCCGTGGTGGGTGACGGTGACGCTCGCGTCGCCGTGCTGCTCGTACCGGAATCCCGAGGGTCTCGCCATGACCGCATCATGCCGCGCCGACGCGGTCCGGGCGACGGCATTTCCGCGGCCTCAGTGCGGCCAGACCGGCGGGTTCGTGCAGAAGTGGCCGCCGAGGTGGGCGTGGTCCGGGTTGGCCGGGTCCAGCTCGCCCTGTTCCGCGATGAGCTTCGCCGCGTACGGCTCCGAGTCGTCCTGCGGCTCGTAGCCCAGCGCGCGGGCCGAGGTGAGGTCCCACCACAGCCGGGTGTTGGCCGAGGAGCCGTGGACGACGGTGTGCCCGACGCCCTCGGCGGTGAGCGCGGCGTCGAAGAGCCGGGCGCCGTCGGCCGGGCTCATCCACACCGACAGCATCCGTACGGACGTCGGCTCCGGGAAGCAGGAGCCGATGCGGATGGAGACCGTCTCCAGGCCGTGCAGGTCCCAGTACAGCTGGGCGAGGTCCTCGCCGAACGACTTGGAGAGGCCGTAGAAGGTGTCGGGGCGGCGCGGGGTCCCGATCGGGATCAGCGGGTCGCCGGGGAGCGGGCGCGGGGTGAAGCCCACCGCGTGGTTGGACGAGGCGAACACGACGCGCGGGACACCGGCCTCGCGCGCGGCCTCGTACAGGTTGTACGTGCCCTCGATGTTCGCCCTGAGGATCTTGTCGAAGGAGGCTTCCAGGGAGATGCCCGCGAGGTGGATGATCGCGTCGACCCCGGTCACGGCCGCGCGCAGCGCCTCCCGGTCCCCGAGGTCGGCGGTGATCGCGTCCGGCTCGCCCTCGATCGGCACCATGTCGAACAGGCGCAGCGTGTAGCCGTGGGCGGGCAGCAGCTCGCGCATCAGCGTGCCGAGGCCGCCGGCGGCGCCGGTGAGCAGGACGGTGCGGGGCTTTTCGGCGGGCATGCGGGGTCTCCTCTTGGATCAGGTTCACATGCGTGGACAAGGTATGCGGGGGCTCGGGGAGCGTCAAGGGAACCCGTGGAGGGTTGGTCCGGACCGGGGCGTCGTCGCCTTGACCCCGGAGCCCCGCCGGGCCTAGCTTAGGCATCGTTCATAAATATGGACACCAATCAGAGATGCGCACGCCTCAGGAGGCGCCCGTGAGCTCAGACCCGCTTGCCGCCCGGCTCACCGCCGTTGCCGGGCCGCTCTTCTTCCCCGTCACCGCGTACGACGCGACCGGCTCCGTCGACCTGGACGTCTTCCGGGCGCACGTCCGCCAAGGCATCGACGCGGGCGCGGCGGCCGTCTTCGCGTGCTGCGGCACCGGGGAGTTCCACGCCCTGACCCCGGAGGAGTTCCGGAGCGTCGTCGCCGCCGCGGTGGAGGAGACCGCCGGACAGGTGCCGGTCGTCGCGGGCGCCGGGTACGGCACCGCGCTGGCGGTCCAGTTCGCCCGGCTCGCCGAGGAGGCGGGTGCGGACGGGCTGCTCGCCATGCCCCCGTACCTGGTCCACGCGGACCAGGAAGGACTGCTGGCCCACTACACCGCGCTGGCCGGGGCGACCGGCCTGGAGACCATCGTCTACCAGCGCGACAACGCCGTCTTCACCCCCGAGACCGTGCTGGCCCTGGCGCAGACCCCGGGCATCATCGGCCTGAAGGACGGCTACGGCGACCTGGACCTCATGCAGCGCATCGTGAGCGCGGTGCGCACCGGGCTGCCCGGGCAGGACTTCCTCTACTTCAACGGGCTGCCCACCGCCGAGCTCACCGGCCTCGCCTACCGGGGCATCGGCGTCACGCTGTACTCCTCGGCCGTCTTCGCCTTCGCCCCGGACCTCGCGCTCGCCTTCTACCGCGCCCTGGAATCCGGCGACGACGCCCTGGTCAACGCGCTGCTCGACTCCTTCTACCGGCCGCTCGTCGAGCTCCGGGCCCAGGGCCGCGGCTACGCCGTCTCGCTGGTCAAGGCGGGCGTCCGGATGCACGGTCTGGACGTCGGGCCGGTACGCAGTCCGCTCACCGAGCCGTCCGCCGCCCACATCAAGGAGCTGACGGAGATCATCGCCGCCGGGCGCGCGCTGCTGGAGGAGCGCGGATGAGGACGTCCGCCTTCCTCTACCCCTGGGACGTCGTCGGCGACCCGGACGCCCCCGCCCGCATCGCGGACCTCGGCGTCCAGCAGGTGACCCTCGCCGCCGCCTACCACTCGACCCGGGCGCTGACCCCCCGCCACCCGGGCCACCGCATCGTCACGGCCGAGTACGCGGCGGCCCTGTACCCGCCGGACGAGCACCGCTGGGCGGGACGGGATCTCCGCCCGTACCGGCAGGCGTGGACCGCGTCGGACGACCCCTTCGCGGAGGCTGCCGAGGCGCTGGCCGGGGCCGGTCTCGACGTGCACAGCTGGGTGGTCCTCGCGCACAGCTCACGCCTGGGCACGGACCATCCGGACACCTCGGTGGTCAACGCCTACGGGGACCGCTACCCGTGGGCGCCCTGCATCGCGCGCCCGGAGGTCCGCGCCTACCTGGTGGACCTGGCGGCGGAGGCGGCGGTACGCGACGGGGCGCGGGGCACCGAGCTGGAGTCGTGCGGCTGGTACGGCTTCGCCCATCTCCACGCCCACGACAAGGTGGCCGGCGTAGGGCTCGGCGACGCGGCGCAGTACCTGATGTCGCTCTGCTTCTGCGCCGTCTGCCGGGCCGGTTACGCCGGACAGGGCCTCGACCCCGAGGAGCTGGGCGCGGCCGTGCGCCGCGCGCTGGCACCCGTCTGGTCCGGGTCCGGCTCACCGGACGCGGGCTGGGACGCGGTCGGGAAGCTGCTCGGCGCCGACCTCGCGGAGGCGACGCTGCGGTGGCGCACCGAGGTGGCCCGGAGCCTCCAGGAAGCGGTGACCGGCGCGGTGCGGGCGGTCGCGGCGCCCGGGTTCCAGGTGCTGCTGCACGCCGACCCCGCCCCGTACCGCTGCGGGGCCAACGTGGGCGTCGACGCCGGGCACATCCTGTCCGTGGCGGACGGCGTGGTCCTGCCGTGCACCGGGGCGGACGCGGTGCGGGAGGCGGTGCTCGGGCCGTTCGCGGGCCGGGGGAGCGACGCGGTCGTCGCCGCCAACCTCACCGTGGTGCGCGGCATGGGCGGCAGCCCGGACACGCTGGAACGGGATGCCGCGCACGCCGCCTCGCTCGGCGCGAACCAACTCCGCCTCTACCACGCGGGCCTGGCATCGGACCCGGACCTGGCAGTGGTGGCGGGGGCGCTGTCACGCCTCGGCTGAGACCGGCGGGCCGCCCGGAACCACCCGTTCCCGGCGGCCCGCGGCCAGCAGCAGCCCCGCCGTCAGGACCGCCCCCGCGCCCACCAGCGGCAGCAGCACCGTGACGTCCACCCGCGCCACCAGCCCCGCGCCGATGCCCAGCGCCACCGCGTTCGGCGACATGATCAGGGTGTCGGCGGTCGCGGCCGTGCGGCCCAGGACCGCGTCCGGGGTCTCCCGCTGCACCGCCGTCAGCGCGGCGATCAGCACGCACGGCAGGCCCACCCCGATGAGCGCGCACGCGGTGAGCGCCATCGCGTCGGACGGCACGGCCCGCAGCGCCACCGCGACCCCGAACACCGCGATCCCGGCCGCCCCGAACACCCGCCCCGGCAGCCGGCGCATCAGCGCGCCCGCGAACAGCCCGACCGTGACGGATCCGAGCCCCTGGGCGACCGACAGCACCCCGGCGTACGCGGGGGAGTGGCCGAGGGTGCCGTCCACGACGGCGTACAGCGTCGCCCCGTTGAGCCCGGCGCACAGCATCGTGGCGGAGGCGGCGAGGACCAGGGGGCGCAGCACCGGCGACCCCCACAGCTGCCGCAGCCCGGCCGTCCAGCCACCCGGCCCCATACGGGCGGGCCGGGCCGTCCGGCGTACCCGCAGCAGCGCGTAGAGACCGGCCGCCAGGGCGAAGGAGACCGCGTCCAGGAGCGCCACCGCGCCGCCCCCGAAGCGGGCGTAGAGCCCGGCGCCGGTCAGCGGGGCGACCAGCTTCATGCCCTCGTTCGCCATCATCCGCAGCCCGTTGAAGTCGCCGAGCAGCGCGGCCGGAACCGCCCCCGCCACCACGGCCGACTCCGCCGAGTCCATCAGCACCGAGAGGCACCCGTACAGCAGCAGCACCGTGAACAGCAGCCAGACGCGCCCCTCCGCGCCCAGGAGCGCGAGCGCCGCCATCAGGGCCGCCAGGACGACGTTCGTGCCCACCAGGAGCGGCTTGCGCGGCAGCCGGTCCGCCACCGCCCCGAGCGGCGGGCCGAACAGGACCGGCAGCCAGACCGCGAACAGGGCGAGCGCCGCCAGGGAGTCCGATCCCGTCAGCGACTTGACCCAGATCCCGGCCGCCAGTCGCATCGCCGAACTGCCGAATCCCGAGACCACGACCGCCGCGAGGAACACCCCCGCCGTCCGGTTCCGTAGCACCCGACCCACCGCCATCACACCCACCGCACCCTTCCGACCTGCGCGTTCTTCCTGCGGTCAGGCTGGCGGCTGAGGCCCCGGCGCGGCATCGGGCAGATGCCCTACCCCCGGGAACTCCGGCGCGGCGCACCGGAATCCGTGTACGGCACATGTCCCCGTCCCGTGAACTTCTTTCGTCAGAAGCGTTGACGAAACATTTGCGGCGGCCCTAGCTTCATCGCGTCGTACTCCGTACGTCATATATGAGACGCGATACGCGAGATGTGAGAGCCCTTCACCCATGACCTTTGCGCCCACCCCGATTCCGTCCCGCACCCAGTACGTGCTGGAGGCGATCAAGCACGCGATCCTCACGGCACAACTGAGGCCGGGGCAGGCGCTCGTGGAGACCGAGCTCGCCGCGCAGTTCGGGGTCTCCAAGACCCCCGTCCGCGAGGCGCTGAAGACCCTCGCCGGCACCGGACTCGTCGTCATGAGCCAGTACAAGGGCGCCACCGTCCGGCTGGTCGACGCGGCCATGGCCCGCGAGGTCTACGACGTACGGCTGCTGCTCGAACCGGAGGCGCTGCGCCGCTCGATCACCCGCAAGGCGTCGCTCGACGCGGCGCAGGAGGCCCTGGAGCGGGCGGACTCGGCGGGCGACAAGGCCGACCGCTCGCTCGCCAACCGGGACTTCCACCGGGCGCTCTATCTGCCCTGCGGCAACCCGCTGCTCGCCCGGATGCTGGACGAGGTCCGCGACCAGGCGGCGCTGGTCTCCACGGTCGCCTGGTCGGCGATCCCGTCCTGGGAGCGGGAGGCGGCCGAGCACCGGGAGATCCTGCGGCTCGCGCTCGCCGACGACGCGGACGCGGCGGCCGGGGCCCTGCACGACCACATCGCGTCGTTCGTCCGCCGCGCCTTCCCCGACGACGAGGACGGGGGCGACGCGGCGTGACCCCGCACACCGAAGAAAGGCCAGTCCGCATGGACCTCACCCCGCTGAAGGCGGCCCTCGCAGATGTCGTGGCGATCCCGGTGACCCCGTTCGCCGGGGACGGATCCATCGACACGACGGCGCACCGCGCCCTGCTGCGGAGACTGCTCGACGGCGGCGTGCGCATCGTCACCCCGAACGGCAACACCGGGGAGTTCTACGCGCTCACCCCCGAGGAGCGGCGCACCGTCACCGAGCTGACCGTCGAGGAGGCCGGCGGCCGCGCCACGGTCCTGGTCGGCGTCGGACACGACGTGCCGACCGCCGTCGCCGCCGCCGAGCACGCCCGGGACGCCGGGGCCGAGATGGTGATGGTCCACCAGCCCGTCCACCCGTACGTCTCGCAGGACGGCTGGATCGACTACCACCGGGCCATCGCGGAGGCCGTGCCCGGGCTCGGGGTCGTCCCGTACATCCGCAACCCGCACCTGGACGGCGCCTGCCTGGCCGTCCTCGCCGACAGCTGCCCCAACGTCATCGGCGTCAAGTACGCGGTGCCGGACGCGGCCCGCTTCGCCGCCTTCGCCCGCGACGCCGGTCTTGACCGCTTCGTCTGGGTCGCCGGGCTCGCCGAGCTGTACGCCCCGGCCTACTTCTCGGCGGGCGCCACCGGCTTCACCTCCGGGCTCGTCAACGTGGCGCCCGGCGTCTCGCTGGCCATGCTGGAGGCGCTGCGGGCCGGCGACCATCCGGCCGCCATGAAGGTCTGGGAGCAGATCCGCCGCTTCGAGGAGCTGCGCGCCGACCGGCAGTCCGCCAACAACGTCACCGTCGTCAAGGAGGCCCTGGCCGCGCTCGGGCTGTGCGACCGCGCGGTGCGCCCGCCCAGCCGGGTGCTGCCCGAGGCCCAGCGCGCCGAGGTCGCCGACCAGATCGCCGGGTGGTCCATATGACCGCCCGCATCGCCCCCGAGGAACTGCGCAGCCACCAGTGGTACGGCACCGACGGGCTCCGCTCCTTCAGCCACCGCGCCCGCACCCGCCAGCTCGGCTACCTCCCCGAGGAGCACCTCGGCAAGCCGGTCGTGGCCATCCTCAACACCTGGTCGGACATCAACCCCTGCCACGTACACCTGCGCGACCGGGCGCAGGCCGTGAAGCGCGGGGTCTGGCAGGCGGGCGGCTTCCCGCTGGAGTTCCCGGTCTCCACGCTCTCGGAGACCTTCCAGAAGCCGACCCCGATGCTCTACCGGAACATGCTGGCGATGGAGACCGAGGAGCTGCTGCGCTCCTACCCGGTCGACGGGGCGGTGCTGCTCGGCGGCTGCGACAAGTCCACCCCGGCCCTGCTGATGGGCGCCGCGTCCGTGGACCTGCCGGCCGTCTTCGTGCCGGCCGGGCCGATGCTGCCGGGGCACTGGCGCAACGAGGTCCTGGGCTCCGGCACCGACATGTGGAAGTACTGGGACGACAAGCGCGCCGGGCTCATCGGCGACTGCGAGATGGGCGAGCTGGAGAACGGCCTCGCCCGCTCGCCCGGCCACTGCATGACCATGGGCACCGCCTCCACCCTCACCGCCGCCGCCGAGGCGCTCGGCGTCACCGTCCCCGGTGCCTCCTCGATCCCCGCCGTCGACTCCGGCCACGACCGGATGGCCGCCGCCTCCGGCCTCCGGATCGTCGAACTGGTGTGGCAGCAGCGGAAGCTGTCGCAGATCCTCACGGCCGAGGCGTACGAGGACGCCGTGGCGACCGTCCTCGCGCTCGGCGGGTCCACCAACGCCGTCATCCACCTCATCGCGATGGCCGGACGCTCCGGGATCAAGCTCACCCTGGACGACTTCGACCGCATCGCCCGCACCGTCCCGGTCCTCGCCAACCTGCGCCCCGGCGGCAAATACCTGATGGAGGACTTCCACTTCGCCGGCGGGCTCCCCGGCTTCCTGGCCCGGCTCACCGACGTACTGCATCTGGACCGGCCCACGGTCGCGCACGACACCCTGCGCGCCCAGCTCGACGGGGCGCTCGTGCACAACGACGACGTCATACGGAAGCGCTCCAACCCGCTCGCGGACGAGGGCGGCGTGGCGGTGCTGCGCGGCAACCTCTGCCCGGACGGCGCCGTCATCAAGCACATCGCCGCCGAACCGCACCTGCTGCGCCACACCGGGCCCGCGGTCGTCTTCGACGACTACCAGGAGATGCAGCGCACCATCAACGACCCGGCGCTCGCGCTCAGCCCCGACCATGTGCTCGTGCTGCGCAACGCCGGGCCCAAGGGCGGTCCGGGGATGCCCGAGTACGGCATGCTGCCCATCCCCGACTACCTGCTCAAGCAGGGGGTACGGGACATGGTCCGGCTCTCCGACGCCCGGATGAGCGGCACCAGTTACGGCGCTTGCGTGCTGCACATCGCGCCCGAGTCGTACGTCGGCGGGCCGCTCGCCCTCGTCCGCACCGGTGACCTCGTCACCCTGGACGTCGAGGCGCGGCTGCTGAACCTCGACGTGTCCGACGAGGAACTGGCGCGCCGCCGCGCCGAGTGGACCCCGCCGCCCGTCCGCTACGAGCGCGGCTACCAGGCGCTCTACCAGGACCAGATCACCCAGGCCGACACCGGCTGCGACTTCGCCTTCCTGGCCCGGCCGGGAGAAGTGCCCGACCCGTACGCCGGCTGAAAGGCACCTCAGGAATTCCGGCGCCCCCTTGTTCGGCATACCGAACACCATGCGGGAAGCGCTTGCGTACTACACGCACCACCGGCTCCGCCGCGTACCACCGCACGCAGGAACACCGCACGACCCGCACCCCCGTACAGAGAGAACGGAGACGTGTCATGGCCCAAGCCTCCGCCGCGGCCACACCGCCCAAGGTGCCCCGGCGCCGCTCCGCGAGCCCCCGCCGGCTGCCGTATCTGCTGATCGCCCCCGCGGGGCTGCTGATGCTCGGCTTCATCGCCTACCCGGTGATCAGCGTCTTCTACTACAGCCTGCAGAACTACAACGTCACCAAACCCTGGCGGAACGGCTTCGCCGGCCTCGACAACTTCACCCGCATCTTCACCGAGGACGACCAGTTCTGGACGACCCTCGGCTTCAGCGCCCAGTGGGTCTTCGTGCAGGTCGCGCTCCAGCTCACGCTGGGGCTCGCGCTGGCCCTGATCGTCAACCAGACCTTCATCGGCCGGGGCATCTCCCGCGCCATGGTCTTCTCGCCGTGGGCCGTCTCCGGGGTGCTGACCAGCACCATCTGGATCCTGCTCTACAACTCCTCGACCGGCTTCAGCCGCTACCTCGCGGACGCCGGGATCGGCGACTACGGCACCTCGGTGCTCTCCGACACCGGCACCGTCTTCTGGGCCGCGACCGTCGCCGAACTCTGGCGCGGCGTACCCTTCTTCGCCATCCTCATCCTCGCCGACCTCCAGTCCGTCTCCAAGGAGCTGTACGAGGCGGCCGCCGTGGACGGCGCCGGACGGCTGCGGCAGTTCTTCCACATCACCCTGCCCCACCTGCGCGACGCGATCATCCTGTCCACGCTGCTGCGCGGGGTCTGGGAGTTCAACAACGTCGACCTGCTCTACACCCTCACCGGCGGCGGACCGGCCGGCGAGACCACCACGCTGCCGCTCTACGTCGCCAACACCGGCATCGAGGGCCACGACTTCGGCTACGCCTCCGCGCTCACCACCGTCGCCTTCGTGATCCTCCTCTTCTGCTCGATCGTCTATCTGCGCCTGAGCAAGTTCGGAGGCGACCACAAGTGACTGCCGCACTCGCCGAGAAGAACGGCACCCGTGCCGCACGGCCGGCCGCCCCCGAGGGCCCGCCGCCCGCCGCGCCCCGCCGCGGGTCAGGACGCGAACGCGCCTTCGACGACGTACCGCGCTGGCAGATCTACGTACCGCTGGGCCTCTACCTGGTCTTCACGCTCGTCCCGTTCTACTGGATGTTCCTCTTCGCCGTACGGCCCGCGGGCTCCACCTCGCTGGTGCCGTGGCCGATGACCGGGGAGCACTTCTCCAAGGTCTGGAACGAGCGCAGCTTCGCCGTCTTCTTCCAGAACAGCATGATCGTCGGCGTCTGCACCCTGGTCGCCACGACCCTCGTCGCCCTGGCCGGCGGCTACGCCCTCGCCCGGTTCGACTTCAGGATCAAGAACGGCTTCATGCTGGCGCTGCTCTGCTCGCAGTTCATCCCCGGCGCGCTGATGCTCGTCCCGCTCTTCGAGATCTTCAAGAACCTCCAGATGATCAACTCCCTGGGGAGCGTGGTCATCGCCGAGACGGTCTTCCAGCTGCCGCTCTCCATCATCCTGATCAGCGGATTCATCAAGAACGTGCCCCCTTCGCTGGAGGAGGCCGCCTGGGTGGACGGCTGCTCGCGCTTCCGGGCCTTCTGCGCGGTCGTGCTGCCGCTGCTGCGCCCCGGGCTCATCGCCGTCGGCTCGTTCGCCTTCGTGCACAGCTGGAACCACTTCCTGTTCGCGCTGATGTTCCTCAGCGAGCAGGACAAGCAGACGATCCCGGTCGGCCTGAACACCCTCATCGGCGCGGACAGCGTCGACCTGGGCGCGCTCGCCGCGGGCGGGGTGATCGCCGCGGTGCCCGTGGTGATCGTCTTCGCCTTCATCCAGAAGTGGCTGATCACCGGCTTCAGCGCCGGCGCCGTGAAGGGGTGACGGACATGACCTCGCTGCCCCCCGCCGCCACGCCCGTCCCGATCGTCCTCGCGGGCGCCCGGGGCCACGGCCGCTGGCACCTCGCCAACATCCGCCGCCTCCAGCACCAGGGCCTCGTCCGCCTCGCCGGCGTCTGCGAGCTCACCCCGCTCGACGGCACCGAGCTGGCCGCCTTCGCGGACGAACCCCCCGAGCAGTCTGCCGACTTCGGCGCCCTCCTGGACTCCACCGGGGCCCGGGCCGCGGTCGTCTGCACCCCCATCCAGACCCACACCGCGCTCGCCCTGACCGCCGCCGGGCGCGGCGTGCACCTCCTCCTGGAGAAGCCGCCCGCCGCCACCCGCGCCGACTTCGACCGCATCCGCGACGGGGTGCGCGACGCGGGCACCGCCTGCCAGGTGGGCTTCCAGTCCTTCGGCTCGCACGCCGTCCCCGCCATCCGGGAACTCGTCGCCACCGGAGCCATCGGCACCGTCCGGGGGTACGCGGCGGCGGGCGCCTGGGTCCGCGACGACGCCTACTACCGGCGGGCGCCCTGGGCCGGGCGGCGCCGCATCGGGGACACCGAGGTGGTCGACGGCGTCCTTACCAACCCCCTCGCCCACGCCGTCGCCACGGCCCTCGAACTCGCCGGGACCACTGCCGAGGACGTCACCGCCATCGACACCGAGCTCTTCCGGGCCCACGACATCGAGGCCGACGACACCTCCTGCGTCCGCGTCACCACCGCGTCCGGGCCGCCCGTCACCGCCGCCGTCACCCTCTGCGCGGAGCAGGCGGGGGAGCCGTACGTCGTCGTCCACGGCGACCGCGGCCGCATCACCTTCTGGTACAAGCAGGACCGCGTCCTCGTCCAGCGCGCGGGCCACGGCCCCGTGGAGACCGTGCACGGGCGCACCGACCTCCTGGAGAACTTGGTCGCCCACCTGACCGAGGGCGCCCCGCTCCTCGTACCGCCGGAGCGCACCGGCGCCTTCATGGAGGTCGTGGAGGCGGTACGGACCGCGCCCGAACCACGCCCCCTGCCGTCCGACGCCTGGCACACCGCCCCCGTGCCCGGCACCGGGGCCACCCGCCGGGTGGTGCGCGGCATCGACGCCCTGGTCGCGTCCGGCGCCGAAACCCTCGCCCTCTTCTCCGAACTCGGCGCCCCCTGGGCCCGCAGCGAGGTGACCTCCTCATGACGAACACCGCCCTGCTCAGCTGCGCGGGCCGCCCCGTCGGCCGCTACACCTACCTTCCCGCCGACGCGGGCCGCCCCTACCTCCACCCGGTCACCACCCTCGCGGGCATCCCCGTCACCGAGGAGCGCCCCGCCGACCACATCCACCACCTGGGTGCCTCCGTCGCCGTCCCGGACGTCTCCGGGCACAACTTCTGGGGCGGGCGCACCTTCGTCCGGGGCCAGGGGCCCACCGTGCTCGACAACCACGGCACCCAGCGCCACCTGGGCTGGAAGCTGTGCGACCCGGACGGCTTCGTGGAGGAGCTCGGCTGGGAGGCCGCGGGCCGCGAACTGCTGCGCGAGCACCGCACGGTGGCCGCCGCCGCGCTCTCGGACACCGCCTGGACGCTCGACCTCTCGTTCTCGCTCACCAACCCCGGCCCCGACGACCTGTCGATCGGCAGCCCCGCCACCAACGGCCGCCCCGGCGCCGGATACGGCGGCTTCTTCTGGCGCGCCCCCAAGGAGACGTCCCCGCCCGCCGTGTTCGGCCCGACGGCGGACGGCGAGGAGGCGGTGCACGGGCGGCCCGCCGACTGGGTCGCGCTCTGCGGCGAGCGCTGGTCGCTGGTCTTCGCCGGGGCGACCGAGGAGACCCGCCGCGACCCGTGGTTCGTGCGCACCGCCGAATACCCGGGCGTCGGCTCCTCCCTCGCCGCCGCCGAACGGCTGCCCGTCCCCGCAGGGGCCACGGTCGTACGCCGCGTGGTCACCGTCGTCGCGGACGGCCGCCTCGACCGCGCGGGCGCCGCCGCCCTCGTCCGCCGGGCGGTGACCGCGTGAGCCCCCGGCCCCCCTGGACCGCCGACCTCGGCGACGGCACCTACCGCAACCCGGTCCTCAACGCCGACTGGTCCGACCCGGACGTGATCCGCGTCGGCGACGACTTCTACCTCACCGCCTCCAGCTTCGGCCGCGCCCCCGGGCTGCCGCTGCTCCACTCCCGCGACCTCGTCAACTGGACGCTGACCGGGCACGCCCTGGACCGCCTGGAGCCAGCCGCCGAATGCGCGGTGCCCCGCCACGACTGCGGGGTGTGGGCGCCCTCGCTGCGGCACCACGCCGGACGGTTCTGGATCTTCTGGGGCGACCCCGACCACGGCATCCAGCAGATCAGCGCCGAGGACGTCCGGGGCCCGTGGACCGCGCCCCACCTGGTCAAGGCCGGGCGCGGGCTGATCGACCCGTGCCCGCTGTGGGACGAGGAGACCGGCGAGGCGTACCTCGTGCACGCCTGGGCCAAGTCCCGCTCCGGGATCAAGAACCGGCTCACCGGACACCGGATGAGCCCCGACGGGCGGGAACTCCTGGACGAGGGCAAGACCCTGATCGATGCCGACACGCTGCCCGGCTGGTTCACCCTGGAGGGCCCCAAACTGCACCGCCGCAACGGTGAGTTCTGGATCCTGGCCCCGGCGGGCGGGGTCGCGACGGGCTGGCAGGGGGCGTTCCGCTCGCGCGACTTCTTCGGTCCCTACGAGGAGCGCGTCGTCCTCGCCCAGGGCCGGACCGGCGTCAACGGCCCGCACCAGGGCGCCTGGGTGGACACCCCGGCCGGTGAGGACTGGTTCCTGCACTTCCAGGAGCGCGGGGCGTACGGCCGCGTGACGCACCTCCAGCCGATGCGCTGGGACGGTGACGGCTGGCCGGTCATCGGCGACGCCGGCGAACCCGTCGCCACGCACCGCAAGCCCGCCCTGCCCGCCCAGCCCGTCGAGGCCCCGGCCTGCGACGACGGCTTCCCGGGCGGCCGCCACGGCAGGCAGTGGCAGTGGACGGCGAACCCGCGCCCCGGCTGGACCGTCGAGCACGCCGGGGACGGGCTGCGGCTGAGCTGCGTACCCGCCCAGGACGCGCACGACCTGCGGCTCCTGCCCCACGTACTGGTCCAGCGGCTGCCCGCCGAGACGTTCACCGCCGAGGTCGGACTCGCCCTCGACAGCGAGGTGCCCGGGGCGAAGGCGGGGTTCGCCGTGCTCGGCGACGCGTTCAGCTGGATCGGGCTCGAACGGCAGGCGGACGGCGGGGTGCTGCTGGTGCACCGGTTCGCCGAGGCGACCGCCACCGCCGAGCGCGACGCCGGGCACGCCGGGCCGGCGCCCTCGGGCACGGCGCGGCTGCGGATCGAGGTGGCGGCGGGGGCCCGGTGCCGCTTCCTGGCCGACACCGGGGACGGGGCCGGGTTCCGGCCCTCCGGACAGGTCTTCGCCGCCACCCCGTGGCGCTGGGTCGGCGCGCTGCTCGGGCTGTTCGCCACCGCGCCGCCCGGGACGGGCCCGACCGGGACCGCCCGCTTCACCGGCTTCCACGTAACCGCGTAACCGGACCACCGTCCGGCGCACCACCCCCCATGCACGCGCACGAACCGAGAGACCCGAGAGAACCGAGAGAGAAGAGCCGATCATGAACATCTCGAAGACGCAGCGGGGGCGCGCCGCGGCCGCCGTCTCGCTCGCGGCGGTGCTCGCCCTGACGGCGACCGCGTGCGGCGACGACGGCAGCGGCAGCGGCGACGAGGGCAGCGGCAAGGGCGAGATCACCTTCTGGGACAACAACGGCGGTCCGCGCACCGCCGTCTGGAAGGAGATCATCCAGGACTTCGAGAAGAAGTACCCGGACATCAAGGTGAAGTACGTGCCGATCCCGATCGCCGACGTGCAGTCCAAGTACGACACGGCCATCGCGGGCGGCGGGGTGCCGGACGTCGGCGGCGTCGGCACCGCCTACCTGGCCAACATGGTCTCGCAGGAGGCCCTGGAACCGCTGGGCGACCGGATCAAGGACTCCTCGCTCAACGGCAAGCTCGTCGAGGGCATGGTCGAGAGCGTCAAGGACGCGGCCGGGCGGGACGACGAGATGTACACCGTGCCGACCTCCGCCAACAACGGCGCGCTCTGGTACCGCACCGACCTCTTCAAGGCGGCCGGGCTCGAAGCGCCCACCACCTGGGCCAAGTTCTACGAGGCGGCCGGGAAGCTGACCGACTCCAAGAACAACAAGTTCGGCTACACCATCCGCGGCGGCGCCGGCTCCATCGCCCAGGCCGTCGACGCGGCGTACGGGCAGTCCGGGATCACCGAGTTCTGGAACGGCGACAAGACCACCCTCAACGACCCCAAGAACGTGGCGGCGCTGGAGAAGTACGTCGCCCTCTACAAGAAGGCGACCCCGTCCGCCGACGTCAACAACGACTTCACCAAGATGGTCGCCCAGTTCGACACCGGCACCATCGGCATGCTGAGCCACAACCTCGGCTCCTACCAGGACCACCTGAAGGCCCTCGGCAAGGACAAGTTCGCCGGGATACCCAACCCGGTCGGCGACGGCGGCACCCGCGTCCAGGTCTCCAACCCGGTCGACGGCCTCGGCCTGTTCAAGGCGAGCAAGAACAAGACGGCCGCGTGGAAGTTCATCGAGTTCGCCGCCTCGCACGAGGCGAACAGCAAGTGGAACGAGTCCGCGGGCGCCATCCCGGCCAACACCGAGGCCGCCAAGGACCCGTGGATCAGCGAGGCCGCGCCCACCGAGCTGGCCGCGAAGGCCCTCACCGACGGCTCCACCAAGATCGTGCAGCTGCCGTACTACCTGCCCGACTGGAACAACATCAGCAAGGCCGACAACGAGCCGGAGTTCCAGAAGCTGCTGCTCGGCAAGGTCACGGCCAAGGCGTTCCTGGACAAGATGGCCGACGAGCTGAACGCGGCCCAGAAGGAGTGGAAGGAGCGGAGCAAGGGCTGATCCGGCCCCCCGCAGCGGGGCCGGGCGCGGGACCGTCGTGCGGACGGCCCCGCCCCCCCCGCCGCCCCTGCCCTCCTGCGTACCCACCCACGAGAGAGGCAGCACCACCACCGTGTCACTCACCCGCAGACAGACCGCGGCCGCCCTCGCCGCACTGCCCCTGGCGCTCGCCGCCACTCCCGCCGCGGCGCACGGCGCCCGCCCCCGTACCCGCACCGTGCACCTCGCGGGCGACTCGACGGCCGCGCAGAAGTACGCCGACGCCGCACCCGAGACGGGCTGGGGCATGGCCCTGCCGTTCTTCCTCGGGCCCGGGCTCACCGTGGCCAACCACGCCATGAACGGCCGCAGTTCCCGGAGCTTCATCGACGAAGGGCTGCTCGCCGCGCTGCTGCCGGACGTCCGCCCGGACGACCTCCTGCTGATCCAGTTCGGGCACAACGACGAGAAGACGGACGACCCGGCGCGCGGCACCGACCCGTACACGACCTACCAGGACTGCCTGCGCCGGTACATCGCCGAGGCACGCGCCCGGCGCGCCCGGCCCGTGCTGCTCACCCCGGTCGAGCGGCGCAGGTTCGCCGAGGACGGCACCGCCAGGCCGACGCACGGCGACTACCCGGCCGCGATGCGCGCCCTGGCCGCCGAGGAGCGGGTCCCGCTGCTCGACCTCCAGGCCCGCACCCTCGCCCGCTGGCAGGAGCTCGGCCCCGACGGCACCGAGGCGTACTTCAACTGGCTGGAGCCCGGCGAGTCCCCCAACTACCCCGACGGGCGGCAGGACAACACCCACTTCCGGCCCGCCGGTGCGATCGAGGTCGCCCGGATGACGGCCCGCGCCCTGCTCGACGCGCGGGTGCTCGCCCCGCGTGAACTGCGCCGGCTCGGCGCACGCGTACCCGAGACGTGGATCAGCTGGCCGCCGGCCGCCTGACGCCCGCGCCACCCCCCGCCCTTCCCCTTCCACAGGTCCCGCACCAGAACCGAGGATTTGTCATGTCCACACGCAGAAATCGTGCCCGTGTCATCGCCGTCGCGATGGGCTGCGCCTCGCTGGCCCTCGCCCTGAGCATCCCCGCGCAGGCGTCCCCGCAGCCCCGCGGCGCCAAGGGGGCCGAGCGCGCCGTCCTGGCCAAGGGCGACGGCTGGGCCTCCGCCGAGGGCTCCACCACCGGCGGCGCCGCCGCGACGCCCGACCACGTCTACACGGTGCACAACCGCTCCGAACTCATCGCCGCCTTCGAGGACGCGGGCGACGCGCCGAAGATCGTCCGGATCGCCGGGACCGTCCACGGCAACGCCGACGCCGAGGGCAACCCGATCGACTGCGAGGCGTACCAGACCGACGGCTACACCCTGGACAAGTACCTCGCCGCCTACGACCCCGGCACCTGGGGCCGCGAGGAGGTTCCGTCCGGGCCGATGGAGGACGCCCGGCTCGCCTCCGCCAAGCTCCAGAAGGCCGCCGTCAACGTCTATGTGCCGTCCAACACCACGCTGATCGGCACCGGCCGGGACGCCACGGTCATCGGCGCCTCGATCCAGATCCAGAACGTCTCCAACGTCATCGTCCGCAACATCAGCTTCGAGGACACCTACGACTGCTTCCCGCAGTGGGACCCGACCGACGGCGACACCGGCCACTGGAACTCCGAGTACGACAACCTCGTCGTCTACGGCTCCGACCACGTCTGGGTCGACCACAACACCTTCAGCGACGGCGACCGCCCCGACGCCGACCAGCCCCGCTACTTCAACGAGCTGTACCAGCAGCACGACGGGCTCTTCGACATCGTCAAGGGCGCCGACCTGGTCACCGCCTCCTGGAACGTCCTCAAGGACCACGACAAGACCATGCTCCTCGGCAACAGCGACGGCGCCGGGGCCACCGACCGGGGCAAGCTCCGCGTCACCCTGCACCACAACCTGTTCAAGGACGTCAACGAGCGCGCGCCCCGCGTCCGCTTCGGTCAGGTCGACTCGTACAACAACCACTTCGTCGCCACGAAGGGCAGCGTTTACGGCTACTCGTACGGGATCGGCGCGGAGTCGCACCTGGTCGCCGAGCACAACGCGTTCACGCTGAGCGGTGAGTTCGACCGGGCGAAGATCCTCAAGAAGTGGTCCGAGTCCTCGCTCACGGCCGCCGACAACTGGGTCAACGGCCGCCGCACGGACCTGATCGCCGTCCACAACGCGGGCGTCCCCGAGGAGCAGCTGACCACGGGCGCCGGCTGGACCCCGACCCTGCGCAACCGGGTCGACCACCCGCTGCTCGTGCCGCTCGTCGTGGGCCTCGGCGCGGGCGCGGGCCGGCTGCCCGGCGCCTGACCAGCCGCCCCTTCCTCCGCCGGCGCCCGCGCGGCGCCGGCGGAGGCCGCCCCCGCAAAGGAGCACCCATGCCCACCCGACGCACCGCCCTGGCCCTCTTCGCCTCCTCCGCCCTCGCGCTCGGCACCGCCCCGCCCGCCGTCGCGCACGGCCGCCCCTTCGGCCGCCACGGCTCGCCCGCCCGCCGCCCCGACCGCGCCACCCTGTACGTCGACGCGCGCGGCCGCGGCGACCACACCACCGTCCAGGCCGCCGTGGACGCCGCCACCGGTACCGGGCGCACCCTGGTCATCGCCCCCGGCACCTACCGGGAGACCGTCGACATCCCCGCCGACCGGACCGGCCTCACCCTCATCGGCGCGAGCGGCGACCCGCGCGACACGGTGATCGTGTACGACAACGCCAACGGCACCCCGCGCCCCGACAGTTCGGGCACCTACGGCACCAGCGGGTCCGCCACGGTCACCGCCCGGCCCGCCGGACTCACCGCCCGCGACCTCACCTTCGCCAACGACTGGCTGCGCGCCGACCACCCGGACTACACCGGCACCCAGGCCGTCGCCCTCAAGGTGACCGGCGACCGCTCGGCGTTTTACGGCTGCCGCTTCCTCGGCCACCAGGACACGCTGTACGCGGACTCGGCGTCGCTCACCGACTTCGCCCGGCAGTACTACCGCGACTGCTACGTGGAAGGGGACGTCGACTTCGTCTTCGGGCGGGCCTCCGCGGTCCTGGACCGCTGCCACTTCCGCACCCTGGCCCGCACCGACCTGCCCGGACCGCCCCACGGCTTCGTCTTCGCGCCGAGCACCGCCGGGGCCGATCCGCACGGCTTCCTGGTCCTGCGCTCCCGGGTCACCAGCACCGCCCCCGACGGGTACTTCAAGCTGGCCCGCCCCTGGGTGCCGTCCTCGGACCTCACCGCGCACCCCATGCTGACGGTGCGCGAGAGCCACCTCGGCGCGGGCATCGACACGGACGAGCCGTACGGCACCATGTCGGCCGGCTTCCCGTGGCAGGAGCAGCGGTTCGCGGAGTACCGCAACACGGGCCCGGGCGCGCGCGTCACCGTCCCGGCCAACCGCCCGCAGCTCACGGCGTCCGAGGCGCGGGAGCACACCCCGGCCGCGTGGTTCGGCGACTGGAGGCCGTAGAGGTCACTGCGCCCGCCCGAAGCGGTCGCCCACTGCCGCCTTCCCGCCCGAGGCGCGGACCGCGTGGGCGGTCACGTAGTCGCCGGTGGCGTCCCGGTCGCCCTCCGCGTGGTTGTACTGCCCGGCGAAGGTGTGCGTCCCGACCGGGACGGTCCGGCCGGGACGCAGCGTCCACCGGTAGACCAGATAGCCGCCGCTCTCGTCCACCGAGACGGTGAAGTCCGGCTCGGGCAGGGAGCGCCAGGAGCCGGTGCTGTTCACCCCGCCGGTCTCGGCGACCCGCAGCTCCACGGTGAGCGCGGACAGCGGCTCGGTGGTCCGCAGGGTGACGTTGCTCTGCGCCCAGTACGGGTTGCTGTTCGGGTCCACCACGCCGCCGGTCCACAGCGGACCGTCCTCCGGCGGCAGCCCGGCGGGGGAGTCCGGGGCCTTCGCGGCGGCGGACGGCGCCGAGGCCACCTGCCCGCCGCGCGCCCGGGCGTCGTCGTCCGCCGAGGTGACCGCGAACGCTCCGGCCGCCAGCACCCCGCAGACCGCCGCCGTCGCCCCGGCCACCCGCAGCCACGGGCGGACCGCGCGCGGCGGGCGCACGGACCGGGGTGACGGACCGTCGCCCGCCATCCCGCGCTCGATCCGGGCCAGCATCCGGGCCCGGTCGGGGCGGTGGGCCTCGGCGGCCTCCCGCAGCCGCCCGGACAGCTCCTCGTCGTTCAACGCTCTCCTCCGCTGCGCTGCGCCGCGACGGCCACCCGGACCCGCGCGGCGGGCGTCTCGGGTCCCAGCAGCCGTTGGAGTTCCGCCACGGCGCGCGAGGTCTGGCTCTTCACCGTACCCACCGAGATCCCCAGCACCAGCGAGGTGTCCCGCTCGGAGAGGTCGAAGGCGTGCCGCAGCACCACACAGGCCCGCTTGCGGAACGGCAGCCTGCGCAGCGCCTCCCGCACGTCCACCACCGCCGGCACATCGGGCCCCTCGGCCGCCCCGTCGTCCCCGCCGCCGCGCGGCGCCCAGAACAGCGCGATCCGGCGGCGCTCGCGGACCGCGCTGCGGATGCGCGTCCTGGCCAGGTTGGCGACGACGCCCCGCGCGTACGCCACCGGGTGCCCGGCCTCGCGGACCCGGTCCCAGCGGTGCCAGAGCGCGAGCAGGGCGTCCGCCGCGAGATCGTCGGCGGCATCCGCCTCGCCGGTCAGCAGATGGGCGAGGCGGGCCAGTTCCGCGTAATGGGCCTCGAAGAACGCATGGAACTCGGCGGCGGCATCATCGACTGCTGTGCCCACGGCAACCCCGTCCCCCTGCGCTCGCACGCCCGGCCCGTCCGGATACGCCCCCGCCGGGGCGTGAGCGTACCGCAAGCGCTTCGACAGCAGGAGGGGACTACCGCCGCAACGCCGCCTCCATCATTTTCTTGGCGACCGGCGCCGCCAGCCCGTTGCCGCTGACCTCCGACGCGGTCGAACCGGAGTCCTCCACGATCACGGCCACCGCGACCTCCTGGCCGCCGGACTTCGCGTACGAGGTGAACCAGGCGTACGGGGTGTTGCTGTTGTCCACGCCGTTCTCGGCGGTGCCCGTCTTGCCGCCGACCTCGGCCCCGGCGATCCGGGCGTTGGTGCCGGTGCCCTTCTCCACCACGGTCACCATGGCGCTGCGCAGCTGTTTCGCGGTGTCCTCGGAGACGATCCGCTCCGTGTCGCCGTCCGCGAAGTCCTCCAGCGTGCCGCCGTCCCCGTCGGTCACCTTCGACACCATGTGCGGGGCGGCCAGCTCACCGCCGTTGGCCAGGGCGGCGGAGACCATCGCCATCTGGAGCGGGGTCGCGGTCACCTCGAACTGGCCGATGCCCGACAGCGCCGTCTGCGGCTTGTCCATGTCCTCCGGATACACGCTCTTGGACGCCCGGACCGGCACGTCCAGCTTCTCCTCGTTGAAGCCGAACTTCTCCGCCATCGCCCGCACCTTGTCCTGGCCCAGGTCGGCGGCGACCTTGCCGAAGACGTTGTTGCACGAGTACTGGAGGGCGACCCGCAGCGAGGCGTCCTCGCAGGGGGCGGACGCGCTCTCGTTCCGCAGCGGGGTGCTGGTGCCCGGCAGGGTGTACGGGACGGGGCTCTTCGTCGGCACGTCCACCGAGTCGTACAGCCCGTTCTCCAGCGCCGCCGCCGCCACGACCAGCTTGAACGTCGAGCCGGGCGCGAGCGGCTGCCGCAGCGCCCGGTTGACCAGCGGCTTGTCCTTGTCGGCGAGCAGCTTCGACCAGGTGTCGCCGTCGTTCGTGCCGCTGATGTCCGACGGGTCGTACGACGGGGAGGACACCATGCCCAGGATCTGCCCGCTCCTCGGGTCGATCGCCACGGCCGCGCCCTTGTCGTCGCCGAGCGCGTCGCTCGCCGCCTTCTGCACGTCCGGGTCGATCGTCGTGACCACGTCACCGGGTGCGGACCGCTTCCCCGTCAGCGCGCCCAGCGGGCTCTTCAGCCGGTCGTCGGTGCCGTCCAGCACATGGCTGTAGATCCCTTCGAGCTGCGTCGAGCCGTACGCCTGCGAGCTGTAGCCGGTCACGGACGAGTAGAGGCCGCCCTGCTTGTAGGTGCGCTTGTACGCGAGATCGCTGCCCTCCGTCCGTTTCGAGCCCGTGACCGGCGAACCGGCCACGATGATGTCGCCCAGCGGCTGCGCGTACTGCGCGATGATCTTCCGCCGGTTGTGGTCGTCGTCTGCGAGCGCCTTGGCCTGGTACGACTGCACCCAGGTCGCCCGCCCGAGGAGGGCGAGGACCAGCAGCAGACAGAAGACCGAGGCGCGCCTTATCGTCTTGTTCATCCCGCTCGGTGGACGAGTGGGACCGGGCGGGTCGTTCCCGGTTGTGCCACTTCTCACCGATTCCTCATACGGTGACCACGGCGTGCACGGCCGTACGGGCTCAGCCCGGCGTGATGAACCCCGACTCGTACGCCGTGATGACCGCCTGGGTACGGTCCCGGGCCCCGGTCTTCGCGAGGACCGCCGCCACATGCGTCTTGGCCGTCGCCGCGCCCACCGCCAGCCGGTCCGCGATCTCCGCGTTCGTCAGCCCCGCCGCGATCAGCCGCAGCACCTGGGCCTCCCGCTCGGTGAGCCGCGCGGCCCACGGCGGGGCGGGGGCCGGTGCGGGCGTCCCGTACGCGGCGGCGAGCTGCCGCACGGCGGACGGGAAGAGCAGCGAGTCGCCGCACGCCACCAGCCGGACCGCCTGCACCAGCTCCTCGGCCGCCGCCCGCTTCAGCAGGAAACCCGCCGCCCCGGCGCGCAGCGCCTCGTACACGTAGGCGTCGTGCTCGAAGGTGGTGACGACCAGGACGCGCGGGGCCGGGTCCAGCGTGGCGAGGATCTGCTCGGTGGCCCGGATGCCGTCCGTCTCGGGCATCCGCACATCCATCAGCACCACGTCGGGCCGCAGCGCCCGCACCACGGAGACCGCCTCGGCGCCGGTGGCCGCCTCGCCGACGACCTCCAGGCCGTCCTCGGCGTCCAGGATGGCCCGCAGCGCGGTGCGCACCATGCGTTCGTCGTCGGCGAGGACGATCCGGACCGGCCTGCTCATCGGGGCTCCTTCGCGGGGGCGTGCAGGGGCAGGCGGGCGGCCAGCCGCCACACGCCGTCGTCGCGCGGCCCGGCCTCGGTGGCGCCGCCGAGCAGCAGGGCGCGCTCCTTGACGCCGGTCAGGCCGCGTCCGCCGCCGGGGCGGGCGACCGGGGGCCGGGGCGGGAGCGCGCTGTCCAGGACGAGCGTCAGCTCGCGGGGGCCGACGCCCACGCGCAGCCGGACCGGCGAGCCGGGGACGCCGTGCCGCAGTGCGTTGCTCAGGCCCTCCTGCACGATCCGGTACGCCTCGGCCGAGACGGGTCCGGGCACCGCGCCCGGGTCGCCGTCGGCCTCGTAGCGCACGGGCACCCCGCACCGGGCGAGCAGCCCGCCGAGCGCGTCGAGCCCGGGGCCCGCGAGCGCGTCGGACCCGTCGCCGTCCTGCCGCAACAGGCCGAGGACCGCGTCGAGTTCGCCGACCGTGCGCCGCGTGGTCTCCTCGATCGCGGCGAGCGCCTCCCGGACGAACCCGGGGTCGCTGTCCAGGACCCGGCGGGCGGCCCCCGCCTGGAGGGTGACGGCGCTCAGCGCGTGGCCCACCGAGTCGTGCAGCTCCCGGGCGAGCCGGTTGCGCACGGCCAGTTCGGCGGCCCGGCGCTCGGCGGCGGCCAGCCGGTCGTCCGGGGTGGGGCCGAGCAGCACGGGCGCCCGGTTCGCGAGCAGCGCCCCGGCCGCCGCCGCGCACCCGGCCAGCGCGACGAGCATGGCCGCCCCGGCCGGGGGCGCGACGGCCAGGACCCAGGTGTGGTCCAGGGCCGGGCGGGCGTCCAGGGCTGATTCGCGCAGGGCCGGGACGAACGGCAGCGCCGCCACGCAGACCGCGAACGGGACGAGTGCCAGTGTCATCCCGCTGATGATCCCGCCGAGCCCCACGTGCAGCGTGAACCAGGCGGCCGAGCGCGCCCGCGCCTGGCGGGAGGCGGCGGGCCCGTCCGCGAGCGGCCGGTCCGGGGCGAGCCCGCACAGGGCGCGGGCAGCGGCCACCGAGAGCGGCCGGGCGGTGGGGAGCAGCGCGGTGACGGCGGCCATTGGCAGGGCAACGCCGAAGGCGGCGAGCTGGGCGGGGAGCGAGGTGAAGGGGTTGACGCCGGGCGCGTACAAGCCGACGGCCACCGTGCCGACCAGGAAGTACGGCATCAGCAGGGCGCCGCCGATGATCAGATGCAGCCACCGCAGCCGGGCACGGCGGCCCGCCAGCCGGGCTATCAGCGGGGTCATGCCGGGGCGCCTCGCGTCCCGGCCGCGCGTTCCGCGAGGAAGTACGCGCCGAGGGTCACCACCAGCGTTCCGACCAGCATCTGCACAGCGTAGGTGAGCACCATGCCGGGCGTGGCCGTTTCCGCGCCCTCCCCGGCCGAGCCCAGCGCGGCCAGGCAGAGCCAGCCGCCCCAGCAGGCCGTCGCCCCGGACCCGCCCCACGCCAGCGCGAGCGGCACCCGCAGCGGCAGTGCGGACCGGCGGAAGGCCAGCAGCAGGACCCCGGCCACGGCCACCGCGATCCACAGCACGTACACCGCCTCCAGCACGTGGAAGCCGCTGTCCCGCCCGGCCACCCGGTCCGGGGTGAGGCCGGCCGTCGAGCCCGCCGCCCAGAGCAGATGCGCGGTGCCGGGCGCCAGGGCGAGCAGCGACGCGGCGACGGCGGCGGCCCGCAGGGCGGGGGTGGTCGGGCTCGCGGGCAGCTCGCCCAGGGTGCCCCGCCACAGGTGGCCCCAGCGGTCACGGGCGTACAGCACGAACAGCGCGCCCAGCGACAGGCCCTGGAGGATGAAGCCGCCGTAGACGACGCCGAACACCCACTCGCGCAGGAACGGCCGGCCCGCGGCCTCCGCGCCGCCGGTGTCGCCGCCCAGCGCCCGGGCCAGCAGCTGCGCCGGGTAGCCGGTCATGATCGGCAGCAGCAGCCCGGTCGCCGTCCACATCGGTAGCGCCGGCAGCCACGCGGGCACCCGCAGCCCCCAGGGCCGGGTGAGCAGCAGGGCCAGGACCACCACCACGCCGTCCATCAGCACCGAACCGCCGTTGGCGACGGCCATCCGGGCGCGGTGGTCCAGCAGCTCACTGCCGTCCGGGATCCCGACGCGGCTGCCCGCCACCCAGGCGATCTTGAGCGTGATGTAGGGCAGGCAGGAGACGATGGCGACGGTACGCAGCGCGGTGCGGGCGGAGACGGTTGTCATGGCCCCCACGCTGCCGGGCGGCACACCCCCGCACGTCCTGCCCGATGACGATCCGCCTCCGCCGCGCGGGGGAGGCGGACCGGGGGCTCAGAGCCTGCGGGTGGCGAGCGTCAGTCGGTCGCGCGCGTCGAACAGCGCGTCCTTGACCGTCTGTTCGTGCGCGGGCGTGAGCCTGGCGACCGGCACCGAGCAGCTGATGGCGTCCCGGGCCGGGGTGCGGTACGGGACGGCGACGCCGAAGCAGCGCAGACCCAGGGTGTTCTCCTCGCGGTCCACCGCGTACCCCTGCTCACGGATCTGGTGCAGCTCCTCGATGAGCTTCTCCCGGTCCGTCAGGGTGTGTTCGGTGAGCGCGGGCAGCGTCTCGGGCAGCATCTTGCGGACCTGCTCGTCGCTGTAGGTGGCGAGCAGCGCCTTGCCGAGCGAGGTGGAGTGCGCGGGCAGCCGGCGGCCGACGCGGGTGAAGGGGCGCAGATAGTGCTGGGACTGGCGGGTGGCGAGGTAGACCACGTTGGTGCCGTCGAGCCGGGCCAGGTGGATGGTCTCCGTGGTGTCGTCGGAGAGCCGGTCGAGCGTGGGCCGGGCCGCGGCGACGACCTCGTCGCCGTCGATGTACGAGGTGCCGACCAGCAGGGCCCGTACGCCGATCCCGTACCGCGTCCCCGTCGCGTCGGTCTCCACCCAGCCCAGCTCCACCAGGGTGCGCAGCAGCATGTAGAGGCTGGACTTCGGGTAGCCGACGGCCTCCTGGACCGCGGCGAGCGAGTGCATGCCGGGCCGTCCCGCGAAGTACTCCAGCAGTTCGACCGTCCGTACCGCGGACTTGACCTGCGCCCCACCCGACTCGGGAACCGACATCGCCCTGCCCCTTTCACCCCGCCGACGAAACCCTGCGACTTCTTGCCAACACCGAACGCCCGGAAATAGAGTCGCTTCACATTCACGTTCAGGAACGCTGTTCAGAATACCGAACAGCTTATACCGGACGACTTCTGATGTGCGGCAGTGGAGCGGAAGGAAACACGGTGGCAGCAGCACCAGTCTGGAGCGTCGACCCCCGCACCGGGAACCCGCGCGAGCAGGTTGCGGTGGAGGCCACAGCGGAGGAGGTCGACCGCGCGGTCCGCGCCGCCCACGCGGTACGCGGCTCCCTCGCCGACCGCACCATGCGCGCCGCGTTCCTGCGCACGGCCGCCGAACTGCTCACCGAGGCCGGGGACCACGTCATCGAGGCCGCCGACGCCGAGACGGCCCTCGGCCCGGCCCGGTTGACCGGCGAACTCGCGCGCACCGCGGCCCAGTTGCGGGCCTTCGCGGAGGTCGTGGACGAGGGCGCCTTCCTCGACATCCACATCGACCACGCGGACGCCACCCGCACCCCGCCCTGGCCCGACCTGCGCCGCTACAAGATCCCGCTCGGCGTCGTCGCGGTCTACGCGGCCAGCAACTTCCCGCTCGCCTTCTCCGTCCCCGGCGGCGACACCGCCAGCGCCCTCGCGGCCGGCTGCCCCGTCGTCGTCAAGGCCCACCCGGACCACCCGGCGACCTCCGAGCTCTGCGCCTCGGTCCTGCGCCGGGCCGCCGCGCGCACCGGGCTGCCCGAGGACGTCGTCACCCTCGTCCACGGCTTCGAGGCGGGCGTCGCCCTCGTCCGGCACCCGCTCGTCGCCGCCGCCGGATTCACCGGCTCGGTGCGCGGCGGGCGCGCCCTGTTCGACGCGGCCGCCGCCCGCCCCGCGCCCATCCCCTTCCACGGCGAGCTGGGCTCCCTCAACCCCGTCGTCGTCACCGGGGCCGCCGCCGCCGAGCGCGGCGAGGAGATCGGCGCGGGCCTGGCCGGCTCGATGACCATGGGCGCCGGACAGTTCTGCACCAAGCCCGGATTCGTCCTGGTCCCCGAGGGTGCGGGCGGCGACCGCCTCCTCAAGGCGCTCACCGAGGCCGTCAGCGACACCGAGGCCGGGGTCCTCCTCGACCACCGCATGCGCGACGCCTTCCTCGCCGGGGTCACCGAGCGCGCCGCGCTCCCCGGGGTCGAGGCGCCCGTCACCCCCGGCGCGGGCGGCGAGCACACCGTCGCGGCCGGCTTCCTGACCGTCCCGGCCCGTGAGCTCACCGCCGAGGGCCCGCACGACGCGCTCCTGGAGGAGTGCTTCGGCCCCGTCACCGTCGTCGCCCGCTACACCTCCGAGGACGAGATCACCGCCGTCCTGTCCCGCCTCCCGGGCAACCTCACCGCCACCCTCCACATCGCCACCGAGGAGGCCGGGGGCGCCGCGGCGGACCTCCTCGCCGCCCTCACCCCGCTCGCCGGGCGGGTCCTCGTCAACGGCTGGCCGACCGGCGTCGCCGTCGCGCCCGCCCAGCACCACGGCGGCCCCTACCCGGCCACCACCTCCACCTCCACCTCGGTCGGCGCCACCGCCATCGAGCGCTGGCTGCGCCCGGTCAGCTACCAGACCACCCCCGAAGCGCTCCTCCCGCCGGAGCTGCGCGAGGACAACCCGCTGGGCCTGCCCCGCCGCGTGGACGGACGACCCGCATGAACCTCCCCGAACTCCCCTTCGCGCTCCGGCCGTACGGCCCCGAGGGCGGCTGGACGTACGAGAACGGCACGCTCACCGGCCGCGCCGGCGCCCGCCAGGACCGCTTCGTCCCGCCGGGCGGCGACGGCCTGGAACCGGCGAGCGACGCGCCCCGGCTCCTCGGCGCCGCCCCGGCGGGCGACTTCCAGCTCGTCGCCCGGGTGAAGGTGGGCTTCGCCGCCGCCTTCGACGCGGGCGTGCTCTACCTCCACACCGGCGACCGGGAGTGGGCCAAGCTCTGCCTGGAGCTGTCCCCGGAGCGCCCGACCATCTGCACGGTGGTCACCCGGGGCCACTCGGACGACGTCAACTCCTCCGTCGTGGACGGCGACACCCACTGGCTGCGCCTGAGCCGTACGGGACACGCCTTCGCCTTCCACGCCTCGGCCGACGGCGAGAAGTGGACCTTCGTCCGCGTCTTCACCCTGGGCACCCCGGAGCAGGCGGCCACCGCGTCCGTCGGCTTCCTCGCCCAGTCACCCACGGGCGAGGGCTGCGAGGTGACCTTCGACCGGATCGCCTTCCGGGAGGAGGGCCTGGCGGACCTCCGCGACGGCAGCTGACGGACCCGGCACGCGGCGGGCGGCACGCGCGGTAATTCCCTGCCGCCCGCCGCCCGTCCGTGAGAGCCTGCCCGACGGTCCGGGAGCCGGGCCGGAAACGGGGCGGAGAGCGTCATGGGTGTGCATCTGATCGGTGGTGGCTGGGACGAGGAGGCCGCGCCGCTCGTCCACGGCCCCTTCCTCGCCGAGGCCGGGGACGAGGGCCTCGTGGGCTGCCTGCTCGTCGACGAGGGCGACGGCCACGAGCAGTTCGCCCGCTGGGCCACCGCGCTGCGCCGGGTCGCACCGGGCGTCCGGCCGGTCCCCCTCCTGGTCCCGGAGGGCGGCGTGTTCGACCCAGGGGCGCTGGCCGGCCTTGACGGACTGCTGGTCGGCGGTGGACTGACGCCTGCCTATCAGGCCGCCCTCGGTCCCGCGCGCGAGGCCGTGGCCCGGGCCGTCGCGGAGCGCGGACTGCCGTACGCGGGCTTCTCCGCCGGCGCCGTCGTCGCCGCGGATCACGCGCTCGTCGGGGGATGGCTGGACCGGGGCGTCCCGGTCTGCCCGGACGACGCGGCGGAGGACCTGGAGGAGATCGAGGTCCGCACCGGCCTGGGACTCGTCCCGTACACCGTCGACGTGCACGCCTCCGCCTGGGGGACGCTCGGCCGGCTCGTCGCGGCGGTGGCCCGGGGCGACGCGGAACGCGGCTTCGCCCTGGACGAGAACACCACGCTGTCCGTCGCGCCCGACGGCCGGGCGACGGTGGCCGGGACGGGGCAGGTGCGCCTCGTCCGGCGCGCGGACGAGCCCGGGGCCGTCGTCGTGCGGGCGCTGCGGGCGGGGGAGCGGTTCGGCCTCTGACCGGAACCGGAGCCCCGGCCCGTACGTCCTCCCCACCATGATCCGTACAGCGACGCAGGACGACCTGGACGCGATAGTCACCCTGCACACCGAGGCCAGGGCCACCTACTACAGCGGGCATCTCGCCGAGGAGGAGTACGCCGGTCCGGCCGAGGTCGGCCGGAGCCGGGAGGGCTGGGCCCGCGCGGTGGACCGGGAGGACGCCACCGTGCTCGTCGCCGAGGAGGACGGCGCGCTCGTCGGCATCGCCGCCCATTCCGTGCGCGACGGCTGGACGTACCTCACCCAGCTCCACGTCTCCCCGGCCCACTGGCGCGAGGGCGTCGGCAGCGCCCTGCACCTCGCGTGCGTCGCCGACTGGCAGCGGCGCGGTGTGACGCGGGCCCGGCTGGAGGTCTTCGAGCCCAACAAGCGCGCCCAGGCGTTCTACTCGGCCTGCGGCTGGGTCGCCGACCCGGAGACGCCCCGGCACGGCGACCATCTGGTGCTGCGCCTCGCGGTGCGGGAAGCGCCGGGTAGAGGCTGAGCACACCGGGTGCGGGCCCGGGAATGGCCCGGGCCCGCCATGCGTTGGGCGGGGAGCGGAGGGTGCCTCCGCCCCTGCCGCAGTCATCGATGAGTCCGGAGAGAAGAAGAGTCATGCGCGTCGAGATCTGGAGCGACATCGCCTGCCCCTGGTGCTATGTCGGAAAGGCCCGCTTCGAGAAGGGCCTCGCGGGCTTCGCCCACCGCGACGACGTCGAGGTGGTCCACCGCTCCTTCGAGCTCGACCCCGGCCGTGCCAAGGCGGACACCGAGCTGGTCACCGACATGCTGGCGCGGAAGTACGGGCGCACCCCCGACGAGGTCCGCTCGATGGAGGCCAACGTCGCCGCCAACGCCCGGGCCGAAGGGCTCGGCTACCTCACCGAGGGCCGCGACCACGGCAGCACGTTCGACATCCACCGCCTGCTGCACCTGGCCAAGGCCCGCGGCCGCCAGGAGGAGCTGCTGACCCTCGCCTACCGGGCCAACTTCGCCGAGGAGCGGTCCGTCTTCGACGACGCGGTCCTGCTGGACCTGGCCGTCGAGGCGGGGCTCGACGCCGAGGAGGCGCGCGCGGTGCTCGCCGACCCGAAGGCGTACGCCGACGAGGTGCGCGCCGACGAGCAGGAGGCGGCCGAGCTGGGCGCCAACGCGGTGCCGTTCTTCGTGTTCGACCGGCGCTACGGCATCTCCGGCGGCCAGCCCGCCGAGGTCTTCGCCCAGGCGCTGGAGCAGGCGTGGAAGGACCGCCCGGTGACCGCCGCCGCCGACGCGGCGGCCTGTGACGCCGAGGGGGCCTGCGAGGTCCCCGGAGCGGCGGCCCGGAACGCCTGACCCGTCGCGCGGGCCGTTCCCGGCGGCCCGCGCACCGGTCCGCTGGCCCGGCCCACGAGCCCGGCCCGCGCACCCGGACGCATAAGCATCGCTTGGGGTCGGCCGTGAATTTTTGTCAATTGACCCCAGGTCGGCGAAGGTTCACGCTGAACGCATGACGATCTCTCCGCTCAGCCGTGCCGTCGCCGCCGAGTTCGCGCCCGAGACCACCTACCTCAACACCTCCACCTGCGGGCTGCTGCCCCGTCGCACCGTCGACGCGGTGAAGACCCTCGCCGAGGAGGGCGCCTCCGGCCGCCGCAACGGTTCGGGGGACTTCGAGGCGGTGGACCGCGCCCGGGACGGCTTCGCGCGCCTCGTCGGCGTCGGGGCCGACCGGGTCGCCGTCGGCAGCTCGGTCGTCGCCCACGTCGGGCTGATCGCGGCCTCGCTGCCCCCGGGGTCCGAAGTGCTCGCCCCCGAGGGCGAGTTCAGCTCCGTCGTCAGCCCGTTCGCCATCCGCGGCGACCTCGACATGCGCTACGTGCCGCTGGACGGGCTGGCCGAGGCCGTGCGCCCGTCCACCGCGCTCGTCGCCTTCTCCTCGGTGCAGTCGGCGGACGGCCGCCGCGCCGGCCTGGACGCGGTCCGGGCCGCCGCGGCCGCCCACGGTGCCCGCACCCTGCTGGACGCCACCCAGTCCGCGGGCTGGCTGCCGCTCGACGCGGGGGCCTTCGACTACACGGTCACCGGCGGCTTCAAGTACCTGCTCTGCCCGCGCGGTACGTCGTTCCTCACCGTCACCGAGGAGGCGCAGGAGGCCGTGCGGCCGGTCGACGTGGGCATGGCCGCCTCCGAGGACCCGTGGGGCAGCGTCTACGGACCGGTCACCAAGCTCGCCGCCGACGCCCACCGCTACGACGAGCCGCCCGTCTACCTCGCGTACCACGGCGCCGAGCACTCCCTCGCCCTGCTCCACGAGATCGGCGTCGACGCCCTGCACGACCACGCCCTCGCGCTCGCCGACCGCTTCCGCGCCGGAGTGACGGCCCTCGGGCACGAGCCCGTCGAGGCGGACACCGTCGTCGTCGCGGTGCCCGGGCTCGGCGACCGGGCACCGGAGCTCCAGCGGGCCGGGGTGCTGGTCGCAGGGCGGGCGGGCAACCTGCGCGCGTCCTTCCACCTCTACAACACCGAGGCGGACGTGGACCGCGCCCTTCAGGTGCTCGCCGGCTGACGGGCCCGCGCCGCGCACCCGGTCACGCCGAGTCGCGGCGGACCAGCCCGGTCGGCAGTATCACCGCGGCCGGGTCCTCCCCGCCGATCTGCGCCAGCAGCACCCGTACCATCTCGGCGCTGATCCGGCCCCACGGCCGGCGGATCGTCGTCAGCGCCGGGCGGGAGGCGAGCGCGGCGGGGGAGTCGTCGAAACCGCCCACCGCGACGTCGTGCGGCACGCTGCGCCCGACCTTCTCCAGGGCCGCGAGCACGCCCTGCGCCATCAGGTCCGAGGCGACGAAGCCGGAGGGGTCACGCCAGGGGCGCGCTCCGCCACTTCCACGAGGTGACGCGCTCGCGGCCGGGCAGCTCGCCGCGGCCGGTGGACCAGAGCAGCACGGCCCACCGGTCCTTGTCCTCCGGGGCGTCGGGGAAGAGCCGGGCCAGCGCCCGGTCGCACAGTCCGGCGGGCGGCTCCCAGGAGACGCCCAGGCCCGACGCGATGTCATGGGCGTGCACCAGGGTCTCCACGACGCCCATGGCCGCGAAGCCCTCCGGGTCGGAGACCCCGTACCCGTGGTACGAGCGGGTGGCCGGGGACGCCGTACGGACCATGGCGGCCAGCAGCGCGCCGCTCGCCTCCACGGTCTGGAGCAGCCCGGCCACCCCCGCCTCCGGGTCGGTGAAGACCGCGTTCCACGGGCCGCCCTCGCGCCGGGGGGCCCAGTGGTACGGCACCTCGGTCTCCACCGACGGCGTACGCGGGCCCAGTTGGACGGCGTACGCGAACAGGTCGTCGCTCAGGTGCTCCGCGGTCTCCCAGCAGTCCCACGTCAGCGTCCCGGCCGGGACGCGCCAGTCGGCGGCCGGGGCGGCGGCGAGCGTGTCGACCGTCAGGCGGACCGCCTCGGTCACGTCGTCCGCGGTGACCGGCAGCCGCGTACCGGTGAGCGCGGCCCGTTCGGCCGTGCCGCACTCCACGCAGAACTCGTTGCCCTCCGGGTCGGCGAGGGTCGCCCAGCCCCGTCCGTTCGGCTTGCGGTGGTCGGCGACCAGGGTGGCGCCGAGGGCCAGCAGCCGTTCGACCTCCTCGTCCCGGGTGCGGTCCGCGGGCTTGATGTCCAGGTGCACGCGGTTCTTGGTCTGCTTCCTGTCGGGCACGGTGACGAAGAGGATTGCGGCGCCCGGCGCTTCGACCAGGGCCTCGGGGTCGCCGGGATGGTCCTCGTCGGAGAGCGGCGCGCCGAGCACGGCCGACCAGAAGGTGCCCAGGGCGTAGGCGTCGGCGCAGTCGATGGTGATGTGCTGTACGTGGGATGTCATGCGCTCACTGTTCCCGCCGGTCCCGCCCCGGTCCACCGAGATATGCCGGAGGGGGTGGCACGGGAATCCGTGCCACCCCCTCCAAGGCCCTGCCGGGACCTACTTCACCGGGGTGAAGTCGCGCGCCCCGATGAACTCCGGGCGGCGGACCGGCGCCGCGAACGGCTCCTGCGCGGTGTTCTCCACGCTGTTGAACACGATGAACACGTTGCTGCGCGGGTACGGCGTGATGTTGTCGCCCGAGCCGTGCATCGCGTTGCAGTCGAACCAGGTCGCCGAACCGGCCTTGCCCGTGAAGAGCCTGATGCCGTGTCGGTCGGCCATCTTCGTCAGCGCCTCGTCGGACGGGGTGCCGGCGTCCTGCATCTGGAGCGACTTCTTGTAGTTGTCCTTCGGCGTCTCACCCGCGCAGCCGAGGAACGACTTGTGCGAGCCGGGCATGATCATCAGCCCGCCGTTGGTGTCGTAGTTCTCGGTCAGCGCGATCGACACGGACACCGTCCGCATGTTCGGCAGACCGTCCTCCGCGTGCCAGGTCTCGAAGTCCGAGTGCCAGTAGAACCCCGAAGCCCCGAACCCGGGCTTGACGTTGATCCGCGACTGGTGGACGTAGACGTCCGAACCGAGGATCTGGCGGGCCCGGCCCACCACCCGTTCGTCGGCGACCAGCCGGGCGAAGACCTCGCTGATCCGGTGGACCTCGAAGACCGACCGCACGGACTGCGACTTCGGTTCGATGATGGAGCGCTCGTCGGCGCGGACGGCCGGGTCGGCGATCAGCCGTTCCAGCTCGGCGTGGTAGCCGGCCACCTCGTCCGGGGTGATCAGCTGCTCGACGGGCAGGAAGCCGTCGTGCTCGTAGCCCTGGAGCTCCTTGGCGCTGATCGGACCCGGTGCGCCCGGCGCGGACCAGATGACCGGGTCCTGGCGGGGAGTGGTCATCTCGGCGGCGCCGCGCGAGGGGTACAGGTCGGTGCGTACGTCGGTGGTCATGGGGTTCAGCCCTCCTCGGTCAGCAGTGGATAGACACCGTTCTCGTCGTGCTCCTCCCGTCCGGTGACCGGCGGGTTGAAGACGCAGACACAGCGGAAATCGGTCTTGGGCCGCATCGTGTGGCGCTCGTGGCCGTTGAGCAGGTACATCGTCCCCGGCGTGATCCAGTGCTTCTCACCGGTCTCGTCGTCGGTCAGCTCGGCCTCGCCCTCGACGCACAGGACCGCCTCGATGTGGTTCGCGTACCACATCGACGTCTCGGTACCCGCGTACATGATGGTTTCGTGGAGCGAGAAGCCGACCTTCTCCTCGGCGAGCACGATGCGCTTGCTCTCCCAGGTCCCGGAGGCGGCCTTGATGTGCCGGTCGGTGTTCTCGACGTCGGCGAACGATCGGACGATCACGGTGGTTCGATGCCTTTCTCTGTACGGAGGTGAGGTGTGCGGTCCGGACCGTCAGGCGGTCTCGCGGACGGCACGGGCCAGCGTGCGCAGGCCCTCGTCCAGCTCCTCGGGTGTGATGGTGAGCGGCGGCAGCAGCTTCACGACCTCGCTCTGCGGGCCGGAGGTCTCCAGGAGCAGCCCCAGCTGGAACGCGCGGGCGCAGACCGCGGAGGCGCGCGCCGGGTCGTCGAACTCCAGGCCCCAGACCAGGCCGCGGCCCCGGAACCGGGCGCTGTCGTGCTCGCCGCAGATGGCCAGCATCGTCTGCTCGATCTGCTCGCCCCGGGCCAGCGTCTGCTTCTCCATCTGGCCGTCCGCCCAGTAGGCGTCCAGCGCGGCGGCGGCGGTGACGAACGCGGGGTTGTTGCCGCGGAAGGTGCCGTTGTGCTCGCCCGGCTCCCAGACGTCCAGCTCCGGCTTGAACAGGCAGAGCGACATGGGCAGTCCGTAGCCGCTGATGGACTTCGACAGCGTCACGATGTCCGGCGTGATGCCGGCCTCCTCGAAGGAGAAGAAGCCGCCGGTACGGCCGCAGCCCATCTGGATGTCGTCGACGATCAGCAGCATGTCCTGGCGGTGGCACAGGTCCTGGAGCGCGCGCAGCCACTCGGCGCGGGCCACGTTGATGCCGCCCTCGCCCTGGACCGTCTCCACGATCACGGCGGCCGGGTGGTTGAGCCCGGAGCCCTGGTCCTCCAGGAGCCGCTCGAACCAGAGGAAGTCGGGGACCTGGCCGTCGAAGTAGTTGTCGAACGGCATCGGCGTGCCGTGCACCAGCGGGATGCCGGCACCGGCCCGCTTGAACGCGTTGCCGGTCACGGCGAGCGAGCCGAGCGACATGCCGTGGAAGGCGTTGGTGAACGAGACGACGGACTCGCGTCCCTTGACCTTGCGGGCGAGCTTCAGCGCCGCCTCGACGGCGTTGGTGCCCGTCGGGCCGGGGAACATCACCTTGTACGGCAGGTCGCGGGGGCGCAGCACGACGTTCTGGAAGGTGTCCAGGAAGGCGCGTTTGGCGGTGGTCGCCATGTCGAGGCCGTGCGTGATGCCGTCGCGTTCGATGTAGTCGATCAGCGCGCGCTTGAGCACGGGGTTGTTGTGGCCGTAGTTGAGCGAGCCCGCGCCGGCGAAGAAGTCCAGGTACGAGTGGCCGTCCTCGTCGGTCAGCCGGGCGCCTTGGGCGCGGTCGAACACGGCGGGCCAGCCGCGGCAGTAGCTCCGGACCTCGGACTCCAGGGTCTCGAAGACACTGAGGGCGGGCGGGGTGATGGTCACAGCGGGTCTCCTGCGGGGCGTGAGGTGGTGTGACGGGCGGCGTTGAAGGATGCTGCGGAGGATGGGAGTGCGGCGCTCAGGCGTGGAACGGGCCGATGCGGTACAGCACTTCCGGCAGATGGGTGCCTTCGGGGAACAGTCCGCCGTCGAAGAGCACCTCGCGCTCCAGGGCCACGTCGTGGCGCTGTGCGTAGGAGGTGAAGAGGCGGTCCGACGCGGTGTTGTCCGGGGTGACGGTCGTCTCGACCGAGGCCAGGCCCTGTTCGGCGGCGACCCGGGCGGTCAGGGAGTCCAGCAGCTTCGCCGCCAGGCCCGTACCGCGGTGGCCGTGGTCGACGGCCACCTGCCAGACGACGAGCGTCTCGGGACGGTCCGGCCTGATGTATCCCGTCACGAAGGCGACCGGGGCGCCGGTCTCGTCACGGGCGACCACGGAGGTCGCCGCGAAGTCACGACACCACAGCAGGTAGCTGTACGAGGAGTTGAGGTCCAGGACCTCGGAGTCGCGGGCGATGCGCCAGATCGCGGCCCCGTCCTCCACTCGCGG
Organism: Streptomyces sp. NBC_00523; assembly: GCF_036346615.1. Classification (NCBI taxonomy): domain Bacteria; kingdom Bacillati; phylum Actinomycetota; class Actinomycetes; order Kitasatosporales; family Streptomycetaceae; genus Streptomyces; species Streptomyces sp. NBC_00523. The sequence continues at coordinate 1,637,975 of NZ_CP107836.1, read as the reverse complement.
CGTGTCGATCGTAAGGAATTCGCTTCGGGCACTTGCAAAATCTGCTGGTGCGGCGGTCATGGCATTTGAATTTACCTAGCAAGTTTTTAAATTGCATCGAGGCAAAGGGTTGGGTGGGGCGGGCATCTGTGTTATCAGGCGGGTGCGCGCACCAGCGCGAGCCGTGCTCGTTTTCTATCGTTATGTCCGGTATTTTTCGGGCAAATCTCCGACTGTGTGGAGTCGGTCACAAGCCCATAACTCTCTCCACACACAACCGAAATGAGGCTCGGAAACGGCTTGATAACTGAGGCGTTTAGCCCGGGGAGAAGCGGGCATAAGAATGCGGGGAGCTGCTCTGACTCAGGCAGCTCCCCGCATTGTTTATCGAATGCGCTTTTATGCGCTGGGCCAGGTTTCCGAAACGGCCTTCCGGGCAGCCTCCAGATCGACCTGCCGGCCGGCCTCGGCCAGCGCCGACCCCAGAGCCGCGAGCGAGGAGAGCACCGCGCCCCGCGTCGCATCCACCCCGTAGTGATTGACCCGGATCATCTCCTTGGCCAGCGCACCCCCGCCCGCGATCAGCGGCAGCGAGGGCTCACCCGCGAGCGCCCGCGCGACCAGCTCGGACGCGTCCACGCCCTCCGGCGTGCGCAGCGTCGTCGCCACCGGCGCCGCGTCCCGGGCCTCGTGGACGTACGGGGTCAGGCCGCCGCCCAGCGCCACCGCACCGGCCCGGGTGGCCGCCGCGGCCGCCGCGTGACGGGCCATCACCGCGTCCAGCCCCTCCGCCTCGATCCGCTCCACGCACGCTTCCAGGGCCAGCATCTCCAGCTGGGCCGGGGCGTGCAGCAGCGCCTTGCGGCCGCCGTCGATCCAGCGCTCCTTCCAGTCGAGGAGCGACAGGTAGGACCGGCGCGGCGCCTGCGGGTTGGCGGCGATCCGCTCCCAGGCCCGCGCGCTCACCGACACCGCCGAGACCCCGGCGGGCCCGCCCATCGCCTTCTGCGCCCCGATCACGCACAGGTCCACGCCCCAGGCGTCCGGCAGCAGCGGCTCGGCGCCCACCGAGGCGACCGCGTCCAGCATGAACAGCGCGCCGTGCGCCCGCACCACCTCGCCGATCTCCGCGACCGGGTTGGTGTTCCCGGTCGCCGCCTCGGCATGGACCAGCGAGACGAAGTCGATCTCCGGGTGCGCGGCCAGCGCCTCGGCGACCTGGTCCGCGGTGACGGCCGTGTGGAACGGCACCTCCAGGTCGACGACCTCGGCCCCGCAGTCGCGCAGCCAGTTCCCGAAGGTCTGCCCGTACGGTCCGGTCACCACGTTCAGCGCCGTCGAGCCGGGCCGGGCGCCGCCCCGGATGCAGCCCTCCAGCGGCAGCAGCGCCTCGCCCTGCATGATGACGACGTCCTGCTCGGTGGCCAGCAGACCGGCCACCCGCCGCTCGATCGCCGCGAAGTGCGCGGCGGTCAGCGGAGCGAGGTCGAGGAAGGGGTGCGTCACGGCGGTGCTCTCTTCGGTTTCGGTCGGCGGGCTCCGGCCTGCTGACCGGGCGCCTCCGAGCGTACCCAGCACCGTCCGGACGGGCCGGGACAGGGCATGTCGTACGCGGTGGGCCCCTCGTACAGTGCTGTGCATGAGTGATCACGAGGCATCGCGGGTGCTGCATGTGAAGGGGCGGGTGCTCGTCGGACCCGAGGAGGTCAGGGACGAGCTCTGGGCGGTCGGCGGCCGGGTCACCTACGAGCGGCCGCCCGGCGCGGACGACGCCGTCACCGTCACCGGCTGGGCCCTGCCCGGTCTGGTCGACGCCCACTGCCACGTCGGACTCGACCACCACGGTGCCGTGGACGCGGCGACCAGCGAGAAGCAGGCCCTGGACGACCGGGAGGCCGGGGCGCTGCTCCTGCGGGACGCGGGCTCGCCCGCCGACACCCGCTGGATCGACGACCGCGAGGACCTGCCGAAGATCATCCGGGCCGGCCGCCACATCGCCCGGCCCCGCCGCTACACCCGCAACTACGCCTGGGAGATCGAGCCGGACGAGCTCGTCGCCTACGTCGCCCAGGAGGCGCGCCGGGGCGACGGCTGGGTGAAGCTCGTCGGCGACTGGATCGACCGCGAGGTGGGCGACCTGACGGCGCTCTGGCCGCGCGAGGCCGTGGAGGCGGCCATCGCGGAGGCGCACCGGCTGGGCGCCCGCGTCACCGCGCACTGCTTCGCGGAGGACTCGCTGCGCGACCTGGTCGAGGCCGGGATCGACTGCGTCGAGCACGCCACGGGCCTCACCGAGGACACCATCCCGCTCTTCGCGGAGCGCGGCGTGGCGATCGTGCCGACCCTGGTCAACATCGCCACCTTCCCCTCGCTCGCGCAGAGCGGCGAGACGAAGTTCCCGCGCTGGTCCGCCCATATGCGGCGACTGCACGAACGCCGTTACGACACCGTGCGCGCCGCCTACGACGCCGGGGTGCCGGTCTTCGTCGGCACCGACGCGGGCGGGGTCCTCGCGCACGGCCTGGTGGCCGACGAGGTCGCGGAGCTCGTCAAGGCGGGCATCCCGCCGCTGGCGGCGCTGTCCGCGACGACCTGGGGGGCGAGGTCCTGGCTCGGCAGGCCCGGACTGGAGGAGGGGGCACCGGCCGACCTCGTGGTGTACGACGAGGATCCGCGGACGGACGTGCGGGTGCTGGCCGGGCCGCGCCGGGTCGTCCTGAACGGGCGCGTGATCGGCTGACGCACCGCGTTGACCGGCAGTGACCCGGGGGCGGTCCGCTCGTTGAACCTTTTCCGTGTACGCGGCACAGTCCTCGTGCGGGCCGCCCTCACGCGGTCCGAAACGCCCCGGCGCTCAGTGAAACGGGTGAACCCGAGGAACGCACGTGCCGGAATATTCGAATACAGGCACGGAAACCCCCCTTTGGAGTGAACTGGCGTCAGGTGTCCGCCAGTTCACCCTCTGTGCGTAAAGATTCACGGAGTCGAGGCCACCGGTGCCCGCGATGTCCCCCATTGGACGGCGCACCGGTGGCTCCATGTCTCCTGTGGGGGTTCCACCATCTTGAACAGCAACACCTTCCGCCTCGCCGCACTGGCGGTCGCCGCAGCTCCCGTCGCCGCCCTGGTCGCGGTCCCGGCCCACGCCGCCCCCGCGACCACCACGTCCGGCGGCGACGGGAAGGCGAGCGCGGTCGTGCTCCGTACCGCACTCGACGTCTCCCTCCTCAACAAGACGGTCGATGTGCCGTTGAAGGTCACGCTCAACGAGGTGCAGGCGCCGCGCAGCGCCGAGCAGACCGCGCTCAGCGTGCGGCTCGACGGGGTGGACCGCGGAAAGCCGTTCAGCGTTCTCAAGGCCGATGTGGCCACCGCGAAGGCCACCGCCGACCAGCACCGCGCCGCCGGCTACAGCAATCTCGCCAACGCCCGGGTGAGCCTCCCCGGGCTCACGATGTTCCCGCTGCTCAAGGTGGAGAAGGTCACCTCGAAGGCGGTCTGCGAGGCGGGCAGCCGGCCGGTCGCCGAGGCCAATGTGCTCGGGTCCGTGTCGGTGCTCGGAAAGCGCGTCACGCTCACGGCGGGCGGTACCACGCGGGTCGCGGTGCCGCAGGTCGGCGAGGTGACGCTCGACCTGTCGAAGACGCGGACCACCTCGCGCACGGCCGCCGCTGTGGCACTCCAGCTCAAGGTGTCGATCAACCCGGGCAACCTGAACGTCGCGGACGTCAAGGGCGAGGTCACGCTCGCGGAGGCCACCTGCGAAACCCCGAAGGGCCACGGCGGCCACACGGGCGGCGGCGGCAACGGGGGCGGCCACAACGGCGGCGGTGACAACGGGGGCAACGAGAACGGCGGGAACGAGAACGGCGGCGGCGACAACGGCGGGAACGAGAACGGCGGCGCGACCGGGGGCGGTTCGACGGACGGCGGCTCGGGTGACGGCGGCGCGACCGACGGCGGCTCCGGGAACGGCGGTTCCACGGGCGGCGGCGACAAGGCCGGCTCCACCGGGGGCGGCGGCGACGTGAAGACCCAGACGGGTACGGACCAGGCCCCGGCCGCCACGGACGGGGACCTGGCCGAGACGGGCAGCAGCTCCAGCACCCCGTACATCGCGGGCGGCGCGGCGCTGCTGCTGGCGGCCGGGGCGGGCGCCATGGTCCTGACCCGCCGCCGCGCCCGAGGCTGACGGCCCGAGGGGAGGAACCCCGGGGGAGGGGAGGGCGAGCGGTGCTCCGAGGGGGGAGCACCGCTCACCTGGTGGAGCACCGCCCACCACCCGGAGCGCCCTTCGCTACCGCCCCGCCACCGTCAGCGCCTGGAGCGCCAGGTCCAGCGCCTGGAGGAAGCGGTTGGTCGTCGTCCGGTCGCGCACCGCCAGCCGCAGCCAGCCGTCCCCGAGCCCAGGAAACGTATCTCCTCGCCGCGCCGCGAACCCCAGCATCCGCAGCCGCTCCCTTATCTCGGCGGCCCCGTCGAGGCGGATCAGCACGAACGGCCCCTCGGCCGGCTCGACCACCCGGACCTCCGAGAACTCCCGCAGTCCGGCGACCAGATGCGCCCGGTCCACCACGATCCGGTCCGCCGCACCGGCGGCCTCCGCCAGCGCGCGCGGCTCCATGCACGCCTCCGCCGCCGCCAGCGCGGGCGACGACACCGGCCACAGCGGCTGGGCGTCCGCCAGGGTGCGGATCGTCTCCGGCTCGGCCGCCACGTAACCGATGCGCAGCCCGGCGAGCCCCCAGGTCTTGGTGAGGCTGCGCAGGACGACGAGCCCGGGGATGTCCGTACGCCCGATCAGGGCCTCGCGCTCGCCCGGCACCGCGTCCATGAACGCCTCGTCCACCACCAGGGTCCGGCCGGGACGCGCGAGGCGTTCGAGGACGGCGGCGGGATGGAGGACGGACGTCGGGTTGGTCGGATTGCCGACGACCACCAGATCCGCGTCGTCGGGCACGTCCGCGGGGTCGAGCCGGAAGTCGTCCCCGGCCCGCAGCAGCACCCGCCCCACCTCGTGCCCGGCCGCGCGCAGCGCCGCCTCGGGCTCGGTGAACTGAGGGTGCACCACGTACGGCCGCCGGGCGGGCAGCGCACGGGCGATGAGGACGAAGGCCTCCGCCGCGCCCGCCGTCAACAGGACGCGTTCGGGGGGAAGTCCGTGGCGCGCGGCAACGGCCTCGCGGGCCTCGCGGCCGTCCGGGTACGCGGCGAGCGCGCCCAGGGAGCAGGCTATGCGCTCCTTCAGCCAGGCCGGTGGGGTACCGGCGCGTACGTTGACGGCGAGATCGGTCAGATCCCGGCCCCGTCCGCGTACTTCCGCGTCTCCGTGGTGACGCAGATCGTGGGTGCCCGCGCCTGTCGCGTCGGGACTCTCAGTGGGAGTGTGCATGACCGCCGTGGTGGGGGTGTGGTGGGGGGTGTGCGCCGTGGCCTGGGTGGACTCCGGCAGGATGACTATGCGCCCCGCACCCTGTTTCACGCAACGGTCCCGACCGGCCGGCGCGCGACCGCGCAGGTGGCCCTCGACGGGCCCCCGTCGCGGGGCCGTGACTTCCTTTTGGGCACGAGGAGTTGACCGCCGCCGGCGAGCGCGGCGGCCTCGGCCACCGAGGGGGTGCCGAGGGCGGCGAACGCCGCGCCGGAGGGGTGCGGGACGGGGACCAGGGCGAGCACGTCCGCCGGGTACGCGCGGAGCGGAACCCCGAGCCGCGCGGCGGCGTCGAGCAGCCCCGGCTCCCGGGCCTTCGCCGTGACGGTGACCAGCTCGGCGAGCCCTGTGAGCCCCGCCTCCCGCAGCACCTCCAGGACCAGCCCGGTGACCTCGTCGGCACAGACGCCCCGGGAGGCGCCGACGCCGACGACGAGCGCGCCGAGATGCGCGGAGCGGGGTGCATCGGCTAGCAAGAGGCCATGGCGGTGTTCGTCGCGCTCGGCGCGTTCCTGATGACCCTGGCGGGCGGCTGGGTCGCCCAGCGCGTCAGCGACCGCCGCCACCTGGTCCTCGGTCTGGCCGGTGGGCTGATGCTCGGCGTGGTCGGCCTGGACCTGCTGCCCGAGGCGGTGGAGGCGGCGGGCGGCCTGGTCTTCGGCGTCCCGGCGGCGCTGCTGCTGTTCGTCGGCGGCTTCCTCGTCGCCCACCTCGTGGAGCGGCTGCTCGCGGTGCGCCAGGCGGCCCACGGGGCGGCCGAGGAGCGGGTCCCGCAGGTGGGGCTGACGGCGGCGTCCGCGATGGTCGGCCACAGCCTGATGGACGGGGTGGCGCTCGGCGCGGCCTTCCAGGTCGGCGGCGGCATGGGGGCGGCCGTCGCGCTCGCCGTGATCACGCACGACTTCGCGGACGGGTTCAACACGTACACGATCACCAGCCTGTACGGGAACGCCCGCCGCAAGGCCCTCACGATGCTCTTCGCGGACGCGGCGGCGCCCGTCGTCGGGGCCGCGACGACGCTGCTGTTCACCCTGCCGGAGGAACTGCTCGGCTGCTATCTCGGCTTCTTCGGCGGCGCGCTGCTCTACCTCGCCGCCGCCGAGATCCTGCCCGAGGCCCACCACGACCACCCGGCGCGGTCCACGCTGCTGTGCACGGTGGCCGGAGTGTGCTTCATCTGGCTGGTGGTGGGCCTCGCCCAGTGACCCCGTCACCCCCGGCACCGCTCCACGAACCGCGCGGCCGTCCCGGGCGACGCGGCCCAGTGGGTGTGCAGATAGCTCGCGTGCACGTTGCCCCGGACGAACCCCTCGACGCGCCGCTCGGGCCGGTGCATGCCCCAGGCGGGTTCGTCGCCCGCCCCCGGCTCGATGACGGTCCGGTGGAACTCGTGCCCACGCATCCGCGCCCCGGCGGGCGCCAGCACGTTGTCGGTGAGCGCCACGGCGTCCCGGTACCCGAGCGTCAGCCGCTTCGTCATCCGCGCCTCGGCGTCGAGCACCCCGCACATCGGCAGCCCGTCCAACGACCGCGCCAGATACAACAACCCGGCACACTCGGCGGCCACCGGAGCCCCGGAGAGCGCCAACTCCGCGACGGCCTTCCGCAAGGCCTCATTGGCCGACAACTCGGGGGCGTACACCTCGGGAAACCCACCCCCGATGACGACGCCCCGGGTCCCGAGCGGCAGAGCCTCGTCCCGCAGCGGATCAAAGGAAACGACGTCAGCCCCGGCAGCGGCAAGCAACTCGGTGTTCTCGGCATACGAGAACGTAAAGGCGGCTCCACCGGCAACAGCAACAACAGGCTTGACACCCGCCAAATCAAGCCCCTCCGGCACTTGAGGAGCGGGGTCCGGGGCAGAGCCCCGGTTACGGGAAGGGGCGGGCAGGGGAACAGAACCGCCGAAGGCGCCCCCCACCGCCTCCCCCGCAGACCACCCCGCCCCAGGCACCCCAGGCGCCGACCGAGCCAACGCCAACAACCCCTCCAGGTCGCACCCCGCAGCCACCTGCCCCGCCATGGCCGCGACAGCGGCCACCGCATCGGACCGCCGCTCCGCCACCGGCACCAACCCCAGATGCCGCGACGGCACGGAAACCCCCTCCGCCCGCCGCAGGGCACCGAGCACCGGCACCCCCGACTCCTCCAACGCCTCCCGCAACAGCGCCTCGTGCCGGTCGGACCCCACCTTGTTCAGGATCACCCCGCCGGTCCGCACCTCCGCGTCCCAGGACGCGAAGCCGTGCACCAGCGCCGCCACCGACCGCGACTGCGAGGACGCGTCCACGACGAGCACCACCGGCGCCCGCAGCAGCTTCGCCACATGCGCGGTGGACGCCAGCTCACCGAGGCCCGAAGCCCCGTCGTACAGCCCCATCACGCCCTCGACCACGGCCAGCCCGCACCCCCGCGCCCCGTGCGCGAACAGCGGCGCGATCAGCTCGGGCCCGCACATGTAGGCGTCGAGGTTGCGCCCGGGCCGCCCGGTCGCGAGCGTGTGGAAGCCGGGGTCGATGTAGTCGGGGCCCACCTTGTGCCCGGACACGGCGAGCCCCCGCGCGGCGAACGCCGCCATCAGCCCCGTCGCGACGGTGGTCTTGCCGCTCCCGGACGAGGGCGCGGCGATGACCAGGCGTGGCACATTCACCACTCGATGCCCCTCTGGCCCTTCTGCCCGGCGTCCATCGGGTGCTTGACCTTCGACATGTCCGTCACCAGGTCCGCCGCGTCCAGCAGCGCCGCGGGTGCGTTGCGGCCGGTGATCACCACGTGCTGCGTACCGGGGCGGTCGCGCAGGACGGAGACGACCTCGCCGGTGTCGATCCACCCCCAGTGCAGCGGATAGGCGAACTCGTCCAGCACGTACAGCCGGTACGTCTCGGCGGCCAGGTCGCGCTTGACCTGCTCCCAGCCTTCCCGGGCCTTCGCCTCGTTGTCCGTCTGGTCGTCGCGCTGGACCCAGGACCAGCCCTCGCCCATCTTGTGCCAGGCGACGGACCCGCCCTCGCCGCTCGCGCCGAGGACCTTCAGCGCGTTCTCCTCGCCGACCTTCCACTTCGCCGACTTGACGAACTGGAAGACCCCGATGGGCCACCCCTGGTTCCAGGCGCGCAGCGCGAGCCCGAAGGCCGCCGTCGACTTCCCCTTGCCGATGCCGGTGTGCACCATCAGCAGCGGCCGGTTGCGCCGCTGCCGGGTGGTGAGTCCGTCGTCCGGCACGCTCTCCGGCTGTCCCTGCGGCATTACGCGACCCTCCTGTCGGTGTGCCCGGAGCCCGTGCCCCGGACGTCCTTGACCAGCCCGGCGATCGATTCGGCGCGCAGCTCGTCCAGCGTGACGGCGGTGCCGCCCAGGTCGGCGGCGAGGTTCGCCGCGAGCCCCAGCCGTACCGGCCCCGTCTCGCAGTCCACGACGACCGACGCGATGCCCTCGGCCGCGTGCAGCCGGGCGGCCCGCGCGGCCAGCGCCACCGGGTCCGGCCCGCCGGTCGCCCGCCCGTCCGTCACCACGACCAGCAGGGGCCGCCGGGACGGGTCGCGCAGCCGCTCCACCCGCAGCACGTCATGGGCCTTGAGCAGCCCGGCGGCCACCGGGGTGCGCCCGCCCGTCGGCAGCGACTCGAGGCGGGCCGCCGCCGCGTCCACCGACGAGGTCGGCGGCAGCGCCAGCTCCGCGTCCCGGCCCCGGAAGGTGACCAGGCCGACCTTGTCGCGCCGCTGGTAGGCGTCCATCAGCAGGGACAGCACCGCGCCCTTCACGGCGCCCATGCGCTGCCGGGCGGCCATCGACCCGGAGGCGTCCACGACGAACAGCACGAGATTCCCCTCGCGCCCCTCCCGCGTCGCCTGCCGCAGATCGTCCCGCCGCACCACGAGCCCCCGCCCGGACCGGCCCCGCGCCCGCTGGTGCGGGGCGGCGGCCTGCACGGTCGCCGCCAGATGCAGCTTGGTCAGCGCACCCTCGGGCCGCCGCGCACCGGTCGTCCGCCCGTGCTCGGTGCGCGCCCGGGACCGCCGCCCCGCAGCGCCCTCGCCGAGACCGGGCACGCTGAGCATCTTCGTACGGAACGGCTCACCGGCCCGTACGGGCTGCTGCTCCCCACCCTGCCCGGGCACCGGGGCGCCGGGCGTGTCGTCCGCCCCGTCGGCGGGGGAGGGCGGCGTGTCGGGCCCGTCCCCCTGCGGCGGCAGCCCGCCGCCCCCTCCGCCGCCACCGCCGTCACCGGGCCCGTCCGGCTCCGGCTCGTCGTCCTCGCCGCCGTTCTGCTCCAGCGTGTCGTCCAGCTTGTCCTCGTCGAGGCCCGGCGCGTCGAAGGGGTTCCGCCGCCTCCGGTGGGGGAGCGCGAGCAGCGCCGCCTGCCGGACGTCCTCGGCCTCCACGTCGGTGCGCCCCGCCCACGCGGCCAGCGCGGTCGCGGTCCTGGCCATGACGATGTCCGCGCGCATCCCGTCGACCTCGAAGGCCGCGCAGGTCGCCGCGATCTGCCGCAACGCCCGGTCGCCGAGCACCACTTCGGGCAGCAGCGCCCGCGCGGCCGCGATCCGGTCCCGCAACTCCGCTTCCTCGGAGGCCCAGCGCGCCGCGAAGCCCGCCGGATCGTCCTCGTAGGCGAGCCGCCGCCGCACGACCTCCACCCGCTGGTCCGTCTCCCGGGACGCCGCGACCTCGACGGTCAGCCCGAACCGGTCGAGCAACTGCGGCCGCAGCTCGCCCTCTTCCGGGTTCATCGTCCCGACGAGCAGGAACCGCGCCGCATGCCGTACGGAGACGCCCTCGCGCTCCACGTACGAGGCACCCATGGCCGCCGCGTCGAGCAGCAGGTCCACCAGATGGTCGTGGAGCAGGTTGACCTCGTCCACGTACAGGATTCCGCGGTGCGCGTCCGCGAGCAGGCCGGGTTCGAAGGCCTTCACGCCCTCCGCGAGGGCCCGTTCGATGTCGAGCGCCCCGACGAGCCGGTCCTCGGACGCGCCGACCGGCAGCTCCACGGTCCGCGCCGCCCGCGACACGCCGGAGGTGTCCTCGTGCGGGCCGTCCGGGCACGCCGGGTCGGGCGCGGCGGGGTCGCACGAGAACCGGCACCCCGGCACGACGGCGACCTCCGGCATCAGCGCGGCCAGCGCGCGCACGGCGGTCGACTTGGCGGTGCCCTTCTCGCCGCGGACCAGGACCCCGCCCACGGCCGGGCTGACCGCGTTGAGCAGCAGCCCGAGCCGCAGGTCGTCCTGGCCGACGATGGCGGTGAAGGGGTAGGGCGTACTCACAGGGCCTCCTTGACGGGCATGGCGGGCGCTCCGGGCGGAATGAACGGCAGACCGGACGGCGCGCCCGACTCGATGAGCCGCCACAGCGCGTCGGTGTCCGCGTGTTCCTCGATCAGGTCGCCGAGGCGGTCGAGCTGTTCCTCGCGCAGCGCGGCGAAGCAGGTGTCGGGCGCGGGCACGAAGCGGCGGCCGGTGAGCCGGGCGACCTCGGCCAGGAACCGGCGGCGGAAGGCGTCGCTCTCCAGCGAGCCGTGCCAGTGCGTGCCCCAGACTGCACCGGACCGGCAGCCGTCCAGCGGGGTGCCCCGGCCGTCCGTCAGGAACGGCTCGCCGCCGCGCACATCGGCGACGCCGTGATGGATCTCGTACCCCTCGACGGGCGCACCGAGCGCCTCGCCGACCGGCCGGGCGAGCGTCTTCTCGCGGTCGAAGCGGACCCGCACGGGCAGCAGGCCGAGCGCGTCGACCTGTCCGGCGCGCGACTCGACCTCGTCCTCGATGTGCTCGCCGAGGATCTGGTAGCCGCCGCAGATCCCGAGCACCGGCCGGCCCTCGGCGGCGCGCCGCCGCAACGCCTCGGCGAGCCCGCGCTCGCGCAGCCAGGCCAGCGCCTTCACCGTGCCCCGGGTGCCGGGCACGATGACGAGGTCGGCGTCGGCCAGCTCCTCCGGCCGGTCCACGAACCGCACGACGACGCCCGGTTCGGCGGCCAGCGCGTCCACATCGGTGAAGTTCGACATCAGCGGGATCGCGCACACGGCGACGCGCAGGACGTCCTCGCCGTGCGGCGGGGCGACCGTCGACTCGCGTACGGTGCCGCGCAGCGACACCCGCAGCCCGTCCTCCTCGTCGATGCCGAGCCCGTGCGCGAAGGGCAGCACCCCGTACGTGGGACGGCCCGTCAGATTCCGCAGCATGTCGAGCCCCGGCTCAAGCAGCGAGACGTCGCCCCGGAACTTGTTGACCAGATACCCCGCGATGAGGTCCTGGTCCTCCGGCGCGAGCAGCGCGGTCGTGCCGAAGAACGAGGCGAAGACCCCGCCCCGGTCGATGTCCCCGACCACCACAACCGGGAAGCGCGCGGCGCGGGCGATGCCCATGTTCACGATGTCCGTGCGGCGCAGGTTGATCTCGGCGGGCGAGCCCGCGCCTTCGCAGATCACCGCGTCGTACGTGCTCCGCAGCTGCTCCAGGCAGTCCGTGACGGTGGACAGCAGCTGCTCCTGCCGCCCGCCGTGGTAGCCGCGGGCGCTCATCTCGCCGACCGGCCGCCCCATCAGGACGACCTGGCTGGAGCGGTCGCCGCCGGGCTTGAGCAGCACCGGGTTCATCAGTGCGGTCGGCTCGACGCGGGCGGCCTGGGCCTGCATCGCCTGGGCCCGGCCGATCTCGGCGCCCTCGCGGGTGACGAAGGAGTTCAGCGACATGTTCTGCGCCTTGAACGGGGCGACCTTCACGCCCCGGCGCACCAGCCAGCGGCAGATGCCCGCCGTGACGACGCTCTTGCCCGCGTCCGATGTGGTCCCGGCGACCAGCAGTCCGCCGCTCATATCGCTCTCCGTCCAGCAGTACGGGATCCGTGGGGTGTCCGGGCCCGGCGCGCGAGGGCCCCCGCGCCCAGCCGGGCGGCCACGGTGACGCCGAGGGCGAGCACGCCCACCCGGCGCGAGAGCCGCACCGCGCGCTCGATGTCCCCGGTCTCCACCGCCCGCCCGGCCTCCCCGTTGAGCACGGGCCGGTGTTCGACCCGGCCGCCGTAGGCGAGGGTCCCGCCCAGCCGTACGCCGAGCGCCCCGGCGAACGAGGCCTCCACCGGCCCCGCGTTGGGGCTCGGGTGCTGCGCGGCGTCCGCCCGCCAGGCCCGTACCGCCTCCCGGGGGCGGCCGCCGGAGGCCACGGCGAGCAGGGCGGTGAGCCGGGCGCCGGGCCAGCCCGCGAGGTCGTCCAGCCGGGCCGAGGCCCAGCCGTACCGCAGGTGGCGGGGCGACTTGTGGCCGACCATCGCGTCGAGCGTGTTGGCGGCGCGGAAGCCGACGAGCCCGGGGACCCCGGCGAGGGCGCCCCAGACGAGGGCGCCGACCACGGCGTCCGAGGTGTTCTCGGCGACGGACTCCACGACGGCGCGCGCGATCCCGGGGCCGTCCAGCGCCTGCGGGTCGCGCCCGCACAGGTGCGGCAGCCGCTCCCGGGCCAGCTCGACGTCCCCCGCGGCGAGCGCCCCGCCGATGGCCCGGGCCTCGCGCCCCAGCGACGTACCGCCGACGACGGACCAGGTGGCGGCAGCGGTCAGGGCCACGGACGCGGCGGGGTGGCGGCGCAGGGCGCGGGCGGCGAGCGCGGCGCTCCCGGCGGCGCCCCCGGCGCAGATCAGGGTGTGCAGGGCGCCCCGGCCGCGGTGGTCGCGCCAGAGCCGGTCCTCGACGGCCGCGGCGGCCCGCCCGAAGGCGGCGACCGGGTGGCCCCTGCGGGGGTCACCGAGCAGCAGGTCGCCGATCAGGCCGGCGGTGGCGCCGTACGCGTAGATGCGATCGGCACGCACGGTTCAGCCGGCCGTACCGGAGTCCGCCGACAGAGGCTGTGGGGAGAGGGGCGCACGGCAGCCGGGCATGGCGATATGTCCTCACTCAGGGTCCGCGCCCTGGTTCGACGTGACGGCGACAGGAGTCTCCTGGCTTCCGGATCGGCGGATTCCCCCGGTCTTCCAGCCCGCTCGCGCGGACCGTGACGTGCGGTGGGGGACCGCTCCCCGGTGACAGTGGCGGGACCGCGCCGGATTCGCACCGGCTTCCTCTGCTGTCGCCGTAATGGCTCCGGCAGTCCACCACGCCCCGCGAACGCCCGTCAACTCGCCGTTGACCTGCGACGGCGGGGTGTGGGCGGACGCACATCGGGCCGGACGCGCACGAGGTGCGTCCGGCCCGAGGGAGGGGTGTCGCGTCAGGCGACGATGAGATGGATGCCGTACGCGACCGCCGCCGCGCACAGCCCGAAGCAGACGTACGCCCCGGCGCGCGCCAGCAGCAGCGAGCCTCCCGCCGGACCGCCTTGCGCGGCCGGTTCCGGCTGCTTGGAGAGGCCGACGATGCCGAGCGTGAAGAGGCCCACCAGGGCGACGGTGGTGACGAGGGAGACGCCGAAGACGGTGCCCAGAGCTGCCCAGTCGATGTTCATACGGGGTGTCCTTTACCGGAGTACCGGGGTCTGTCAGACCGTGGCGGGTCGGGCCGGATCGGCGGCGACGGGAGCGGCGGGCGCCGGAATGGTGGCGGCGAGGTCGTGCGCCACGGTGGGCGGCGGGCTCACGGCCGCGATGGCCTGGGTGACGACACCGGCGGGCTCGGCCGGAGCCGTGTCCTCGGTGCCCGGTGCGACATCGCCGTGGCCGACGGGCTTGCGGCGCGAGAGCACCCAGATCGCCCCGGAACCGGCGACCAGGAGGGCCGCGACGACCACGACGCCCCAGGTGCCCTGCTTCGTCAGGAACTCGGCACCCGCACCGACCAGACCGGCGGCCGGCAGGGTCAGGCCCCAGGCGACGAACATCCGGGTGGCGGTGGACCAGCGGACCACACCCCCGGCACGGCCGAGGCCCGCGCCCATCACGGCCCCGGAGCAGGACTGCGTGGTGGAGAGGGAGAAGCCGAGGTGCGAGGAGGCCAGGATGACGGTGGCCGCGCTGGTCTGGGCGGCGAAGCCCTGCGGGGGCTTCAGCTCGGTCAGGCCGCTGCCCATGGTGCGGATGATGCGCCAGCCGCCGAGGTACGTGCCGAGCGCGATGGCCAGACCGGCGCTGACGATGACCCAGACCGGCGGGTTGGAGCCGGGGGAGAGGACGCCGCCGGTGACCAGGGCGAGGGTGATGATGCCCATCGTTTTCTGCGCGTCGTTGGTGCCGTGGGCGAGCGAGACGAGCCCGGCCGAGGCGATCTGCCCCGCCCGGTAGCCCTTGGCGGTCGCCTTCTCCTGGGCGTCGTTACGGATCTTGCCGCCGATCCGGTACGTGAGCCGGGTGGCCAGGAGCGCGGCCACACCGGCCACGATCGGGGCGGCGACGGCGGGCAGCAGCACCTTGGTGACGATGGTGCCGCCGTTGACCGACGACCAGCCGGCGGACATCACCGCGGCGCCGATGAGGCCGCCGAACAGTGCGTGGGAGGAGCTGGACGGGAGCCCGACCAGCCAGGTCAGAAGATTCCACAGGATGGCGCCGACGAGCGCCGCGAAGATGACCTCGGTTCTGAGGCCGTCCTCGTTGACGATCCCGCCGGAGATCGTCTTGGCGACCTCCACGGACAGGAACGCGCCGACCAGATTGAGAACGGCGGACATCGCGACCGCCGTCTTGGGTTTGAGTGCGCCGGTCGAGATGGTCGTGGCCATCGCGTTGGCGGTGTCGTGGAAACCGTTCGTGAAATCGAACACTAGAGCTGTCACGATCACTATCGCGAGCAGCAGCGTGATGTGTTCCATTTACCCAGGCAATCGTTCGACGTCATTGGCACGTGGAACGTAGGCAACTTGAGTGAACAGAAGATGAACTGAGCAGGGCGTTGCGGTGACCCCCTGGGCGGCGGCCGGACGGGGCCCGGAAAGGATCTTCGGATGAGTGACGGACGGCACGACGAGATGGCCCGTGGATGGGAGGCGGTCGTCGCCGCGGCGCGCCGCACGGCGGCCGAGGGGCTGGTCGTCGGAACCTCCGGAAACGTCTCGCTGCGGGTCGGCGACACGGTGCTGGTCACACCCAGCGGAGTGCCGTACGACCGGCTGCGCCCCGAGGACCTGACCGGCGTCGATCCGGAAGGCAACCAGACCTTCGGAACACTGGCCCCGACCAGCGAACTTCCCCTCCACCTCGCCGTCTACCGGAACACCGACGCGAAGGCCGTTGTGCACACCCACGCGGTCCACGCCACCGCCGTCTCCACCCTCGTCACCGAGGTCCCCTCCGTCCACTACGCCGCCGCGATGCTCGGCGGCACGGTCCGCGTCGCCCCCTACGCCCGGTACGGCACCCCCGAACTCGCCGCGAACATGCTCACCGCCCTCCGCGACCGCACCGGCTGCCTGCTCGCCAACCACGGCACCGCCACCTACGGCGCCACCCTCGACGAGGCGTACGACCGCACCGCCCAGCTCGAATGGCTCTGCCGCGTCTGGCTCACCGCGAGCGCCGTACCCGGCCGCACCCCGGCCCTGCTGTCGGAGGACCAGCTCGGCGAGGTCCTGGAGGCCCTGAAGGGATACGGGCAACAAGGCTGAGGCGGCACCGGACGGCCCTGCCCGCTGGCATCGAGGCGCCCGGACCCCGACACTGAGGGTGTGCGCCCGGTTACCGCGACGGCAGCGGCCGTCACCACACTCATCGGCGCCGGCGCGGCAGCGGTCGCGGCCGGCCGGTTCGCCGGCGACGTCGCCCTCAAGACGCCGCCCGGCCGACCGCTCCCCGCCGACCGCGAACTCACCGTCCACGCGACGGCCGCCGGGCAGGTCACCCTGACCCGGTCCCTCACCTCGCTGCGCCCCGGCACGTACGGGCTGACCGGCAAGGACGTCCACGCCGTCGTCGGCCCCGTGATCGACCGGGCCCACCAGGCCGCCGACACCGTCGTGCGCCGGCTGGAACGCGTCGACCACGGCATCCTCGCCCCCGGCGACAAGGTCCGCCTCACGCCCCAGGTGTACAGCGGCGACCCCGGCAGCGCGCTCGGTCTGGCCTTCCGCGAGGTGCGGATCCCCGGCGAGCTCGGCGAACTGCCCGCCTGGTACGTCCCGGCGCCCCGCCCCACCTGGGTCATCACCGTCCACGGCATCGGTGCGACCCGCGAGCACCCGCTGAACCTCGTCGGCTTCCTGCACGGCCAACAGCTGCCCGTGCTCGACCTCGCCTACCGGGGCGACCCGGGCGCCCCCCGCTCCCCGGACGGGCTCGGCCACCTCGGCGAGTCCGAGTGGCGTGACCTGGACGCCGCGATCCGCTTCGCCGTCCGCAACGGCGCCGAGCAGGTCATCCTGTACGGCTGGTCCACCGGCGCGTCCATGGCGCTGCACGCCTGCGTGGGCTCCGCGCTCCGCGACCGGATCTCCGGCCTCGTCCTCGACTCGCCCGTGCTCGACTGGACCGACACCCTGCGCGGCCTGGCCGCCGCACGCGGGGTGCCCGCCGCGCTGCTGCCGCTGGCCGTGCGCGCCGCCCAGGGCCAGACCGGACTGCACGGCACGGGGCTCCTGGAGACTTCGCTGCCGGCGACCCTGCACGTCCCGACGCTGATCTTCCACGGCCCCGACGACACTCTGGCGCCCTGGGTGCACTCCCGCCGGCTTGCCGCGACGCGCCCCGACACGGTCTCCCTGCACACCGTGGACCGCGCTCCGCATGCGGCGATGTGGAATGCCGACCCGGCCCGCTACGAGGAGACCCTGCGCCGCTTCCTCACGCCCCTGATGTGAGGTGATGCGCCGGTTCGGCCGATTGGTCCCGGCCGGTGCGGGGGCCCGTCAACGCCGGTGACCCGGGTTCCGTTTGGGCTTTCGGGCCGTCAGGGGCAAGACTGCTCCCGTGACGTCCCGTACCCCGCGCGACTCCAGGCTGCGTCTTGTCCGCCCGCGACCCCTCACCACCGCCCGAAGGGCCGTGACCACCCGGCGCACCAGGCCCGCGCCGCGCCCGCCCGAGGGCACCCCGCCCCGGGCGGAGCTGGCCCGCCAGGCCCGGACGGTCCTCGCCGACGCCGTACGGATCGCCCGCTGGGCGGCCGACGGGGCGGGCCCCGGCACCCCACCGCCGGCCGCACTCGAACACGCCGCCGCCGCGCTGGACATCTCCCCGGAGCGGGTGCGCTCCGGCTGGGACCGCGCCCGGCTCGCCGGACTGGTCGAACTCCACGGCGACACCGCACGCCCCGGCTGGCGGCTGCGCGCCTGGGACCGGGACGACTCCGCGGTGCTGCGCGGCTGGGTGGCGCTCTTCGACGCCTGGTCGCTCGTCCACCCCGCGCCCCGGGGCGTCGAGTCCACCGCGGTCGCCGAGGCCGTCGAGGCCGTGCCGCAGGTCCTCTCGCTGCTTCAGCTCTCGGCCGGCCCGGTCACCGTGCCCGCCCTCCTCGACCTCCTCGGCCAGCGCGTCGCGGAACTCCACGAGGAGCGCTGCGAGGTGCCGTACGGCTCCGAGCCGCTGCCCGCCCCCGCCGAACCGGCGCCCACCGCCCACCCCCCGGCCCTCGTCGCCCGTCTGCTCGACTGGGCCCTGGAGGGCCTGGCCGATGTCGGGGCGCTCACCCTCGGCGCGGACCAGGCCACGCTGACGCCGCTCGGCAACTGGGCGGTCTGGGTCAAGCTGGAACAGATCTGCGTCGCCGCGCAGAGCCCCGCCGGCAACATCGAGCAGGCCGCCGCCGACATGCTCCTCGGCTGCGCCCGCCTCACCCCCGGCCCCGCCCGCGCCGAATACCGCGCCTGGCTGGCCGCCCGCCCCGTCGGCAGCGCCGTCGCCGAACTGCTCGACGTCGCCCGGGGCGAGGACGCGTTGCTGCGCGGCCTTGCCTTCGAGGCCCTGCGCGTCGTGGGAGCCCCCGCGGAGCCCGAGGTCCGGGCCGTCCTGACCGACCCGCCCCTGCGCCCGTACGCGCTGCTCTGGCTCGCCGAGTACGACGGCGCGGACCCCGAGGACGCTCAGGAGGTCCTCAGCCGCGAGGAGGCAACGTGGCTCTGGGTCGACACGGCGGCGGCCGTCGCCGACCACGGTGAGACGGGCCTCCTGGTCCGCCACCTCGACTCGGCGGTCCAGGGCACGGTCCCGGCCCTCCTGGACGAGGTCCGCGCCGTCGGCCACCCCCGCACGGTCCAGGTCCTGGTGGCCCTGGCCGCGGCCCACCCGGACCCGGCCCTGGCCAAGGCGGTCCGCAAGGCGGCCTTCCAGGTCCACACGGGCGGCTCGTGATTCGGGGGCGCTGCCCCCGTACCCCCGCTCCTCAATCGCCGGAGGGGCTTGATTTTGCCGCGCGGCCACTTCCAGCCCCGCCGGCGATTGAGGCGCGGGGTCCGGGGAGGCGCCCCGGTTTCGGGAAGGGGCGGGTAGCGGACAGGGCCCGCCGCAGGCGCCCCCCGCCTCAGCCCGCCGCCCCCGGCGCATACGTGCCGAAGCTCCACACGTTGCCCTCCCCGTCCCGCGCCATGTAATCCCGCGACCCGTACGACTGATCCGTGGGCGGCATCAAGATCTCCACTCCATGCTCAACCGCCCGCGCATAGTGCGCATCCACGTCCGCCACCACCACATACACCCCCGCAGGCCCCGCCCCCGCCATCGCCCGGGCGAAAACCCCCTCCCGCCCCCGCGACCCCAGCATCACCCTGCCGTTCCCGCACGACAGCTCCGCATGCGTCACGGACCCGTCGTCCCCCTCGTACACCGCCTCCGCGACGAACCCCAGCCCCTCCGTCAGCAGCCGGATCGCGCCCTTCGCGTCGTCGTAGAGGAGCGTCGGGTACACCGTCGCCACACCCGTCTCCGCCATCGCGCTCAGCTCCTTCGTACGGCTTGTGTGATCCACGTCTCAGTCTCGCACCGCCCGCCGACAACGTCTCAGCGGAACGTGTCGCAGTCGCCCATGTCCCCGCTCCGGAACCCCGTGGTGAACCACTCCTGCCGCTGCGCCGCGGACCCGTGCGTCCAGGACTCGGGCGTGACCCGGCCCTGGAACCGCTCCTGGATCCGGTCGTCCCCGACCGACGCCGCCGCGTCCAGGCCGTCCCGGATGTCCGCCCGGGTGAGCTCGGTGATCAGCGGCCGCCCGGTCGACTCGTCGGGCGTGGTCGTCGCGTGGTGCGCCCAGACCCCCGCGTAGCAGTCCGCCTGGAGCTCCACCCGGACCGCGTTGCTGTTCTCGCCGGTCCGCCCGTCCTGGGCCCGGCCCAGCGTCCCCATCTGGTTCTGCACGTGGTGTCCGTACTCGTGGGCGACGACGTACGCCTGCGCGAACGGCCCGCCGCTCGACCCGAACTTCGTCCGCAGCTCGTCGAAGAACCCCAGGTCGAGGTAGACCTGCCGGTCGCCGGGGCAGTAGAACGGGCCCACGGCCGAGGTCGCGGAGCCGCAGGCCGTACCGACCCGGTCGGTGAACAGGACGGTCCGCGCCGTCGCGTACCGCGCGTCGCGCCGGGTGAACTCCTGGCCCCAGTAGTCCTGCACGCTGTTGACCACCGCGACGATCCGGCAGTCGTCCTTCGTGTTGGCGTCCCGCCCGGTCCGGCAGTCCCGCGCCACCTGCCCCACCGAGGACGCGGTCGCCGACGGCGAGTCGCCCGACGAGAGCCCGAGCTGGTCGGGGCCCACCCCGAAGAGCAGCCCCAGGATCAGCGCGATCACCCCGGCGATGCCCCCGCCCACGGTGGCCCGGCCGCCCGGGATGCGGCTGCCGCGTACGTCCCTGACCTCCGACGTGTCCAGACCGGCGTCGTCGTCGAACTGCATCGCATACCCTCCGCCACGGATCACGGTCCCTTCGCCGAGTATCCGGGCATACGCCCTGTAATGCCCTGTTCACGTCCTGCGCCCGGGCGGGCGCACCCGTGGGGGAGCACGCGGAAAAGTCGGTGGACACCGCCAGTAGACTGGTTTCCATGGCAGTTCTCCTTGTGCGTGTGCGTGAGTAGCGGCGTCGATCCGTCACCACCCGTCGTTCCTCCGCCCTTCCTTCCGCCCTGGAGTACCTCCCCGTGATCACCGCCTCCGGCATCGAGCTGCGCGCCGGCGCCCGTCTGCTCATCGAATCCGCCAGCTTCCGCATCGCCAAGGGCGACCGCATCGGCCTCGTCGGCCGCAACGGAGCGGGCAAGACCACCCTCACCAAGTGCCTCGCCGGCGAGGGCGTCCCCGCCGCGGGCACCATCACCCGCTCCGGTGAGGTGGGCTACCTCCCGCAGGACCCCCGCACCGGCGACCTCGACGTCCTGGCCAGGGACCGGGTCCTGTCCGCCCGCGGCCTGGACGAGATCCTGCGCAAGATGCGGGAGAACGAGGACCGGATGGCGAACGGCAAGGGCGCCACCCGCGAGAAGGCGATGAAGAAGTACGAGCGCCTGGAGACGGAGTTCCTCACCAAGGGCGGTTACGCCGCCGAGGCCGAGGCCGCCACCATCGCCGCCGCGCTCAGCCTGCCCGACCGGGTGCTCGGCCAGCCGCTGCACACCCTCTCCGGCGGTCAGCGCCGCCGCGTCGAGCTGGCCCGCATCCTCTTCTCGGACGCCGACACGCTGCTCCTGGACGAGCCGACCAACCACCTCGACGCGGACTCGATCGTCTGGCTGCGCGACTACCTCAAGACCTACCGCGGCGGCTTCGTCGTGATCTCCCACGACGTCGAGCTGGTCGAGACGGTCGTCAACAAGGTCTTCTACCTCGACGCCAACCGCTCCCAGATCGACGTCTACAACATGGGCTGGAAGCTCTACCAGCAGCAGCGCGAGGCCGACGAGAAGCGCCGCAAGCGCGAGCGCCAGAACGCCGAGAAGAAGGCCGCCGCCCTCAACGCGCAGGCGGACAAGATGCGCGCCAAGGCGACCAAGACGGTCGCCGCGCAGAACATGGCCAAGCGCGCCGACCGGCTGCTGTCCGGCCTGGACGAGGTCCGGGTCGCCGACAAGGTCGCCAAGCTGCGCTTCCCCGACCCCTCGCCCTGCGGCAAGACGCCCCTGATGGCGGAAGGGCTCTCCAAGTCCTACGGCTCGCTGGAGATCTTCACCGACGTCGACCTGGCCATCGACAAGGGCTCCCGCGTCGTCATCCTCGGCCTCAACGGCGCCGGCAAGACCACGCTGCTGCGGCTCCTCGGCGGCGCCGAGCAGCCCGACACCGGCCAGGTCGTGGAGGGCCACGGCCTCAAGCTCGGCTACTACGCCCAGGAGCACGAGACCCTGGACCCGGACCGCACGGTCCTGGAGAACATGCGCTCCGCCGCCCCCGACCTGGACCTCGTCGACGTCCGCAAGACGCTCGGCTCGTTCCTGTTCTCCGGGGACGACGTGGACAAGCCGGCCGGGGTGCTCTCCGGCGGCGAGAAGACCCGGCTGGCCCTGGCGACCCTGGTCGTCTCCTCCGCCAACGTGCTCCTGCTGGACGAGCCCACCAACAACCTGGACCCGGCCAGCCGCGAGGAGATCCTCGGCGCGCTGCGCACGTACAAGGGCGCCGTCGTCCTCGTCACGCACGACGAGGGCGCCGTCGAGGCCCTTCAGCCGGAGCGGATCATCCTGCTTCCGGACGGCATCGAGGACCTGTGGGGTGCGGACTACCGGGACCTGGTCGCCCTGGCCTGATCCCCCCGGACTGGATCATTCGGCCTACCCGAGATCCGTCATCTGTGTGAGTACGTCTCATACCTCGGCGCGGCGCCCGGCAGATAGCTGCCGGGCGCACCCATTTCCGCCCCCCTGTCCTTGCGTGCCCTGACCTGGACGTTCCTTCCCGGACGCCCGCACGACACCCCGTACGACCTGTTGGAATGAGGCATTCCGGTCGCACCGGCGCACTCCCGGGGCGCGAATCCGGTCGCAGAGACCTTGCCGAATGGGTGGCCAGGAAGCGCCCGAGGGGTGATCATGAGAGTCCAGAGCGCACTTCCCATGAGGAGGCACGGGTGGCCGAGACTCTGAAGAAGGGCAGCCGGGTAACCGGCGCCGCGCGCGACAAGCTCGCGGCAGACCTGAAGAAGAAGTACGACTCCGGTGCGAGCATCCGGGCGCTGGCCGAGGAAACGGGCCGCTCCTACGGATTCGTCCACCGGATGCTCAGCGAATCCGGCGTGACGCTCCGCGGACGCGGCGGCGCCACACGAGGCAAGAAGGCCGCTGCGGCCTGACGGCCGGCAGCGGATCGGGGTACGTCGACGGACGGCCCCGGGAGTTCCCTGGTCCGGGTGCGCCCACCCGGTCGGCCGCAGGGCCGATCCGGTGGTTACTGTTCAGTCACTTAGCTTGATGTGCTGACTGCACCCGAACCGGAGGACCCGTATGACCTCGCTCGACTCCGTGCTCGACCAGGACGGCGTCCGACTCACCGTCGACGACGCGGTTGCCACGGTGACCCTCACCAACCCGGCGAAGCGCAACGCCCAGTCTCCCGCTCTGTGGCGGGCGTTGACCGAGGCCGGACGGGCCCTGCCCGGGAGTGTGCGGGTCGTCGTGCTGCGCGCCGAAGGCGTGTCGTTCTCCGCCGGGCTCGACCGCCAGGCGTTCACCCCCGAGGGGTTCGACGGTGAGCCGTCGTTCCTCGACATGGGGCGCGGCCCGGAGGCCGAGCTCGACGCGCTGATCGCCGAGTACCAGGAGGCGTTCACCTGGTGGCGCCGCAACGACATCGTGTCGATCGCGGCCGTCCAGGGCCACGCCATCGGCGCGGGCTTCCAGCTCGCCCTCGCCTGTGACCTGCGCATCGTCGCCGAGGACGTCCAGTTCGCCATGCGCGAGACCAGCCTCGGCCTGGTGCCCGACCTCACCGGAACGCACCCCTTGGTGCACCTCGTCGGGTACGCCCGCGCGCTGGAGATCTGCGCCACCGGCCGCTACGTCCACGCCGAGGAGGCGGAGCGCACCGGCCTGGCCAACCTCGTCGTGCCCGCCGCCGACCTCGAAGGCGCCGCGCGCGACCTGGCGGGTGCCCTGCTGGCCGCCCCGCGCGACGCCGTCATCGAGACCAAGGCGCTGCTGGGCGGAGCCCTCTCGCGCACGTACGAGGAGCAGCGCGCCGCCGAACGGGCCGCGCAGGGCCGCCGCCTCCGCGACCTGGCGAGCGCCCTCGGCTGACGCACGGGCGGGTCGGCCGGGGCCGTGACGCCCCCGCCGGCCCGTACCCGTACCGCGGCTCAGTCCTCCGCGACCGCCGTGACCAGCACCGCGACCGGGGGCCGCCCCTCGGCCGCCTCCGTCACCGCCTCGCGCACGGCGAGGGCCACGTCCAGCGCGCGGTGACCGCTCTCCGTCGCCAGCTCGACGCGCACATGGTCCTCGCCCGTCCGCACCGCCGGACCGAGCACGCCGGTCAGCGCCGCCACCCCGGCCACCGAGGCGGCGGCCCGCCCCGCGGCGTTCTCCGCGTCCACCGGGCGCACCTCCACCGGCTCCGGCTCCACCCGTTCGGGTGAGCCGTCGAGCAGTCCCGTCACCCGCAGGTCCACCTCGGAGACCACCAGGCCCAGCCGGCGCGCGGCGGCCGACAGAAGGGCCGCGCGCAACGCGTCGGCGGCTGCGGGCAGGGGCCGGTCGGCCGTCGCGGTCATCGTCGCCTCGATTCGTAGGGGACCCGGCGGCAGCGCGCTCGGGGGCGGGGGCACCTGTGCGGCGGGAGCCGAGTCCGGGTCGGCCACGGCGATCCGCAGCTCACCGAGAACCGGACCGGGCCCGGGGCCCGCCACGGCCCGGCGCAGCACCGCGACCGCGGCCCGCTCCGCGATCCAGGTGCCGTCCGCCGGACCGCCCAGAGGGAGCAGCCGCCCCAGCGAGAGCCGTTGCCGTACCGCAGCCGTCCACGCGTGGGCCCTGTGCGGGCCGTCAGCCGTCGTCATGGCCACCAGACTGCCGTATCCACAGCGCGAGTCGGGGCAAGCGCCCTTAATGTGGGCGAAGTAGTCACATCTGCCCCGAAGGGAAGAGCGGCGATGACCGAGACCCCACAGCGGAACCGGCCCGAGAACCCCGACAGCAACGCCTCGGGCGGCAGCAGCCTGACCAAGCGCGGCGGAGGCGATCCCGGCACCCGCGGCCGTACGACCATCGCGGACGGCGTGGTCGAGAAGATCGCCGGAATGGCGGCACGCGACGTCGTCGGGGTGCACGCGATGGGCAGCGGCCTGTCCCGCACGTTCGGTGCGGTCCGCGACCGGGTCCCCGGCGGCTCCAAGTCCGTCACCCGGGGCGTCAAGGCCGAGGTCGGCGAGACCCAGACCGCGCTGGACCTGGAGATCGTCGTGGACTACGGCGTGTCGATCGCCGACGTCGCCCGCGATGTACGGGAGAACGTCGTCGCGGCCGTCGAGCGCATGACGGGCCTGGAAGTGGTCGAGGTCAACATCGCCGTCAGCGACGTGAAGCTGCCCGATGAGGACGACGATGACGACGAGTCAGAGTCCCGCGTCCAGTAGTCCCGGCGTCCCCGAGCGGTTGAGGAGCACACGATGAGCATGGCTGTGGCCGGTCTGCTGGCCGGCATGGCGCTCGGTTTCGCCGGATACTTCGGCGGGTTCGGAGCCTTTGTGCTGGTGGCCGCCCTCGGAGCGGTCGGCTTCGTCGCCGGCCGCTTCGTCGACGGCGACCTGGAACCCGGCGACTTCTTCCGCAGTCGCGAGCGCGGCGACCGACGGCGGTGACGGCGGTGTCGGGGGCGAGCGGCCCGGTCCCGGCCGGGGAACGGGGAGAGACGCGGATCGCCGACCGGGTGGTCGCGAAGATCGCCGCGCAGGCGGCCAAGGAGGCGGTCGACACGACCCCGAAGGAGGCGGCGTCGCCCCGTGCCACGGTCACCGTGCACCGCGACACCGCCCGCGTACGGGTGAGTCTGGAGCTGGGATATCCCACGGACATCGGCCACCAGTGCGGTGCCGTGCGTCGGCGGGTCGCCGAGCGGGTAAAGGCGTTGGCGGGGATGGAGGTGCCCGAAGTGGCCGTCCAGGTCGAACGCCTGCATCCCACCGGAGCGAGCCTGGCGGCACAGGGGAGGATTCGATGACCGAGCCCCACGACCCGGACGACGGCACGCGGCGACCGCCCGAGGTCGGGGCGGTGGAACACGGCAGTGTCCTCGCACTCGACCAGTCGGCCTCCTCCGCGGCCTACGACCCCGCGCCCGGCAAGGAACGGCCCGACGGTCACGCGGGGCGCTTCTGGGCCGCCCGCCGCATCCCCGCCGGCATCACCGCCGCGGTGATCCTCGGCGCGAGCGGCCTGCTCCTCTACGACGTGGCAGCGGTCCGTGCCGGACACCCCGCGATGCAGTGGCGCCGCACCCTGGCGGACGAGCTCGCGACCCGGCGGCTGGACGACGTCTGGGTGCTGACCGGCGCGTCCGTCGCGGCCGCCCTCGGGCTCTGGCTGCTGCTCCTCGCGCTCACGCCCGGGCTGCGCGAACTGCTGCCGATGCGCCGCGAACACACCGACGTGCGCGCCGGGCTCGACCGGACGGCGGCGGCCATGGTGCTGCGCGACCGGGCCGTCGAGGTGGCCGGCGTCCAGTCGGTCCGGGTCCGCATGGGCCGGAGCAAGGTGGGAGTGCGTGCCGTCTCGCACTTCCGGGAACTGGACGACGTACGGGCCGACCTGGACACCGTGCTCTCCACAGGCATCCGGGAACTGGGACTCGCCAGGCAGCCGAGCCTGTCGGTCCATGTCCGCCGGCCGGCGAAGAAGGGGTGAACGGCGTGCTCAGGACCGTCAACCGGGTACTGCTGGGGCTGGCCGGGCTGGTGCTGATCTGTGTGGGCGGCGGGGTGCTCGCCGCGGCGGCGGGCCTCTCCGTGCCGTCCTGGTGGCCCTGGTACGGCAAGAACGACGTCCTGCTCAGCGAGGCCGACCGGGACCGCTGGCGCGGCGAGGGCTGGTGGTGGCCGACCGTGATCGCGGTCCTCGCCGTCCTCGTGGTTCTCGCCCTGTGGTGGCTGCTGGCCCAGCTCCGCCGCTCCCGCCTCAACGAGGTGCTGGTGGACAGCGGGGACGGCGAGGGCGCCCTGCTGCGCGGCCGCGCCCTGGAAGGGGTGCTCGCCGGGGAGGCGGGCGCCCTGGACGGCGTCGCCCGCGCCCAGGTCACCCTGACCGGCAAGCGCTCCACCCCGGCCGCCCGCGTCCGGCTGCTGATGGAGCCGCACGCCGCGCCCGACGAGGCGCTGGGGAGGCTGAGCGGCGAGGCGCTGGCCCACGCGCGGGACTCCGCCGGGCTGGCCCGGCTGCCCGCCGAGGTCCGGCTCAAGGCCGTCAAGCACCGGGCCGCGCGGGTGAGCTGACGGGCGGTGCGGTGGCGCGGACCCCGCGCCACCGCCGTATCACCGCACGCCCCTAGGACGTGTCCGCGAAGTCCCGTCTGGCCCGCGACGCCTGGCACGCACTCTCGCCGCACCGGCCGAAATCCCTAGTACGTCCAGTACGGGGGATTGCGGCCGGCACGCCGAGAGCACGCACCATGCGCCGCGGGCCACGCCCTTCGGGCGTACGACGGGACTTCGCGGACACGCCCTAGAAGCCATGCCGGTAGCCGCCGTCGACCGGCACCATGATGCCCGTCAGGTACGAGGCGGCGGGGGACAGCAGGAACGCGGCCGTGCGGCCGAACTCCTCCGGGGTGCCGTAGCGGCGCAGCGGGATGTTCGCCTCGTTGGCGGTGCGCGAGGCCTCCGCGTCGCCCGACAGCGCGTCCAGCTCCCGCACCCGGTCCGTGTCGATCCGGGCCGGCAGCAGACCCACGACCCGGATGCCGCGCGGTCCGAGCTCGTCGGCCATCGACTTCGCGACACCGGCCAGGCCGGGGCGCAGCCCGTTGGAGACGGTCAGCCCGGGAATCGGCTCGTGGACGGAACCGGAGAGCACGAAGCCGATGACCCCGCCCTCGCCGAGCGCCGCGGCGGCCGCCCTGGCCAGCCGTACCGCACCCAGGAAGACGGACTCGAAGGCCCTCTGCCACTGCTCGTCGGTGTTGTCCGCGATCCCGCCCGGCGGCGGGCCGCCGACGCTGATGAGGATGCCGTCGAGCCGGCCCAGGCCCTCCCGGGCGGCCTCCACCAGACGTTCGGCCGCCGCCGGGTCGGCGTTGTCGGAGGCGAGGCCGACGGCGTCCGGGCCCAGTTCGGCGGCGGCCTGCTGGGCGCGCCGCTCGTCCCGGCCGGTGATGATCACCTTCGCGCCGTCCGCCACCAGGGCGCGCGCGGTGGCGTGGCCGAGCCCGCGCGTCGCTCCGGTGACGATGTACACACGGTCCTTCAGTCCAAGATCCATGGCCCTATCCTGCCGTGCCGCCCCCGGCGTCGTCCTCGGCGGCCCGTGCTTCGGCGGGCTGCGCCTCGGCGAGCGCGACCGCCGTGCCGACCAGGCCGATGTGGCTGAACGCCTGCGGGAAGTTGCCGAGCTGGCGCCCCGCCGCCGTGTCGTACTCCTCGGCGAGCAGGCCCACGTCGTTGCGCAGGGCGAGCAGCTGCTCGAAGAGCTCGGTGGCCTCCTCGGGTCGCCCGGTCATCCGCAAGGCGTCCGCCAGCCAGAACGAGCAGGCCAGGAAGGCGCCCTCGCCGCCCGGCAGGCCGTCGATCGAGCCGCCGTCCGTGCTGTAGCGGCGCACCAGACCGTCGCTGCCCAGCTCCTCGCGCACCGCGTCGACCGTGCCGATCACCCGCGGGTCGTCCGGCGGCAGGAAGCCGGTGCGGGCGATCAGGAGCGTCGCGGCGTCCAGCTCCCGGGAGCCGTACGACTGGGTGAAGGTGTTGCGCACCGGGTCGTAGCCCTTCTCGCACACCTCCCGGTGCACGGCGTCCCGCATCGCCCGCCAGCGGTCGGCGTCCCCGGCCAGCGAGGGGTCGTCCTCCAGGCTGCGCACCGCCCGGTCGGCCGCGACCCAGGCCATCACCTTGGAGTGCACGAAGTGGCGCCGCTGCCCGCGGATCTCCCACAGCCCTTCGTCCGGCTCGCGCCAGGTGGACTCCAGGAACCCGAGCAGGCTGAGCTGGAGGCTCCAGGCGTGCGGCTTGTCGTCCAGGCCCGCGTCCCGGGCCAGCCGGAGCGAGTCGATGACCTCCCCGTAGACGTCCAGCTGGCGCTGGCGCACCGCCGCGTTGCCGATCCGGACCGGGGCGGAGTTCTCGTATCCGCGCAGCCACGGCAGCTCGGACTCGGGGAGTCTGCGCTCGCCGGCCAGCCCGTACATGATCTGGAGGTCGGCCGGGTCCCCGGCGACCGCGCGCAGCAGCCAGTCCCGCCAGGCGGCGGCCTCCTCCAGATAGCCGGCCGAGACCAGCGCGCCGAGGGTGAGCGTGGAGTCCCGCAGCCAGCAGAAGCGGTAGTCCCAGTTCCGTACGCCGCCGATCTCCTCCGGGAGCGAGGTGGTCGGGGCCGCCACGATGCCGCCGGTCGGGCCGAAGGTGAGCGCCTTGAGGGTGATCAGCGAGCGGATCACGGCGTCCCGGTACGGGCCCTCGTACTTGCAGCGGGCGGACCACTCGGCCCAGTCGGTCAGGGAGTTCTCCAGCGCCTCGTAGGGGTCGACGAGCTTGGGCCGGGGCGAGTGCGAGGGGTGCCAGGTCAGCACGAAGGCCACCTTCTCGCCCTCGGACACGGTGAAGGACGAACAGGTGGAGAACTGCTGGCCCCATGTCTTGACCGGCGGTTCGCTGCGCAGCCAGGCGGAGTCCGGCCCGGCGACCGCGACCCGGTGGCCGTCCGAGCGGCGCATCCAGGGCACGATGGACCCGAAGTCGAAGCGCAGCCGGATCACGGACGCCATCTCGACGGTGCCGCTGACCCCCTCGACGATCCGCATCACGTCCGGCTCCCTGTCGCGCTGCGGCATGAAGTCGATGACCTTGACGGTGCCGGTGCGTGTCTCCCAGTACGTTTCCAGGACCAGGGAGTCGCCCGCGTAGCCACGTCGGGTGCAGGTGTCCGCGCCCTTGGGGGCGATCCGCCAGTGGCCGTTGTCCTCGTCGCCGAGCAGGGCGGCGAAGCAGGCGCCCGAGTCGAAGCGGGGCAGGCACAACCAGTCGACAGAACCGTTTTTGCCGACCAGGGCCGCGGTCTGGAGATCGCCGATGAGGGCGTAGTCCTCGATGCGTGGGGTCACGTTCAGGCGTCTTCCCGAACGGGGCCTCCGTTAAGCAGACTGCGTGCCAGGAGAGGCGGGAGTCACCCCTGGGCCGGCTCGGGCTCCGGTTCCGGTGTCGCGTCCTCGGCGGCCGCGGCGGCCGCCTCCGCGGCGGCGACCCGGTCGCGCTTCTCACGCCGGGCCAGGACCACGAAGCCCACCGGGACCCCGGCGGCGAACAGCCACCACTGCACGGCGTACGCCATGTGCGGGCCGATGGAGCTGTCGTCGGGGGCCTCGATCGGTTCCGGCGAGCCGTTCTTCGGCGCCGGGGCGGTGAGCTCGATGTAGCCGCCGAGCACCGGGCGGTCCAGCAGCCGGGCCTGCTGGGCGCTGCTGATCAGCATCACCTGACGGTCCGGAAGGTCCGAGATGTCCTTGATGCCGCTCGCGCCGGTCGTCTCGTCGGCCTTGAGGCGCCCGGTGACGGTCACCTCGCCCTTCGGGGCGGCCGGTACGTCGGGGAAGGCGTGCTGGTCGTCGGCGGAGGGGACCCAGCCCCGGTTGATCAGGACCGTGCCGCCGCCCTTGAGGTCGAACGGGACCAGCACGTGGACGCCGATGGAGCCGTCGGTGGCGGTCCTGCGGCGGACGACCACCTCGTGCTTCTCGTCGAAGGTCCCGGTGGCCGTCACGGTGCGCCAGTAGTCCGCGCGCGGAACGGTGTGGCCGGGGGAGGTGAGTGCGGACACGGCGACCGGGTCCGCCTTCAGATTGCGCGAGATCAGGGCGTTCTGCGCGACCTTGTGCTCGTGCCGGTGCAGCTGCCAGAAACCCAGCTCGATCATCGTGGGGATGAGGACGAGCGAGAGGAGGGCGAGGATCAGCCACTGCCGGGTCATCAGGAAGCGGTACACCCCACGACGGTACAACCGGCCGCGGGGTGCCTCGCGCACGGGGTGGCCGAAGGGGTGGCCGCCCCGCGTCCTCAGACGCGGTCCACGATGCCCACCTTCCCCTCCGCGCGGGCGCAGTGCCCGCCGCAGAACCAGTGTCCGTCGACCTCGACGCCCTGGCCGATGACCTGGACCCGGCAGTGCTCGCAGATGGGCGCCATGCGGTGGATGGCGCAGGCGAAGCAGTCGAAGACGTGCACCGCGCCCTGCGCGTGCACCTCGAAGGACATCCCGTAATCGTTTCCGCAGACCTCACAACGTGCCATGCGCCACAGGGTGGGACCCGGACGCGGCAGTGGGCGGTCGGCGGGCGGCGAGTCGCTCCCGGTTCACTCCGATGACGGCGTGGGCGCCGGCACCTTCGCGACGGCCGGGGCGACATCGCGCAGGAGATGGGTGAAGGCGCTCTCGTCCAGGACCGGGGTGCCGTAGGCCTTCGCCTTCACCGTCTTCGACGTCGCCGAGTCCGGGTCGTTGGTGACGAGCAGGCTGGTCAGCCGGGAGACGCTGGTTGCCACGTGCAGCCCCGCCTCCACCGCGCGGTCCTCCAGCAGTTCGCGGTCGACCGAGGTGTCCCCGGAGAACGCCACCCGCATGCCCTGCTTGAGCGGTTTGTCCTTCTCGTACCGTCCCGGGTTCGGATACGGGCACGCCGGACGCTTCCGCGAGGCGCGCCAGGTGCCGTGTCCCCCGTACGAGGAGGAGGACCCGGACCGCGGGGCCACCGGCGACTGCGACCACTCGGTCAGCGGCCGGCACTCCAGGAGCGGCAGCCGCACCCCGTCCCGCGCCGCCGCGTGCAGGCTCGGGCGGAACGCCTCCGCCAGCACCCGCGCGTCGTCCAGCGCGTGGTGCGCGTGCTGCTGGACCACGCCGAAGTGCTCCGCGAGGGACGCCAGCTTGTGGTTGGCCAGCGGCAGCCGGAGCTCCTTGGCCAGCGCGATGGTGCACAGCCGCTGCCGCACCGGCGCGGTGACCGAGGCGCGCGCGTACTCCCGCGCCAGCATCGACCAGTCGAACGCGGCGTTGTGCGCGACGAGCACCCGGTCCGCCAGCCGTTCGGACAGCTCGGCGGCGATCTCGGGGAAGAGCGGGGCCCCTTCCAGCACGTCGCTCGTCAGCCCGTGGATCCAGACCGGACCCGGGTCGCGCTCCGGATTGACCAGCGTGTACCAGTGGTCCTCGACGTCGCCCCGCGCGTCCAGGCGGTAGACCGCGGCGGACACTATCCGGTCGTCCCGGGCGAGCCCGGTGGTCTCCACGTCGACGACCGCGTACCCCTGCGGGTAGGCGGCCGGCCAGGGCGCTGCGGTCTGCGGGTCGTCGAGCATGGTCACAGAGAATACGGGCCGTGTCGGACAGTCCCCTATTCGGTGCGGGTGCGTGCCCGGTGGCGCCGCGGGTGAGACCATCCCGGGATGACGCGAGCGCCTGAGCACGACGAACCTCACGGTGCCGGGCTGGGCGCCCGGCTCAACTGGCTGCGGGCCGCCGTGCTCGGGGCGAACGACGGCGTGGTGTCCACCGCCGGACTCGTCGTCGGTGTCGCCGGGGCCACCGACGACCGGGGTGCCCTGCTGACGGCCGGGCTGGCCGGGCTGCTCGCCGGGTCCCTGTCGATGGCGGCCGGCGAATACGTCTCGGTGTCCACCCAGCGCGACTCGGAGAAGGCCGCGCTGGCCACCGAGAAGCGGGAGCTCCAGGAGACCCCGGAGGCGGAACTCGCCGAGCTGACCGGGTTGTTGGAGGGCAAGGGGCTGAGCCGCGAGGTCGCCCATGAGGCGGCCGTCCAGCTCACCGAGCGGGACGCGCTGCGCGCCCACGCGGAGGTCGAGCTCGGCATCGACCCGGACGACCTGACGAACCCCTGGCACGCGGCGGGCGCCAGCTTCCTCGCGTTCACCGTGGGCGCGCTCCTGCCGTTGCTCGCGATCGTGCTGCCCCCGGCCACCGCCCGGGTCCCGGTGACCGTGCTCTCCGTCCTCGCGGTGCTGGCCGTGACGGGCTGGTGGAGCGCCCGCCTGGGCGAGGCGGCCCCGGGCCGTGCGGTGCTGCGGAACATGGGCGGGGGAGCGGTGGCCATGGCGGTGACGTACGCGGCGGGGCATTTGCTGGGGGCGGCGGGGGTTTAGGGGTTGCTCTGCCGTCTGATGCGCCCGGGAGGAAAATGCTCCTCCCCGATGGCGGGGGTGCCGGAGCCGAGGGTGATAGTGAGTCCGTCGAGGCCGGCCAGGGGGGTGAGGTCGTAGGGCCCGGCGTCGCCGAGGTCCTTCCGCGTCGCGTAGAGACGGAGTCTGGTCAATCCGCCCAGCTGGGCCAGCGGCCCCAGTCCCCGGGACAACCGGCAGCGGTGGAGCTGGAGCGCAGTCAGGCGGGTGGCACCACCCAGCGCGTTGAGGTCGAGCTCGTCCATGTCATCGAGGATGAGACTGCGGAGCCTCGGAAGCGTCGTGAAAGCGGACACGCTGAGGAGTTGGAGCCGGCTGTTCATGCGCAGGTACTCCAACTCGGTCCACTGCTCGATCCCCTCCAGGCTCATGTCACTCGCCTGCGCGCCCATGGTCAGCGAGGTGAGCCGGCGGCTCAGCGGGAGTTCGCCGATGCTGTCGACGGGGAAGCGGTGTCCCAGAAACACGCTGGATACCTCTGTGAAGGCTTCCAGTTGCTCCCCCGGCAGGTCGGGGTGCAGCCCTGTCAACGAGAGCCAGGTCAGCGGGAGAGCATGCAGAGGGCTGAGGTCGCGGACTTCGGGGCACTTGCTGAGCCCCACCTTGGTGAGTGAATCCATCGAAGCCAGCGGGGTGAGGTCGGTCAGCTCCTTGTTGTCGTAGACGTAGAGGCTCGTCATGTTGCTGCGGGTGGCCAGCGGGGACAGCCCCGGGTGGGGTCCTTGGAGCCGGATCGCACGTGCGTCGGGGATATGGCTGAGGGTCGTCAGCTGCTCTGGGGCGAATGCGGAGAGGTAGGGGCCGCGCCCGCTCCACGACCGCGCCGCCAGAATTTCCCGCGCGTACGTGAGGGTGTCGAAGGCGCCCCATGCCTCGCACAGCTGGATGCCGACCGAGTGCCCACCGGCGCCGCGATACCGCCTGATGACCTCGTAAGCCGCATCTCCGCCCACCAGCCCCGCAGTCATCACCACGAACCCCGCCGCGCGATCGCCCTCCACCTCCCCCGGCCCCGGCAGCAGCTCCAGCACCAGCTCCCCCACCGCCGCCAGCGCCTCCGCCTCCTCGCGGCTGCGGGGCGGCAGCAGCGCCTCCGTGCGGTCGCGGATGTCGGCCCGCAACGCGGGCCCCAGCTCCGGGGCGTGCTCCGCGCTCGCCGCAGCCAGCAGGACCAGGCGGTGACGGTGCCGGGGCGCCCGGTCCGCGCGCCGCAGCAACTGCCGCAGCAGCCGCTCCCGTTCGTCCGGGCGGGCGTGGCCCACCGCCATTTGGATCACGTCGTGCCACTGGTCGTCGTGCGCGTTCTTGACCAGGACGCCCAGGTCGCGGGCCTCCACCGCGGCTTTGGCGCCCAGGTAGTCCTGGAAGGTGCGGTGCACGAACCCGACCGCCCCGGGCGCGGGTTCGCGGAGCAGGCCGCTCCTGATGAGGAGGTGCGAGAACACGTCCTCCGGGGTCGCCCGGATCTGCGACATCGCCGTCAGCCACTCGGTCACCAGATCGAGGGCCTCGCCCCGGTCCGCCTCCGCCAGGCCGTTGCGGATCAGCCAGTACGCCAGCCGTTGCAGCAGCGCGGTCTGCTCCTCACGGGTCAGGTCGACGCCCTCGACCCCGGTGATCTCGCGCTCCGTGTCGCGGCGCACGAGGAGCATGTCCAGCGCGGCGTCGTACAGCTCCTTCCGGGCCCTCGGCAGCTGCATGCGCCGATCGCGGTTGAGCGCGCACAGCAGGGCGCACATCAGCGGGTTGGTGGCCAGCCTGCCCAGATCGCGCCGGGTGACCACGGCGTGCCGCAGCGCCTCCTCGTACGTGTCGAGCCGGTCGCGCTCCTCGTCGGACGCGCACTCCAGGCGGGCGGCCCGGTGCCAGTGCTCGATGAAGGAGCGGATGTCCTTCCCCCGCATCGGCAGCAGCGAGTGCGCCTCGAAGCCGGAGCCGGACAGCCAGCTCTCCGGGACCGCTGAGGGCCGTGTCGTCACCACGTACCGGGAGCGGGGATACGCGGTGATGAGGTCCTTCAGCCACCGCTCCGTGCGCTGCCGCAGCCGTGCCGGGACCTCGTCCACCCCGTCCACCAGGACGAGGCCGCGCCCCTCCGACAGCAGCCGGTCCGCCCAGCCCGCGGGCGCCGAGCCGTGCAGCGGGACGCCCGCCGCGCGCAGGAAGTCCTCCGGGCCCGGCAGCCGGTCGTCCGAGGTGAACGCGCGCAGGCGCAGGACGAACGGGACGCAGCGGTTCCAGTCCGCCAGCTCGCCGCCGAAGGACTGCCGGGCGGCGTTCACCGCGAGCCACTGCACCAGGGTGCTCTTGCCGGACCCGGCCGGCCCCCGCAGCAGCAGCCGCTCGCTCCCCGCGAGGCACTGCTCCACCTTGACCGTCACCCGCTCCGGACCCCCGGCCTCCCACCATTCCGGCACGCTGTCCTGGGAGCTCACCGCCAGGCTGATGTAGGCCGTCTCCAGCGGCCAGTCCCCGGCCGAGCGGCCCAGCGTCAGCCCGAATAGCTCCATCCGGCTGTGTGCCTGCGCGATGAAGCGCGCGTAACGCCCCTCGAAGTCCAGGGCGGCGGCGTCCGGCGCCGGGCCGAGCCGCCCGCGTACGTGATCCACCGCCTCCCGCAGGCTCTCCGTGGCGCGGGTCTGCTCCACCGCCGCACGCGCCATGAACGACGGCTCGGCGGTCAGCTGCTCCACCAGATGCGCGCAGCACAGGGCCAGCAGCTCCCCGTACAAGCCCCTCGCCCGCTCCGAGAGCCCCGGATCCGGCGCCGGGAGCGCCGCCGCGAGCCGTTCCGGATCGAGGCCCGCGGCGAACAGCCGGTCCGCCGTCACCGCGTCCCCGGCCGCGAAGGCGTCCCGTACCGCGTCCACGGCGGCCAGGCGCTCGTGCCCGGGCACATCGGCGTACGACTCCGCCAGCCGCCCGCCCAGCACCTTCGCCAGCCGGTCCGGCTTCGCGGGGCGGGGGAGCGGGCGGACCGGGTCGGGGACGAGGCCGGCGCCGGGCTTCGGCGCCAGCAGTGACCTGGTCACCGTGCCGATCACCGTCGTCGCCAGCCTCAGCAACGCAACTTCCAGTCCCTGCACGGTAGTTCCTCCACCAAGTCACGCCGGTTGAGCGATCGTACGTCGCCTCCCTGTCGGAAGGTGCCAAAGAGTGCTGACAGCCGGTCTCACATACTTGTTGGTAACAACATCTGGTCCCCGGCCGACCCCGGCCCTACCGTGCAGGCATGCCGACGAACCTGCCCGATGTAGTGCTCTGGTCCATACCGGCCTTCGTCCTGCTCACCGTCCTGGAGATGGCGCTGCACCACTTCCATCCCGACGAGGACGCCGCCGGGTACGAGGCGAAGGACGCCGCCACCAGCATCACCATGGGGCTGGGCAGCCTGGTCTTCGACCTGATGTGGAAAGTGCCCATCGTCGCCCTCTACACCGCGGTGTACGAGCTGACGCCGCTGCGCGTCCCGGTCCTGTGGTGGACGGTCCTGCTGATGCTGCTCGCGCAGGACTTCTTCTACTACTGGTCCCACCGCGGCCACCACGTCATCCGCATCCTGTGGGCCTGCCACGTGGTGCACCACTCCAGCGAGAAGTTCAACCTCTCCACCGCGCTGCGCCAGCCCTGGACCTCGCTGACGTCCTGGCCGTTCTATCTGCCGCTGATCGCGTGCGGGGTGCACCCGGCGGCGCTCGCATTCTGCTCGTCGGCCAACCTCGTCTACCAGTTCTGGGTGCACACCGAGCGGATCGGCAAGCTGCCACGGCCCTTCGAGTACGTGCTCAACACGCCCTCCCACCACCGGGTGCACCACGCCTCGCAGGGCGGCTACCTCGACCGCAACTTCGGCGGCATCCTCATCGTGTGGGACCGCTGGTTCGGCTCGTTCGCCCAGGAGACCGTGCGGCCGGTCTACGGGCTCACCAAGAACATCCACACGTACAACCCGCTGCGCGTCGCCACCCACGAGTACGCCGCCATCGCCCGCGACGTCCGCGCCGCGAGCGGCTGGGGCGAGCGGGCCGGGCGGATCTTCCGCGGCCCGGGCTGGCAGCCGGCCGCGGCCCGTACCGCCCCGGCCGCCGCCCCCGTCGCCGCGCCCGCCCCCGAGGGCACCGCATGAACGAGCGCTTCGCCCGGCCCCTGCTCATCGCCTTCCTCGTCGCGTGCGCCGTCGACCTCGTCGGCGTACTCACCGGCCCCGACTGGCTCCACCTCGGCGCCAAGCCGCTCCTGATGCCGCTGCTCGCCGGATACGCCCTCGCCCGGCGCGGGCCCAGGCTGCTGATCGCGGCGCTGCTGTGCGGCTGGGCGGGCGACGTGTTCCTGCTGATCGACTCCGACCTGGCGTTCCTCGTCGGGATGGCCGGGTTCGCGGCCGGGCACGTCTGCTATCTGGTGCTGTTCGGGCGGGCGCGCGGGGCGCTGATCCCGGCGCTCGTGTACGCCGTCGTGCTCACCGCGTTCCTCGTCCTGATCTGGGACGGGCTGCCGGCCGGGCTGCGGATCCCGATGGCCGGCTACAGCCTGCTGCTGACCGCCATGGCGTACCGCTCCGGCGTCCTCGGCCGGTACGCGGCGACCGGCGGCGCCCTCTTCCTGCTCTCCGACGCCCTCATCGCCACCGGCATCGCGGACTGGCCCCAGCTCCCGGCCCCCGGCTTCTGGGTGATGCTCACCTATGTCGCCGCGCAGCTCCTGCTCACCCTGGGTGCGCTCGCCCCGGCCCGGCGGGAAGCCGGCTCGGGGGCGTACCGTGAAAGGAGTATCAGCATCTGAGATCAGCAAGGACCCCCACGCATGCGCGCCACCGTTATCCACGCCCCCCACGACATACGCGTCGAGGAGGTGCCCGACCCGGTGATCCAGCAGCCCACCGATGTGGTGCTGAGGGTCCTGCGGGCCTGCATCTGCGGCAGCGACCTGTGGGCCTACCGGGGTGAGTCCGCCCGGCAGCCGGGCCAGCGCATCGGCCACGAGTTCCTCGGGATCGTCGAGGAGGCCGGGTCCGAGGTGCGCGGGTTCTCCGCCGGTGACCTGGTCGTCGCCCCGTTCGTCTGGTCCGACGGCACCTGCGCGTACTGCGCCGAGGGCCTGACCACCTCCTGCCCGCAGGGCGGCTTCTGGGGCTCGGTGGGCTCCGACGGCGGGCAGGGCGAGGCCGTCCGCGTCCCGCACGCCGACGGCACCCTCGTCGCCCTCCCGGCCGCCGCGGCCTCCGACGACCGGCTGCTCACCGGCCTGCTGGCCCTCTCCGACGTGCTCGGCACCGGCCACCACGCGGCGGTCGGCGCGGGCGTACGGGCCGGCTCGACCGTCGCCGTCGTCGGGGACGGGGCCGTCGGGCTGTGCGGAGTGATGGCCGCCAAGCGGCTCGGCGCCGAGCGGATCATCGCGCTCGGCCGGCACACGGCGCGCACGGACATCGCCCGGGACTTCGGCGCCACGGACGTCGTCGCCGAGCGCGGCGACGCGGCGGTCGCGGCGGTACGGGAGCTGCTCGGCGGCGAGGGCGCGCACTGCGTGATCGAGGCCGTGGGCACCGAGCAGTCGATGCGCACCGCCGTCGGCATCGCCCGGGACGGCGGGGCGATCGGCTACGTCGGCGTCCCGCACGGCAGCGGCACCGGGCTCGACCTCGGCGACATGTTCAACCGGAACATCGCGCTGCGCGGCGGCGTCGCCCCCGTGCGCACGTACATCCCGGAGCTGCTGCCCGACGTGCTGGACGGCACCATCGACCCCTCGCCCGTCTTCGACCTGTCCGTCGGGCTCGAAGACGTACCGGCCGGCTACAAGGCGATGGACGGGCGCACGGCGCTCAAGGTCCTCATCACGCCGTAACCACCCGTGATCCGGCGGTCCGGGGGCCATGACGCAGCGACCCCCGGACCCCGGGCTCACCAGCGCACGGCATCCAGCGCGTCGACCACACCGGCCCCGTAGAAGCCGTTGCGGTTCTTGCCGCCCTCGCAGACCGCGTCGGCCGTGCCGTCACCGTCGATGTCGTACGGCTCGTCGCACGCCTTCGCGTCCGCCTCCAGCGTCAGCAGCGCCTTGACCGCGGCGGGCGGGGCGTACGGGTGCTTCGACTTGATCAGGGCCACGACGCCGGCGACGTGCGGGGACGCCATCGACGTACCGGCCTTGTAGCCGTACTTGCCGCCCGGCAGCGTCGAGAGGATGAGGCCGCTCGTCGCCGGGGGCTCGGGGGTCTGGTAGATGGTCGAGTCCCCGCCGGGCGCGGCCACGTCGATGACCCCGTTCCCGTAGTTCGAGTACGACGCCTTCAGGCCCTTCGCGCCCGTCGCCGAGACCGTGACGACACCCGGGAGCATCGTCGGGATGTCCAGGCACTGGCGCGGGTCGACGGTCCGGCCGCCCGGGGTGGAGTCGTTCGGGCTGCCCGTGTCCTCGATGGAGTCCGCCGCCAGGTCCTCGGCGGAGTTCCCGGCGGCCGCGACGTTGACCGCGCCCTTCAGCTCGGCGTACCGGGTGGCCCGGTACACGGCCTCGACCAGGGCTCCCTGGTCCGGGTCGTTCTTGCAGTTGTACATCCACGGGTCGGTGTAATAGCTGTTGTTGGTGACGTCCACCCCGTGCTCGGCCGCCCAGACGAAGCCGCAGACGACGGCCTCGGTGTAGAAGAAGCCGTCCGGGTTGCCGACCTTGATGCCGGAGACCTTCACGCCCGGGGCCACGCCCGTCACGCCGATGCCGTTCTTCGCCGCCGCGATGGTGCCGGCGACATGGGTGCCGTGGTCGCTCTCACCGGTCTTCGGGCGCCAGGCGCCGTCCGTGGTGTCCGGGGCGCCCGACACGCAGTTCGCGGAGGCCGCGCGGTCGAAGTTGGGCGCCAGGTCCGGGTGGGTGTCGTCCACGCCGGTGTCGATGACCGCGACGGTCACCCGGGAGCTGCCCAGCGACTTCTGGTGGGCCTTGTCCGCCTTGATGGCCGGCAGGTCCCACTGCAGGGGCTCCATCGGGTCCTGGTCCGCCGTCGCCCTGGCCGCCGCGGCCTTCTCCTGCGCGGCCGTCAGGGGCTGCTCGACGCCGATGTCCTTGGTGGCCTGGGGCACGATCGGGTTGGTGCGCGTGGCGCCCGCCGACTGGACGCCCCTGACCTTGCGGACGGTCTTCGCGAAGTCCGGGTTCTTCGAGTGGACGACGATGACCCCGATCCGGTCGTAGGCGATCACCACCGTGCCGCCGGCCCGTTCTATCGCCTTGCGCACCTGCTTGACGGTGCCCGGACCGCCCTGGGTGTTGACCACGTACGACAGTTCCGGTCCGTCCGCCGGCACCGCCGCCGCGGGGGCACCGTGCCCCGCCGGGGCGGCGGAGGCGACCCCCGCCGGCAGGAAGCCGAGCGAGGCGGTGAGGGCCAATCCGACGGGCAGCGTCAGTGCGCGCGTCCGTCCGGATACCAGATGAGCCATGGGGTCTCCACTTCATCCGTGTCAGCCGACCGGACACGGGGCGTGTCCAGTCGCGTACATGACCAGTGAAGCTAGCGCTGATCATCCCGGCACATCAATCGATTCGCGCGAACACGTACACATCGGAGCACCCGAAGGGGTGACGGGGAGAAGCCGCGAACCGAAGTGAACCGCTTCGCCGCGCGTTGCGTGCCGTTGTCAGGGGAAGCGCACCACCACCCCCCCCGAACACGAGGTCCCCAGTGCAACCGAACGTCCCCACCACCGCACCCGCGTCGCGAGGAGAATCCGTGGCTACCGATGCACCGCCGCCCGAGGGCAGTACGGAGAAGAGCCCTGCCCAGCCCACGACCGAGGCGTTCCTCGCGGAGCAGGACAGCGCGGAGTTCGGCGAACTGCGCCGCTCCTACCGCTCGTTCGCCTTCCCGCTGACCATCGCCTTCGTCCTCTGGTACCTGCTGTACGTGCTGCTCTCCAACTACGCGGGCGGCTTCATGGGCACCAAGGTGTTCAGCAACATCAACGTGGCCTTCGTCTTCGGCCTCGCCCAGTTCCTCACCACCTTCCTCATCGCCTGGTTCTACTCGCGGCACGCCAACGCGAAGCTGGACCCGAAGGCCGAGGCCATCAAGGACCGCATGGAGGCCGACGCATGAGCGCCGCGTACCACTCCCAGCACGCCGTCACCCTCGCCGCGTCCGCCACCGAACACCGGCCGCTGATCATCACCCTGTTCGCGGTCTTCGTCGCCGCCACCCTGGGCATCACCGTCTGGGCCGGCCGCCAGACCCGCAGCGCCTCCGACTTCTACGCGGGCGGGCGGCAGTTCACCGCCTTCCAGAACGGACTCGCGGTCTCCGGCGACTACATGTCCGCCGCGTCCTTCCTCGGTATCGCCGGCGCCATCGCCCTCTTCGGCTACGACGGCTTCCTCTACTCCATCGGCTTCCTCGTCGCCTGGCTGGTGGCGCTCCTGCTCGTCGCCGAACCCCTGCGCAACTCGGGCCGTTACACCATGGGCGACGTCCTCGCCTACCGGATGCGCCAGCGCCCGGTGCGCACCGCGGCGGGCGTCTCCACCATCGTCGTGTCGATCTTCTACCTGCTGGCACAGATGGCGGGAGCGGGCGTTCTGGTCTCGCTGCTCCTCGGCATCACCAGCGACGCAGGAAAGATCCTCATCGTTGCGCTGGTCGGCGTACTGATGATCGTCTACGTCACCATCGGCGGCATGAAGGGCACCACCTGGGTGCAGATGGTCAAGGCCGTGCTGCTCATCGCCGGCGCCATCCTGATGACCCTCATGGTGCTGTGGAAGTTCGACTTCAACGTCTCCGACCTGCTGGGCACCGCCGCCGAGAAGAGCGGCCACGGCTCCGCGTTCCTGGAGCCCGGCCTGAAGTACGGCGCCACCGGCACCTCGAAGCTCGACTTCCTCTCCCTCGGCATCGCCCTCGTCCTGGGCACCGCCGGCCTGCCGCACATCCTGATCCGCTTCTACACGGTGCCGACCGCCAAGGCCGCCCGTAAGTCCGTCAACTGGGCCATCGGCATCATCGGCGCGTTCTACCTGATGACGATCGCCCTCGGATTCGGCGCCGCCGCGCTCATCGGCCCGGACGAGATCAAGGCGAAGAACCCGGCGGGCAACGCGGCCGCCCCGCAGCTCGCCGAATACCTCGGCGGGGTCGGCACCACGGGCGGCGCCGTCCTGCTCGCCGTCATCTCCGCCGTCGCCTTCGCCACCATCCTCGCCGTCGTCGCCGGACTGACCCTCGCCTCCTCCTCGTCCTTCGCCCACGACATCTACGCCAACGTCATCCGCAAGGGGAAGGCCACCGAGAAGGAGGAGATGAAGGCCGCCCGCTGGGCCACCGTCTTCATCGGCGCCGCCGCGATCGTCCTGGGCGCCTTCGCCCGCGACATGAACGTCGCCGGGCTCGTCGCCCTCGCCTTCGCCGTCGCCGCCTCCGCCAACCTGCCGACGCTCCTCTACAGCCTCTTCTGGAAGCGCTTCACCACCCAGGGCGCGCTGTGGTCGATCTACGGCGGCCTGGCCTCCTCCGTGATCCTCGTGCTCTTCTCGCCGGTCGTCTCCGGCAACGACAAGACCTCGATGTTCAAGGGCGTCGACTTCGCCTGGTTCCCGCTGGAGAACCCCGGCCTGATCTCCATCCCGCTCGGCTTCCTGCTCGGCTGGATCGGCTCGCTCCTGTCCAAGGAGGAGCCGGACAAGGGCAAGTACGCCGAGCTGGAGGTCAAGTCCCTCACCGGCATCGGAGCCCACTGACCACGCCCTGGTCAGGCCCGTACGAGGCCGCGTCGTAGGGTCCTACGACGCGGCCTCGCCGCACCTCGTGCCAAACGGGCCCCTCCGCCTCCGCCGCTCTCGCGTAGGCTCGAAAGAGTCAGCTACCGCGACCGGGAAGTCACCGGGGGAGGGGGCCCACCATGCTCATCGACACCTACGGACGGGTCGCCACCGACCTGCGCGTCTCGCTCACCGACCGGTGCAACCTGCGCTGCACGTACTGCATGCCCGAGGAGGGTCTGCAGTGGCTGGGCAAGCCCGACCTGCTCACCGACGACGAGATCGTCCGGTTGGTCCGCATCGCCGTCACCACGCTCGGGGTCACCGAGGTCCGCTTCACCGGCGGCGAACCGCTGCTGCGCCCCGGCCTCGTCTCCATCGTCCAGCGCTGCGCCGAGCTGGACCCCCGCCCGAGGATGTCCCTCACCACCAACGGCATCGGGCTGAAGCGGACCGCCGCCGCCCTGAAGGACGCCGGTCTCGACCGGGTCAACGTCTCGCTCGACACCCTGCGGCCCGAGGTGTTCAAGACCCTCACCCGCCGCGACCGCCACCACGACGTGCTGGCCGGTCTGGAGGCCGCCCACGAGGCCGGGCTCACCCCCGTCAAGGTCAACACCGTCCTGATGCCGGGGCTCAACGACGACGAGGCCCCCGACCTGCTCGCCTGGGCCGTCGAGCACGGCTACGAGCTCCGCTTCATCGAGCAGATGCCGCTGGACGCCCAGCACGGCTGGAAGCGCGACGGCATGATCACCGCGGGCGACATCCTCGACTCGCTGCGCACCCGCTTCGACCTCACCTCCGAGGACGACGGCGAGCGCGGCTCCGCCCCCGCCGAGCGCTGGACCGTCGACGGCGGACCGCACCGGGTCGGCGTCATCGCCTCCGTCACCCGCCCCTTCTGCCGGGCCTGCGACCGCACCCGGCTCACCGCCGACGGGCAGGTCCGCACCTGCCTGTTCGCCCGCGAGGAGACCGATCTGCGCGCGGCGCTGCGGTCGGACGCGCCCGACGAGGAGATCGTCCGCATCTGGAAGCAGGCGATGTGGGGCAAGAAGGCGGGGTCCGGCCTCGACGACCCGAGCTTCCTCCAGCCCGACCGCCCCATGTCCGCGATCGGCGGCTGACCCCGCCCGCTCACGGGGCCGCGGGCCGCGACTCCCACTCCGCCAGCGTCACCACGTCCTTGAGGAACCCCCGCACCCCGAGGAACGAGGACAGGTGCTCCCGGTGCTCCTCACAGGCCAGCCACGTCTTGCGGCGCTCCGGCGTGTGCAGCTTCGGGTTGTTCCACGCCAGCACCCAGACGGCATCGGCCCGGCAGCCCTTGGCCGAACAGACGGGGGCGGGATTCTCGGCGGATTCGGGGGAGTTCACGGACTCAACCCTAGAACGCGTCCCCCGAGGCGAGAAAAACGGGGGAAAAGGCGACGCCGGGCAGCCACGGGGGGAGCTGCCCGGCGTCGGTCCGTCGCTCCGACGGGGGATGCGGAGCGCCTACAAAGTATGTCACGCACACCCTGCCGCGGTGCACCGGAACTTCATGATTGATCTGAGCTTTTCTTGAGCTTGGGCCCGTCCTGGGATCAGTCGTGCTCCGGCCCATCCGGTGACCGGAAACCGCGTCCGGACTGCGGTGAGGGCACGGCCGTACCGGCGTCGAGCGCCGGGTACGACTGGGGCGGCAGGACGAACGTGGACGGCAGCGCGGGG
This sequence comes from Streptomyces sp. NBC_00523, assembly GCF_036346615.1. NCBI lineage: Bacteria > Bacillati > Actinomycetota > Actinomycetes > Kitasatosporales > Streptomycetaceae > Streptomyces > Streptomyces sp. NBC_00523. Next base: position 1,593,942 of record NZ_CP107836.1, on the reverse strand, counting down.
CTCGTCTCGCGGCCCGCGTTGGCGATGACGACGGCCACGTACGGCAGCAGCACCCCGAGGCCGAGCGCCACGAACGCGATGTGCCGCTCCACGTTCCACAGGAGCGCGGCGGCCACCACCGACACGGTGCGCACGGACATCGAGATCACATAGCGGCGCTGTCTGCCGCGCACGTCGTCGGCGAGCCCCTGCCGGGCACCCGTGATCCGGAAGACCTCCGCACCACCCTGTTTGCGCACCACGTCCCCACCAACCTTCCCCGGACCCGGACCGGCCGCTCCTACGCTACGCCCGGCCCGCACCGCGTACGAGACCGGGGCACGCCATTTGCGTACATACCGGCGCTCGTCCGCACGGACCCGCCCGACGTGCGGCGGGACGCCCCAGCACCGAGACTGGGCGGGACATGCGCGACACGGCGTCGCACAAGGAGGCAGCACATGGGCTGGTTGTGGGCAATCATCGTGGGCCTGGTGCTCGGACTGATCGCCAAGGCGATCCTGCCGGGCAAGCAGCAGATCCCCCTCTGGCTGACGGTCATCTGCGGCATGATCGGCAGCATCCTCGGAAATGCTGTCGCCACGTGGATCGGCGTCAACGACACCAAGGGCATCGACTGGACGCGCCATGTGCTCCAGCTCATCGGCGCGGTGGTGATCGTCGGTGTCGGCGACATGCTGTACGCCTCGCTGCGGGGCAACAGACAGCGCACCTGAATCCCCTCCGGGACTCCCGGAACGGACGAAGCGGCCGGACACGCGTGACGTGTCCGGCCGCTTCTCCGTCGGTACGGGTACGGCTCAGCCGGCCGTGACCTCGATTGCCGCCAGGTTCTTCTTGCCCCGGCGCAGCACCAGCCAGCGCCCGTGCAGCAGCTCCTCGCGGGCCGGGGCGGCCTCGCCGTCGACGGCCTTCACGTTGTTCACGTACGCGCCGCCCTCCTTGACCGTGCGCCGCGCCCCCGACTTGCTCGGCGCCAGACCGGCCTCCACCAGCAGGTCCACCAGCGGGCCCAGCTCGGTGACCCGGGCGTGCGGCACCTCGGACAGGGCGGCGCCCAGCGTCGCCTCGTCCAGCTCGCCGAGGTCGCCCTGGCCGAACAGGGCCTTCGACGCGGCGACGACCGCCGCGCACTGGTCCGCCCCGTGCACGAGCGTCGTCAGCTCCTCGGCCAGCGCGCGCTGCGCCGTCCGGGCCTGCGGGCGCTCCTCCGTGACCTTCTCCAGCTCCTCGAGCTCGGCCGGGGTCCGGAAGCTGAGGATGCGCATGTAGCGCGAGATGTCCCGGTCGTCCACGTTCAGCCAGAACTGGTAGAACGCGTACGGCGTCGTCATCCCGGCGTCGAGCCAGACGGCCCCGCCCTCGGACTTGCCGAACTTGGTGCCGTCCGCCTTCGTCATCAGCGGCGTCGCCAGCGCGTGCACCTCGGCGCCCGGCTCCAGGCGGTGGATCAGGTCCAGGCCGGCCGTGAGGTTGCCCCACTGGTCGCTGCCGCCCTGCTGGAGGGTGCAGCCGTAGCGGCGGTACAGCTCCAGGAAGTCCATGCTCTGGAGCAGTTGGTAGCTGAACTCGGTGTAGCTGATGCCCTCGTCGGACTCCAGCCGGCGGGCGATGGACTCCTTGGTCAGCATCTTGTTGACCCGGAAGTGCTTGCCGATGTCCCGCAGGAACTCGATCGCGGACATGCCCGCGGTCCAGTCCAGGTTGTTCACCATGACCGCGGCGTTCTCGCCCTCGAAGGACAGGAACGGCTCGATCTGCGCCCGCAGCCGGGCCACCCACTGGGCGACGGTCTCCGGGTCGTTCAGCGTGCGCTCGGCGGTCGGCCGGGGGTCACCGATCTGGCCGGTGGCCCCGCCCACCAGGGCGAGCGGCCGCAGCCCGGCCTGCTGGAGCCGGCGCATGGTGAGCACCTGCACCAGGTGGCCGACGTGCAGGCTGGCCGCGGTCGGGTCGTAGCCGCAATAGAACGTGACGGGACCGTCCGCGAGAGCCTTGCGCAATGCGTCCTCGTCGGTGGACTGGGCGAACAGCCCGCGCCACTTCAGCTCGTCGACGATGTCCGTCACGGTTCCTGTGCTCCTTACGGCAGTGAGTTGTACGGGTCAGTCTAGGCCGGTCACACGCCCCGGCTGACCGAGCTCATGTTGAAGTCCGGGATGCGCAGCGCGGGCATCGCGGCCCGGGTGAACCAGTCGCCCCACTCGCGCGGCAGCGTCTTCTCGGTGCGGCCCGCCTCGGTGGCGCGGGACAGCAGGTCGACCGGGGACTCGTTGAACCGGAAGTTGTTCACCTCGCCCACCACCTCGCCGTCCTCCACCAGATAGACCCCGTCCCGGGTCAGCCCGGTCAGCAGCAGCGTGGCCGGGTCCACCTCGCGGATGTACCAGAGGCAGGTCAGCAGCAGCGCCCGGCCGGTCGTCGCGGCGACCATCTCCTCCAGCGACCGTTCGCCCCCGCCCTCCAGGAGGAGGTTGTCGATCGCCGGGGCGAGCGGCTGCTTCGTCAGCGCCGCGGTGTGCCGGGTCGTCGTCAGCCGCTCCAGGCGGCCGTCGGCGACCCAGTCCGTCCGGGCCAGCGGCAGCCCGTTGTCGAAGACCGAGCCGCCGTCCCCGGAGGAGTGGGCGATGACGAAGGGCGCCGACTCCAGGCCCGGCGCGTGCGGGTCGCTGCGCAGGGTCAGCGGCAGCGGGGACAGCGTCTCGCCGAGCCGGGTACCGCCGCCCGGCTTGGAGAACACCGTCCGGCCCTCCGTCGCGTCCCGCGCCGTGGACGACCAGAGCTGGTAGATCAGCAGGTCGGCGACCGCGGTCGGCGGCAGCAGCGTCTCGTACCGCCCGGCGGGCAGCTCGATCCGGCGCTCCGCCCAGCCGAGCCGCCGCGCCAGCTCCGCGTCCATCTCGGCCGGGTCGACGTCCTTGAAGTCCCGCGTGGAGCGGCCCGCCCAGGCGGAACGGGTGCGGTCGGGCGACTTCGCGTTCAGCTCCAGCGTGCCGTTCGGCTGGTCGTGGCGCAGCCGCAGCCCCGTGGAGGTGCCCAGGTAGGTGGAGGTCATCTGGTGGTGGGCGAAGCCGTACAGCTCGCGCCCCCCGGCCCGGGCCCGGGCGAAGGCGTCCCCGAGGGCCGGCGCGAACGCGGCGAACACCTCGGAGTCCGTCTCGGCGGGCGCGTCCGTGAAGTCGGACGACGCGGGCACCCCGGTGACCAGCGGCTGGGCGTCCTCGGCCGGTCCCGCGGAGCGCGCGGCGGCCTCGGCGGCCCGGACCAGCTGCTCCAGGTCGTCCGTGGTGACGGCGGCCCGGGACACCACTCCGGAGGCGGTGCCCTCGGCGCCGTCGACCGTGGCGACGACGGTCAGGGTCCGGCCCCGGGTGACTCCGTTGGTGGTCAGCGCGTTGCCGGCCCAGCGGAGATTGGCCGACGACTCCTCGTCCGCGATGACCACACAGCCGTCGGCGGTGGACAGGTCGAGCGCCCGCTCGACGATCTCGTACGGCTTGCTGACGCGGCTCATCGCCCGGCCTCCTGCGTCGTGTTCAGAATGTTCACGCCCCGGAACAGGGCCGACGGGCAGCCGTGCGAGACCGCCGCGACCTGGCCCGGCTGGGCCTTGCCGCAGTTGAAGGCGCCGCCCAGTACGTACGTCTGCGGGCCGCCGACCTTCTCCATCGAGCCCCAGAAGTCCGTCGTCGTCGCCTGGTACGCGACATCGCGCAGCTGTCCGGCCAGCCTGCCGTTCTCGATCCGGAAGAACCGCTGCCCGGTGAACTGGAAGTTGTACCGCTGCATGTCGATGGACCACGACCGGTCGCCGACCACGTAGATCCCGCGCTCAACCCCGCCGATCAGGTCCTCCGTGGAGAGCCCGCCCGGATCCGGCCGCAACGACACGTTCGCCATGCGCTGTACGGGGACGTGGCCGGGGGAGTCCGCGTAGGCGCACCCGTTGGACCGGCCCAGGCCCGTCAGCTTCGCGATGCGGCGGTCCGTCTGGTAGCCCACCAGCGTCCCGTCCTTCACCAGGTCCCAGGACTGCGCCTCGACGCCCTCGTCGTCGTAGCCGATCGTCGCGAGCCCGTGCTCGGCGGTGCGGTCGCCCGTCACATTCATCACGGGCGAGCCGTACGCCAGCTTCCCCAGCTGGTCGAACGTGGCGAACGACGTTCCCGCGTAGGCCGCCTCGTAGCCCAGCGCCCGGTCCAGCTCCGTGGCGTGGCCGATCGACTCGTGGATCGTCAGCCACAGGTTGGACGGGTCCACGACCAGGTCGTACGTCCCCGCCTCCACGCTCGGCGCCCGCATCTTCTCGGCCAGCAGCCCGGGGATGCGCTCCAGCTCACCGGCCCAGTCCCAGCCGGTCCCGGTCAGGTACTCCCAGCCGCGCCCCACCGGCGGCGCGATGGTGCGCATCGAGTCGAACTCGCCGGTCGCCGAGTCCACCGCCACGGCCGTGAACTCCGGGTGCAACCGGACCCGCTGCTGCGTGGTGACCGTGCCCGCCGTGTCCGCGTAGAACTTGTTCTCGTGCACGGCCATCAGCGAGGCGTCCACATGCGCGACGCCCTCGGCCGCCAGCAGCCGCGCGCTCCACTCGGCGAGCAGCCCGGCCTTCTCCCCGGCCGGTACGTCGAAGGGGTCGACCTCGTACGCCGACACCCAGGTCCGTTCCCCGTGCGAGGGCTCGTCCGCCAGCTCCACCCTCTCGTCGGAACCCGCCACCGCGATCACCTTCGCCGACAGCTTCGCCATCGCGACGGCCTGCGAGGCGACCCGCGCCGCCGCGTCCATCGTCAGATCGACGCCCGAGGCGAACCCCCAGGCCCCGCCGTGCACGACGCGGACCGCGTAACCGAGGTCGGTGGTGTCGGAGCCCCCGGCGGGCCGGGCGTCCCGCAGCCGCCAGGTGGCACTGCGCACCCGCTCGAACCGGAAGTCGGCGTGCGCCGCCCCGAGCGCCCGCGCCCGGGCGAGCGCCGCGTCGGCGAGAGCCCGTAGCGGAAGCGCCAGGAACGACTGATCTACCTCATGGGGCACGGGCGGCCTCTCCTTCGCGGTCACATACCCTCGGATCGTTTACGAGGCAGTGAAGCACGGCCCACGTCCCGTCACGGACGATTTCCCCGGGCCGGCCCGGACCTCGGACTGTAGGAACCCGACAGTGCCCGGCCAAAGGCGCTGTCAGGGGCCGATTCTCCGCCGCGCGGACGGTACCGATAGGTTTCCGAGGTACCAGACCGCTAACGAAAGGGTGATCCGTTGAGCCGCTCGGTTCTCGTCACCGGAGGAAACCGGGGCATCGGCCTCGCCATCGCCCGCGCTTTCGCCGACAACGGCGACAAGGTCGCGATCACCTATCGTTCCGGCGAGCCGCCCGCCGAGCTCACCGAAGCCGGTGTTCTCGCGGTCCGTTGCGACATCACGGACCCCGAGCAGGTGGAGCAGGGCTACAAGGAGATCGAGGAGAAGCACGGCAACGTGGAGGTGCTGGTCGCCAACGCCGGTATCACCAAGGACCAGTTGCTGATGCGTATGTCCGAGGAGGACTTCACGTCCGTCCTCGACACCAACCTCACCGGCACCTTCCGTGTCGTCAAGCGCGCCAACCGCGGCATGCTGCGCGCCAAGAAGGGCCGCGTCGTCCTGATCTCCTCGGTCGTCGGCCTCCTCGGCTCGGCCGGCCAGGCCAACTACGCCGCCTCCAAGGCCGGTCTGGTCGGATTCGCCCGGTCCCTGGCGCGCGAGCTCGGCTCGCGGAACATCACTTTCAACGTCGTCGCGCCCGGCTTCGTGGACACCGACATGACGCAGGTGCTCACCGAGGAGCAGCGCAAGGGCATCGTGGCCCAGGTGCCGCTCGCGCGTTACGCGCAGCCCGAGGAGATCGCCGCCGCGGTGCGCTTCCTCGCCTCCGACGACGCGTCGTACATCACTGGAGCCGTCATCCCCGTTGACGGCGGATTGGGCATGGGTCACTGATCACCATGAGCGGAATTCTCGACGGCAAGCGCATCCTCATCACGGGTGTGCTGATGGAGTCGTCCATCGCGTTCCACGCCGCCAAGGTGGCGCAGGAGCAGGGCGCGGAGGTCATCCTGACCGCGTTCCCGCGGCCCACCCTGACCGAGCGCATCGCCAAGAAGCTCCCCAAGCCCGCCAAGGTCATCGAGCTGGACGTGACCAACCAGGAGCACCTGGACCGCCTCGCCGGCCTGGTCCGCGACGAGCTGGGCTCGCTGGACGGCGTCGTGCACTCCATCGGCTTCGCGCCGCAGGACGCGCTCGGCGGCAACTTCCTCAACACCCCGTTCGAGTCGGTCTCCACGGCGATGCACGTCTCGGCGTTCTCGCTGAAGTCGCTCGCCATGGCGTGCAAGCCGCTGATGAGCGAGGGCGGCTCGATCGTCGGCCTCACCTTCGACGCGCAGTTCGCCTGGCCGCAGTACGACTGGATGGGCCCGGCCAAGGCCGCCCTGGAGGCCACCTCCCGCTACCTGGCCCGCGACCTGGGCCCGGACGGCATCCGCTGCAACCTGATCTCGGCCGGACCGATCGGCTCCATGGCCGCCAAGTCCATCCCGGGCTTCGGTGAGCTCGCCGACGTGTGGAACACCCGCGCGCCGCTGGCCTGGGACATGAAGGACCCGGAGCCGGCCGGCCGCGGCATCGTCGCGCTGCTCTCGGACTTCTTCCCGCGGACCACCGGCGAGATCATCCACGTCGACAGCGGCGTGCACATGATGGGCGCCTGACCTCCCGGTCCCGTACGTTCCGACCGCGCACCGCCCCCGGAGTCCCCGGAGGCGGTGCGCGGCCGTTTCCGCTGTGCGTACGCCCTTGCCGCGCTCAGGTCGAAAAGCCGGACGATCCACCGCAGAATGTGGAGGAACCGGACTTCCGGCCAGGTGTGGGGAGGAGATCGCTGTGCGACGCGCACCTCACCGAACCCGTTCCCTGCTGGCCTCCGGCGCGGTCGTCGCCGCGCTGCTCGTCCCGGCCGGCCTGTACGCCGCCGGGCACGTCGGAGCCGCCGGTGCGGCCGCGCCGCCCGCGCCCAGCCCCGAGCCCGCCGGCTCCGAATGCCGTACGTCCGTCGAGGGCTCCCGGGTCGTCGCCTACTGCCACAACCCGTACCCCTCGGCCGACCGCGTCCAGCTGCACACCGAGTGCGCCCGCTGGTGGGACGTGGACGCGGACTCCAAGCCGGTGACGGTCGGACCGGGGCGCACGGTGCGCCTCGCCGACCGCTGCTGGAAGGAAGTCGCCTCCGCCTGGGTCACCCACAGTGCGGCGCCCAGGGCCTAGACCCGGTCAGCCAGGCAGGTCAGCGCGTGGCTCGCGGCCTCCGTCGCCGCCGTCTCCGCGTCGCCCGCCCGGATCGCCTCGACCAGGCGGCTGTGGTCCATGTGGTTCTCCGGCCGCAGTTCCTGGCCGACGTCGCCGCGCAGGTAGTCCCGCAGCAGGTCGCCCAGGTCCGCGTAGAGCCCCGTCAGCACGTCGTTGTGGGAAGCGGCCACCACGGCCAGGTGCAGCGTCGCGTCGGCGGCCACGAACGCCTCGGCGTCCCCGGCGGCCCAGGTCTCCTCGCGCCGCCGCATCAGCGCGTCCAGCTGCTTCAGGTCCCGGTCGGTGCGCCGGACCGCCGCCAGGCGCGCCGCCGAGGACTCCAGGGTCGACCGGAGCTCCGCGATGTGCCGCGGGTCCGCCGAGGCGAACCGGCGGTGCATCACCCCGGCCAGCTCGCTGGTGGCGACCACATAGGTGCCCGAGCCCTGCCGGATGTCCAGCAGCCCGTTGTGCGCGAGCGCCCGGACCGCCTCACGGACCGTGTTGCGGGCCACCCCCAGCTGCTCGACCAGCTCGGGTTCGGTCGGGATGCGGGAACCCACCGGCCACTCGCCCGTGGTGATCTGGTTCCTCAGCTGGGCAATCACCTGGTCGGCGAGAGCCGAACGCCTCGGGGACGTCAGCGCCATGGTGCTCCTCGGTCGCAACTGCTCATGGGCCCGATCTTCTCAGGGCCCGGTGGGCGGACGGAATGGACAATCAATCATCCCATGATTCTATGATGGCCCCATGCGTGACGAAGAGACGACTCCCCAGACCGCGACCGGGACCCTGAACCCCGGCGCCCCGGCAGCCACCCGCGCCGACGCCCCCGCCCCGCGGACCGGCCCCTCGCCGTGGACGCTGCGCCTGGTCGCCATCGGGCTCGTCCTCACCGCGCTCAACCTCCGCCCCGCCATCACCAGCCTCGGCGCCCTCCTCGAAGAGGTCCGGGACGGGCTGCACATGAGCGGCAGCGTCGCCGGGGTCCTCACCTCCGTACCCCCGCTCTGCTTCGCGGTCTTCGGTGTCATGGCGCCACGCCTCGCCCGCCGCTTCGGCCCCGGTGCGGTGGTCTGCGCGGGCATGGTCGCCATCACGGCGGGCCTGGTGATCCGGCCCCTGATCGGCGGCACCGCGGGCTTCCTGGCCGCCAGCGCCCTGGCCCTCATGGGCATCGCTGTCAGCAACGTCCTGATGCCGGTGATCGTCAAGCGCTGGTTCCCCGACCGCGTCGGCTCCATGACCGGGCTCTACTCCATGGCCCTGGCCCTCGGCACCTCGCTCGCCGCCGCCGTGACCGTGCCCCTGACCGACGCGCTGGGCGGCAGCTGGAAGGCCGGACTCGGCATCTGGGCCGTGCTGGCCGCCGCCGCGATCCTGCCCTGGATCCCGCTGCTGCGGGCCCGGGCCACCGCCCACGAGCCCGTCCCGGCCGCCGCGCGGCCCGAGGCCCCGGAGCTCCGGATCACCCGCAGCCGGACCGCCTGGGCTCTCGCCTGCTTCTTCGGCCTCCAGGCCACCGCCGCGTACATCACCATGGGCTGGATGCCCCAGATCTTCCGGGACGCCGGGGTCTCCGCCGGCACCGCGGGCGTCCTGCTCGCGGTCACCATGGCCATGGGTGTCCCGCTCGCCTTCGTGATCCCGCGCGTCGCCGCCCGGATGCGCGCCCAGGGCCCGATCGTCGTCTTCCTCGGCGCCTGCGGCCTCACCGGCTACGCGGGCCTCTACCTGGCCCCCTCCGGTGGAGCCTGGGCCTGGGCGCTGCTCCTGGGCATCTCGAACTGCGCGTTCCCGCTCGCCCTCACGATGATCGGGATGCGGGCCCGCAGCGGCGCCGGAGTGGTCCGGCTGTCCGCGTTCGCCCAGTCCACCGGCTACCTGATCTCGATCCCCGGACCGCTCCTGGTCGGCGTGCTCTACCAGCACAGCGGCGGCTGGGGCGTGCCGATCGCGCTGATGGCCGCCCTGATGGTGCCGCAGATGGTCGTGGGCGTCCTGGCCGGGCGTGACCGGACGATCGAGGACGAATCCTGAGATGCGAGACTGGGGCCATGTCACCTGTGCTCGATCCGAATCCCCAGAACGGTCAGAAGAAGCTGCTCCTCGTCCTCGGGGCCATGCTGCTGATCACGGTCGTCGTCGGCGTCATCGCCTCCCTCGCGTCCCCGTGACGCACCGCCCCGGCAGGGGTGGGGCTAGCACCCCTATCCCCTAGGGGGCCAGGGTCAGGGTGAAGTGGGTGGGTCACCGGATGGGAGCGGCGCCCCCGTCTCCGTAGGTTCTGAGTATCAGAACCGACCACCCACGGAGGCGGACATGCCGGCCCGTACGCACACCACCCGTCCGGAGCCGAGCGGCGTCGACGTACGGCTGCCGTGGTGGGCCGTCGCGCTGCCCGCCGTGGCCTTCGCCGCGCTCCTGCTGCTGATCGCCGGACCGGGCCAGGCGCAGGCCGCCACCGGTGAATCGGCGACCGGCCAGCTGCTGCGGCACCTCGTGGAGCTGGTGACCCGCTGACCTCCGGCCCCGGGGCACGAAGCCTCCAACACCCTGCGCCAGCTGGCGCGTTTCATGCGAAGCTGAGGTGTATGAGCGCCGATACATCTCGCAGGATCGTCCTTCTCAGGCATGCCAAGGCGGAATGGTCGCAGGAGTCCGACCACGAGCGGCCGCTGGCCGAGCGTGGCCGCATGGAGGCCCCCATGGTGGGCCGCAGGCTCGCCGATTCCGGGATCGTCTTCGACCTGGCCCTCTGCTCGACCGCCGTCAGAACGCGTGAGACGTGGAAACTGGCCGTGCACGAGATGCCCGAGCGCCCCAGGACCGTGTACGAGGAGCGGCTCTACGAGGCATCGCTCGGCGAGCTGATCGCCCTGGTCAACGAGACCCCGGACGACGTCGCCGACCTGCTGGTCATCGGCCACAACCCCGGCATGCACGCGCTCGCCGACGCCCTCTCCGGCAGCGGCGAGGGCGACGCGCTCGCCCGGATGGGGGGCGGCGGCTTCCCGACCGCCGCCTTCGCCGTGGTCGGGTTCACCGGCCCCTGGAAGAGCGTCGAGCACGGCGTCGGCCGGCTCGCCGAGTACTGGACCCCCAACGACTGACCCGCCGCCCGTACGCGAAGGGCCCCGGCACACACCGCGAGGTGCGCGCCGGGGCCCTTCCCGTAGCAGCGGGCGGAAGCTACTCCACGAGGCCGTCGGCTGCCTCGACCTCCTCGCGGGAGACGCCGAGCAGATAGAGCACGGTGTCCAGGAACGGCACGTTCACCGCCGTGTGCGCGGCCTCGCGGACCACCGGCTTCGCGTTGAACGCGACCCCGAGCCCCGCCGTGTTCAGCATGTCCAGGTCATTGGCCCCGTCACCGATCGCCACCGTCTGCGCCAGCGGCACCCCCGCCTCGGCGGCGAAGCTCCGCAGCAGCCGGGCCTTGCCCGCCCGGTCCACGATGTCCCCGGTCACCCGGCCCGTGAGCTTGCCGTCCACGACCTCCAGCGTGTTGGCGGAGGCGAAGTCGAGCCCCAGGCGCTCCTTCAGATCGTCGGTCACCTGCGTGAAACCGCCCGAGACCACGCCCACTTGGTAGCCGAGCCGCTTCAGCGTACGGATCAGCGTCCGGGCCCCCGGCGTCAGCCGGACCTCGGCGCGGACCTTCTCCACCACGGACACGTCGAGCCCCGCGAGCAGCGCCACCCGGGCGTGCAGCGACTGCTCGAAGTCCAGCTCGCCGCGCATCGCCCGCTCGGTCACCTCGGCGACCTCGGCCTCGCAGCCCGCGTGCGCCGCGAACAGCTCGATGACCTCGTCCTGGATCAGCGTCGAGTCGACGTCCATCACGACGAGCCGCTGCGCCCGGCGGCTCAGCCCCGCCGAGACGACCGCCACGTCCACGCCGATGCCCGCGGCCTCCGGCGCCAGCGCGGAGCGCAGCTCCTCGGTCCCCGTACCGGACACCGCGAACTCGACCGCCGTGACGGGGTACTTCGCCAGCCGGAAGATGCGGTCGATGTTCCCGCCGGTCGAGGTGATCCGGGCCGCTATGGCCGCCGTGGACTCCGCGGTCAGCGGGTGCCCCAGCACCGTGACGTGGGAACGGCCGACGCCGCGCGGCCGGTTGTCGCCGGTGCCGGAGATGATCTCGGCCTGGAGCTTCAGCGACTCCGCCCAGCTGTGCACGGTGGCCCGCAGCTCGCCCTCGGTGGTCCCGCCCGCGGTGGGCGCGGTGACCAGCGCGCACAGGACGATGCGGCCCCGGGTCACGACCTGCTCGATGTCGACCACGTCGACCGAGTAGGCGGCGAGGGTGTCGAAGAGGCCCGCGGTGATCCCGGGGCGGTCCTTCCCGAAGATCTTCACCAGCAGGGTCGGCACGTCCGGACCCTGCCGGGACGCGGCGGGCTCGGGAGACAGGGCGGGCTCAGGAGGCCGGGATACGCTCATGGTGCACCCACCGTATCGGTCCCCGAGCGCGCGCAGGCAGCCCGTCCCGAGTGCCGGACACCCCGGGCACCCGCACCCGGTCCGTCCCCTTTCGCCTGGCCGCGCAGGTCTCGGTGAGGTCACCCTCGGCCGCCCGGCTTTCGTATCCGGGACTGATCCTGGAATAGTTCCCCACGATGTTCAGCATCCCTAGACTCCCTGCGACGGGGGTAACACGGGGGACAACTAGTGGGGCGCGGAGTGCCGGAACTCGTACTGGAATTGAATGGCAGGGCCTGGACGCTCGATCCGTCCAGGACATACACCCTGGGGCGCGATCCGCAGGGGGACATGGCGATCGATGACGCCAGAGTGTCGTGGCGGCACGCCACGATCAGCTGGAACGGGCGCAGTTGGTTCATCGAGGACCACGGCAGCACCAACGGCACGTACGTGCACGGGCAGCGGATCCACCAGATGGAGATCGCGGCCGGCTCCACCGTGAACCTGGGCAACGCCACCGACGGACCCCGGCTGAGCCTGAGCGCCGCGGGCGTCTACAGCGGCCGGGCCGCCGGTCCCGCGCAGCCGCAGCAGACCCCGCCGCACCAGCCCCAGCAGGGCGGACCTGGCTGGCAGCAGCCGGCGCCCCAGCAGCAGGCACCTCAGCAGCCCGTCCCGCCGCAGCAGCAGGGCTGGCAGCAGCCCCAGCAGCCGCACGTGCCGCAGCAGGGCGGGGCCCCGGGCCCGCCCGGACCCGGCACCGGTCCGGCGGGAGCGGCGCCGGTCTACGGGGACCGCAGCCCGACCACGTTCCACCAGCTGGCCCTCGGCCGGGTGATGCGGATCGGCCGTGCGCTGGAGAACGACCTGGTCGTCTCGGACCTCCAGGTCTCCCGCAACCACGCCGAGTTCCACGCGACGCCCGACGGCCGCTTCGAGATCCGCGACCTCGGCTCGCACAACGGCACGTACGTCAACGGCCAGCCGCTCTCCAAGTCCGGCTCGGCGCTCATCGGCCCGAACGATACCGTCGGCGTCGGTCACTCGACGTTCCGGCTCGTCGGGGACCGGCTGGAAGAGTTCGTCGACACCGGTGAGGTCTCCTTCGCGGCCCGCCACCTCACGGTCACGGTCGACGGCGGCAAGCAGATCCTCAAGGACGTCTCGTTCGGCGTCCCGGAGAAGTCGCTCATCGGCGTCATCGGCCCGTCCGGCTCCGGCAAGTCCACCCTGCTCAAGGCGCTCACCGGCTACCGGCCCGCCAACCAGGGCGATGTCCTCTACGACAACCGGAACCTCTACAAGCAGTTCGCCGAGCTCCGCCAGCGCATCGGTCTGGTCCCGCAGGACGACATCCTGCACAAGGAACTGACCGTCACCCGCGCCCTGAAGTACGCGGCCAAGCTCCGCTTCCCCGCGGACACCACCGAGGCCGAGCGCCAGGCCCGGATACACGAGGTCCTGACCGAGCTCAAGCTCGACATCCACAAGGACAAGAAGGTCACCTCGCTCTCCGGCGGCCAGCGCAAGCGCGTCTCGGTGGCGCTGGAGCTGCTCACCAAGCCGTCGCTGATCTTCCTGGACGAGCCGACCTCCGGCCTCGACCCGGGCATGGACCGCGACGTGATGCAGCTGCTGCGCGGACTGGCCGACGACGGCCGTACCGTCCTGGTCGTCACGCACTCGGTGGCCGAGCTGGCCATCTGCGACAAGCTCCTGGTGATGGCGCCGGGCGGTGCCGTGGCGTACTTCGGCCCGCCGGACGAGGCGCTGAACTTCTTCGGCTACACCACCTGGGCCGACGTCTTCTCGGCGTTCGAGAACTACCGCGACTACGACTGGTCGGGCCGCTGGCGCGGTTCGCAGCACTACCAGATGTACGCCGCCGACATCGACGCCGCCGCCGTGCAGTCCGTGCACATGCCGCCGCCGCAGCAGATGCGCCCGCCGAAGCCGCAGGGCTGGGGCACGCAGCTGTGGACGCTGATGCGCCGCTACCTCTCGGTGATCGGCTCCGACAAGGGCTTCATGGGTCTGATGGTGATCCTGCCCGCGGTGCTCGGCATCGTCAGCGTGGTCATCCCCGCGGACTTCGGTCTCGCCCCGCCGAAGCCGCCGTCCCGGTTCAACGGCGACGCCGGAACGATCATGCTGATCCTGGTGATCGGCATGACGTTCTCCGCGGCGGCCAACTCCGTACGAGAACTGATCAAGGAACGGGTCATCTACGAACGGGAACGGGCCACCGGCCTCTCCCGCTCGGCCTACCTGATGTCCAAGGTGATCGTGCTCGGCGTGATCACGGCCATCCAGGGCGTCATCATCTGCGGCATCGGCTTCGCCACCCGCGATCTGCCCGAAGAGGGCCTGATCATGCCGCCGGCCGTCGAGCTCTGCGTGACGATCATCGCGCTCGGCTTCACCTCGATGATGTTCGGCCTGGTGATCTCCTCGCTGGTGAAGACCTCCGAGAAGACCATGCCGCTGCTGGTCATGTTCGCGATCGTCCAGGTCGTCTTCACCGGCATCCTGTTCCAGGTGTACGGCTCGCCCGGCCTGGAGCAGTTCGCCTGGCTGATGCCGTCCCGCTGGGCCATCGCGGGCGCGGGCTCCACACTCGACCTCGCGCATCTGATGCCGCCGTGGGACCAGAAGAACCCCACGGACCTGGACCCGCTCTGGGAGCACTCGGTGAGCCAGTGGGGGATCAACATCTCGGTGCTGCTGTTCCTCGGCGTCATCTGCGGCTTCGCGGTCGCGCGGCTGCTGCGCCGCCACGAGCCCGAGGTCATGCGCAAGTAACCGGCCCGGACACGCGCCGAAGGGCGGCACCCACGCGGGGTGCCGCCCTTCGGCGTCTGTCGTCGGCGGTACGGATCGCTGCGGATCAGTACGCGCTGTTGACGTTGTCGATCGAGCCGTACTTGTCGGCGGCGTAGTTGGCCGACGCGGTGATGTTGGCGACCGGGTCGTACTGCGTGTGCGGGGTGCCGGACACGTGGTAGTAGTCGAAGGTCGGCTTGATGATCTGGAGCAGACCGATCGACGGAACGCCGTTCTGGGCGTTGATGTCCCAGTCGTTGATCGCGTTCGGGTTACCGCTGGACTCGCGGATGATGTTGCGGTGCAGGCCCTCGTACGTGCCCGGGATGCCCTTCTTGTGCATGATGTCGAGGGACTCCCGGATCCAGCCGTCCAGGTTGTTGCCGTACAGGTGCGTACGGGCGGAGGAGCGGCTGGAGCGCGACTCGGACTTGTGGGACTTGGCCTTGGAGTGCGCCTTGGCCTTCGCCTTCTTCTTCAGCTCGACCTTCTTCTCGGCCTTCTTGGCCTTGGCCTTCACCGCGGCGGCCTTCTTGGCCTTGGCGGCGTCGGAGGCCTTGACCAGCTTCTCGGCGGTCGAGTGCTGCTGAATGACGCTGTCCTGGATCGCGCGGGCCTGCTTGGAGCTCGCGGAGTCGAAGATGACCGGGGAGGCGGAGAGAGCCTGCGGTTCGGTCTCGGCCTCGGCGTGACCGGGCACCAGGGACAAGGAGAGTGCAGCGGCGGCGACGGCGGAGACGCCGGCGGCGGAGAGCTTCTGGGTCTTGTTCAGGTTACGGAGACGGCCGGTGAAGCGGGACGCGGACATACAGGCTTACCTCTTCGAATTCGGGGGGTCCTCACGGAGGACGAAGACGGGAGCGACTGCGCATCTCCGTCGGGGACGAGCTCAATTCTTAGCGGCGGCAAAATGCCGTGGCAAAGGTGTGACGTACGAAGCCGGGTAGTGGAATGGTGGGCGGTTTGCCGGGTTCGCTCCCAGGTCATCACCGTCCAAATCGCCCTTTTCGGTCCACTAGGCAGCTTCGTAAGTGACGTGGGCCCTATGCCCGGCCTCACATCAGGCGAGTAACAGCATCACCTTGTGTTGCTGAAGCAATTCGGAATGCGACGTTCCGGAGGGGGTTCGGGCAGTCGTTTCCGCCCCCGCGCACGGCGTACCGGCCGCAGGTCCTAGTCCTTCCGCCCCGGTCCCCGGCCGCCTCCGGTCCGATACGGGGCGCACAGGCCGCCGGTACGGTGAGGCGCATGAGCCACCGACCGCCCTCCGGCCTCGCCGCCGTCAGTGCCGCGCTGCTCGCCATGAGCCGCCACCTGGAGGTGCGGGACGTCCTGAAGACGATCGTCGCCTCGGCCCGCGAACTCCTGGACGCCGAATACGCCGCACTCGGGGTCCCCGACGACGACGGCGGCTTCGCCCAGTTCGTCGTGGACGGCGTCAGCGACGAACAGTGGAAGGCCATCGGCCCGCTGCCCCGGCAGCACGGCATCCTCGCCGCGATGCTCCACGGCGCGAAGACCGAGCGCCTCGCCGACGTCCGCAAGGACCCCCGCTTCGGGGGCTGGCCCAGCGCCCACCCCGACATGTCCGACTTTCTCGGCCTGCCCATCCGGGACGGCGACGAGACCATCGGCGCCCTCTTCCTCGCCAACAAGAGGTGCCCCAAGCCCGAGGGCGTCTGCGGCTTCAACGCCGAGGACGAGGAACTGCTCTCGATCCTCGCCCAGCACGCGGCCATCGCCCTGACGAACGCCCGCCTCTACGAACGCAGCCGCGAGCTCACCATCGCCGAGGAGCGCTCCCGCCTCGCCCACGAGCTGCACGACGCGGTCAGCCAGAAGCTCTTCTCGCTGCGGCTCACCGCCCAGGCCGCCGCCGCCCTGGTCGACCGCGACCCGGCCCGCGCCAAGGGCGAGCTCCAGCAGGTCGCCGCCCTCGCCGCCGAGGCCGTGGACGAACTGCGCGCCGCCGTCGTGGAGCTCCGCCCGGCCGCCCTGGATGAGGACGGCCTCGTCGCCACCCTCCGCACCCAGGTCCAGGTCCTCGACCGGGCCCACACCGCCCGGGTCACCTTCACCGCCACCGGCGTCCGGGCCCTGCCCGCCGCCCAGGAGGAAGCGCTGCTCCGGGTCACCCAGGAGGCCCTGCACAACGCCCTGCGCCACGCCGACGCGGCCCACGTCGACGTCACCCTCGCCCGCCACGACGGTGCCACGCTGCTGCGGATCACCGACGACGGCCGGGGCTTCGAACCCGCCGCCACCCGCCGGGCCGGGCGCCACCTGGGCCTGGTCTCCATGCGGGACCGGGCGAGCGGCGTCGGCGGCCGCCTCACCGTTGAATCCGCGCCCGGCAAGGGCACCACGATCGAGATGGAGACCCCCGGTGGCTGACAGGATCATCAGGGTGCTGCTCGTCGACGACCACCAGGTCGTCCGCCGCGGCCTGCGCACGTTCCTGGAGATCCAGGACGACATCGAGGTCGTCGGCGAGGCGGCCGACGGCGCCGAGGGCGTGGCCAGGACGGAGGAGCTGCGGCCCGACGTCGTACTGATGGACATCAAGATGCCCGGCACCGACGGCATCGAGGCGCTGCGCCGCCTCCGCGAGCTGGAGAACCCGGCCAAGGTGCTGATCGTCACCAGCTTCACCGAGCAGCGCACGGTCGTCCCCGCCCTGCGCGCGGGCGCCTCCGGCTACGTATACAAGGACGTCGACCCGGACGCCCTGGCCGGCGCCATCCGCTCCGTGCACGCCGGGCACGTCCTGCTCCAGCCCGAGGTGGCCGGGGCGCTGCTCGCCCAGGACGAGCCGGGCGCGGGCACCGGCCGGGGGAGCACCCTCACCGAACGCGAGCGGGAAGTGCTCGGCCTGATCGCCGACGGCCGGTCCAACCGCGAGATCGCGCGGGCCCTGGTCCTCTCCGAGAAGACGGTCAAGACCCACGTCTCGAACATCCTCATGAAGCTCGACCTGGCCGACCGCACCCAGGCGGCACTCTGGGCGGTCCGCCACGGAGCGGCGGGCTGAGGGGAGCCGGGCCGGCCCCGGCCACCACGACCGCGGGCCGGGCCCGGCCCGCAGGGCCCGGGGCCCCAGCCGCCACCCCCGCGGCCCCGGCCCGCACGCGCTCCCGCCGACCCGGGGCGCTCGCGCCCCTACCGCGCGCGCTCCTCCACATACGCGTTGTACGCCGCCACCTGCGCCCGCCGGGCCACCCGTTCCACCGGCCGCAGCGCCTCGCCCCGTGCCGCCATCTCCGACGCGCTCACCGCGCCGCCGTGCCCGTTCTCGTACGCCACCGAGATCAGCAGCCCGACCCGCTGGGCCAGCTCAAGGACACGCACCGCCCGCGGTGGATAGCCCGGGGCCAGCACCTCGCGCCCCCGCTCCGCCCGCGCCCGGTACGCGTCCACCGCCGCCTCGGCCACCGGCCCCGAACCGGCCACGTCCAGCCGGGTCAGCAGCGCCGTCGCGTCCCGCAGCGCCTCGGCCAGCTCCCGTTCCGCCTCGCCCAGCGAGGGCACGTCGGCCGGCGGAGCCTCCCGTACCGCCAGGCAGTGCCACACCACGTCCACGTGCACATCGCCGGCCGGGCCCGCCTCGCGCACCTCGGGCACCAGCCCGTACGGGGCGCCGTGGGTCACCACGGCCTCCTCCGCCTCCAGGGCCCGGGCGTTGAAATCGGCCGGACCGCTCAGCCCCAGCGGATGCCCCGGCACCGGCAGCGCGACCCGGAAGCCGCTCACCCCCAGCGCCCGCAGCCGCCCCAGGGCGAACGTCAGCCCGACCGGACCGGCCTCACCCGGCAGCCCCTCGACGCGGTGCACCGCGTCCTCCCCGACGATGGCGAGCGCCGCGTCGTCCGGGGACACGAGCCCCGCCAGCAACGCGTTCCCCCAGGCGGCCAGCAGCCCTGAACGTGGTTCCGAAAGCATGCGGACAGCCTAGGGGGTGTCTTGCGGGGCACGGCCGGGTCCGCGACGGCGGGCCCAGCGCCGCCGGTACTCACGCGGTGGCGTAGGTTTTCCCTGGGAGCTGTGCCCACAGGCACGCGACGATCTCGACACTGCATGGGGAGACAACGCGCTCATGAGCGATGTACTGGAGCTGGTGGACGTATCCGTGGTCCGCGACGGACGCGCTCTGGTGGACGACGTCTCCTGGTCGGTCAAGGAGGGTGAGCGCTGGGTCATCCTCGGCCCCAACGGCGCCGGCAAGACCACCCTGCTCAACATCGCGTCCAGCTACCTCTTCCCTACCAAGGGCACCGTCAGCGTCCTCGGCGAGCGCCTCGGCGGCGTCGGTACCGACGTCTTCGACCTGCGCCCCCGCATCGGCATCGCGGGCGTCGCCCTGGCCGAGAAGCTGCCCCGCCGCCAGACGGTCCTCCAGACGGTGCTCACCGCCGCCTACGGCATGACCGCCACCTGGAACGAGAACTACGACAAGGTGGACGAGGACCGCGCCCGCGCCTTCCTCGACCGGCTCGGCATGACCGAGTACCTCGACCGCAAGTTCGGCACCCTCTCCGAGGGCGAGCGCAAGCGCACCCTGATCGCCCGCGCCATGATGACCGACCCCGAACTGCTCCTCCTGGACGAGCCCGCCGCCGGTCTCGACCTCGGCGGCCGCGAGGACCTGGTCCGCCGCCTCGGCCGGCTGGCCCGCGACCCGTACGCGCCCTCCATGATCATGGTGACCCACCACGTCGAGGAGATCGCCCCCGGCTTCACCCACGTCCTCATGATCCGCCAGGGCAAGGTGCTCGCCGCCGGCCCCATGGAGACCGAGCTCACCTCCCGCAACCTCTCCCTCTGCTTCGGCCTGCCCCTCGTGGTCGAGCACCAGGGCGAGCGCTACACCGCCCGCGGACTGCCGCTCGGCTAGAGCGGCGCCGAGTACATCAGAGGTTGACGGCTCGTACGCCTGGGGTGGGGTATGGAACAGCAGCAGTACGTGGCGCGTTGCTCGGAGCTCTTCGCGGTGGGTGGCCACGCGGCCGTGAGGAAGGCCGCGGAAGCGGGGCTCGACGAGTGCGGACCCGATCCGGCTCTCTACCGCTGGCTCGGACAGGCGCACGCCGCGGAAGACGACGACGACCACGACCGTGAGGCCGAGACGGCCTATCGCAAGGGCCTCGCCCTGGCGGAGGACGACCTCGGGCTCATGGTGTCGTATCTGGAGCTGTGCCTCCGCTCGGACAGCTTCGACTTCCCGGGACGGGCGCGCCGTGCGGCGGTTCTGCGGGAAAGAATCGAGGAGCTGGCCCCGCCCGGGTCACCCGAGCGCGAACGGGTCGACGACGCGACGGGCTGGGCCGGCCGCGGGTATTGGGACGACCTGTACATGGCCGCCGCTCGCGGGCAGGCCGAGCAGACGGCTGTGGCGGAGCAGAGCGTGCTCGTCACCGACGCGCTGCGGCGGGCCGCCCGGGGCGAGTCCGCCGGGGACACCGGCGAAGACCTGCGGGCAGCCGAAACCGCCGCGGCGGTCGAGCTGCTCCAGGGCGCCCGGAACGCCCCCCTGCGCCTGCTCCTCGCGCACCGGGTCGCCGCGTACGTGTTGACGTTCGCGGCGTCGTTCGGCCTGAACAAGGCACTGGTGCTGAGCGGGGTGCTGGACTTCAGCCTGTGGGGCTGGCTGCTCTGGGTTCCCGTGCTCCTGGCCGAGGCCAAGCTCCGCGAGGCCAGGAACCTGGGACGGGAGCGCGTGATCGCCCGCATCCAGGCGCGTCACGACGAAACGCCCCTCAAGTCCGCCCCGTAGCAGGCGTCCTGCCCGGTCGCGCCCTGTCCTTGGGGTGCGCGCGGTCCTACGATGGTCACGTGGACATCGACGCGTGGGTGTGGTGGCTGATCGGCGCGGTGGGACTGGGCATTCCGCTCGTCCTGACCGCGATGCCCGAGTTCGGCATGTTCGCCGTGGGGGCCGTCGCCGCCGCGGTCGTCGCGGCCCTCGGCGGCGGAATCGTCGCCCAGGTCCTGGTCTTCGTCATCGTCTCGGTGGCGCTGACGGCCGTGGTGCGCGTGATCGCCGGGCGGCAGCGCGCGGACCGGGCACCCGTGCACGCCACCGGCATCGATGCCCTGAAGGGCCGTCAGGCCGTCGTCCTGGAACGGGTGGACGGCGAGGGCGGCCGCATCAAGCTGGCAGGCGAGGTCTGGTCGGCGCGCGCCCTCGAACCAGGATTCAGCTACGACCCCGGCCAACAGGTCGACGTCGTGGACATCGACGGGGCGACGGCCGTCGTCATGTGACCGAACTGCCCCCACACCCAGGCGCGTTCTGTCAGACTCGATGACGATCATCAACCGAAGGGCACGAGGAAACGATGCAACCGATCATCATCGTCCTGATCATTCTGGTGGTGCTCGTCTTCATCGCCCTGATCAAGACGATCCAGGTCATCCCGCAGGCCAGCGCCGCCATCGTGGAACGCTTCGGCCGGTACACCCGCACGCTCAACGCGGGCCTGAACATCGTCGTCCCGTTCATCGACTCGATCCGCAACCGGATCGACCTGCGCGAGCAGGTCGTGCCCTTCCCGCCGCAGCCCGTCATCACCCAGGACAACCTGGTCGTCAACATCGACACCGTCATCTACTACCAGGTGACCGACGCCCGGGCGGCGACGTACGAGGTCGCCAGCTACATCCAGGCCATCGAGCAGCTCACCGTCACCACCCTCCGCAACATCATCGGCGGCATGGACCTGGAGCGGACCCTCACCTCCCGCGAGGAGATCAACGCGGCCCTGCGCGGCGTCCTGGACGAGGCCACCGGCAAGTGGGGCATCCGAGTCAACCGCGTGGAACTCAAGGCGATCGAGCCGCCCACCTCCATCCAGGACTCGATGGAGAAGCAGATGCGCGCCGACCGCGACAAGCGCGCCGCCATCCTCCAGGCCGAGGGCACCCGGCAGTCCGCGATCCTCACCGCCGAGGGCGAGAAGCAGTCCGCGATCCTGCGCGCCGAAGGTGAGGCCAAGGCCGCCGCCCTGCGCGCGGAGGGCGAGGCCCAGGCCATCCGTACGGTCTTCGAGTCCATCCACGCAGGCGACCCGGACCAGAAGCTGCTCTCGTACCAGTACCTCCAGATGCTGCCGAAGATCGCCGAGGGCGACGCCAACAAGCTCTGGATCGTGCCCAGCGAGATCGGCGACGCCCTCAAGGGCCTCAGCGGCGCCTTCGGCAACCTCGGCTCCGGCGCACCCGGCTTCAACACCGGCAAGGAACGGCGCGAGGAACCCCCGGTCGACTGACGTGTACACCCCCCGTGCATGATGCGGTGCAGCAAGCACCGATCACGCACGGGGGATACGCCATGTCCATCTGGGAGATGCTCGCCGTCTTCGCCGCGGGGGTCAGCGCCGGCACGATCAACACGATCGTCGGCTCCGGCACGCTCATCACCTTCCCCGTCCTGCTCGCCACCGGCCTGCCCCCGGTCACCGCCACCGTCTCCAACGCGCTCGGCCTGATCCCCGGCTCCATCAGCGGCGCGATCGGCTACCGCAAGGAGCTCGAGGGACAGCGCTCCCGCGTCCTCAAGCTCACCGTGGGCGCCCTCATCGGCGGCCTCACCGGCGCCACCCTGCTCCTGGCCCTGCCCTCGACGGCCTTCGAGACCATCGTCCCGGTCCTGGTCGCCCTGGCCCTGGTCCTGGTCATCCTGCAACCGCGCATCAGCAAGGCCGTCCAGGACCGGCGCGCTCGCACCGGGGCACCCGCCCACCCCGACGGCGGCCCGCTGCTCTACATCGGCCTGACCCTCGCCAGCGTCTACGGCGGCTACTTCACGGCCGCCCAGGGGATCATCTACCTCTCCCTCATGGGCATGCTGGTGGACGACACCATCCAGCGCCTCAACGCCGTCAAGAACGTCCTCGCGGCCGTCGTCAACAGCATCGCCGCGCTGTTCTTCCTCTTCGTCGCCGACTTCGACTGGACCGCCGTCGTCCTGATCGCGGTGGGCTCCGCCATCGGCGGCCAGATCGGCGCCAAGGTCGGCCGCCGCCTCAGCCCCGCCCTGCTGCGCGCCCTCATCGTCACCGTCGGCACGGTCGCCATCGTCCAGCTGCTGCTGCGCTGAACGACCGAGGCCCGCCTCCCCCGGGGAGACGGGCCTCGCTCACCTCACCGGACGTACGGCGGCTACGCCGCGCTCCGCGCCAGCCACTCCGGCAGTGCCGAGCGGTCGCCCGCCCCCAGGGACAGGAGCATCGCCTCCGCGGGGGAGGGCACGAAGGGCTTGCGCAGCAGCGGCATCCCCGCCTGCTCCGGCGTACGGTCCGCCTTGCGGTGGTTGTCCTCCGCGCAGGAGGCCACCGTATTGAGCCAGGCGTCCTGCCCGCCCTGGGCCCTCGGCACCACGTGATCGACGGTGCTCGCCCGCTTCCCGCAGTACGCGCACCGGTGCTGGTCCCGGACCAGGACGCCCCTTCTGGACCACGGCGCCTGTCTTCGGAACGGCACCCGTACGTACCGGCAGAGCCTGATCACCCGGGGCACCGGGATGTCCACATCGGCGCCGCGCATCCGGAGGCCGGGGTGGGACTGCTCGACAACGGCCTTGTCCTGAAGAATCAGCACCACCGCACGGTTGAGCGTCACCGTCGACAGCGGCTCGAAGCTCGCATTCAGTACCAGCGTGTCCCGCATCCCGCCCACCTCCCGTGTGCCGGCCGCCCCCTGGCAGGCCCGGATCAACTCTGGCCCCGGCACGCCGTGATGGACAACGCATTAAAAAATGCCCTGCCCTGATCTCTCCAAGACCAGGGCAGGGCAAACGGATGCGGATGTTTTGGTGTTCAGTCGTTGTCGGCGGGCTCCGCGTATTCGGCGACCAGCTGGGCCCGGCCCAGGGTGTGGAACCGCAGGTTGAACCCGACGACCGCCGGTGAGGCGTCGCTGTCGGGGCCCAGCTTCTCGGTGTCCACCGCGTACACGGTGAACACGTAGCGGTGGTTCTCCCCGGCCGGCGGGGCGGCCCCGCCGAAGTCCTGGGTCCCGTAGTCGTTGCGCGCGTGCACGGCACCGGCGGGCAGCCCCTCGGACTTCGCGCCGCCCGCACCGGCCGGCAGCTCCGTGACGGACGCGGGGATGTCGAAGAGCACCCAGTGCCAGAACCCGCTGCCCGTGGGCGCGTCGGGGTCGAAGCACGTCACGGCGAAGCTCTTCGTCTCCGCCGGGAAGCCCTCCCAGCGCAGGTGCGGCGAGGTGTTCCCCGCCGCGTACACCTGTGCGTCGGAGAGCACGGCCCCCGGGGCGATGTCCTCGCTCACCACGGTGAACGAGGGAACCTCCGGATGGAAGTCGTGCGGCAGCGGCGCCCTCTTCGGCTCGGTCACGTCAGCACCTCTCGGTCGGCTCTGTCGGATGACTCCTCCGACCCTAGAGCCAGTTGCGCGAACCGCCGACCTGCGCCAGCCACTGGTTCAGATATGCCGCCCAGTCGGTCTCGTGGAAGTTGTGCAGACCGACCTTGAAGGCGCGGTACGAGTCGCTGCCCTCGCTGAACAGACCCGCCTTCTTGTCCATCTCCAGGATGACGTCCATCTCGCGGTCGTCCGCGACGAACGACAGCTCCACCTGGTTCAGCCCCCGGTACTGCTGCGGCGGGTGGAACTCGATCTCCTGGTAGAACGGCAGCCGCTGCCGCGTACCGCGGATGTGGCCGCGCTCCATGTCGGCGCTGCGGAAGCTGAAGCCCAGCTGGCCGAAGGCGTCGAGGATGGCCTCCTGGGCCGGCAGCGGGTGCACGTTGATCGGGTCGAGGTCGCCGGAGTCCAGCGCCCGCGCGATCTCCAGCTCGGTCGTCACCCCGATGTTCATGCCGTGCAGGTGCTGGCCGGCGAACATGGTGATCGGCGTCTCCCAGGGGATCTCGAGGCCGAACGGCACCACGTGCACCGCGCCCGCCTGGACCTGGAAGGCGCCGCCGACGCGCAGCTTGGTGAACTCGACGTCCTGCTTGTACTCCTGGTCGTCCTGGCCCTCGACCTCGACCCGGGCCTGCAGGCCCACGGAGAGCCCCTCGATCTGCTGGTCGACGGAGCCGCCCTGGATACGCACCTCGCCCTGGACGACGCCGCCGGGGACGACGTTGACCTCGCTCAGCTCGGTCTCCACCGAGGCGCCACCGGCACCCATGCTCGCGAGCAGCCGCTTGAAGCCCATGTTTTCTCCTCCTAGGTCCTGACCCCTACATACGCGCGACGACCGTAGTCGGTTCCCAGTAACCTCGAACCTCATGATCGATGGCCCGGACCGTACGCCGCTGACGCGGGATTTCTTCGACCGCCCCGTACTGGAGGTGGCGCCCGACCTCCTCGGCCGCACCCTGGTCCGCAGCACCCCGGAGGGTCCGATCGCCCTGCGCCTCACGGAGGTGGAGGCGTACGCCGGCGAGATCGACCCGGGTTCGCACGCCTTCCGGGGCCGGACCCGGCGGAACGACGCGATGTACGGCCCGCCGGGCCACGCGTACGTCTACTTCACGTACGGCATGTGGCACTGCATGAACCTGGTGTGCGGCCCCGAGGGCCGGGCCAGCGGGGTGCTGCTGCGGGCCGGCGAGATCCTGGAGGGCGCCGAGCTGACGCGTAAACGTCGAGTTTCGGCCCGTAATGACAAGGAACTGGCCAAAGGCCCGGCCCGCCTCGCGACCGCCCTGGACATCGGCCGCGCGCTGGACGGCACCGACGCCATCGCCCACGAGGGCGCCGAGCTCTCCGTGCTCCACGGCACCCCGCCCGCTCGTGACCAGGTGCGGAACGGACCGCGGACCGGGGTGGGCGGGGACGGGGCGGTGCACCCCTGGCGGTTCTGGATCGACGGCGACCCCACGGTGAGCCCGTACCGGGCCCATGTGCCCCGCCGCAGGTCAACTTGACTCGCCCGGATGGGCCCCCTAATGTTGTCCGAGTCGCTTGACACGGGTACAGCTGTTGGTTCGGTCCATCGGATCGTGAGCCACGCAGACCCGGAGCGGCCAACCACTACCTACGATTCACCCCAGAGGGTGCGAGTTTCGGCATGCCGGAATTCGGTCCCACTGACTCGATTATGAGTAAACGGGAGAAGCCGCTAAAGTAGTGGACACGCCGAAAGGGAAACGCGAAAGCGAGGAACTGGAAAGCGAAAATCGCTTGACCCGCTTCGACCGGGAATCGGACACGAAAGAGTCTGATAGAGTCGGAAACGCAAGACCGAAGGGAAGCGCCCGGAGGAAAGCCCGCAGGGGTGAGTACAAAGGAAGCGTCCGTTCCTTGAGAACTCAACAGCGTGCCAAAAGTCAACGCCAGATATGTTGATACCCCGGCCTGCTTCGGCAGGTTGGTGGTTCCTTTGAAAGTCCTGCCGAGTCATTGACTGGGTAGGCAAAACACAGCGAGGACGCAGTGGACGACGGGTCATATTCCGACCCTGTTCGTTCCGCTCTCGTGATGTGTCTCCCGATTACGGGAAAACATTCACGGAGAGTTTGATCCTGGCTCAGGACGAACGCTGGCGGCGTGCTTAACACATGCAAGTCGAACGATGAAGCCCTTCGGGGTGGATTAGTGGCGAACGGGTGAGTAACACGTGGGCAATCTGCCCTTCACTCTGGGACAAGCCCTGGAAACGGGGTCTAATACCGGATAATACTTTCTTCCTCCTGGGAGAAGGTTGAAAGCTCCGGCGGTGAAGGATGAGCCCGCGGCCTATCAGCTAGTTGGTGGGGTAATGGCCTACCAAGGCGACGACGGGTAGCCGGCCTGAGAGGGCGACCGGCCACACTGGGACTGAGACACGGCCCAGACTCCTACGGGAGGCAGCAGTGGGGAATATTGCACAATGGGCGAAAGCCTGATGCAGCGACGCCGCGTGAGGGATGACGGCCTTCGGGTTGTAAACCTCTTTCAGCAGGGAAGAAGCGAAAGTGACGGTACCTGCAGAAGAAGCGCCGGCTAACTACGTGCCAGCAGCCGCGGTAATACGTAGGGCGCAAGCGTTGTCCGGAATTATTGGGCGTAAAGAGCTCGTAGGCGGCTTGTCACGTCGGTTGTGAAAGCCCGGGGCTTAACCCCGGGTCTGCAGTCGATACGGGCAGGCTAGAGTGTGGTAGGGGAGATCGGAATTCCTGGTGTAGCGGTGAAATGCGCAGATATCAGGAGGAACACCGGTGGCGAAGGCGGATCTCTGGGCCATTACTGACGCTGAGGAGCGAAAGCGTGGGGAGCGAACAGGATTAGATACCCTGGTAGTCCACGCCGTAAACGTTGGGAACTAGGTGTTGGCGACATTCCACGTCGTCGGTGCCGCAGCTAACGCATTAAGTTCCCCGCCTGGGGAGTACGGCCGCAAGGCTAAAACTCAAAGGAATTGACGGGGGCCCGCACAAGCAGCGGAGCATGTGGCTTAATTCGACGCAACGCGAAGAACCTTACCAAGGCTTGACATACACCGGAAAGCATCAGAGATGGTGCCCCCCTTGTGGTCGGTGTACAGGTGGTGCATGGCTGTCGTCAGCTCGTGTCGTGAGATGTTGGGTTAAGTCCCGCAACGAGCGCAACCCTTGTTCTGTGTTGCCAGCATGCCCTTCGGGGTGATGGGGACTCACAGGAGACTGCCGGGGTCAACTCGGAGGAAGGTGGGGACGACGTCAAGTCATCATGCCCCTTATGTCTTGGGCTGCACACGTGCTACAATGGCCGGTACAATGAGCTGCGATGCCGCGAGGCGGAGCGAATCTCAAAAAGCCGGTCTCAGTTCGGATTGGGGTCTGCAACTCGACCCCATGAAGTCGGAGTTGCTAGTAATCGCAGATCAGCATTGCTGCGGTGAATACGTTCCCGGGCCTTGTACACACCGCCCGTCACGTCACGAAAGTCGGTAACACCCGAAGCCGGTGGCCCAACCCCTTGTGGGAGGGAGCTGTCGAAGGTGGGACTGGCGATTGGGACGAAGTCGTAACAAGGTAGCCGTACCGGAAGGTGCGGCTGGATCACCTCCTTTCTAAGGAGCATCTAGACCCTGTCAAAGGGGTCCAGAGCCACTACGTCGGCAAATGTTCGACGGTGGTCAGCTCATGGGTGGAACGTTGACTACTCGGCACGGCAAGTTGTTTGTCACTAGTACTGCTTCGGCGTGGAACGTGTAGGAACAACTGGTCGGGTCGGGCACGCTGTTGGGTATCTGAAGGTACGGGCTCGTTTGAGTCTGTCCTTCGGTTGCCGGCCCCAGTGAACTCGCCCGTGAGGGTGGGGTGGTGGGTGGCTGGTCGTTGTTTGAGAACTGCACAGTGGACGCGAGCATCTGTGGCCAAGTTTTTAAGGGCGCACGGTGGATGCCTTGGCACCAGGAACCGATGAAGGACGTGGGAGGCCACGATAGGCCCCGGGGAGCTGTCAACCGAGCTTTGATCCGGGGGTGTCCGAATGGGGAAACCCGGCAGTCGTCATGGGCTGTCACCCGCTGCTGAACACATAGGCAGTGTGGAGGGAACGAGGGGAAGTGAAACATCTCAGTACCCTCAGGAAGAGAAAACAACCGTGATTCCGGGAGTAGTGGCGAGCGAAACTGGATGAGGCCAAACCGTATGCGTGTGATACCCGGCAGGGGTTGCGCATGCGGGGTTGTGGGATCTCTCTTTCATAGTCTGCCGGCTGTGAGACGAGTCAGAAACCGTTGGTGTAGGCGAAGGACATGCGAAAGGTCCGGCGTAGAGGGTAAGACCCCCGTAGCTGAAACATCAACGGCTCGTTTGAGAGACACCCAAGTAGCACGGGGCCCGAGAAATCCCGTGTGAATCTGGCGGGACCACCCGTTAAGCCTAAATATTCCCTGGTGACCGATAGCGGATAGTACCGTGAGGGAATGGTGAAAAGTACCGCGGGAGCGGAGTGAAATAGTACCTGAAACCGTGTGCCTACAAGCCGTGGGAGCGTCGCGCATCGAGCTTGCTCGGTGCGTCGTGACTGCGTGCCTTTTGAAGAATGAGCCTGCGAGTTAGCGGTGTGTAGCGAGGTTAACCCGTGTGGGGAAGCCGTAGCGAAAGCGAGTCCGAATAGGGCGTTTGAGTTGCACGCTCTAGACCCGAAGCGGAGTGATCTAGCCATGGGCAGGTTGAAGCGGAGGTAAGACTTCGTGGAGGACCGAACCCACCAGGGTTGAAAACCTGGGGGATGACCTGTGGTTAGGGGTGAAAGGCCAATCAAACTCCGTGATAGCTGGTTCTCCCCGAAATGCATTTAGGTGCAGCGTCGTGTGTTTCTTGCCGGAGGTAGAGCACTGGATAGGCGATGGGCCCTACCGGGTTACTGACCTTAGCCAAACTCCGAATGCCGGTAAGTGAGAGCGCGGCAGTGAGACTGTGGGGGATAAGCTCCATGGTCGAGAGGGAAACAGCCCAGAGCATCGACTAAGGCCCCTAAGCGTACGCTAAGTGGGAAAGGATGTGGAGTCGCAGAGACAACCAGGAGGTTGGCTTAGAAGCAGCCACCCTTGAAAGAGTGCGTAATAGCTCACTGGTCAAGTGATTCCGCGCCGACAATGTAGCGGGGCTCAAGCGTACCGCCGAAGTCGTGTCATTCCAGCATGAAGGGCTAACGCCTGTTGGGATGGGTAGGGGAGCGTCGTGTGCCGGGTGAAGCAGCCGCGGAAGCGAGTTGTGGACGGTTCACGAGTGAGAATGCAGGCATGAGTAGCGATACACACGTGAGAAACGTGTGCGCCGATTGACTAAGGGTTCCTGGGTCAAGCTGATCTGCCCAGGGTAAGTCGGGACCTAAGGCGAGGCCGACAGGCGTAGTCGATGGACAACCGGTTGATATTCCGGTACCCGCTTTGAAACGCCCAGTACTGAATCAGGCGATGCTAAGTCCGTGAAGCCGGCCCGATCTCTTCGGAGTTGAGGGTAGTGGTGGAGCCGACGAACCAGACTTGTAGTAGGTAAGCGATGGGGTGACGCAGGAAGGTAGTCCAGCCCGGGCGGTGGTTGTCCCGGGGTAAGGGTGTAGGACGCACGGTAGGCAAATCCGTCGTGCATATAAGTCTGAGACCTGATGCCGAGCCGATTGTGGTGAAGTGGATGATCCTATGCTGTCGAGAAAAGCCTCTAGCGAGTTTCATGGCGGCCCGTACCCTAAACCGACTCAGGTGGTCAGGTAGAGAATACCGAGGCGTTCGGGTGAACTATGGTTAAGGAACTCGGCAAAATGCCCCCGTAACTTCGGGAGAAGGGGGGCCATCACTGGTGATCCGATTTACTCGGTGAGCTGGGGGTGGCCGCAGAGACCAGCGAGAAGCGACTGTTTACTAAAAACACAGGTCCGTGCGAAGCCGTAAGGCGATGTATACGGACTGACGCCTGCCCGGTGCTGGAACGTTAAGGGGACCGGTTAGCTGCTCTTCGGGGTGGCGAAGCTGAGAACTTAAGCGCCAGTAAACGGCGGTGGTAACTATAACCATCCTAAGGTAGCGAAATTCCTTGTCGGGTAAGTTCCGACCTGCACGAATGGCGTAACGACTTCTCGACTGTCTCAACCATAGGCCCGGTGAAATTGCACTACGAGTAAAGATGCTCGTTTCGCGCAGCAGGACGGAAAGACCCCGGGACCTTTACTATAGTTTGATATTGGTGTTCGGTTCGGCTTGTGTAGGATAGGTGGGAGACTTTGAAGCGGCCACGCCAGTGGTTGTGGAGTCGTCGTTGAAATACCACTCTGGTCGTGCTGGATGTCTAACCTGGGTCCGTGATCCGGATCAGGGACAGTGTCTGATGGGTAGTTTAACTGGGGCGGTTGCCTCCTAAAGAGTAACGGAGGCGCCCAAAGGTTCCCTCAGCCTGGTTGGCAATCAGGTGTTGAGTGTAAGTGCACAAGGGAGCTTGACTGTGAGACCGACGGGTCGAGCAGGGACGAAAGTCGGGACTAGTGATCCGGCAGTGGCTTGTGGAAGCGCTGTCGCTCAACGGATAAAAGGTACCCCGGGGATAACAGGCTGATCTTCCCCAAGAGTCCATATCGACGGGATGGTTTGGCACCTCGATGTCGGCTCGTCGCATCCTGGGGCTGGAGTCGGTCCCAAGGGTTGGGCTGTTCGCCCATTAAAGCGGTACGCGAGCTGGGTTTAGAACGTCGTGAGACAGTTCGGTCCCTATCCGCTGTGCGCGTAGGAATATTGAGAAGGGCTGTCCCTAGTACGAGAGGACCGGGACGGACGAACCTCTGGTGTGCCAGTTGTTCTGCCAAGGGCATGGCTGGTTGGCTACGTTCGGAAAGGATAACCGCTGAAAGCATCTAAGCGGGAAGCCTGCTTCGAGATGAGTATTCCCACCCTCTTGAAGGGTTAAGGCTCCCAGTAGACGACTGGGTTGATAGGCCAGATGTGGAAGCCCGGTAACGGGTGGAGCTGACTGGTACTAATAGGCCGAGGGCTTGTCCTCAGTTGCTCGCGTCCACTGTGTTGTTCCCAGGCCACGAACAGTCGTGCTGGTTGAACAGCGTCATTCATTAAATTGAAAAGTGTGCTTGTTCGCTAAGTGCCGATACTCCGCCTTGTGGGGGAGTGGCCGATAGTGTTTCGGTGGTCATTGCGTTAGGGAAACGCCCGGTTACATTCCGAACCCGGAAGCTAAGCCTTTCAGCGCCGATGGTACTGCAGGGGGGACCCTGTGGGAGAGTAGGACGCCGCCGAACAATTTTTGAAGGACCCTTGGTCCCAGCGTTCAGCGCTGGGACCAAGGGTCCTTTTTTGTTTTGCCCGAAGCGCGTCGGGTGTCCGGCTGCGCAAGAATGTCTGTAGTACCCCGATGACAGGAGCTCCACCCATGTCCACCAACTCTCCCGACGATCGTTCGGAGCGCGAGCCGCGTCGCCGGGACGGCGGTGACCGGGGCGGCTTCGGCGGCGGTCGCGACGACCGCTCGCGCGCTCCGCGCCGGGACGACCGCCCCTCCGGGGGCGGCTTCCGACGCGACGACCGTGACCGCGACCGGGATCGTGGACCGCGCCGTGACGACCGTCCCTCCGGCGGTGGGTTCCGCCGTGACGACCGGGGCGGTTCCACTGGTGGTGGGTTCCGTCGTGATGACCGTGGCGGCGGCTACGACAACCGCGGCGGCGGGTTCCGCCGTGACGACCGTGCCCCGCGTCGTGATGACGACCGGGGTGGCCGGCCGGGTGGTTTCGACCGCCGTGACGATCGTCGTGACGACCGTCGTGATGACCGGCCTCGTGGCCCCCGTCGGGACGACGACAGCCGTGGCGGCGGCTTCCGCCGCGATGACCGCCCGTCCGGTGGCGGCTTCCGTCGTGACGACCGTGCCCCCCGCCGTGAAGACGACCGTGGCGGCTTCCGCCGCGACGACCGGGGTGGCAACTCCGGTGGTGGGTTCCGCCGTGACGACCGTGACAACCGCGGTGGTGGCTTCCGCCGCGATGACCGTGCCCCGCGTCGTGATGACGACCGTGGTGGCCGGCCGGGTGGTTTCGACCGCCGCGATGACCGCCGGGACGACCGTCGTGATGACCGGCCTCGTGGCCCCCGTCGGGACGACGACAACCGTGGCGGCGGCTTCCGCCGTGACGACCGCCCGTCCGGTGGTGGCTTCCGTCGCGACGACCGCGGTGGCGGCTACGACAACCGCGGCGGCGGGTTCCGCCGCGATGACCGGGACCGGGACCGCGACCGCGCCCCCCGCCGTGACGACGACCGTGGCGGCTTCCGCCGCGATGACCGCGACCGGGACCGCGACCGCGGCCCCCGCCGTGACGACGACCGCAGTGGCCGCCCCGGCGGCTACGACCGGCGCGATGACCGGCGTGACGACCGTCGCGACGACCGCCCCCGCGGCCCCCGTCGTGACGACAGCCGTCCGGCCGGTGGCGGGTTCCGCCGCGATGACCGGGACCGGGACCGCGACCGTGGCCCCCGCCGCGACGACAACCGGGGCGGCGGCTACCGCGGCCAGCGGGACGACCGTCGCGACGACCGGGGCGGCTACCGCGGCCGCGACGACCGGGGCGGCCGCCAGGGCGGTTACGAGCGCCGGGACGACCGCGACCGTGACCGCGAGCCCATCAAGCGGCTGCCCATCCCGGACGACGTCACCGGTCACGAGATCGACCAGGACGTCCGCCAGGAGCTGCTGAGCCTGCCCAAGACGCTGGCCGAGGACGTCGCGCGGAACCTGGTCATGGTGGCCCGGCTCATCGACGAGGACCCCGAGGAGGCGTACGCGTACGCGCGCATCGCCCTCCGGCTCGCCTCGCGCGTCGCCGCCGTCCGTGAGGCCGCCGGGTTCGCCGCCTACGCGACCCAGAAGTACGCGGAGGCCCTGGCGGAGTTCCGGGCGGCCCGGCGGATGACCGGGTCCGTAGAGCTGTGGCCGGTCATGGCCGACTGCGAGCGCGGTCTCGGGCGGCCCGAAAAGGCCATGGCGATGGCCGGTGAGCCCGAGGTGCAGAAGCTGGACAAGGCCGGCCAGGTCGAGATGCGTCTCGTGGCCGCCGGCGCCCGGCGGGACATGGGGCAGCTCGACGCCGCCATCGTCACGCTCCAGAGCCCCGAGCTCGCCTCGAACGCCGTCCACCCGTGGACCCCGCGCCTGCGCTACGCGTACGCCGACGCGCTGCTCGAAGCGGGCCGCGAGGACGAGGCGCGCGAGTGGTTCGGCAAGGCGCTGGAGGCCGACAAGGACGGCGCCACCGACGCGTCCGACCGCCTCGCCGAGCTGGACGGCGTCGAGTTCGTGGACGCCCTGGACGACGACGAGGCCGAGCCCGTCGCCGCCGACGCGGACCGGGACGACGCCGACGAGGACGGCGAGTCCCAGGCGTAACGCATGAGAAGAGGGCGGCACCCGGCCACGGGTGCCGCCCTCTTGCGCGTTCAGCCCAGGTTCAGGCTGCGCAGGACCAGGCCCGTCGCCGGCTTCGGGCCGAAGGACGTCGACTTGCGGGGCATGGTGACACCCTGGCGGGCCAGGTCCCGGACGAGCTCCTCGCGTACCGGATGCATCAGCACCGCCGTCGAACCGTTTCGCTCGGCCTGCTCCACCGCAGCGGCGGTGTCGTGGATGTACGCGATGTGCGCCGGGTCGTCCGGGATGCGCCACACCCGGTCGAGCAGCGCCGAGTGCAGGACCGTCGCGTCCAGGGTGCGCCAGCCGGCCGGGCGGTCCGCCGGGACCGTGCGGGCCAGCAGCGCCCCGTCCGGGCGGTCGACCAGATGGAAGCCCCCGTCGCCCGCGAGCAGGAAGGCGTTGCCCTCGGCGGCCGCCCCGGCCAGGGCCTCCATCGCGTCCGGAAGCGGCCCCGCCACCTCCCGTATCCGGAACAGGCCGGTCAGCGCGGCCAGCGCGTCCGCGACCGGCAGTCCGTGCAGCAGGCGGTGGATGGCGCGGACCCGGAGCGGGTAGCGGGCGGTGTCCACCAGCAGCACGAGGCCGTAGTCCCAGGGGCCCGGGTCCGTGTGCTCCCGCCGGAGCCTGAGATAGGTGGCCCAGCGGTGGTGGCCGTCCGCGATGAGCGCCTGGTGCCGGGCCAGGTCCGCCTGGATCTCCGCGCGTTCGGCGGGATCGGTGACCGCCCACAGCCGGTGGCAGAAGCCGTCCTCCGTGGTCGTGCGGAACAGCGGCTCGCGCGCGACGGTCCGCTCGACCACCGCGGTCGCCCCCGTCGCCGAGTCCTCGTCGCCCCGGTACGTCAGCAGCAGCGGTTCCAGATGGGCGGCGGTGGCCCGCATCAGGTCGGCCCGGTCCTCGACCACATGCGCCATGACGTCCTCGTGCGGAAGCACCACGCCCTCGGACGGCTCCGACAGGGCGAGGGCGCCGATGACGCCCCGTTGCAGGATCTCGTCGTCGCGCTGCTCGTACACGTACAGGGCGGGCTCGGGGTCCGGGGCGAGGACGCCCTCCGCGAGCCAGTCGTTCAGGGTGGCGGCGGCCCGGGCGTTGCGGGCGGCGACCGTGCCGGCCTGCGGCAGGATCAGCCGGACGATGTTGTGCGGGTCCGCCGACTCCAGGTGGTGCAGCCCGTCGGGCCGTACGACCACGTCGTACGGGGGAGAGGTCACCGCGGCGAGGCTGCCGACCCGCTCGGGGACGTACCGCAGGCCGCGGAACGGAAGCAGACGCAGTCCCTGGTCCGTCGTGCCTCGTGTGTTCATCCACGCATCGTATGTGGGCTGTACGGATGCGCGATGATCGGGGGAGAAGCAGTCGAAGAGGAGCGCGGAACATGAGCGGGACGAGCAGGACCAGGCCGAGCGGCAGCAGCACCGCGCTGAGTGAGGCGTACGACACGGCGCTGCTCGACCTCGACGGTGTCGTGTACGCGGGCGGGCAGGCGATCGACCACGCCGTCGAGGCGCTCGGCACCGCCCGCGACGGCGGGATGCACCTGGCGTACGTCACCAACAACGCGCTGCGCACCCCGGCCGCCGTGGCCGAACACCTCACCGAGCTGGGCGTCCCGGCCGAGCCCGCCGACGTGATCACCTCGGCGCAGGCGGTGGCCCGGCTGATGGCCGACCAGCTGCCCGCCGGGGCCCGGGTCCTGGTCATCGGCGGCGAGGGACTGCGCGTCGCGATGCGGGAACGCGGCCTCGAACCCGTCGAGTCGGCCGACGACGACCCGGTCGCGGTGGTCCAGGGATACGGCGGCCCGGACCTGGCGTGGGGCCGGTTCGCCGAGGCCTCGTACGCGATCAACCGCGGGCTGCCGTGGTTCGCGTCCAACACCGACCTGACGATCCCGGGCGCGCGCGGGATCGCGCCGGGCAACGGGGCGGCCGTCGAGGTCGTCCGGATCGCCACCGGCGCCGAGCCGCAGGTCGCCGGGAAGCCGCTTCCGCCGATGCACCGCGAGACCGTGCTGCGCACCGGCGCCGAACGGCCGCTGGTGGTCGGCGACCGGCTCGACACCGACATCGAGGGGGCGTTCAACGGCGGCGTCGACTCGCTGCTCGTGCTCACCGGGGTGACCGACGCGGCCCAGCTGGTGACCGCGGTCCCCGAGCACCGGCCGACGTACATCGACGCGGACCTGCGCGGGCTGCTCACCGGACAGCCCGAGGTGACGGAGGACGGCGGGGGATTCCGCTGCGGCGGCTGGACGGCCTCCGCCGGGGGCGGCGCGCTCGTGCTGGAGGGCGACGGCGAGGCGCTCGACGGGCTGCGGGCGCTGTGCGCGGCGGCCTGGTCGCACGCCGGGGACGGGGCCTGTGACCTGGACGCGGACAAGGCCATGGCCCGGCTAGGGCTGTGAGGACGAGCTCGGGGTCCCGGAGGCTGGGTAGGCTAACCTAACCGGGTGTTGGTTGAAAGCCCCCCGGATTCCAGTTCCGGCCCGATAGCCGCGCCGGACAAGGCCGCCGCTCCCCGCAGACGTCATGCGGCGAGAGCGGCGGGGCTCCTGGTGGCCGTGGCCGTCCTCGTCCTCGTGTGCCTCGCGTCCATCGGGATCGGCGCCAAGGCGCTGCCGCTCTCCGACGTGTGGCACGGCCTGTTCCACTACGCGGGCAGCGGCGACGACGTCCTCGTACGGCAGGTCCGGGTCCCCCGCACGGTGCTGGGGCTCCTCGTGGGCGCCGCGCTCGGGCTCGCCGGGGCGGTCATGCAGGCGCTGACCCGCAACCCGCTGGCCGAGCCGGGCATCCTCGGTGTCAACGCGGGGGCCTCGGCCTCCGTCGTCTCCGCCATCAGCTTCTTCGGCGTGACCTCGCTGACCGGCTATGTGTGGTTCGCCTTCGCGGGCGCCGCGATCGTGTCGGTGGCCGTGTACTTCCTCGGCGGAAGCCGCTCCTCCACGCCGGTGCGGCTCGCGCTCGCCGGGACGGCCGTCACCGCCGCGCTGTACGGATACGTCAACGCCGTACAGCTGCTGGACTCGGCGGCGCTGGACCGGCTGCGGTTCTGGACGGTCGGCTCGCTGGCCTCCGCGAACACGGAGACCGTCGGCAAGGTGTGGCCGTTCATCGCGGCGGGCGTCCTGCTGACCGTGTTCATCGCGCGCCCGCTCAACGCCCTGGAGATGGGCGACGACACGGCCAGGTCGCTGGGCGCGAACCTGACCCGGACCCGGGTGCTCGCGATGCTCGCGGTGACGCTGCTCTGCGGGGCGGCGACCGCCGCGTGCGGGCCGATCGTCTTCATCGGGCTGATGATCCCGCACCTGGTGCGCACCCTCACCGGTCCCGACCTGCGGTGGATCCTGCCGTACGCGGCGGTGCTCTCCCCGGTGCTGCTGCTCGGCGCGGACGTGGTCGGCCGGGTCATCGCCCGCCCCTCGGAGCTCCAGGTCGGCATCGTCACCGCGCTCATCGGCGGGCCCGTCTTCATCTACCTCGTACGACGCAAGAGGATGTCCCAGCTGTGAAGGCCACGACCACGAAGGGGACGGCGCGCGCCGTCCGTCCGGTACGGGCCGTGCGGACGGCCGGCGGTTACTCGTTCCGGATGAACGTGCGGGCGGCCCTGGTCGTCCTGCTCCTGGCCCTCGTGGCGGCGGGCGCCGCGGTCGTCCTCATCGGCAGCGGCGACTTCTCGATGACGCCCGGGGAGGTCCTGACCACGCTCTTCGGCCACGGCACCTTCCAGCAGGAGTTCATCGTCACCGACCTGCGGCTGCCCCGGGTGCTCGTCGGACTCCTCGTCGGCGGGGCGCTCGGTGCCGGGGGCGCCGTCTTCCAGACCATCTCCCGCAACCCGCTCGGCAGCCCCGACGTGCTCGGCTTCGGGCAGGGCGCCACGGTCGGCGCCCTCACCGTGATCGTCCTCTTCCAGGGCGACGCGAAGGAGGTCGCGGCCGGGGCGGTCGTCGGCGGCCTGCTGACCGGTCTCGCCGTCTACCTGCTGGCGTGGAAGCGCGGCGTGCACGGCTTCCGGCTGGTCCTGGTGGGGATCGGGGCGGCGGCCATGCTGACCGCCGCGACGCAGTACCTGATCACCAAGGCGAACCTGGTCGACGCGACGCGCGCCGTCGTCTGGATGACCGGCTCGCTCGACGGGCGCGACTGGGCGCAGGTCTGGCCGCTGCTGGTCGTCTGCGCCGTGCTGCTCCCGCTGGTGTACGGGCATGGGCCGGCCCTGCGCGTCATGGAGATGGGCGACGACGCGGCGTACGCGCTCGGGGTACGGGTGGAACGCACCCGCCTCCTCCTCATGGGCGCCGCCGTGCTGCTCGTCGCCGTCGCCACGGCCGCCGCCGGGCCGATCGCCTTCGTCTCGCTGAGCGCCCCGCAGCTGGCGCGCCGGCTGACCCGGTCCACCGGACCGA
This sequence comes from Streptomyces sp. NBC_00523, assembly GCF_036346615.1. Lineage (NCBI taxonomy): Bacteria > Bacillati > Actinomycetota > Actinomycetes > Kitasatosporales > Streptomycetaceae > Streptomyces > Streptomyces sp. NBC_00523. The sequence goes on along the minus strand of NZ_CP107836.1, from coordinate 1,556,095 downwards.
ACCTGGTGGCCGCGACCTTCATGGGGGCGGCGCTCCTGCTCGGCGCCGACTGGATCGCGCTCGACGCGTTCGGCGACCGCCAGCTGCCGGTGGGTGTGGTCACCGGGGTGCTAGGCGGCTGCTATCTCGTGTGGCTGCTGGTGACCGAGCGCAAGGCGGGGCGCATATGAGACCCCGTACCGCCGCCGCCCCTCTTCAACCGTCCGACAGCCGACCGTCCGACCCCCGGAGTACGACCATGCAGCGCCTCACCGCGGACTCGGTGACCCTCGGCTACGACCAGCGGGTCATCGCGGAGAACCTTTCGGTCGAGATACCCGACCAGTCGTTCACCGTGATCGTCGGCCCCAACGCCTGCGGCAAGTCGACGCTGCTGCGGGCGCTCTCCCGGATGCTGAAGCCGAGCCGGGGCCAGGTGCTCCTCGACGGCCAGTCGATCCACGGGCTGCCCGCGAAGAAGGTCGCCAAGACGCTGGGCCTGCTGCCGCAGTCCTCCATCGCGCCCGAGGGCATCACGGTCGCGGACCTCGTGGCGCGGGGGCGGTACCCGCACCAGGGGCTGCTGCGGCAGTGGTCGCCGGAGGACGAGCGGGTCGTCCAGGAGTCGATGGAGGCGACGGGCGTCGGCGAGCTGGCCGATCGCTATGTCGACGAATTGTCCGGCGGTCAGCGTCAGCGGGTCTGGATCGCGATGGTCCTCGCCCAGCAGACGCCGCTGCTGCTCCTGGACGAGCCGACGACGTACCTCGACATCCAGCACCAGATCGATGTGCTGGACCTGTGCGCCGAGCTGCACGAGACGCAGGGCCGGACGCTGGTGGCCGTCCTGCACGACCTGAACCACGCGGCGCGGTACGCCACGCATCTGATCGCGATGCGCGGTGGGGAGATCGTCGCGGAGGGGGCGCCGGGGGAGATCGTCACCGCGGAGCTGGTGGAGCGGGTGTTCGGGCTGCGGTGTCAGGTGATTCCGGATCCGGAGACGGGGACGCCGCTTGTCGTACCTGCTGCGCGTGCGCGCGGGGCGCGCGGGGCCTTCGAAAAGACGTCCTCAAGCGTCGGACGGGCTTGATTTTGGCCGGTGTGGGCTCGCCTGCTCAGCTCAAAGACGTCCTCAATCGCCGGACTGGCTTGAGTGTGCCGCTAGAGCAGTGATTTGAGTTTGAGCAGGTCCCTGAAGCCCGCCTCCAGGCGGACTCGGCCGGAGACCCACGCCTTCGCGAAGTTCAGGTCGCCGTCGACCATGGCGACCAGGTCGTCGCCGGTCATCGCGAGGCGGATCTCGGCCTTTTCGCGGGGTGGGCCCTCCAGCGTGTCCAGGACCCGGATGCGGCCGCCGGAGAGGCGGCCGGTGAACGTGATGTCCAGGTCCCGGATGTGGCAGCTCAGCGAGCGGTCCAGGTCGGCGGCGCGGCGCACGTCGCCGTCGGCCCCCGCGAGGTTGTCGGAAAGTCTGTCGAGTGCGCTGCGGCACTCCGCCATGGTCGCCATCATGATCGACGTTACCCCAGCGCTTCGCGGTAGCGTTTCCGCATGAGCGACCCGATGCCCGAGCCCGAGACGGACGCCCCGCCGGAGCCCGCCGAGCCCGCGGGGCCGGCGCCCCTCGGTGTCGTACGGACGCCCACCGGCAGCGCCGAGGTGGACGGTCTCCTTGAGCGGCTGGCCGACGCCGACCACCTCGCGGCGGACGGACACACCGAGGTGTACGAGGATGTACACCGGGGCCTGCGCGACGCGCTGAGCGCGCTGGACGCCGGGCCCGCCCCCGCACCGGGACCTCCCGTACCGGTGCCCCCGTACAACCACAGGAGCTGAACCGAACGTGGCAGGAGTCGCCCGTCGCCGTCTCGATGCCGAGCTGGTACGCCGCAAACTGGCCCGGTCGCGCGAGCACGCCGGACAGCTGATCGCGGCGGGCCGGGTGACCGTCGGCGGCAACACCGCGACCAAATCGGCCACCCAGGTCGAGACCAGCGCCGCCCTCGTGGTCACCAAGGACGACAGCGACCCCGACTACGTCTCGCGCGGCGGCCACAAGCTGGCCGGCGCTCTCGCCGCCTTCGTCCCGCTCGGCCTTGAGGTCGAGGGCCGCCGGGCGCTGGACGCGGGCGCCTCGACCGGCGGGTTCACCGATGTGCTGCTGCGCGCGGGCGCCGCGCAGGTCGTCGCCGTGGACGTCGGCTACGGGCAGCTCGCCTGGTCGCTCCAGTCCGACGGGCGCGTCGTCGTCAAGGACCGCACCAACGTCCGGGAACTGACCCTGGAGGCCATCGACGGCGAGCCGGTCGACCTGGTGGTCGGCGACCTGTCGTTCATCCCGCTCGGGCTCGTGATGCCGGCCCTGTTCCGCTGCACGGCCCCCGGCGCCGACCTGGTGCTCATGGTCAAGCCGCAGTTCGAGGTCGGCAAGGAACGGCTCGGCAGCGGCGGGGTGGTGCGCAGCCCCGAACTGCGCGCCGAGGCGGTACGGGAGGTGGCGCGCCGGGCGTGGGCGCTGGGCCTGGGGGTGCGGGGCGTGACCGCGAGCCCGCTGCCGGGGCCCTCGGGGAACGTCGAGTACTTTCTGTGGCTGCGGGCCGGAGCACCGGAACTGGATCCCGCTGATGTCGACCGTGCAGTGGCGGAGGGGCCCCGTTGACGACGTATGAGGCACGAACAGTCTTCCTTCTCGCGCACACCGGCCGCCCGGCCGCGATCCGCAGCGCGGAACTCGTCGTGCAGGGGCTGCTGCGCAACGGCCTGGGGGTGCGGGTCCTCGCCACCGAGGCGGCCGACCTGCCGCTGCCCCCGTCCGTCGAGACCGTCACCGATGCGACGCCCGAGGTGCTCAACGGCTGCGAGCTGCTGATCGTCCTCGGCGGCGACGGGACGCTGCTGCGCGGCGCCGAACTCTCCCGCGCCTCCGGCGTGCCCATGCTCGGCGTCAACCTCGGCCGGGTCGGCTTCCTCGCCGAGGCCGAGCGCGACGACCTCGACCAGGTGGTCGACCGGGTCGTCACCCGGGCGTACACGGTCGAGGAGCGCATGACGATCGACGTCCTGGTGCACAGCAACGGGGACGTCGTCCACACCGACTGGGCGCTCAACGAGGCGGCCGTGCAGAAGGTGTCGCCCGAGCGGATGCTCGAAGTCGTCCTGGAGATCGACGGCCGCCCGGTGACCGGGTTCGGCTGCGACGGCATCGTGTGCGCGACGCCCACCGGCTCGACCGCGTACGCCTTCTCGGCCGGCGGGCCCGTCGTGTGGCCGGAGGTCGAGGCGCTGCTGATGGTCCCGATCAGCGCCCACGCCCTGTTCGCCAAGCCGCTCGTGACCTCGCCCACGTCGGTGCTCGCCGTCGAGGTCCAGCCGCACACCCCGCACGGGGTGCTGTGGTGCGACGGGCGCAGGACCGTCGAGCTGCCCTCCGGGGCACGGGTCGAGGTGCGGCGCGGTGCCGTGCCCGTCCGGCTGGCCCGGCTGCACCGGGCGTCGTTCACGGACCGCCTCGTCGCCAAGTTCGCGCTGCCCGTCTCGGGGTGGCGGGGCGCGCCCCACTGACCCCACCCGTGTGCACGCGGGCGGGGAAACCTCGTATGGTCATGTGCGTGTTGGAGGAGATGCGGATACGGTCGCTCGGGGTCATCGACGACGCGGTGGTGGAGCTGTCACCCGGTTTCACCGCGGTGACGGGTGAGACCGGCGCCGGCAAGACCATGGTCGTCACCAGCCTGGGGCTGCTGCTCGGCGGGCGCGCCGACCCCGCCCTGGTGCGGATCGGCGCCAAGGCCGCGGTCGTCGAGGGCCGGATCACGGTGGCCGACGGCGACGCGGTGGCGCTGCGCGCCGAGGAGGCCGGGGCCGAGATCGAGGACGGGGCGCTGCTCATCAGCCGCACCGTCTCCGCCGAAGGGCGCTCCCGGGCGCACCTCGGCGGCAGATCCGTGCCCGTGGGCGTGCTGTCCGAGCTGGCCGACGAACTCGTCGCCGTGCACGGCCAGACCGACCAGCAGGGCCTGCTCAAACCCGCCCGGCAGCGCCAGGCCCTCGACCGGTACGCGGGCGACGGCGTCGCCGTGCCGCTCGCCAAGTACGCGGCGGCCCACCGGCGGCTGCGGGACGTCGCGGCGGAGCTGGACGAGCTGACGACGCGCGCCCGCGAACGCGCCCAGGAGGCCGACCTCCTGCGCTTCGGCCTTAACGAGATCGCCGCCGTCGAACCCCTGCCCGGGGAGGACACCGAGCTGGCCGCCGAGGCCCAGCGGCTCGGCCACGCCGACGCGCTCGCCTCCGCCGCCGCCCTCGCGCACACCGCGCTGGCCGGCAACCCGGAGGACCCGGAGGCCCTGGACGCCACGACCGTGGTGGCCGCCGCCCGGCAGGCCCTCGACGGGGTGCGCTCGCACGACCCGGCGCTCGCCTCGCTCGCGGACCGGGTCGGCGAGATCTTCATCCTGCTCGCGGACGTCTCCGGCGAACTGTCCGGTTACGCGGACCAGCTCGACGCCGACCCGCTGCGGCTCGCCGCCGTCGAGGAGCGGCGCGCCGCGCTCACCGCCCTCACCCGCAAGTACGGCGAGGACATCACTGCCGTACTCGCCTGGGCGCAGGAGGGCGCGGACCGGCTCACCGAGCTGGAGGGCGACGACGACCGGATCGGGGAGCTGACCGCCGAGCGGGACGCCCTGCGCGCCGAACTCTCCGGCCTCGGGCAGGCGTTGACCGACGCCCGGACGGCCGCCGCCGCGTCCTTCGCGGAGGCGGTGACCGAGGAGCTGGCGTCCCTGGCCATGCCGCACGCCCGGGTGTCCTTCGACATCCGGCAGACCGACGCGGCGGACGAGGCGTCCGGCATCGAGATCGGCGGCCGCAACGTGGCCTACGGCCCGTCCGGCGCCGACGAGGTCGAACTGCTCCTCGCCCCGCACCCCGGCGCCCAGCCCCGGCCCATCGCCAAGGGCGCCTCGGGCGGTGAGCTGTCCCGGGTGATGCTCGCGGTCGAGGTGGTCTTCGCGGGCTCCGACCCCGTGCCCACGTACCTCTTCGACGAGGTCGACGCGGGCGTCGGTGGCAAGGCGGCCGTCGAGGTCGGGCGGCGGCTCGCGAAGCTGGCGAAGTCCGCCCAGGTCGTCGTCGTCACGCACCTGCCGCAGGTGGCCGCGTTCGCGGATCGGCAGCTGCTGGTCGAGAAGACCGTGGATGGCTCGGTGACCAGCAGCGGGGTCACCGTCCTGGAGGGCGAGGACCGGGTGCGGGAGCTGTCCCGGATGCTCGCGGGCCAGGAGGACTCCGAGACGGCCCGCGCCCACGCCGAGGAACTGCTCGCCACGGCCCGCGCCGACGGATAGCCGTGACGGCCGGGGCGCGTCCGCGCGCCCCGGCCGTACGGGTGTCGTGGTGCCGTACAGACTTTCACCCGTGCGGGTGGTGTCGGCCGTCCGATTTGTCGTGGTGAGCCCCGGAGTTACGGTTCCGTCGTGCCGGAACGTGCGTACGGACTGGCATCCTTGGCGGTGTTCGTACCCCCGACTCGGGAGCCCCGGGAGCACATCGACGTGTCACAGCTGCGCACGGTCCAGGTAGTCGGCGGCGGCAGTGCCGGCAGCAGCACGCACGCCGGTTCGCTGGCCGCCGGGCTGGTCGCCCGGGGCGTGCGGGTCACCGTCTGCGCGCCGGCCGCGCTGGACCGCATCCACGACTTCGCCGCCACCGGCGCCCACTTCGCGCCGGTGCCCCGGCGCAGCGACCCGGCGGCCGTCGCGGCCCTGCGCGCCGCCTGCGCCGACGCGGACGTCGTCCACGCGCACGGACTGCACGCCGCCGTACGGGCCGCCCTGGCGATCGGCCGCCGGCCCGTCCCCCTGGTCGTCACCTGGCACACCCGGTCCCACGCCGAAGGGGCCCGCCGCCGGCTGCTGCACCTCCTGGAGCGAAGGGCCGTGCGCGCGGCGGCCGTCGTGCTCGCCACCTCGTCCGACCTGGTCGACCGGGCGCGCGCCCGGGGCGCCCGCGACGCCCGGCTCGCGCCCGTCGCCGCCCCCAGGACGCCGCGCCCGGCCGGGCCGCCCGCCGCCAAGGTCCGCGCCGAACTGGGCGCGGTGGAGCGCCCGTTGATCGTCGCGCTCGGCACGCTCGTCCCGCACCACGGCTACGACACCCTGCTCGACGCGGCGGCCGTTTGGCGCCTGCTCGACCCCGTACCGCTGGTGGCCGTCGTCGGCGAGGGGCGGGAACGGGCGGCCCTGCGGCGGCGGATCACGGCCGAGGGCCTGCCCGTCGAACTGCTCGGCGACCGGTCCGACGCCGCCGCCGTCCTGGCCGCCGCCGACGTCGCCGTCCTGCCCAGCCGCTGGGAGTCCCGCTCGACCTCCGCCCAGCAGGCGCTGCGGGCCGGGGTGCCCCTGGTCGCCACGGCGGTCGGCGGCACGCCCGAACTCGTGGGGGACGCCGCCGTCCTCGTGCCGTACGCGAACGGCGAGGCGCTGGCCGCCGAGGTGGCCCGGCTGCTCGGGGACCCCGCCGAGCGGGACCGGCTGGCCGCCGAGGGCCTGCGGCAGGCGGCGAGTTGGCCGACCGAGGACGACACGGTGGCCCAGGTGCTCGCGGTCTACGACGAACTGGCCCGCTGAGGGGTCCGTTGACAGCCTTCCGACCGGCTGCGATCTTGGAAAATTCGGACCGGGCAGCTGGGGAGGACGTATGGACGAGGGCACGCAGGCGTACGGGGACGAGAGCGCGTTGCCCGGCCCCCTCGTCTCCGTGGACTGGCTCGCCGCGCGCCTCGGCGCCCCCGGGCTGCGGGTCTTCGACGCGTCGGTCGGCGCGCACCGGGGGAGCGGGACGCGGATTCCGGGGGCCGGGGTCTTCGACATCGACGGCGCGCTCTCCGACCACACGGCGCCGGTGCCCCACACCATGCCGGACGCCGCCCGGTTCACCGAGGAGATGCGGGCGCTCGGCCTGAACGACACGGACACCGTGATCGTGTACGACGCGGCCGGGATCTACTCCAGCGCCCGGGCCCGGTGGATGCTCCGGACCATGGGCTTCGACCGGGCCGCCGTCCTCGACGGGGGCCTGCCCGCCTGGACCGCCGCCGGGCTGCCCGCCACCGAGGGCGCGCCCGAACCGGCCGCCGGGCGCGGGGACTTCACGGCCCGGCCCCGGCCCGGGCTCCTCGTCGGCGCCGGCGAGGTGGCGGAGGCGCTGGCCGACCCGGAGGCGGTGGTGCTCGACGCCAGGACCCGGGGGCGGTTCGAGGGCACGGAGGCCGAGCCGCGGGCCGGGCTGCGCGGCGGCCATATGCCGGGGGCCGTCAGCCTGCCGTTCGGACGGCTCCAGGACGAGGGTCGGATGCGGGCGCCCGACGAGCTGCGCGCCGCGTTCGCCGGGGCGGCCGGTGACCGCGAGCGGCTGTTCTTCAGCTGCGGGTCCGGGGTGACCGCCTGCGTCCTCGCGCTGGGGGCCGAGCTGGCCGGATACCGGGACCTGACCGTGTACGACGGATCGTGGAGCGAGTGGGGCCTGCCCCAGGCGGACCCGGCGGACCCGGTGCACTCGGCGGACCCGCTGGACCGGCCCGTCGTGACCGGCCCGTAGGACGCGCTGATACGGCTCCGCCCGGCTGCCGGAGTCCGGCAGCCGGGCGGAGAGGTCGCGGACCGGGTCCGTCAGCCCACGTACGCCCCGCTCGCCGTCAGGCGCAGGGCCGTGTCGATCAGCGGCACGTGGCTGAACGCCTGCGGGAAGTTGCCCACCTGGCGCTGGAGCCGGGCGTCCCACTCCTCGGCCAGCAGGCCCAGGTCGTTGCGGAGGGACAGCAGCCGCTCGAACAGCCGCCGCGCCTCGTCCACCCGGCCGATCATCGCGAGGTCGTCCGCCAGCCAGAACGAGCAGGCCAGGAACGCGCCCTCGTCGCCCTCCAGGCCGTCCACGCCCGCGTCGTCGCCCGCGGTCGGGTAGCGCAGGACGAAGCCGTCCTCCGTGGACAGCTCCCGCTGGATCGCCTCGATGGTGCCGATGACCCGCTTGTCGTCGGGCGGCAGGAAGCCCATCTGCGGGATCAGCAGGAGGGAGGCGTCCAGCTCCTTCGACCCGTACGACTGGGTGAAGGTGTTGCGCTCGGGGTCGTAGCCCCGCTCGCAGACGTCGCGGTGGATCTCGTCGCGCAGCTCGTGCAGCCGCTCGACCGGGCCCTCCGCGTCGCCGGACTCGATGAGCTTGATGGTCCGGTCGACCGCGACCCAGGCCATCACCTTGGAGTGCACGAAGTGGCGGCGCGGCCCGCGCACCTCCCAGATGCCCTCGTCCGGCTCGTTCCAGTGCTTCTCCAGGTACTCGATCAGCTTGAGCTGGAGCCCGGTGGCGTAGTCGTTGCGGGCCAGGCCCGTCATGTGCGCCAGGTGCAGCGCCTCGGTGACCTCGCCGTACACGTCCAGCTGGAGCTGGCCCGCGGCGCCGTTGCCGACGCGGACCGGGGCGGAGCCCTCGTAGCCCGGCAGCCACTCCAGCTCCGCCTCGCCCAGCTCCCGCTCGCCCGCGATCCCGTACATGATCTGCAGGTTCTCCGGGTCGCCGGCCACCGCGCGCAGCAGCCACTCGCGCCAGGCGCGGGCCTCCTCGCGGTAGCCGGTGCGCAGCAGCGAGGAGAGGGTGATCGCGGCGTCGCGCAGCCAGGTGTAGCGGTAGTCCCAGTTCCGGGAGCCGCCGATGTCCTCGGGCAGCGAGGTGGTCGGCGCGGCGACGATGCCGCCGGTCGGGGCGTACGTCAGGGCCTTCAGCGTGATCAGCGAGCGGACCACGGCCTCGCGGTAGGGGCCGTGGTACGTGCACTGCTCGACCCACTCGCGCCAGAAGTCCGCGGTCGCCTCCAGCGAGCCGTCCGGGTCCGGGAGCGCGGGCGGCTCGTGGTGCGAGGGCTGCCAGCTGATGGTGAACGCGATCCGGTCACCGGGGGAGACGGTGAAGTCGGAGTACGTCGTCAGGTTCTCGCCGTAGGTGTCGACGGGCGTGTCCAGCCACACCGAGTCCGGGCCCGCGACGGCGACCGTACGTGAGTCCACCTTGTGCACCCAGGGGGTGACGCGGCCGTAGCTGAACCGCATGCGCAGCTCCGAGCGCATCGGCACCCGGCCGCTGACGCCCTCCACGATCCGGATCAGCTGAGGTGCGCCGTCACGCGGCGGCATGAAGTCGGTCACTCTGACCGTGCCGCGCGGCGTGTCCCACTCCGATTCGAGGATGAGGGAGTCCCCGCGGTAGCGGCGGCGGTCGGCGGCGGGCGGCTCCGCGCCCTCGGGGCGGGCCGGCCCCAGTCGCCAGAAGCCGTGTTCCTCGGTGCCCAGAAGGCCCGCGAAAATGGCGTGTGAATCGAAGCGGGGGAGGCAAAGCCAGTCGGCTGTGCCGTCCCGGCAGACCAGGGCAGCGGTCTGCATGTCTCCGATAAGTGCGTAATCCTCGATGCGCCCGGCCACGTGCATCTCCAGTCGAACGGCCATGTCGCCCCGTGGGGCGCTTACTGCGGGTCAAGAGGTTGTCGCAAGGGGTTGTAGTGGGGGGACCTGCGAACTTCCGGCCTCGCCCGAGCGAGTGTCCGAGCAGGATACGACGCAGCCGGGTGATCCGCGCGACCCTCTTGCCAACCGGAGTGGTCCGATCTAGTGGGGTGCGAGTGGCATATGCGGCTTGCGCCGCGCTTGTGGGCCGGTGGCCGGAAGCAGTCTCCCCCTGTCGCTGATACCCTGGTAGCCCGTGGACCGGTGGTCGTCGGCGAGAGCAGACGAGGCCCCCGAACCGCAGCGACGGCATCTCCGGAATCTCCGGACGGCAAGCCGGTACGCACCTCAAGATCGCGACCACGGGAGCCCCCTTTGGCTATGCAGCCCACATCCACGACGACCAAGCACATCTTCGTCACCGGGGGTGTCGCCTCTTCCCTCGGCAAGGGTCTGACTGCCTCCAGCCTCGGTGCCCTGCTCAAGGCGCGCGGCCTCCGGGTCACCATGCAGAAGCTCGACCCGTACCTGAACGTCGACCCCGGCACGATGAACCCGTTCCAGCACGGCGAGGTCTTCGTGACCAACGACGGTGCGGAGACGGACCTCGACATCGGCCACTACGAGCGCTTCCTCGACGTCGACCTCGACGGCTCGGCCAACGTCACCACCGGCCAGGTCTACTCGCAGGTCATCGCCAAGGAGCGGCGCGGCGAGTACCTGGGCGACACCGTGCAGGTCATCCCGCACATCACCAACGAGATCAAGCACCGCATCCGGCGCATGGCCACCGACGACGTCGACGTGGTCATCACCGAGGTCGGCGGCACCGTCGGTGACATCGAGTCACTGCCGTTCCTGGAGACCGTGCGCCAGGTCCGCCACGAGGTCGGCCGGGACAACGTCTTCGTCGTGCACATCTCGCTGCTGCCCTACATCGGCCCCTCCGGCGAGCTGAAGACCAAGCCCACCCAGCACTCCGTGGCCGCCCTGCGGAACATCGGTATCCAGCCGGACGCGATCGTGCTGCGCGCCGACCGCGACGTGCCGACCGCCATCAAGCGCAAGATCTCGCTGATGTGCGACGTGGACGAGGCCGCCGTGGTCGCCTGCGTGGACGCCAAGTCGATCTACGACATCCCCAAGGTGCTGCACACCGAGGGCCTGGACGCCTACGTCGTGCGCAAGCTCGACCTGCCGTTCCGCGACGTCGACTGGACCACCTGGGACGACCTGCTGGACCGTGTCCACAACCCCGACCACGAGGTCACCGTCGCCCTGGTCGGCAAGTACATCGACCTGCCCGACGCCTACCTCTCGGTCACCGAGGCCATCCGGGCCGGCGGCTTCGCCAACAAGGCCCGGGTCAAGGTCGAGTGGGTCGCCTCCGACGACTGCAAGACCCCGGCCGGTGCGCAGAAGGCCCTCGCCGGCATCGACGCGATCTGCATCCCCGGCGGCTTCGGCGAGCGCGGCGTGGTCGGCAAGGTCGGCGCGATCCAGTACGCCCGCGAGAACAAGGTGCCGCTGCTCGGCCTCTGCCTGGGCCTTCAGTGCATCGTGATCGAGGCGGCCCGCAACCTCGCCGAGATCCCCGACGCCAACTCCACCGAGTTCGACGCCGCGACCTCGCACCCGGTCATCTCGACCATGGAGGAGCAGCTCGCGTACGTCGAGGGCGCCGGTGACCTGGGCGGCACCATGCGGCTCGGCCTGTACCCGGCGAAGCTCGCCGAGGGGTCGCTGGTCCGCGAGGCCTACGACGACCAGCCGTACGTGGAGGAGCGCCACCGCCACCGCTACGAGGTCAACAACGCCTACCGCGCCGAGCTGGAGAAGAAGGCCGGCCTGGTCTTCTCGGGCACCTCGCCGGACAACAAGCTGGTCGAGTACGTCGAGTACCCGCGCGAGGTCCACCCGTACCTCGTCGCCACCCAGGCGCACCCGGAGCTGCGCTCCCGGCCGACCCGCCCGCACCCGCTCTTCGCCGGTCTGGTGAAGGCGGCCGTCGCCCGCAAGACGGGCGCCGCCGCAGGCGAGCAGGGCAAGTAGGCGGTACCTCCGCAGGCGTTACGGTTGACCGGGGCGCGCGTCCGAACAGGGACGCGGGCCCCGGTCACCGTTTTTCGTGGGAGGACGCAGATGGGTTTCCAGGACACGCCCGAGGAATGGCGCGTCACCGAGAGCGCGACCCCGTTCCGGGGGAAGAAGACCAGCGTCCGCTCCGACGACGTCGAGATGCCCGACGGTACGGTCGCGCACCGCGACTACCAGGTGCACCCCGGCTCGGTCGCCGTGCTCGCGCTGGACGACGAGGGCCGCGTCCTGGTCCTGCGCCAGTACCGCCACCCCGTCCGCCACAAGCTGTGGGAGATCCCCGCCGGGCTGCTCGACGTGCCCGGCGAGAACCCGCTGCACGCCGCGCAGCGCGAGCTGTACGAGGAGGCGTACGTCAAGGCCGAGGACTGGCGGGTGCTCGCCGACATCTACACCTCGCCCGGCGGCTCCGACGAGGCCGTACGCGTCTTCCTCGCCCGGGACGTCTCCGAGGCGGAGGGCGAGCGCTTCGAGGTCTCCGAGGAGGAGGCCGACATGGAGCTGGCCCGGGTGCCGCTCCAGGACCTCGTGCGCCAGGTGCTCGCCGGTGAGCTGCACAACAGCTGCCTGGTCGTGGGCGTGCTCGCGCTCACGGCGGCCCTCGCGGGCGACGGCGTCGACGCGCTGCGCCCCGCCGACGCACCCTGGCCGGCCCGCCCCTTCGAGGCCTGACGGATCGTCTGAAACCGTGCCCGGCGGACGATGAGGCCCCTCGTACGGTCACTCCCGCGCACCCCCCGATCGTAAAAAATGCTGATCCGATCGGGGGATGCCCGGGTCGCGCTCCCCCCGCTCCGGCCATCCGCCTGAACTACGCTTCGAATGCCCTGACCGGAGTCCCGCAGGGCGACGCGTCAGCGAAGTGGAGCGTGGCCCGTGACGGATCAGGCGGTGGACACCAGCGGCCCGGCCGAGGCAGCGGGGACCGAGGAGCCGCCCGCGCCGGAACCGGCCCGATTCTTCGGCCGCGAACGCGAGTTGAAGGAACTGCGCGACGACATCGAGCGCGCCGGACTCGACACCATGGCGGGCCGCCGCAGCGCCCGCGCCCGGGTCCTCCTGATCGCCGGACGACCCGGCTCCGGCCGCACCGCGCTCGCCTCCGAACTCGCCCGCCGGCTCCTCGAAACCGGCGACTACCCCGACGGGGTGCTCCGCGTCCGGCTCGCCGAGACCGGGGGCGGCCCCGTCCCCCCGGAGCGCGCCGCCCGCGACCTCCTCGGCGGGCTCGGCCTGACCGGGCCGCCCGGCGCCGACGCCGACGAGCTGAGCGAAATGGTCCGCGAGGCCCTGGCCGTCCGCCGGGTCCTGCTCCTCCTGGACGACGCCGCGGACGCCGAACAGGTCGACCCGCTCCTCCCCGACAACCCGGACTGCCTCGTCGTCGCCACCTCCGAGGGCCCGCTCACCGGCATCCCCGGCGTCCGGCCCTGCACCATCGGCGGCCTGGACACGGGCTCCGCCGTCCAGCTCCTCGGCCGCGCCACCGGCCAGGTCAGGATCACCGTCGACCCGCTGACCGCCCAGACCGTGGCCGAGGAGTGCGGCGGGCAGCCGGCCGCCCTGGTCCTCATCGGCGGCTGGCTCGCCGCCCGCCCGACCGCCTCCGTGGCCGACGCCGGACGGCGGCTGCGCGCGCTGCCGGACGACCCCGAACTGCCCGCCGGGACGCGCCCGCTGACCCGCGCCTTCCGCCTCGTCCACGACTCGCTCCCGGCCACCCCCGCCCGGATACTGCGACTGCTCTCCCTCGCCCCCGGCGGTCTCGCCGACGCCCACACCGCCTCCGCGCTGGCCGGGTGCTCCGTCTCGGCGGCCCGGACCACCCTGGACGACTTCGTGACCCTCGGCCTGCTGCGCCGCGAGGGCACGGACGAACCGCAGTACGAGGTGCCGGGATGCCTCGCCGGGCTGCTGCGGGCGCTCCTGGAGGACCGGGACCGCCCCGCCGAGATCCAGCTCGCCCGGGCCAGGATGCTGGAGCGCACCGTGCGCCTCCTCCAGTCCTGCCGCGCCGTCACGGACCCCGAGGGCTCGCCGTCCCGCCGCAAGCTGGCCGGCCTCCCGCGCACCCTGCGCTTCCCGGACCCGGAGACCGCCGCCGCCTGGCTGCGCGCCCGCAGGCCCGCCCTGCTCGCCTCCGCCCGGATCGCCGTCGAGGACGGGGATCTCGACACGCTGGCCCGCCGCCTGGTCGCCGCGCTGGTGCGGGCGCTCGCCGCGCACGAGGGCACCGACGCCGCCGCCCCCGACCTGTACGCCCTGCACGGCCTCGTGCTGGCCGTCGCCGAGCGCCGCGACCTGCCCCGCGAGCGGGCGGCGGCCCTGCTCAACCTGGCCGACCTGGACGCCGGGACCGGCCGCACCCGCGAGGCGCTGGCCCGCTACCGGGACGCGCTGGACGCCGGGCGGGCCGCGAAGGACCCGTACGCCACCGGGCGGGCCATGGAGTCGGTGGGCGGCGCCTACGCGGAGCTGGGCGACTACCACCGGGCCTCCGACTGGTACGGACGGGCGCTCGCCCAGCGCCTCACCCAGAGCGAGCCCGCCGAGGCGGCGCGCCTGTACGGGCGCCTCGGCACCGTCCACACCTACGCCGGGCGGTACGGCGAGGCGCTGCGGAACTGGCGCGCCGCCGCGGCGGGCCACCGCAGGCTGGGCGACCTCACGGCCCAGGCGCGGGCGCTCAGCGAGATGGCCCGCGTCCAGGAGTACGCGGGCCGCCCGCAGGAGTCGCTGCGCACCTGCCGGGAGGCGGTGGAGTGGGCGCGGCGGGCCAAGGACGTACGGCTGCAGGCGGCGCTGGAGCTGCGGCTCGCGGACACCCTGGACCGGCTCGGTGACCCCGCGGCGGCGGGGCTGCACAGGGGCGCGGCCGACAGATTGCTGGGCGAAGCGGGTGTGGCCTGCGAAACCGATAGTGCTTCCTCGGAAGAATAAAGCTTTGCAAGGCTAGACAGCGGGAAGCCCTTCATTAGACTGGCTGTACCGCGGCCCTTCGCGGTGCCTTCACATGTGATGCATCTACCCTTTTTGCATTGCTGTGCCCGGATTATCCTCTGAGCCAAGGACCGTGATCGACATGAAGGTCGGCATCCCCCGCGAAGTGAAGAACAACGAGTTCCGCGTGGCGATCACGCCTGCCGGTGTGCATGAGCTCGTCCGCCACGGCCACCAGGTCGTCGTCGAGCGGAACGCCGGAGCGGGCTCCTCCATCACGGACGAGGAGTACGTCGCGGCCGGTGCGGAGATCCTGCCCACCGCCGACGAGGTCTGGGCCGCCGCCGACCTGCTGCTCAAGGTCAAGGAGCCGGTCGCCGAGGAGTACCACCGCCTCCGCAAGGGCCAGACCCTCTTCACCTACCTGCACCTCGCGGCCTCCCGCGCGTGCACGGACGCACTCCTGGAGTCGGGCACCACCGCCATCGCGTACGAGACCGTCGAGACGGCCAACCGCGCGCTGCCGCTGCTCGCCCCGATGTCCGAGGTCGCGGGCCGGCTGGCCCCGCAGGTCGGCGCGTACCACCTGATGCGCTCGGCCGGCGGCCGCGGCGTGCTGCCGGGCGGTGTCCCCGGTACGGCGGCCGGCCGTGCCGTCGTCATCGGCGGCGGCGTCTCCGGCTGGAACGCCACCCAGATCGCCGTGGGCCTCGGCTTCCACGTCACGCTGCTCGACAAGGACATCAACAAGCTCCGCGAGGCGGACAAGGTCTTCGGCACCCAGGTGCAGACCGTCGTCTCCAACGCCTTCGAGCTGGAGAAGGCCGTGGTCGAGGCCGACCTCGTCGTCGGTGCCGTGCTGATCCCCGGCGCCAAGGCCCCGAAGCTGGTCACCAACGAGCTCGTCGCCAAGATGAAGCCCGGAAGTGTACTTGTCGACATTGCAATTGATCAGGGCGGCTGCTTCGAGGACTCGCACCCCACGACGCACGCCGAGCCGACCTTCCAGGTCCACGACTCGGTCTTCTACTGCGTCGCGAACATGCCCGGCGCGGTGCCCAACACCTCGACGTACGCCCTCACCAACGCGACGCTGCCCTACATCGTGGAGCTCGCCAACCGGGGCTGGGTGGAGGCGCTGCGTCGGGACGCCGCGCTCGCCAAGGGCCTCAACACCCATGACGGGCAGGTCGTTTACCGCGAGGTGGCCGAGGCGCACGGCCTCGACCATGTCGACCTGAACACGCTCATCGGCTGACCCGGGTCAACCGCTTCGTCAACTCCGTGCGCCCGGCCGGACCTTGCCGTCAAGGTCCGGCCGGACGCATGCCGGGGCCGCGCGCGCCCCCGAGCAACTCGTCTCGAACGTAACCCTTTAACCGTTTCGTACACTCGGGAAAAGTGTGTACCGAGGGTTGCGCGCCCTTGACAGCGGGGCGTTCGATTGCCGACACAACGGGCCGGGTCCGGCGGATTGTGTTGCTGCGGACAGGGGACACGCCATAGAGTCGCCAATCGTCGGCATGGTGCCACGCTGACCTATCGATAAGTTTCCTGGTCACGTCCAAGGAGGTAAGACGACTTGTGAATGAGTCGACAATTACTCCCGGGGGTGTTCAACCAGGGATGCCTGCACGGGGCCAGAGCCCGAACGGGCTGGAGGCTGTCGGCTCCGTCGCTGTCCGCACCTTCTCCACCCTCCAGCACATGACGACAGCCCCCCAGATGATGGACGGCCTACACGTGAACGCCATGGCCGGCAACGAGAGTGGCCGGGACACCGCCCCCCTCGCCGACTTCGCCGAGACGCCCCAGGCGCATTTCTACGACCCCGACGCCGAGTACGAGCCCGACCCGGAGTACGCGGCCACGCTCGCGCCGGACGCCGCCCGGCAGCGCCGTGAGCGGATCGGCCCGACCGGCCGCCCCCTGCCCTACTTCCCGATCCCGGGCCCGCTGACCGACCACGGCCCCGCGAAGATCATCGCGATGTGCAACCAGAAGGGCGGCGTCGGCAAGACCACGTCGACCATCAACCTGGGTGCCGCGCTCGCCGAGTACGGACGGCGCGTCCTGCTGGTCGACTTCGACCCGCAGGGTGCCCTCTCGGTCGGCCTCGGGGTCAACCCGATGGAGCTCGACCTCACCGTCTACAACCTGCTCATGGAGCGGGGCATGGCGGCCGACGAGGTCCTGCTGAAGACCGCGGTCCCCAACATGGACCTGCTCCCCAGCAACATCGACCTCTCCGCCGCCGAGGTGCAGCTCGTCAGCGAGGTGGCCCGCGAGTCGACGCTCCAGCGCGCCCTGAAGCCGCTGATGGCCGACTACGACTACATCGTGATCGACTGTCAGCCCTCGCTCGGCCTGCTCACGGTGAACGCGCTGACCGCCGCGCACAAGGTGATAGTCCCGCTCGAGTGCGAGTTCTTCGCGCTGCGCGGGGTGGCGCTGCTCACCGAGACGATCGAGAAGGTCCAGGAGCGGCTCAACCCGGAGCTGGAGCTCGACGGCATCCTCGCCACCATGTACGACTCCCGTACGGTGCACAGCCGCGAGGTCCTGGCACGGGTGGTCGAGGCGTTCGACGACCACGTCTACCACACGGTCATCGGGCGCACGGTCCGCTTCCCGGAGACCACGGTCGCCGGTGAGCCCATCACCACGTACGCCTCCAACTCGGTCGGTGCCGCCGCCTATCGCCAGCTCGCCAGGGAGGTGCTCGCCCGGTGTCACGCCGAGTGAGTCTGCCCGGGGCCGACGAACTGTTCCGTACGACCGGGGGGATGGGGCTCCAGTCCTCGTCGCCCGCGGAGCGGAGGCGCAAGGCGAACGGCGAGGCCCGGGTCCCGGCTCCGTCCGGTGAGAACGAACCCGGGGCCGAGGCGCCGGGGGAGACCGCCCCGGAATCCGGTGCCGCGCCCGCCCGCCCGGAGCACGCGGCGGCCGCCGCCGACGCGGGCGACTCGCGCAGCCGGTCCGCCGAGGGCGACCGGGTCGCCGTCGCCGCCCAGGCCGGCCGCCGCCCGCAGCAGCCCGCCGAGCCCGCCCCGGCGGCGCCCGTCGTGCAGCAGCAGCGCAGGCGCGGCGGCGGACGCGGTGCGAACCGGCGGCCCAGCGGCCGCGAGCGCCACGACGAGAAGATCACGGTCTACGTCTCCGCCGAGGAGCTGATGGACCTGGAGCACGCCCGCCTCGTCCTGCGCGGCGAGCACGGCCTCGCGGTGGACCGGGGCCGGATCGTCCGCGAGGCGGTCGCCGTCGTCCTGGCGGACCTGGAATCGCGCGGCGACGCGAGCATCCTCGTACGACGGCTGCGCGGCCGCTGACCGGTACGGCGCCGGTAGCCTGCCCGGAAGGCATGCCCCTTCCGTACGGGCCGCCGCCCGCCGCCGTATCCCGTCCCGCGCACCCTGGATCTCCATGCCGACACCCGACGAGCCCGCCCGCACCGCCCGCCGCCCCCTGGGGCGCGGGCCGGGGGCGGGGGACGTGCCCGTGGAGGCCCCGGCCGAGGCCCCGGCCCCGGCCGAGGCGCCCGCGCCGGAGGAGGAGGTCCCCGAAGCGGCGCCCGCCCCCGACGACGGCCGGTTCAAAGTCCGGCTGGCGAACTTCGAGGGCCCCTTCGACCTGCTCCTCCAGCTCATCTCCAAGCACAAGCTGGACGTGACCGAGGTCGCCCTGTCCAAGGTCACCGACGAGTTCATGGCCCACATCCGGGCGATGGGCCCCGACTGGGACCTGGACCAGACGACCGAGTTCCTGGTGGTCGCCGCGACCCTCCTCGACCTGAAGGCCGCCCGGCTGCTCCCCGCCGCCGAGGTGGAGGACGAGGCGGACCTCGCGCTCCTGGAGGCCAGGGACCTGCTCTTCGCGCGGCTCCTCCAGTACCGCGCGTACAAGCGCGTCGCCGACATCTTCAGCGGCCGGCTCGAATCGGAGGCCCGCCGCTTCCCCCGTACCGTCGGCCTCGAACCGCACCACGCCGCACTGCTGCCGGACGTCGTCATCAGCATCGGGGCCGAGGGCTTCGCCCGGCTGGCCGTGAAGGCGATGCAGCCGAAGCCCGCGCCGCAGGTGTACGTCGACCACATCCACGCCCCCCTGGTCAGCGTCCGGGAACAGGCGGGCATCGTGGTCGCCCGGGTCCGCGAGGCCGGCGAGATGAGCTTCCGGGCGCTGACCGAGGACGCCCCGGACACCCTCACCGTCGTCGCCCGCTTCCTCGCCCTGCTGGAGCTGTACCGGGAGAAGGCCGTCGCCCTGGACCAGGAGGTGGCGCTCGGCGAGCTGATGGTGCGCTGGGCCGGTGAGGCGGGGGCCGAGCCCGTCGTGACGGACGAATTCGACCAGGAGGCCCCGGACGCCCCGGACGGCCCCGAGACCCCGGAGGACGAGACGCCATGAGCGACGAGCACCACCCCGACGGCTCCGCGGTCGCGGAGCTCGACCTCAAGCCCGCCCTGGAGGCCGTCCTGATGGTCGTGGACGAGCCCGCCACCGAGGAACACCTGGCCAAGGTCCTCGAGCGCCCCCGGCGGGCCGTGGCCGCCGCGCTGCGGGAGCTGGCCGACGAGTACACCGCGCAGCGGCGCGGCTTCGACCTCCGGCTCGTCGCGGGCGGCTGGCGGTTCTACACCCGGCCCGCGTACGCGGCGGCGGTCGAGGGCTTCGTCCTGGACGGCCAGCACGCCCGGCTGACCCAGGCGGCCCTGGAGACCCTGGCGGTCGTCGCGTACCGGCAGCCGGTGAGCCGGTCGCGGGTCTCGGCGGTGCGCGGGGTGAACTGTGACGGGGTCATGCGGACCCTGCTCCAGAGGGGTCTGGTCGAGGAGGCGGGCACGGAACCCGAAACAGGTGCGATCCTGTACAGGACGACGAACTACTTTCTGGAGCGGATGGGCCTGCGTGGCCTGGATGAGCTCCCGGAGCTCGCGCCCTTCCTCCCCGAGGCGGACGCGATCGAGGCCGAGACGCCAGAGGGTGTGCCGTCGTTCGATCCGGACGCACCGGACACCCCGGAAACTCACGCAGACGACAAGACGGACTTTTGATGCGAAGCAGTGGCAGGAACAGCGGTAGCGGCGGCGGCAGGAGCGGCGGCAGCTCCGGGGGCCGGAGCGGCAGGAACAACAGCGGCACCGGCCGGAACAGCAACCCGAACGCGCGGACCCCCCGCTCGGAGCGCGAGGACCGCCGGAACGAGGAGCGCCCCCGCAAGCCCAGGCCCGAGGAGCGCCGCTACGACACGGGCACCGACAGGCCCGGCGCCGACGGCGTCCGCAAGGGGCGCGGCGCGGCGGCCCGGGGCGGCGCCAAGGGCGGCCCGAAGAGCCCGCAGGGCGGCGGCGCGAAGGGCGGCGCCCGGCGCGGCCCGTACGGCGCCCCGGCGCGCCCGCGCGAGCTCGACGCCAAGATCGAGCAGCGCAACCGCGACCGGTACGCGAACAAGCCCGAGATCAAGACCCCGAAGACGCACCCGGGCGCCGAGCAGGAGGGCGAGCGGCTGCAGAAGGTCCTGGCCCGTGCCGGCATGGGCTCGCGCCGCGCCTGCGAGGAGCTGATCGACCAGAGCCGGGTCGAGGTGAACGGCGAGATCGTCGTCGAGCAGGGCATGCGCGTCGACGTGCACAAGGACGAGATCAAGGTCGACGGGCTGACCGTCGCCACCCAGTCCTACCTGTTCTTCGCGCTGAACAAGCCGGCCGGGGTCGTCGCCTCCATGGAGGACCCGGACGGGCGCCAGTGCCTCGGGGACTACGTCACCAACCGTGAGACGCGGCTCTTCCACGTCGGCCGGCTGGACACCGAGACCGAGGGCATCATCATGCTCACCAACCACGGCGAGCTGGCCCACCGTCTCACCCACCCCAAGTACGGCGTGAAGAAGACGTACCTGGCGGCCATCCAGGGCCCCCTCCCGCGCGACCTGGGCAAGCGGCTCAAGGACGGCATCCAGCTGGAGGACGGCTACGCCCGCGCCGACCACTTCCGCGTCGTGGAGAACACCGGCAAGAACTACCTGGTCGAGGTCACCCTGCACGAGGGCCGCAAGCACATCGTGCGCCGCATGCTGGCCGAGGCGGGCTTCCCCGTCGACCGGCTGGTGCGCACCGGCTTCGGCCCGATCGCGCTCGGCGACCAGAAGTCGGGCTGGCTGCGCCGGCTCACCAACACCGAGGTGGGCATGCTCATGCGCGAGGTCGGCCTGTAGCCCGTCCCCCGCAGCGCTCGAAGGCCCGCGGCCGGTTCCCCGGAATTTTCCGGAGAGGAACCGGCCGCGGGCCTTTCGCATGCCCGGCCGAGCCTTTATAGTCACAGTGACTATTAAGGAGGCGGGCGTGAGTCTCGCGGACATACTCGATCCCCTGCAGCAGCCCCTGGTGACGGTCCTGGACACCCCGGTCAGCTGGACCGAGGTGCTGGGCTTCGGCAGCGGTGCGCTGTGCGTCTGGCTCGTGGCCCGCCAGCACCTCGCCAACTGGCCGATCGGCATCGCCAACAACCTCTTCTTCATCCTGCTGTTCGCCCAGTCCGGCCTGTACGCCGACGCCGGACTCCAGATCGTCTTCATCGCCCTCGCCGCGTACGGCTGGTGGACCTGGACCCACGGGGGTGGACCAGGGACGGACCTGCCGGTGCGGCGCACCACGCGCACCGAGTGGGCCTGGCTGCTCGTGGCGGGGGCGGTGGGGACCGGGGCGCTGACCGTCCTGCTCGACAGGGCGACCGACTCGACCGTGCCGTTCTGGGACGCGCTGACGACCGCGCTCTCGCTCGCGGCGACCTACGGGCAGTGCCGCAAGCTGGTCGAGTCCTGGTGGCTGTGGATCGCCGCCGACCTCGTGTACATCCCGCTGTACGCGTACAAGGAGCTGTACCTGACCTCGCTGCTGTACGGGGGCTTCCTGACGCTGTGCCTGACCGGCCTGCGCAACTGGCGCCGCGACCTCACGGCGGCCGACCCGCAACTCTCGAAGGCCCTCGCATGAAGCGCTACCCGCACGGACTCGTGCTCGGCAAGTTCTACCCGCCGCACGCCGGCCACCACCACCTCGTCCGCACCGCCGCCGCCCGCTGCGAACGGCTCACCGTCCTGGTCTGCGCCGCCTCGGTGGAGTCCGTCCCGCTCGCCGACCGGGTCGACTGGATGCGGCAGGCGCATCCCGACGTGACGGTGGTCGGCGCCGTGGACGACACCCGCATGGACCTCCACGACCCGGCGATCTGGGACGCCCACATGGCCGTCTTCACGGCCGCCGTGCCCGAGCGGGTGGACGCCGTCTTCACCTCGGAGTCGTACGGGGACGAGCTGGCCCGCCGCTTCGGCGCCGAGTCCGTCTGCGTCGACCCCGACCGCACCGCGTACCCCGTCTCCGGCACCGCCGTCCGAGCGGACCCGGCCGGCTGCTGGGGCTTCCTCGAAGCGCCGGTGCGGGCGGCGCTCGCCCGCCGCGTCGTCGTCCTCGGCGCGGAGTCCACCGGCACCACCACGCTGGCCCGCGCGCTCGCCGCCCACTACCGGCAGCGCGGCGGGATCTGGGCGCACACGGGGTACGTGGCCGAGTACGGGCGCGAGTTCAGCGAACGGAAACTGGCCGAGCTGCGCGAGCGGTGGCCCCGGGCCCAGTGGGAGGACGTCACCCTCGCCACCCACGACTTCCCGCACATCGCCGAGGTCCAGAACGCCCGCGAGGAGGAGGCCGCCCGCACCGGCTCCCCGGTGCTCTTCTGCGACACGGACTCCTTCGCGACGACCGTCTGGCACGAGCGGTACGTGGGCGGGCGCAACCCGCTGGTCGAGCGCGTCGCGGACCGGGCCCGCCACCACCTGTGGCTGCTCACGGACCACGAGGGCGTCGCCTTCGAGGACGACGGGCTGCGCGACGGCGAGGAGCTGCGGCCCTGGATGACCGACCGTTTCCGGGCCGAGCTCACCCGTACCGGCCGGACCTTCATCGAGGTGACCGGCAGCCGTGAGGCGCGCCTCACCCGCGCGGTCGAGGCCGTCGACGCGCTGCTCGCCGAGGGCTGGGACTTCGCCGCGCCCCTCCCGGAGCACCGATGAGCGCCACCGCCCCCGAGGGCTACGACCCGAGCGCCTTCGAGCCGTTCGCGGTCACCGTGGACCTGGCGGTCTTCACGGTCCGCGCGTCCCGGCTGCACGTCCTGCTCGTCGAACGCGGCGCGGAACCGTACAAGGGCCACTGGGCGCTCCCCGGCGGCTTCCTGCTGCCCCGCGAGTCCGCGGGGGCCGCCGCCCGCCGCGAACTGGCCGAGGAGACCGGGCTGAGCGACGACACGGTCTCCGGGCTCCACCTGGAGCAGCTGCGCACCTACAGCGACCCGGACCGCGATCCTCGGATGCGCGTCGTCTCCGTCGCCCACACCGCCCTCGTCCCGGACCTTCCCGAACCGCGCGGCGGCGGTGACGCGGCGGGCGCGCGCTGGTGGGACGCGGCCCGGACGGGCCCGCTCGCCTTCGACCACGACCGCATCCTCGCGGACGCCCGCGACCGGGTCGGCGCCAAGCTGGAGTACACCTGTCTGGCCACCGCGTTCTGCCCGCCGCACTTCACCCTGGGCGAGCTGCAACAGGTCTACGAAACGGTCTGGGGCGTCGAGCTCGACCGCCCCAACTTCCGCCGCAAGGTCCTCGCCACTCCGGGCTTCGTACAGCCCGCGGAGGGCGCCCCGCGCCGCACCGGCGGCCGCGGCAAACCCGCCGCCCTCTACCGGGCGGGCGACGCCACCGCACTCCACCCCCCGCTCCTGCGACCGGAAGGACGCCCAGCATGACGACGACCCGTACGAAGAAGGCCGCGACCGGAGCGCTGACCGGGCTCGCGCTCGGCGACGCGCTGGGCTTCCCCACCGAGTTCAACGACGTGCCGTCGATCCTCGCCAAGTGCGGGCCCTGGCGGGAGATGGAGCTGCCGAAGCCCGCCTTCGTCACCGACGACACCCAGATGACCCTGGCGCTGGGCCGGGGCCTGCGCACCGCCATGGGCCGGGGCCTGCTCACCGGGCTGCGGCTGGCCCGCCCGGTGCGCGAGGAGTACGTCGACTGGTACCACTCGCCCGACAACAACCGCGCCCCCGGCCGCACCTGCCTGGAAGCCTGCCACCTGCTCGACGGCGACCGCCCCTGGCAGGAGGCGAGCCGGACCGGCTCCAAGGGCTGCGGCGCCAACATGCGCGTCGCGCCCATCGGCCTCGCGCCCGGACTCACCGACGAACAGCGCTCCGGCGCCGCCCAGCTCCAGTCGGCCCTCACCCACGGCCACCCGACCGCGCTCGCCGCCTCCGACCTGACGGCCCGGGCGGTGCACCTGCTCGCCCGGGGGACCGAACCGCTCGGCCTGATCGGCCAGTTGCGCTCGTACGCGTACGAGAACCGCGAGCGCTACCTCGACCGGTGGCTCGGCGACCTCTGGCGCCACACGCACGACGCCTCGCCCGAGGCCTACATCAGCCGGGGCTGGGACGAGTGCCTGGCCGCGCTGGAGACCGTCCAGGACGCCCTGCGCGCCCCCTCGCCGGAGACCGACCCCTGCGAGCGCACGGGAGACGGCTGGATCGCCGAGCACGCCCTCGCCACCGCCCTGCACTGCTTCCTGCTCTTCCCGGACGAACCCGTCACCGCCCTGCGCCGCGCCGCCTGCACCCGCGGCGACTCGGACTCCATCGCCTGCCTGACCGGCGCACTGGCCGGCGCCCACCTGGGCCCGGACGCCTGGCCCGCCGCATGGGTGGAGCGCATCGAGTACCGGGACGAACTGCTGGAGCTCGGGGCGCTCTGGGACGATTGAGCCATGCCCTCGTACACCACGCTCCTCCAGGAGGCCGGTCTACCGGTCACCGATCTCGGCCCGGTCCTCGCCGGCGAACGTCACCCGCTGCTGTTCGCCACGGTCTCCGGGGCGCACCTGTACGGCTTCCCGTCCCGGGATTCGGACGTGGACATGCGCGGGGTGCATCTGCTGCCCGCGGAGGACCTCGTGGGGCTGCGGGAGCCCGAGGAGACCCGTTCGCGGATGTGGGACCGGGACGGGGTGGAGATGGACCTCGTCACGCACGACCTGCGCAAGTTCGTCCGGCTGATGCTGAAGCCGAACGGCTATGTGCTGGAACAGCTGCTCTCGCCGCTGGTCGTGCACACCACCCCGCTGCACGCCGAACTGGTGGCCCTCGCCCCGCAGGTCCTCACCCGCAATCACGCCCACCACTACCGGGGGTTCGCCAACACACAGTGGCGGCTCTTCGAGCGCACCGGTGAGCTCAAGCCACTGCTGTACACCTTCCGGGCGCTGCTCACCGGTATCCACCTGGTGCGCAGTGGTGAGGTGCTGGCCCACCTGCCGACGCTCCTCGCGCGGGTGGACGCTCCCGGCTACCTGCCCGGCCTCATCGCGGCCAAGGCGGAGGCCGAGCACGGGGGAGCGGACGGCGTGGACGCGGCGGCGGTGGGCCGGGACGTCGCGGTGCTCCACGGGGTGCTCGACGCGGCGCAGGAGGCGTCGGAGCTTCCGGACGGAGCGGGCGGCTTCGACGCGCTCCACGACCTCGTGGTGCGGGCCCGGCTCTCAGAGCGCTGAGGCCGCCGCCGACGCCCGGCGCGTGCGGACGAGGAAGTCCTCGATGCGCGCACGGTCCGGCTCGTCGGGCAGTGGGGAGGTGGCGGCCGCCTCGTCGTTCTCGGCGGCGAGGAGGGTCATGCGGCGTACGACCTCCGGCCAGGGGACCTCGCCGCGCTTGACCGCGAGGAGGGCTTCGCGGGCGTCGCCCACCTCGATCGTCAGTTCGCCGGTGCGCAGCAGGTCCCGGCAGCTCGCCAGCAGCCGCAGCAGGTGCATGGCGTGCTTCCAGCGCGGGGCGCCGTGGACGCGGACGTCCGCCTCCAGCTTGCGGCGCTGGGCCAGGGCATAGCGTACGAACGAGTCGTGCGCCCGGCGGGAGAGGAAGGCGCCGCGCAGGGCGAGCAGCTCCCGGCCGGTGTCGTCCACGTGATCGACCAGCGGCGAGTGCAGGCACTCCAGCACGTTCGGATTGGCCCGCAGGGCCAGCTCGCAGAAGCGTTCCAGCTCCCAGGAGAACTGCTCGTCCGCCGGGCCCTCGATGTGCGTGGGCGGCTTCTCGAAGCGCCAGAACAGCGGGGTCGGTGCCAGGAACACGCCCCGCCGGTCGGTGTCGCTGGTCTCGGTGGCGAGACCGAAGGCGCGCGAGCCCATCACACAGGAGTACACCGTGTGGCGGCGCACCAGGGCCTCGTCGGTCGGCGTGATCATGCCGGGAGGCTACGCGAGGACCGGGCGCGGGCGCGTCTCATAAAAAGGGCGGGCGGGCACGGGACCCCGGCGCCCCTCTAGGCTGATCGCATACGCGGAAAGCGGTACGGAACGAGCGAGGAGCACGACGTGGCGGTACGAGCGGTCCGGGGCGCCGTCCAGCTGGACCGGGACGAGACCGGGCACCTGCACGAGCAGGTCGGCGCCCTGCTCACCGCCGTGCTGGAGCGCAACGAACTCGTCGCGGACGACCTGATCAGCATCTGGTTCACGGCCACGCCCGACCTGCACAGCGACTTCCCGGCCGCCGCCGCGCGCTCCATCGGGATCACCGACGTACCGCTGATCTGCGCCCAGGAACTGGACATCGAGGGGGCCATGCCCCGGGTGGTCCGGGTCCTGGCGCACGTCGAGACCTATCTGTCCAAGGCCGAGATCAACCACGTCTACCTCGGCGCCACCGCCGCCCTGCGCAAGGACATCGCCCAGTGAGAACCGCCGTCGTCATCGGTACCGGCCTCGTCGGGACCTCCGCGGCCCTCGCCCTCGCGGGCCGGGGCGTCACCGTCCACCTGGTCGACCACGACCCCGAGTCGGCCAGGACCGCCGCCGCGCTCGGCGCCGGTACGGACGAGCCGCCCGAGGGCCGCGTCGACCTGGCGGTCGTGGCCGTGCCGCCCGCCCACACCGCGACCGTGCTCGCCGCCGCCATGCGCGACGGGGTGGCCCGGGGCTACCTCGACGTCGCCAGCGTCAAGGGCGGCCCGCGCCGCGAGCTGGAGGCGCTGGGGGCCGACCTCACCCCGTACATCGGCTCGCACCCCATGGCCGGCAAGGAGCGGTCCGGTCCGCTCGCCGCGACCGCCGACCTCTTCGAGGGGCGGCCCTGGGTGCTCACCCCGACCCGGGACACCGACACCGAGGTGCTGAACCTCGCCCTGGAGCTGGTCGCGCTGTGCCGGGCCGTCCCGGTCGTCATGGACGCCGACGCCCACGACCGGGCCGTCGCGCTCGTCTCGCACACCCCGCAGCTGATCTCCTCGATGGTCGCGGCGCGGCTCGAGGACGCCGACGAGAGCGCGGTGCGGCTGTGCGGGCAGGGGATCAGGGACGTGACCCGGATCGCGGCTTCGGACCCGCGCATGTGGGTCGAGATCCTGTCCGCCAACCCCGGTCCCGTCGCCGACGTCCTCGCGGGCGTCGCCGCCGACCTGGAGGAGACGGTCACCGCGCTGCGCGGGCTCCAGTCCGCCGACGAGGAGAAGCGCCGCGCGGGCACCGAGGGCATCCGTGACGTCCTGAGCCGGGGCAACGCCGGCCGCGTCCGGGTGCCCGGCAAGCACGGCGCCGCCCCGGCCTCGTACGAGACGGTCGCCGTCCTGATCAGCGACCGCCCCGGCGAGCTGGCCGCGATCTTCGCCGACGCGGGCCGGTCCGGGGTCAACATCGAGGACGTGCGCATCGAGCACGCCAGCGGCCAGCAGGCCGGTCTCGTCCAGCTCATGGTCGAACCGAGCGCCGCGCCCGTCCTGGCGGCGGCCCTCCGCGACCGGGGCTGGTCGATCCGTCAGTAGGACCATGGGACACTGGCCGGTCGCACGCTTGTCCACAGGGGTGACCGGACCCCTCCCCGCACTCGGTAACCTTGTGCGGGGCGGGTTCACGCGTCCCGCCCAGCCCGCCCCGAGCACCAGGAAGGTGTCCACCACCGTGGAAACCGTAAGCGCCGCCGTCCGGACCGCCCCGGCCGCAGTGATCGTCGCCATCGACGGCCCCTCCGGCACCGGCAAGTCCAGCACCTCCAAGGCCGTCGCCGCCCAGCTCGGCCTCAGCTACCTGGACACCGGGGCCCAGTACCGCGCCATCACCTGGTGGATGCTGAACAACGGCATCGACGTGCACGACGCCGCGCAGGTCGCGACCGCCGCCGCCAAGCCCGTCATCGTCTCCGGCACCGACCCCGCCGCCCCGACGATCACCGTCGACGGCGAGGACGCCTCCGGCCCGATCCGCACCCAGGAGGTCACCTCCAAGGTCAGCGCCGTGAGCGCCGTCCCCGAGGTGCGCACCCTGATCACCGAGCTCCAGCGCACCATCGCCGCCGAGGCGGCGAAGGGCATCGTGGTCGAGGGCCGCGACATCGGCACCACCGTGCTGCCCGACGCCGACATCAAGATCTTCCTCACCGCGTCGCCGGAGGCCCGTGCCGCCCGCCGCAGCGGCGAGGTCAAGGGCGCCGATCTCGCCGCCACCAAGGAAGCGCTGATCAAGCGGGACGCCGCGGACTCCGGCCGCAAGACCTCCCCGCTCGCCAAGGCCGCCGACGCGGTCGAGGTGGACACCACCGAGCTGACGCTCCAGCAGGTCATCGAGTGCGTCGTCACCCTCGTCGGGGAGAAGCGGGCCGCGAAGTGACCGACGCCACGAGCGCGCCCTCGCCGCGTGGTGCGGCGGTCGGGCGCGGCATCGGGATCGGGCTGATGTACGGGCTCTTCAGGCCCCGCGTCCTCGGTGCCTGGCGGGTCCCGGCCGCCGGACCCGTCATACTCGCGGTGAACCACTCGCACAACATCGACGGGCCGATGCTGATGGGCACCGCGCCCAGGCCCGTCCACTTCCTGATCAAGAAAGAGGCGTTCGTCGGCCCCCTGGACCCGTTCCTGCGCGGAATCGGGCAGCTGGAGGTGGACCGTACGACCGCCGACCGCACCGCCATCACCCGCGCGCTCGGCGTGCTGGAGGACGGCGGGGTGCTCGGGATCTTCCCCGAGGGCACCCGGGGCGAAGGAGACTTCGCCTCGCTGCGCGCCGGGCTCGCGTACTTCGCGGTGCGCAGCGGGGCGCCGATCGTCCCCGTGGCCGTCCTGGGAAGCACCGAGCGCCGCGGCCGGTTGATATCGGCACTGCCGCCGCTGCGCAGCCGCGTGGACGTCGTCTTCGGGGACGCTTTCGAAGCGGGCGACGGCAGCGGCAGGCGTACGCGCAAGGCGCTGGACGAGGCCACGCTGCGCATCCAGGCCCGGCTGACCGGCCACCTGGAGCACGCCGGGCGCCTCACCGGGCGCACCGGGTAAGACTTGAGTAGTGGACCGCGCGCTGCGTGGTCCATCGATGATGATGCAAAGAGGAACGGACTTCATGAACGACCAGATTCACTCCGGCGGCTCGGACCACGAGCACGGAGAGCTTGGCGATGCCGAGTACGCGGAGTTCATGGAGCTCGCCGCGCAGGAAGGGTTCGACCCCGAAGAGGTCGAGGGCGCGCTGGACGAGGCCGGTCACGGACCGCTCCCCGTCCTCGCCGTCGTCGGCCGGCCCAACGTCGGCAAGTCGACCCTGGTGAACCGGATCATCGGCCGCCGCGAGGCCGTCGTCCAGGACAAGCCGGGCGTCACCCGCGACCGCGTCACCTACGAGGCCGAGTGGGCGGGCCGCCGCTTCAAGGTCGTGGACACCGGCGGCTGGGAGCAGGACGTCCTCGGCCTGGACGCCTCCGTCGCCGCCCAGGCGGAGTACGCGATCGAGACGGCCGACGCGGTCGTCTTCGTCGTGGACTCCACCGTCGGCGCCACCGACACCGACGAGGCCGTCGTCAAGCTGCTGCGCCGGGCCGGCAAGCCCGTCGTGCTCTGCGCCAACAAGGTCGACGGGCAGAGCGGCGAGGCGGACGCCACCTCGCTGTGGTCGCTCGGCCTCGGCGAACCGCACCCCGTCTCCTCGCTGCACGGCCGCGGCACCGGCGACATGCTGGACGCCGTCCTGGAGGCCCTGCCCGAGGCCCCGCCGCAGTCCTTCGGCACGGCCGTCGGCGGCCCCCGCCGCATCGCGCTCATCGGCCGCCCGAACGTCGGCAAGTCCTCGCTCCTGAACAAGGTGGCCAACGAGGACCGCGTCGTCGTCAACGAGCTGGCGGGCACCACCCGTGACCCGGTGGACGAGCTCATCCAGCTGGGCGGCGTCACCTGGAAGTTCATCGACACGGCCGGCATCCGCCGCCGCGTCCACCTCCAGGAGGGCGCGGACTACTACGCCTCGCTGCGCACCGCGGCCGCCCTGGAGAAGGCCGAGGTCGCGGTCATCCTGATCGACTCCAGCGAGTCGATCAGCGTCCAGGACCAGCGCATCGTGACCATGGCCGTGGAGGCGGGCCGCGCCGTCGTGCTCGCCTTCAACAAGTGGGACACGCTGGACGAGGAGCGCCGCTACTACCTGGAGCGCGAGATCGAGACCGAGCTCGCGCAGGTCGCCTGGGCCCCCCGGGTCAACGTCTCGGCCCGCACCGGCCGCCACATGGAGAAGCTGGTCCCGGCGATCGAGACCGCGCTCGACGGCTGGGAGACCCGCGTCCCGACGGGCCGGCTCAACGCCTTCCTGGGCGAGATCGTCGCCGCCCACCCGCACCCGGTCCGGGGCGGCAAGCAGCCCCGCATCCTGTTCGGCACCCAGGCGGGTACCAAGCCGCCGCGCTTCGTCCTCTTCGCCTCCGGTTTCCTGGAG
Source organism: Streptomyces sp. NBC_00523 (assembly GCF_036346615.1). Lineage (NCBI taxonomy): Bacteria > Bacillati > Actinomycetota > Actinomycetes > Kitasatosporales > Streptomycetaceae > Streptomyces > Streptomyces sp. NBC_00523. The sequence continues at coordinate 1,525,797 of NZ_CP107836.1, read as the reverse complement.
CACGGCTACCGGCGCTTCGTGGAGCGCCGCCTGCGCGAGGAGTTCGGCTTCGAGGGCACCCCGATCCACATCTCGGTCCGGGTCCGCGAGAAGCGCGGCCGCAAGAAGTAACCCGCGAGGCGGTACGCGACAGCCCCGGAGCGCTCGGTCACCGAGCGGTCCGGGGCTGTCGCGTACGGGAGGTCAGGCGTCCCGTGAGCCGGGCGGCAGCGCCGCGGGCCGGGTGCGCCCCGCATGGCGGCCCACCCGCTGCCAGCCGCCGAGGCTCCCGGAGCGGGTGCCCGTGCCGGACCGGTCGCCCGTCGCCGTGCCGCCGGGGGAGGAGTGGCCCGAGTGGCCGCGCAGCGGGGCGCGCGAGCCGAAGAGGCCGAGGGCCTGGAGGCCCAGACTCTCCTCGCCGGTCCGATCACCCGGCAACGCCCGGAACGAGCGGCGGTACTCGGAGTACAGCGCGTCGTAGATCGGGGTGTGGGACGGGCCGCCCGAGGGGTCCTGCGCGGGACGCATCGCGGGGATCGGGCTCGGACGCTGGTGGGAGGGGTCGTATGAGTGCACGTAGGTGCCAACGACCTCGTGGGCCGTCGGATGCGGGCCCGCCGGGGAAACACCCGTCGGACAGACAACTGTTCGCCGCCGGGGCTCCGGATGCGCGGTCACGGTCAGGTCCCGGCCAGCGGCATGGCGGCGGCGACCAGCAGCCCGGCGGCCGCGGCCTTCTCCAGCGCGTCGCGCAGCAGGTCCTCGCGGGGCTGCTGGCCGATGGAGCCCGCCGGGGCGGCGTAGACCAGCACGGTCTGCGACTTGTTGGCGGCGGTCCGCCAGCCCTCGGTGACCTGGAGCGGCGCGTGCGCCTGCCACCAGGCGACCGGGGTGCCGCCCCCCGTGCCCGGCTGGAGCACGGCGTGCAGCTGGCCCATGGCGAGCAGGATCGACCAGCCGTGCAGCACCTCCGGCACCTGCTCCATGCGGTGGACCGGCTGGAAGCCCTGTTCGAGGAGGAGCTGGAGGAACTGGTCGCCGTCCCGGCCGTCCGTCCCGGGGCGGGCGATCGCGCCGGTCGGCTCGACCACCAGGGCCGGGTGCAGCTCGTCGTCGATCAGGACGAGGCCGCTGGTGATGCCGAGGACGGCCTGCTCGGGGACGACCCGCTCCGGCTCCCCCTGCCCGCCGCCGGTGATGCTGCGGACGGCGCCCTGAAGCTGCTCCTCGGCGACCTGGACGACCTGCGAGGGGATGCAGCTGGCGTGAGCGAAGGCGAGCACGGCGGTCTCGTCGCCGACGAACAGCACCGTGCTGGTGCGCTCCTGCTCGGAGTCGCCGGGGGTGCGGCAGGAGGTGCAGTCGTAACTGCCCGGGGCGTTGTCGCCGACGAGCAGCCGGTCGGCTTCGGCGTCGCCGATCTCGGCGCGTACGTCCTCGCTGACGTCGAGCATGCGCGGCACGGGTGGCTCCTCGAACTCGGTACGTGCGCCGGGGGGTTCCCGGCTCAGAGATGACAACGGGCGAGCCGCGGCCGGGGTCACGCGGGAAGCCGTACGGAATCGGGCCCGGGCGCGCCGGGAGGGTGGGGGATCAACCGACAAAGGAGGAGAAAACAGCCCGCGCTGGCAGGTGTGGAGGGGCGGGCGCGGGGTAGACGCGCGAAGCGGGCGGTACCCCCGCCGCGTGCCGGAATGCGCGGAACCGGGTTGTCCGCTATACGGTCCCGTGGCCCCGGGCGGGTCCGTCCGATGGTATGCCTGTCGGTCCCGGGGATAAGGGTGCGATAAGGGAGGGCGAATTACCGGCGAGGCCCGTCCTCGTGGAACGTTTTCCCTCGGAGAATTCGGCCTCGCCCCCGGGTGGAAATCCGCGTCGTTTTCCCGCCCTTCCGATGATCGTCCACCGGCCTGTGCGATTACTGTGCGTCCGGTTGTGAATCGCACGTTCGGGTGAAGGGGGTCGTGGCGAACACGTGTCGGGATCCTGTGACACAAGTGTGACCGGTGAGCGACATGAGGATGCCGTGTGCCCGCGCGCGGCCCCCGCTACCGCCCCCGCACCCGGGCGCCTACGGTGAGAGGCATGGCACCCATACCGACCCCTCCCGCCCAGCCCGACGACGCCACCGGCGCGTATGTGGGGCTCTCCGCAGAGACCGCCGAGCAGCGGGCCCGGGAGCACGGCTGGTCCACCGTACGGGCCCTGCCGCCGGGCACGGTCATCACCATGGAGTTCCAGGTGGGCCGGATCAACTTCGAGGTCGACGGCGGCGTCGTCAGGCGCTGCTGGACCGGCTGAGCCGCCCGGACTCCCGGCATACGCGTGAGGGGCCCCGACCGGACATGGTCGGGGCCCCTCACGCGTATGCCGGGATCAGCCGCCGGCGACCGGCCGGGCCGGAGCCGTGCCCCCGCGCGGCGCGCGGTCGGCGTGCGGCGGGCGCCGGCTGCCGGCCGGCGTCACCGGGGACCGCTCCGAGCGCACCGCGTGGGCCGTGGCCGGCGCGGGATGGGGGCGGGGGCGGCCGTTGACGGCCGGCGGACGGCCTGCCTGGCCGCGTGCCGGACCCTGCGCCGCCGGCTCCTCCGCGGGCGGCTGTGCGGCCGGTACGGGCGCCGGGGCGTCGGTGGCGGGCACCGGGGCCGCGGGACGGCTGCCGGGGGCGCCCAGCCGGGCACGGGCGGCGAAGATCCAGTTCTCGGCGCGGGTGATCAGCGGCTCCACCCAGGGCAGGCCGAGCAGGATCAGCAGGCCCGCCGCCCAGCCGAGGAGCACGTCGCTCAGCCAGTGCGTACCGAGGTAGACCGTCGTCAGTCCGACGCCGAGCGAGACGATCGCGGACATGGCCGACAGATAGCGCCTGGCCCGCGGGGTGGCGGCCAGGTAGGCGAGGATTCCCCAGGTCACGACGGCGTTGGCGGTGTGGCCGGAGGGAAATATATCGCCGCCGGCGAAGAGCTCGGCCGATCCGATCCTGGTCGCGTAGTGCGGGCCGAGCCGGCCGAGGCCGATCTTGACCGCGCCCACCGTCAGGTTGAGCAGCAGCAGCGAGGCGCCGAGCGTCAGCAGCGGACGCAGGGTGTGCTGCCGCCAGGAGCGCCAGCCGAGCCAGCAGGCGACCATGACCGCGGTGGGCCCGCGCTGACCGAGGACCACGTAGTAGTCGAGGGCGGCGTGGATTTCGGGCCACTGCTGGTAGGGCCGGAAGAGCATGACCTTCCAGTCCAGAGCCACCAGCCAGGACGACATGAGCACGGCAACGACGATGGCCAGATAGAACGCCAACGTCCCGCCGAAGAGAGCGATGCGGTGACGGCTCATCCGCGGTGTCTCTATCTTCGGCGGTTCCGGCTCCCGGTCCAGCCGGGCGAAGAAGTCGGTACGCACCCAATCGACGTTACAGCGAGTGAGTGGGCGCGCCTGTCGATCCGGGCGCTTTGTGATGACGATGTGATGTGGAGTATGTCTCAGCCCCCGGGTTTTCCCAGGGAGTCTGAATAACTCTCCTATTCTTTTCGGCCTGTTATGCGATTCCTGTTCGACAAGTAATCCGCTGGCGCTTGCGAAGAATTCCGGGGATCCCGAAGTGTGTTTATCCACGGTGCGGCGAAACGGAACGGAGGGTGTCAGTCCGGTTACCGTACGGCTTCGGGCGGAGGGCGTACGGCCCCCGCCGGGCGGTGCGCGCAGTGGCGTACGCCACACTCCGCCGGGTTGGACGGTATGAGATGGACCACGTGTGGCCCGGCCGAACTCGCGTACGCTGACGGATCACTCGCCCGTCGATGCCGGGCCCGGACACCGCGTCCCGTGGGCCCGCCGAGAGCGAGGGGACCATCTGGGAGGTAAATGCATGACCGGCACGCCCACCGCCCGAATCCGCCTGCGCGCAGCCGCCGACGGTGCCAACCGCTGGGTCGTCCTGGTCGTCCTCTGCCTCAGCCTGCTGCTCGTCGCGCTCGACGCGACCGTGCTGCACGTGGCCGTCCCCGCCGTCACCGAGGACCTGCGGCCCAGCGCCGCCGGTCTGCTGTGGATCGTGGACGCCTACCCGCTCGTCTGCGCCTCGCTGCTGATCCTCTTCGGCACCCTCGGCGACCGGGTCGGACGCCGCCGCGTCCTCCTGCTCGGTTACGCCCTCTTCGGCGTCGCCTCGGCCCTTGCCGCGCTGGCCGACAGCGCGGGCGTGCTCATCGCGGCGCGGGCGCTGCTCGGCGTCGGCGGGGCGATGATCATGCCCGCCACGCTCTCGATCCTGCGCCAGGTCTTCCCCGACCGGCGCGAACGGGCCGTGGCGATCGGCGTCTGGTCCGCCGTGGCCGCCGTCGGCGCCGCCACCGGGCCCGTCATCGGCGGCTTCCTGGTCGAGCACTACTGGTGGGGCTCGGTCTTCCTGATCAACATCCCGCTGATGGCCCTGATCCTCCCGGTCGGCCGACTGCTGCTCCCCGAGTCCCGGGGCAACGACGACGGACCCTGGGACGTGCTCGGCGCGCTGATGGCCGCCGCCGGGGTGCTCGGCGTGGTCCTCGGAGTGAAGCGGGCAGGCACCGGCGAGGGCCTGGCCGACCTCGCGACCCTGGTGCCGCTGCTGCTCGGGGCCGCCCTGCTCGCCGCCTTCGTGCGCCGCCAGAAACGGCGTACCCACCCGCTGATCGACATCGGCATGTTCACCCGGCCCGCCTTCTCGACCGCCGTCGGCTGCATCGTCCTGGCCATGCTCGCCCTGGTCGGCCTGGAGCTCGTCGCCGTCCAGTACCTCCAGCTCGTCCTGGGCCTCAGCCCCCTGGAGACCGGCCTCCGGCTGCTGCCGCTCACCTTCGCCGCGATGGCCGCGGGCGCCACCGGCTCCCACACCCTGCGCCGGTTCGGGCCGCGCCGGATGGTCGGCTGGGGCTTCGTCCTGACGGCTGCCTCGGTGCTGACCCTGACCGTGATGGGCCGCGACGACCGGCCCGTTCTGCTGGCCGTCGCCTTCGTGGCCCTCGGCTTCGGCCTCCAGTCCACGCTGTTCGGCGCGTACGAGTCGATGCTCAGCGAGGCCCCCGCCGACCGGGCGGGCGGGGCGGCCGCGATCGGGGAGACCTCCTACCAGCTGGGCGCCGGGATGGGGATAGCGCTCCTCGGCAGCGTGATGAACGCCGCCTATACGCCCGGCCTCGCGGGGCTGCACGCCGACGGCGTCCCCGCCTCCGCGGCCGCCGGGGCCGGCCACTCGCTCGGCGAGGCGTACCAGGAGGCCGCGGCGCTGGGCGGGCCGCTGGGTGCCGTCCTGCGCACCACGGCCCGGGACGCCTTCATCGACGGGCTGCATGTGACGCTGCTGGTCAGCGCGGGGCTCCTGCTCCTCGGGGCGCTCGCCGCGCTGCGGCTGCCCCGGGTGATGGAGTGCGCCCCGAAGCTCTGCGAGCCCCGGGAGCCGGCGGAGAAGCTCGGCGACACACCGCCGCGCGAGGCCGCGGACCGGCTCGACGCACCGCCCCGGGTGCCCGCGCGGCGCCGCGCGGGCGGGGCGGGCCCCGGACACCCTGGACGTCCGGCACACCGGGTCGTAACGTCGGCCCGGCACCGTAACTAACGCTGCTAGTTTTCGAGCACCCCGCCGGAGGCACACCCTCATGTCCACCGCCCCCACCTCGAAGCTCCCGCCCTTCGACCCCCGCGACCCGATCAGCGTCGACGACCTGCTGAGCCCCGAGGACCTCGCGATCCGCGACACCGTCCGCACCTGGGCCGCCGACCGCGTCCTGCCGCACATCGCCGAGTGGTACGAGAACGGCGAGCTGCCCGGCATCCGTGAGCTGGCCCGCGAGCTGGGCGCCCTCGGAGCGCTCGGCATGTCGCTCCAGGGCTACGGCTGCGCCGGGGCGACGGCCGTCCAGTACGGACTGGCCTGCCTGGAGCTGGAGGCGGCCGACTCCGGCATCCGCTCGCTCGTCTCCGTACAGGGCTCCCTCGCCATGTACGCGATCCACCGCTACGGCTCCGAGGAGCAGAAGCAGCGGTGGCTGCCGGGCATGGCGGCGGGCGAGACCATCGGCTGCTTCGGCCTCACCGAGCCCGACCACGGATCGGACCCGGCCGCCATGCGCACGTACGCCAAGCGCGACGGCGAGGACTGGGTGCTCAGCGGCCGCAAGATGTGGATCACCAACGGCTCGGTCGCCGGGGTCGCGGTCGTCTGGGCGCAGACCGACGAGGGGACGGCCGGCACCGGCATCCGGGGCTTCGTCGTCCCGACCGACGCGCCGGGCTTCTCCGCGCCCGAGATCCGGCACAAGTGGTCGCTGCGCGCCTCGGTCACCAGCGAACTGATCCTGGACGAGGTGCGGCTGCCCGCCGACGCCGTCCTGCCCGGGGTCACCGGACTGCGCGGCCCGCTCAGCTGTCTGAGCCACGCCCGCTACGGCATCGTCTGGGGCGCCATGGGCGCGGCCCGGTCCAGCTTCGAGGCGGCCGTCGACTACGCGCGCACCCGGGAGCAGTTCGGGAAGCCGATCGGCGGCTTCCAGCTCACCCAGGCCAAGCTGGCCGACATGGCCGTCGAGCTGCACAAGGGCATCCTGCTCGCCCACCACCTCGGGCGGCGGATGGACGCGGGGCGGCTGCGCCCCGAGCAGGTCAGTTTCGGAAAGCTGAACAACGTGCGGGAGGCCATCGAGATCTGCCGCACCTCGCGCACGATCCTCGGCGCCAACGGGATCTCGCTGGAGTACCCGGTGATGCGGCACGCGACCAATCTGGAGTCGGTCCTCACCTACGAGGGGACCGTGGAGATGCACCAGCTGGTCCTGGGGAAGGCGCTCACCGGCCTGGACGCGTTCCGATGAGCGCCCGCAGGGCGGTCAGCTCTGGTTGAAGAAGCCGTCGGCCGGCCGGCCGACGGCTTCGCCGTTCATCACCTGGGTGTCGGCGGGGGTCAGCAGGAAGACACGGGTGGCGACGCGGTCGATCGACCCGCGCAGTCCGAAGATCAGGCCCGCGGCGAAGTCCACCACGCGCTTGGCGTCGGCGGAGTCCATGGACGTGAGGTTCATGATCACCGGGACGCCGTCCCGGAAGAGCTCGCCGATGGCGCGGGCGTCCCGGAAGCTGTCCGGGGTCACGGTGGCGATCCGGCGGCCCGTCTCCTCGGCGGTCTCGGAGGCCACCCGCACCCGGGGATCGGTCACCCACGCCTGACCGGTACCGGTCCGTGCACCCTCGGCGTACTCGTCGTCGTCGTAGTACCGCTCGTCGTTGTCCTCTACGAGGCCCAGCCAGGCACTCGCCTTGCGCACCGATCCCATGGACGCCTCCTCTCACCGCGGTTCCTTGGTGTTCCGCATCTCTTTCGTATCCCTATGGTCGTCCATGATGCGGATCGTGCGCCAAGGGGATAGGCGGCGCGCAGGGCATTCGTGACGGTACTGGTGCAGAGGATGTGGCGATTCGTCAGGCTTCGTACGGGTAAGGGGGCCTGAAGAAAGAAAATATGAAGTCCGGGCCGTACGGGTGACATGGGGGACGTACGGGTGAACGGGCCGCTCGATACGATGCCGTCGCATCCGCGCCCGAGCGCGGCACACACGCGAACGAATACCGGGGGACGGCCGTGTTCGGAATAGTCAGGCCCTGTACGCATCGCCTCTCCGAGAGGCTCAAGACCGAGTGGATGGCCCACCTCTGCGGGCTCTGTCTGGCGCTCCGCTCCGACCACGGGCAGTTCGCCCGGGTCGTCACCAACTACGACGGCCTGATCGTCTCAGTCCTGACGGAGGCTCAGACCGAACGCACCCCCGGACAGCGCCGCACGGCCGGGCCCTGCCCGCTGCGCTCCATGCGCACCGCGCCCGTCGCGCGCGGCGAGGGCGCCCGGCTGGCCGCCGCCGTCTCGCTGGTGCTCGCCTCGGCCAAGGTGCGGGACCACGTCGCCGACCGGGACGGCCTGTTGGCCCGGCGCCCGGTCGCCGCGGCGGCCCGCCGGGTCGCGGCGAGCTGGGACCGGGCCGGGGCGCGCACCGGCGCGCAGCTCGGCTTCGACACCGCCGTCCTGGTCGACGCCGTCGACCGGCAGGCCGGCATCGAACTCCTCGCCGGACCCGGCACCCCGCTGCTGACGGTCACCGAGCCCACCGAGACCGCCACCGCCGCGGCCTTCGCGCACACCGCCGTCCTCGCGGGCAGGCCGGAGAACGCCGAGCCGCTCGCCGAGGCCGGACGCCTCTTCGGGCGCCTCGCGCACCTGCTGGACGCCGTGGAGGACCAGGAGGCCGACGCCGCGGCGGGTGCCTGGAACCCGCTCACCGCGACCGGCACCTCGCGCGCCGAGGCCCGGCGGCTGGCCGACGACGCGCTGAAGGGCGTACGGCTGGCGCTGGCGGACGCGGAGTTCACCGACGGCCGCCTCGTCCATGTGCTGCTGACCCACGAGCTGCGGCGCTCGGTGGACCGGGCCTTCGCCACGGACGTCTGCTCCCACCGGTCCGGCGGGCTGCTGACCGTATCCGGCGAACCGTCAGGAACGGGGCCCGCGGGCTCCTTCGGGCCGCCGCCGGGCAATCCGTACGCGCCCACGGGACCGGGCGGACCCTCCGGGCCCCGGCCGCCCGAGCCGCCGCGCGACCGGCGCGGGCTCGTCGTGGGCTGCCTGGTGTGGGCCGGGCTCGCCTGCACCTGCCAGATGTGCTGCGGCACCTTCGAGGACCCCTGGTCGCGTCAGCGGCGTGAGGGGCTGTGCAGCCAGTGCGACTGCGGGGACTGCTGTGACGGCTGCGACGCGTGCAGCAACTGCTGCGACTGTTGCAGCTGCTGTGACGGCTGTGACTGCGGGTGCGACTGCTGAGGCGGTGTCACCTGTACGTCGTCACCCCTGCGTCCCGCTCCGCGGCATGGCGGAGCGGGACGGAGTGAGGGGAGGGTGTGCTGCTGTGCCGGACGTGCGAGGGCGCGCCTGGACAAGGGTGGGACAGGCGCGGGGAGCAGGGCGTCGGCTCAACAGGAACAGGACCACACGCGACCGAAGTCGATGTGGGAGCGCTTGACCAGCCACTGCTGCGATTGCATGGCCCCAGTGGAACAGCCGTCCGATGACCCGTCAACTGCCTTGAGACGTACTGCTCACAGTGTGGACAGGCTTGACAGTCCGCCCCCGGCACCGCTTGTCTCGGGGGAGGACCGGGCTGAGGGGCCCGTCCGCCCTGCTCCACGCTGCTGCGATTCCGCGTTTCCGCGCCGAGGGCGCGCCCCGTGTCCGATCACCGTATCCACGGAGCCTCCCCATGCCCGCGCGCCCATCCGCGTCCCGTCCCGTCCTGCGCCCCCTCCACCTGGCCGCCGAGATCGGCGGCCCGCCCCGGTACGACGCCGCCCACCACACCGCCCTCGCCCGGCTCGCGGAGGGCGGCGCGCTCGACTTCGTCACCCTCGGCGACTCCTTCGCCCGGCCGGGGCCCGACGCGCTCGCCGTCCTCGCCCGGGTGGCCCCCGCCACCCGCCGCATCGGCCTCGTGCCGACGGTCACCGCCACCCACACCGAGCCGTCCCGCCTGGCGTCCGCCGTGGCGACCCTGGACTGGGTCAGCCGGGGCCGGGCGGGCTGGCGGGTCGGCGTGTCCGCGACGGAGGCCGAGGCCCGGCTGTTCGGCCGCCGCCCCGCCGCGTCCGCCGACGCGCTGTGGGGCGGGGCCGGGGAGTGCGTGGAGGACTGCGCCCGGCACTGGGACCACTGGGAACCGCCCCAGGGCCACCCCGTCGTCGTCATCGACGGCACGCCCGAACCGGCCAGGGCCGCCGCCGCGCGCCACGCCGACGTCGTCCTCGTCCGGGCCGCCACCCCCGAGCGGACCGCCGCGATCCGCGACGACGTGCGCCGCCGCGCCGCCGCGCACGGCCGGGACCCCGACGCGCTGCGGGTGTTCGCCGCGCTCACCGTCGACCTCGGCGACGCCGAGACGGCACCGGAACCGGGGCTGGCCGACGAGCCGCCACCGGCCGACCGGGGGACCTACTACCGGGGCGGCCCGGTCGACCTGGCCGAGCTGATCACCCGGTGGTACCGGTCCGGCGCGGTCGACGGCTTCCACCTCACCCCGATCACCCCCGGGCGCGACCTCGAACGGATCGTCAACGGCACGGTGGCCCTGCTCCAGCACCGCAGCCTGTTCCGGACCTTCTACCCGGGCGGCACCCTGCGCGAGCACCTGGGCCTGGCCCGGCCCGCCCGCCGCCGCGCCGAGGCCGGAGCGCGCGTATGACGACCGCGCCGCCCCGGCGGATGCACCTCGCCGCGTCCGCCCCCGGCGCCGGGGAGCGGGCCGGGTTCGCCTCGTACGAACGGCTCGCGCGCACGGCGGAGCGGGGCCTGTTCGACTTCCTCCTCGTCGCCGGGGACGCGGCCGACGGGCCCGACGCGCTCACCGTGCTGGCCGCCCTCGCCGCCGGCACCGACCGGCTCGGCCTGGCCGCCGACGCCGCCTTCGGGGAGCCCTGCGAGCTGGCCCGCCGCCTCGCCACCCTCGACCACCTCAGCGACGGCCGGGCCGCCTGGCACGCCCACGCCCCGGCCGGCGGGCACCCGCGCGCCGCAGAGTGCGTCGCCGCCGCCCGCGCGCTCTGGGACTCCTGGACGCCCGACGGCGCCCCGCGCCCCGTCGCCCATCGAGGGCGGTACTTCGCGGTGGAGGGAGAGTTCACCGTGGAGCGCTGTCCGCAGGGGCATCCCGTCACCGTCCTGGCGGGCGACTCGCCCCAGGACCGGGAACTCGCCGCGTCCGCCGCCGACGTCGTCGTCCTCCCGCACACCACGTTCGACGCGGCCCGCGCCCGCTACGCGGAGGTGAAGGGGCGGCTCGCGGCCCACGGCCGGGCGCACGACGAGCTGAAGGTCATGCTCCGCGTCGCCCTCGTGCTCGACGACGCCGACGGCACCGGTGCGCAGGCCCCCCTCACCGGCAGCCCGGCCGCCGTCGCCGCGCTGCTCACCGCGTACGTGGCCGAGGGCGCCGCCGACGGCTTCGTCCTCGACCCGTACGCCCACGGCGGGCTCGACGGCTTCGTGGACCGGGTCGTCCCGCTCCTCCAGGACCGGGGGGCGTTCCGGCGTACGTACACCGGCTCGACGCTGCGGTCGCAGCTCGGGATCGCCGCACCCGTATGGAAGGGTTGACCACCATGAGCACGCACGCACAGCAGCAGGCAGCGCGGGACTGGGAGCGCTGGCACGAGGAGCGGACCGCCACGGTCTCGGCGCCGTACGGTCCGCTCTCCCTCACCGGGACCCACTGGCTCGCGGACTACCCGGAGGGGCGAATTCCGGCCGTCCCGGGCCGGTGGCGCGAGGAGGACGGCGCACCGGTGCTCGACGCCGCCCCGGAGGACGGGCTGACCGTCGACGGGAAGCCCTTCGCCGGGGAGGTCCGGCTGGGTGCGGATCAGGGGCCGATCGACGCCTCCCGGGTCGCGCACAAGGGACGCAGGCTCGTCGTGCTCAGCCGCGAGGGCCTGTGGGCGGTCCGCGTCTTCGACCCCGGATCGCCCGCGCGGCGCGCGTTCCGGGCGATCGAGGCGACCCCGTACGCGCCGCGCTGGGCGGTGCCGGGCACCTTCCGCCCGTACGCGGACGCGCGCACCGTCCGGGTCGAGAACGCCGACGGTGTCGCCCGCGGGCTCGGGCTCGCCGGGGAGATCGCCTTCGAGCTGGACGGGGCCGGGCACACGCTCCAGGTCGCCGTCGAGCCGGACGGGTCGCTCTGGGCCGTCTTCGCCGACGCGACCAGCGGGAACAGCAGTTACCGCTTCCGGTTCCTGCGGCCCGCCGCACCGGACGCCGACGGCGCGGTGACCGTCGACTTCAACCGGGCGCTGCTGCCGCCGTGCGCCTTCGCGGACCACTTCATCTGCCCCTTCCCGCCGCCGGGCAACACCCTTCCGGTGGCCGTGGAGGCGGGGGAGCGGCAGCGGGCCGACGACTGAGGGGCTGCCACGAGCTCAGGCCAAAAGGCACCCTTGCGCGAGAAGTTGACGCCTTGAATACTCCCGAGCAGCGCTTGTCAGGGGCACGGCATATCCGGAATGCGGACGGATGGCCGTGTGCCTGACTGCGCCTCACGGGTCCGACCACCCCACAGGCGGACCCCCGATTCCCCTCGGGAGGAATGACAGTGAGGATCAAGCGCACCACCCCCCTCAGCGGTACCGCCAGACGCACTCGGGCCCTCGCCATCGCGGCGGGCCTGGTGGCCGTAGGCGCTCTGGCTGCCCCCACCGCCCAGGCGAACTCCAGCGGAACGTACAGCGCCAACCAGCTCGCCGCCGCCAGTGACGCCGTCCTCGGCGCCGACATCGCTGGCACGGCGTGGAGCGTCGACCAGAAGACCGGGAAGGTCGTCGTCACGGTCGACAGCACGGTCTCCGCGGCGGAGATCAAGCAGATCAAGGACTCCGCGGGCGGCAACGCGGGCGCCCTGCGCATCGAGCACACCCCGGGCAAGTTCAACAAGCTGCTCGCCGGAGGTGACGCGATCTACGCCCCCGGCTGGCGCTGTTCCCTCGGGTTCAACGTCCACAGCGGCAGCACGTACTACTTCCTGACCGCCGGGCACTGCACCGACGGCAACCCGCCCTGGTACACCAACTCCTCGAACAGCACCTACATAGGCCCGACGGTCGGCTCCAGCTTCCCGGGCAACGACTACGGAATCGTGCGCTACGACAACACCTCGCTCGCCCACCCGGGCAAGGTCGGCAGCGTCACCATCACCGGCGCGGCCAACGCCACGGTCGGCATGTCGGTGACCCGCCGGGGCTCCACGACCGGCATCCACAGCGGCACCGTCACCGGGCTCAACGCCACGGTCAACTACGGCAACGGTGATGTCGTCTACGGCATGATCAAGACCAATGTGTGCGCCGAGGGCGGCGACTCGGGCGGTCCGCTCTACTCCGGTTCCAAGGCCGTCGGCCTGACCTCCGGCGGCAGCGGCAACTGCAGCTCCGGCGGTACGACGTTCTTCCAGCCGGTCACCGAGGCGCTGAGCGCGTACGGCGTCACGCTGAACTGACGCCCGGTCCCGTACGGACACATGGCCCCCGGTCCCGCCGGGGGCCATGTGCGTGGGCGCCGGTCAGCCTCTGCCCGCGCCCGCCCCGGCCGGTGCCACGCCGAAGATGTCCACCGCGTGGTAGTACGTCCACGCCGTGGCGTCGCACGAGGTCCGCTTGGCCCCGGAGTAGGCGGCGCACACGCGCTTGAGGTCCGCGTAGAGGGCGTTGTCGAGCCGGGCCTTGTTGGCGGAGAACGTCCCGGCGGCCTTGTAGTTGCGGTACCCGAAGTCGTGGCGGGCGCAGGCCGTCTGGAACGGGAAGCCGAAGGGGTTGTCGGGCGAGCTGCTGCAGTAGTCCGTCGACCAGTCGAAGCCGTACGCGGACCAGGCGCCCTTGTTGTTGCGGGCGGAGTTCCACGCGTTGTAGCTGGCGGCGCTCGTCTGCGTCCAGGAACTGAGGACCTGGGGTTTGTCCGCGGGGGCCGCCGAGGCGGACGCGACGGGCAGCAGGGCGAGCGGGAGCGACAGCCCGAGGGCGGCGAGCAGGGTGGCGACGCGACGGCGCATGGACAACCTCCGTGGGGAGAGGGGCGGTTGGACCGGCCTTGCGGGTGTGCGAGGTCGCTCCAGAATGCCGCCATGCACCTGCCACGCCTAGGGGCGTGCGGGGGCTCTTCGGTGTCGTGCGCCGTGTGGGGTGCGCGTCAGCGGGCGTGCCGCTGCCCGAGCAGGCGGGCCTGTTCCTTCTTCAGTTCGGTGAAGCCCTTGCGCGCGTACGCGGCTATCTCCCGGCTGGGGAACGACACCACCGAGAGGTGCTGTTCGTGGTTGCCCCGCGACCACCGGGCGGCCGTGATCTCGTAACCCGAGACATGGGCGCACAGCTGGAGCAGGAGGGGCGGCATCACCGGCTCGTTCAGGAGGTCGGCGTGGGTGAGGACGAGATCGCGCATGGCCCGGATGTTCGGGAGGAAGACGGTCGTGACCCACAGCCGCCACTCGGCGAGCTCTTCCTCGGTGGGCGGCGTCTCGTGGTCGAAGGGGGATCTGCCGTCGGGGCGGGCGTTGCGCTCCACGAACGCGGCGAAGATGCGGCTGTTGGCCTCGGTGAGGGCGAACAGGGGGCCGTAGAAGTCGCCGAGCTGGCGGTTCACCCGGGTGAGGCGTTCCTGGCGCTGCGAGAGGCGCAGTCCGTTGAGATAGGTGAGCGCATAGCCGGCGAACGCGAGCCCGACGGTGACGGCCAGTGTGATCATGGCCGCCGATGCTAGCCGGGGGACGCCTCCGTCGTCGCCGGTCGGTCCGGGGCCCTGCGCATCGCCGTCAGCAGGGTGCCCGCCGTGCCCGCCACCGCCCACGCGGACAGGACCAGGAGGGGGCCAGTCACCGCGTTGCCGTGGAAGTACGCGATCGAGCGGGCCGTCCAGGTCGAGGCGCCCGGGGGCAGGGCGGGGCCGATCGCGCGCCAGAAGTCCGGGAGCATCGGGAGCGGGAAGGCGCCGCCCGCGCTCGGGTTGCCCGCGATGACCACGATCAGGACGGCCAGGCCGATGCCGACGATGCCGGTGAGCCCCTCCAGGGCGAGGGTGATCATGCCGACCGCGAAGACGGTCAGCGCGCCCAGGCCCGCCAGCCCCCAGAAGCTGCCCGGCAGGGCGCCGAGGGCCGGGCCGATGATGAGCGCGCCGCCGATGCCGCCCGCGATCGCGTACAGCGCCATGACCCCGGTCCGGATCAGCGCGCGCTGCCGGTTGGCGGGGCGGGTGCCCGCGCTGATCGCCAGGATCGAGGCGCACAGATAGCCGCCGACGCACCAGCCCACCGCCAGATAGAACGCGGACAGCCCGTCGAAGTCCTGGCGCGAGGCCGGGGCCACGTCGACGGCGCGCACGGTGCGCCGCTGGGCCGCCTCCGCCTCCTTGGCGATCTTCGTGAGCGAGGTGGCCAGGACGGTGCCCCCGCCGGAGGCGACCAGCACGGTGTCCCGGGTGCCCCGGGGGTCCACGATCAGGGCGCCGTCGATTTTCCGGTCGAGGATCTGCCGGCGGGCGGTGGCCTCGTCGGAGACCGTACGCGGGTCGAGCGGGCCGCCCGGGAGGCCGTCCAGCTGGGCGACGAGCCGGGCGGACGCCTGGTGGGGCGCGACGACGCCGAAGGGGACGTCCGTCGGCTTCGGGTGGTGCAGCGCCCCGATGTAGGACGCGATGAACAGCAGCTGAAGAGCCAGCACCCCGATGACGAGCAGAGCGGCCCGGGGGGTGACGGCGTTCCGCACCTCGTCGGCGAAAGTCATGCCCCCACGCTCCGGGCTACCCCTCGCGCGCGCAGTCGGGGCGCGGCCGAACGGCGGAAGGGGAGGGGGCCGTGACCGGGGGAGACCGGGCGGGCGCCGAGTATCGTACGAGTGTTCGAAACTTGGTTTATGGTGGAGAGCGAGGGGGTGGCCAGCGCGTACGAATCGGTTCAGGAGGTGCAGGTGCCCGGGTTCACGCATCTGCATACCGCCTCCGGGTTCTCCCTGCGGTACGGGGCCTCGCACCCGGAGCGGCTGGCGGAGCGCGCCGCCGAGCGCGGCCTGGACGCCCTCGCGCTGACCGATCGCGACACCCTGGCCGGAGCGGTCCGGTTCGCCCGGGCCTGCGAGCGGGAAGGGGTGCGCCCGCTGTTCGGGGTGGACCTCGCGGTGGGGCCGGGGGCGGGGGAGGCGCCCGCCCGGCGCCCCCGCACCCCTGCCCGGGGAGGTGTCTTTGTCGATGAATCGGCACCCCGGGTCACCTTCCTCGCCCGAGACGGCGCCCTGGGCTGGGCCGAGCTGTGCCGTCTGGTCACCGCCGCCCACGCCGCCGTCCCCGAGGGCGGGCGGCCCCTGCTCGGCCGGCCCGCGCTGCCCGCCGAAGGGCTCACCGTGCTGCTCGGCCCCGCCTCCGACGTGGGCCGGGCCCTGTCCGCGGGCCGCCCCGACCTGGCCGCCGCCCTCCTCGCCCCCTGGCGCGAGCTGTACGGCGACGGCCTGCGCCTCGAAGCCGTCCACCACGGGCGGACCGGCACCGGGCCCGGTTCGCTGCGGCTCGCCGCCCGTACCGTCGGCCTCGCCGCCGAGCAGGGCGTACGGGCCGTGCTGACCAACGCCGTCCGGTACGCCGACCCGGGGCAGGGCCCGGTCGCCGACGTGCTCGACGCCGCCCGCCGCCTCGTCCCCGTCGACCCGCGCCGCGCCCCGCTCGACAGCGGTGAGCGCTGGCTCAAGGACGCCCGCGCGATGACGGAGACCGCCGAGCGGATCACCTCGGCCGCCGGGCTCGGCGCCGGTGCCGGGGCGCGGCTCCTCGCGGAGACCCGGGACACCGCCGAGGCGTGCGTGGTGGACCCCGGGGGCGACATCGGCCTCGGTTCCGTCCACTTCCCCGAACCCGGCCTCGTCGGCGCGGACCGGCGCACCGCCCAGCGGGTGCTGGCCTCCCGCGCCGCCGCCGGGATGGTGCTGCGCGGCTACGACCGCAGGCCCGGGTACTGGGACCGGATGCACCACGAGCTGGACATCATCGCCCACCACGGCTTCGCCTCGTACTTCCTGACGGTCGCCCAGGTGGTGGACGACGTACGCGCGATGAAGGTGCGGGTGGCCGCCCGGGGCTCCGGGGCCGGTTCGCTGGTCAACCACCTCCTCGGCATCGCCCACGCCGACCCGGTCGAGCACGGGCTGCTGATGGAGCGCTTCCTGTCCAGGCGCCGCTTCGTGCTGCCCGACATCGACATCGACGTGGAGTCGGCCCGCCGCCTCGACGTCTACCGCGCGATCATCGACCGCTTCGGCGCCGAGCGGGTCGCCACCGTCGCCATGCCCGAGACCTACCGGGTGCGTCACGCCATCCGCGACGTCGGCGCCGCGCTCTCCATGAACCCGGCCGAGACCGACCGGCTCGCCAAGGCCTTCCCGCACATCCGGGCCCGCGACGCCCGCGCGGCCATGGAGGAGCTGCCCGAGCTGCGCGAGGTCGCCAGGACCAGGGAGACGTACGGGAGGCTGTGGGAGCTGGTGGAGGCGCTGGACGCACTGCCGCGCGGCGTCGCCATGCACCCGTGCGGGGTCCTCCTCTCGAACGCCTCGCTGCTGCGCCGTACCCCCGTCGTGCCCACCAGCGGCGAGGGCTTCCCGATGTCCCAGTTCGACAAGGAGGACGTGGAGCACCTGGGGCTGCTCAAGCTGGACGTGCTGGGCGTACGGATGCAGTCGGCGATGGCGCACGCGGTCGCCGAGGTGAAGCGGGCCTCGGGGCGCGAGGTGGACCTGGACGCCGTGGAGCCGGGCGACCCGCGCACGTACCAGCTGATCAGGACGGCCGAGACGCTGGGCTGCTTCCAGATCGAGTCGCCGGGCCAGCGGGACCTGGTCGGCAGGCTCCAGCCGGAGAACTTCCACGATCTGGTGGTCGACATCTCGCTGTTCCGGCCGGGCCCGGTCTCCGCCGACATGGTCCGCCCGTTCATCGAGGCCCGGCACGGCCGGGCGCCGGTCCGCTATCCGCACCCCGACCTGGAGGGCGCGCTGAGCGAGACGTACGGCGTGGTGGTCTTCCACGAGCAGATCATCCAGATGGTCGACATCATGACCGGCTGCGGCCGCGACGAGGCCGACCGGGTCAGGCGCGGGCTCTCCCACCCCGAGTCCCAGCCCCTGATCAGGGTCTGGTTCGCCCAGCACGCGGCGGCGCGCAAGTACGACGCGGAGGTCATCGCCCGCGCCTGGGAGATCATCGAGGCGTTCGGCAGCTACGGCTTCTGCAAGGCGCACGCGGTGGCCTTCGCCGTACCCACGTACCAGTCGGCCTGGCTGAAGGCGCACCACCCGGCGGCCTTCTACGCCGGGCTGCTCACCCACGACCCCGGGATGTACCCGAAGCGGCTGCTGCTCGCCGACGCCCGGCGGCGCGGGGTGCCCGTGCTGCCGTTGGACGTGAACCGGTCGGCGGCCGCCCATCGAATCGAACTGGTGTCTGATGAGGGGGAGGGGAGGGAGCGCTGGGGGCTGCGGCTCGCGCTCTCCGACGTGCACGGGATCAGCGAGGCCGAGGCCGCCCGGATCGAGGACGGCCAGCCCTACAGCTCACTGCTGGACTTCTGGCAGCGGGCCCGCCCGGGAAGGCCGGCCGCCGAACGGCTCGCCCAGGTCGGCGCGTTGGACGCGTTCGGGGCCAACCGGCGCGATCTGCTGCTCCATCTGTCCGAACTGCACCGCGCCCAGCGCGGCGCGGGCTCCGGCGCGCAGCTCCCGCTCGGCGGCGGCCACCGCACCGCGTCCGTCGGCCTGCCCGACCTCAACGAGGCGGAACGGCTCAGCGCCGAACTGGGCGTGCTGAGCATGGACGTCTCGCGCCATCTGATGACCGATCACCACGCCTTTCTCGAGGAGCTCGGCGCGGTCTCGGCCAAGCGGCTGCGCGAGGCGCGGCACGGGGAGACCGTGCTGGTCGCGGGCGCCAAGGCAGCGACCCAGACCCCGCCCATCCGCTCCGGCCGCCGGGTCGTCTTCACCACCCTGGACGACGGTACGGGCCTGGTCGACCTGGCCTTCTTCGACGACAGCCACGCCGCCTGCGCGCACACCGTCTTCCACTCCTGGCTGCTGCTGGTGCGCGGGGTGGTGCAGCGGCGCGGGGCACGCAGCCTGAGCGTGGTCGGCGCGGCCGCCTGGAACCTGGCGGAGCTGGCCGAGCTGCGGCGCACCGGCGGACTCGACGCGGTCGCGGAGCGGCTGGCGCAGGTGCCGGAGCCGGAGGCCGGGGAGGACCCGGAGCCGGCCGGTGACGACGGGCGGCGCATCCGGATGCCCACCGGTTACGAGATGAACCCCTGGGCGGACCTCAAGCCGCCCGGCGAGGGGCTGCCCACCGGACGGAAGCTGTGGCACCAGAGCCCGGGGAGCGCGGGATGACCGGGGCGGCCGAAGACTCCGAGGCGACTGGTGCCTCCGGGGCCGACGTCCTCTGCCTGCGGTTCCGGCGGGTCGGCGGCGGGTCCCCGGACGCCGCCGGGTACGCGGGGCTGCTCGCCCTGCTCGGCTCGTTCACCCCGGTCGTGGAGGCGGCGCCGCCCGACGGGGCGCTCGCCGATGTGCGTGGCGCGCTGCGCTACTTCGGGCGGGACGTGCAGGGCCTGGCCTCGGTGATCCGGGTCCGCGCGCTGGCCCTGCACGGGGTGGACTGCGCGATCGGGGCCGCCCCGAACCCGATGCTGGCCCGGATGGCGCTGCGGCAGGCCGCGCCCGGGACGACCTTCGTGGTGCCCGCCGACGGGGTGGCCGCCTTCCTCGCGGACCGGCCCGCCGCCGCGCTGGACGGCGTCGGGGCGGCGACGGCCCGGACGCTGTGCGGATACGGGCTCGACTCCGTCGGCCGGATCGCGGCGGCCCCGCTCGGCACCCTGCAACGGATCACCGGGGCGCGGACCGGGCGCGACCTGTGGGAGCGGGCGCACGGCGTCGACCGCACCGCCGTCCGGCCGAACGCCGCCGCCCGCTCGGTCGCCGCCGAGCGCACCTTCCCGCGCGACGAGCTGGACCCGGAACGGCAGCGGCGCGCGCTCATGTCGCTCACCGAGGAGCTGGGGGCGCGGATGCGCGGCGAGGGGCAGGTGTGCCGCGCGCTCGCGGTCTCCGTGCGCTACGCCGACCGCACCGGCTACTCGACGCTGACCCGGAGCCGTACCCTCCGCGAACCCACCGCGCACTCCGCGGAGCTCACCGCGCTCGCGTACCGCATCCACGAATCGTTCGGCCTGCAACGGGCCCGGGTGCGGGGGATCGGGCTGCGCGCGGAGGGGCTGGGCGAGGCCGAACGGGCTGCGCGGCAGCTGAGCTTCGACCCGGTGGACGAGCGGGCCCGGCGGATCGAGGCGGTCGCGGACCGGCTGCGCGAGCGGTTCGGCCCCCGGGCCGTGATGCCGGGGCGGCTGGCGGCCTGAGCGGTGCGCGCGGGGCCGCGCGGGCCCCGGACGGCTCGCGTAACCCGTCGGCCGGCGGCCCCGTGGACTTTTTACCGACGCGTAACTTCCCACTGAACCCTACTCATGCGTAATTTGGCATGAGCACGCAGAACGTCAGCAGAACTTGTGGTCCGGGCCGCAGGGTGCACAGACATCGCAACTCCCTTGAGCCGCAAGGAGACCCCACGATGCTGCCCTGGACCCGTGCGCCGCGCTCCCCACGCGCCCGCCGGACACTCGCCGCCCTGCTCCTCGCCGTCGCGGCGGTCGCCACCCCCACGGCGACCGCGGCGGCCGCCCCCGCCGCCGCGACGGCCACCACCTCGCGCGGCTGGAACGACTACTTCTGCAAGCCCTCCGCCGCCCACCCCCGCCCCGTCGTCCTGGTCCACGGGACCTTCGGGAACTCCGTCGACAACTGGCTCGTCCTCGCCCCCTACCTGGTCAACCGGGGCTACTGCGTCTACTCGCTGGACTACGGGCAACTGCCCGGGGTGCCGGTCTTCAACGGCCTCGGCCCGATCGACAAGTCGGCAGGCCAGCTCGCCGCGTTCGTGGACAAGGTGCTCGCCTCCACCGGCGCCGCCAAGGCGGACATCGTGGGCCACTCGCAGGGCGGCATGATGCCGAACTACTACCTGAAGTTCCTCGGCGGGGCGGCCAAGGTGAACGCCATGATCGGGCTCGCGCCCGACAACCACGGCACCACGCTGCTCGGCCTGACCAAGCTCCTGCCGTACTTTCCTGGCGTCGGCGACCTGCTCAACGCCGGTACGCCCGGACTCGCCGACCAGGTGGCCGGATCGCCCTTCATCAAGAAGCTCAACTCCCTGCCGGACACCGTGCCCGGGGTCCACTACACCGTCATCGCGACCCGCTACGACGAGGTCGTGACCCCGTACCGGACCCAGTTCCTGGACGGGCCGGACGTGCGCAACGTCCTGCTCCAGGACCTGTGCCCGGTCGACCTCTCCGAGCACGTGGCCATCGGGACCATCGACCGGGTCGCCTACCACGAGGTGGCGAACGCCCTGGACCCGTCGCACGCCGGCCCGACCAACTGCGCCTCCGCCATCGGCTAGACACCGTTCCCGTGACGCCCTGCCCCGGCGAGGTCCCACCTCGCCGGGGCAGGGGCATTGTCAGTGGCGGCTGGCACGATCGGATCATGACGACGACCGACTGGGATTCCCTCGCCGACACCTTCGACCAGGAGGCCGACCACGGGCTGCTCGACCCGGTGGTCCGCGCCGCCTGGGCGCGGCGGATGGAGAGCTGGCTGCCCGCCGGACCGTCCGACGTGCTCGACCTCGGCTGCGGTACGGGGAGCCTGGCGCTGCTCGCGGCCGGGCAGGGCCACCGGCTCACCGGCGTGGACCGTTCGCCGCGCATGGTGGAGCGGGCCCGCGCCAAGCTGGCCGGCACGGACGCCGAGGTGCTGGTGGGGGACGCGGCCCGGCCGCCCGTGGGCGACCGCGGGTTCGACGTGATCCTCGCCCGGCACGTGGTGTGGACGCTGCCCGACCCGGCGGCCGCCCTGCGCCACTGGGCGGGGCTGCTGCGCCCCGGCGGCAGGCTGGTCCTGGTGGAGGGCGTGTGGAACGGAACGGGAATCCCCGCCGAACGCCTCACCGCGCTGCTCGCCCCGCTCACCGAGCGCGTCCACCACGAACGGCTCTCCGGCGACCGCGACCTGTGGGGCAAGGACGTGGACGACGAGCGGTACGCGCTGGTCGCCCCCGTGCGCGGGACGCGCCGCCACACCGAGGTGGTCGACGTGCACCTGATCCTCCGCCGCGGCTCCGAGGTCCTGCTCGCCCGCCGGTCCGGCACGGGATACGCGGACGGCCTGCTGCACGCCCCGTCCGGCCATGTGGAGGACGGCGAGGACGTGCGCGCCGCGATGATCCGGGAGGCGGCCGAGGAGATCGGCCTCGATCTGGACCCGGCGGAGCCGCGCGTGGCGCTGGTCATGCAGCACCGGGGACCGGGCGGCAGCCCCCGCACGGGCTGGTTCTTCGAGGCGGCGTACGACCCCGCGCGGCCCCCGTACAACCGCGAGCCCGACAAGTGCTCCGAGCTGGCCTGGTATCCGCTCGACGCCCTCCCCGACGACATGGTCGCCTACTGCCGCGCGGGCCTCGAAGGCTACCGGGCGGGGGAGCGCTTCCTGATCCACTGGCACGAGGACGGCGACCCGATCGCATACGAACCGGAGGGCGAGCGACGGGCGGTGGTGCTGCCGGTGAGCGAGGGGTGAGCGCGGGCTCCGGGCGCTCAGGGCAGCAGCGGGGCCAGACCTTCCTGCGAGCGGGCGAGCCGTTCCAGCTCGTCCAGCGCCGCCGACGCGGCCTTCGCCGCCTCCGGGTCGCGTCCGGCCAGACCGCTCGCGGAGAACTCGTCCTCGTCCAGGCGCAGGACCTCCGAGCGGTCGGCCGACACCCACAGGTCGAGGTCCAGGTCCTCCACGACCAGCTCGCCGTCCCGGAGCACGGCCGGGCGGGTCACATCGCAGTACCAGCCCTTGAGTTCGCCCGCGCCGGTGCGGACCTCCTTCACCGCGAACCAGGCGTCCCGCCAGTAGTGCTCGGTGAAGACGTCGCCCGGTTCGAAGCGGACGAAGCCGAAGTCCCGGACCCCGGGGGCGGCCCAGGGGGCCCGGACGGTCACCCGGGTGCCGTCGTCGGCGACCAGGGCCGCCGGATACCTGATCTTGGTCTTCCCGGCCTTGACCAGGACGACGGTCAGACCGGCGTCAGCCGAGCCTGCGGGCATGGCGTACCTCCGTGGCGCAGATGGCGTAGCCGAACCAGCGGTTGATCGCCAGCATCGGTCCGTTCCCGGCGTCGTTGCCGGTGTAGGCGTCGGTGTACCCGGCGGCGCGCGCCCGGTGCAGCGAGTCGTTCTTCGCGAGCTTGGCGAGGCCGCGGCCCCGGTGCGCCCGCCGGGTGCCCGTCATCGCCGAGCCGTAGCGGCTCACCCCGTCGGTCCGGGCGGCGCTGAAGGCGGCCACCTCGCCGTCGGCCAGGACGACCGAGGTGAGGTGGTGGTCGAGACCGGGGTCGTTCCAGGTCCCGGCGAGCCAGTCCTCGTAGGAGTCCAGCCGGGCCGGCGTGTCGCTGGGCTCGTCCGCCGTGGCCTCGGCGTCCGCCTCGAAGAGCGGGCGGGGGTCACCGGCGAAGTCGGCGCCCGTCCGCAGCTCGACCCCGGCGGGCAGCTCCTGACAGGGCGGCAGCGAGCCGTTCGCCAGGTCCAGATGGAGGAAGTGGGCCGGCCGGCTCGGCGCGTAGCCGTGCTTCGCGGCGAACGCCCGGTTGCCGGGCGTGTCCAGGACCCAGGTGTGGACCGAGCCCGCCCCGGCCGACGCCAGATACTCCTCGGCGGTCCGCAGCAGCAGCGTGCCCGCGCCCCGGCCGGTCCGCTCCGGGTGGGTGTACGGATTGCAGAACCCCTGCCCCGGCTCCGGGCTCTCATGGGCCAGGCCCACCTGCGCCGTCCCGATGATCTCGCCGTCCTCCTCGGCGACCAGCATCCGGTAACGCCGCGCCGCCGGGGCCCCGGTGAGCTCGGCCGCGGCCTGCTCCGGCGTGGTGATCATGTACGGGAGGGCGGCGCGCCGCACCCGCACCCACCCCTCGGCGTCGTCGGGCCGGAAGTCGCGTACGAGGACAGTCATGCGCCGGACGCTAGCCGCGCCCCGGACCCGTCCGCCTCCCATTTTCCGCCGGTGGGGGACAATCGGCCCGTGACCCTGAAGATCGCCGTGGACCCGGACTCCGGCACCGCCCCGTACGAGCAACTGCGCACCCAGATCTCCGAACAGGCCCGCTCCGGCGTGCTGCCGGTCGGCTACCGGCTCCCGACGGTACGCGGCTTCGCCGAGGAGCTGGGCCTCGCCGCCAACACGGTCGCCAAGGCGTACCGGGCGCTGGAGGCGGACGGCGTCATCGAGACCCGCGGCCGCAACGGCACGTTCGTCGCCGCCGCCGGGGACACCGCCGACCGCAACGCCGCCGCCGCGGCCCGTACGTACGCGGAACAGGCCCGCCGCCTCGGCCTCTCCCACGCCCGCGCCCTGGAGCTCGCCGAGGACGCGGTGCGCGCGGTCTTCTCCGACTGACAGGCCGTCACGGTGCCTTCGGTAAAAGCTCACCCGTTTGACTTGGCATGAACACTTCCGGAATGGCCGTCCGCGCTGCTACCACTGAGTAGGCAGAGATCCTGCCGGTCGCTCAAGGGAGATTCCGTGAAACTGTCCAGACTTGTGGCATTCTCGTCCTCGCTCCTGCTCGGCGCCGTCATCGCCCTGACCGGGGCGGCCACCGCGAACGCCGCACCGTCCGTCGACTACGTCGCCCTCGGGGACTCGTACTCCTCGGGTGTCGGCTCCGGGAGCTACATCAGCTCCAGCGGCGACTGCAAGCGCAGCACCCTCGCGTACCCCTCCCTCTGGGCCTCCGCCCACTCGCCCGCCTCCTTCTCCTTCACGGCCTGCTCCGGGGCGCGTACGGGCGATGTGCTCGCCAGTCAGCTCGGGCCGCTGAACTCCTCGACCGACCTCGTCTCGATCTCCATCGGCGGCAACGACGCGGGCTTCTCCGACGTCATGACGACCTGTGTCCTCCAGTCGGAGTCCACCTGCCTCAACCGCATCGCCACCGCCCGCAGCTACGTGGACACCACGCTGCCCGGCAAGCTGAACTCGGTGTACGACGCGATCAAGGCCAAGGCCCCCTCCGCCCATGTCGTCGTCCTCGGCTACCCGCGCTTCTACAAGATCGGCGGCAGCTGCGTCGTCGGGCTGAGCGACAAGGTGCGCACCGCCATCAACGGCGCCGCCGACTACCTCAACGCGGCCACCGCCAAGCGCGCCGCCGACCACGGCTTCAGCTTCGGCGACGTCACCAGCGCCTTCACCGGGCACGAGATCTGCTCCGGAAGCGCCTGGCTGCACAGCCTCAACTGGCTGAACATCGGCGAGTCGTACCACCCCTTCGCCGCCGGGCAGTCCGGCGGCTACCTGCCGGTCCTGAACGCGCTCGACTAGGGTGATGGCGCGCCCCGCGAGGGGCGCGCCCGTCAACTCGCCCCGGAACCGGGCGGATTCGCCGACGCCTCGTCAACCTCCGTATGTGTGTGCGCAATCCCGCTCCCGGGATACACGAGTGTCGGTGGCAGGCGATAGGGTTAACCTGCCCGGGCCGAGTGCCCTCGTACGGGTGGGGAGTGACATGGAACAGATAACGGTGCGCAGCAGGGCGCGTGTGCCTGCCATTACATGCGGGAGCAGCGCGACGAGCTCGCGCCTCGACCGCCATCTCGCGGTGCTGGGCGGTCCCGTCGTGCCGCAGCGCGAGGCGGCGGAGGCGACGCTGCTGATGCGCGAGCTCACCTCGCGCGACGCCGGACACACCCGGCGCAGCAGAAGCGCACGGGTGTCGCTCTTCGCGCCACTGCGCCGGCTGCGGCGCTCGCTCTTCGGCAGCCGCCACTGACCCGACCGCGGTCCCGATCCACGCAGCGCGCTGCTGCCCGCTCTTCCGTCATCCCCGGAGCCGGCAGTGGCGCGTCGCCATGTCCGCACCCGGTCACACACGGTGTCCGGCAGGCCCGCATGGGTGCCGAGGTAATTCGGTGCCGAACTACTTCTACACTGTGCCCATGCCCGAGAAGCGAGCCGCGCGTCTGCACCCCGACGAGCGGAGGGCGCAATTGGTGACGATTGGCGTGGACATGCTCGCCGATTGTTCCCTGGACGAGCTCTCCACCGATGCCGTGGCCCGGCGGGCCGGTATATCGCGCGGCCTGCTCTTCCACTATTTCGACTCCAAGCGCGACTTCTACCGCTCCGTGGTGCGCCGGGAATGCGACGCGTTCGCCGCCGCCACCGCGCCGGACGCCTCGCTGGACCCGGTCGCCTGGATGCGCGCGTTCATCGCCGGTTTCGTCGCCTACGTGACCGGGCGCCGCAAGGTCTACCGCGCCCTCGTCCGGGGCGCCGCCGGCAGCCACCCCGCCGCCGGGGACATCGTGGAGGCCACCCGCGCCACCCTCGCCCACCGGGTCGTGGAGGGGCAGCGCCGGCTCGGGATGGCGCCGTCGCCCCGGCTGACCCTGGCCGCCCGCTCCTGGCTCGCCTTCGCCGAGGAGGCGGCCACCGGCTGGCCGCTGGACGAGCCGGACGCCCTGGACGAGCTCCGCGCCTTCCTGGAGACGGGCTTCGTCCGCCTCCTGGGCGACCTCGGCCGCCCGGCCGCCCTGGGCGTGCGGGGCACCGCTCACAGCAGCGCGAACTGCCCGTCCGGCCCCTCCTCCTGATGGTCCAGGACCGAGGCGGGCCGCCGTGCCGCCTCCCCGACCGGCAGCACCCCCGCCTCCCGCAGCTCGTCCTCCCCGCTCCCCGGGCCCGCCGCCAGCGCCCCGGCCAGCGCCTCCTGACGGGGCCGCAGCTCGGCGAGGAGCGCGAGGAGCGTGACCAGCTCCAGCAGCTCCGAGGTCCACTCCTGCGGCCAGGCGCGCGGCCGGACCGCGTCGAGCCCCGCCGCCCCCGCCCCCGGCACCCCGCACACCGCCGCCCGGCGCTCGAACCACAGATCGAGGACGCGCACCCCGCTCACCCGGAAGTCCCAGGCACCGGCGGGCACCGGCGAGACGCGGCCGGTGCCCAGCACGAGCACCCGCTCCTCGGCCTCGTACGCCAGGGACACCGGGACCGGCGGGACGGCCGCCCGCACATAGGGGCGCTGCCCGCCCGGCAGCCGGGGGCGCTCCGCCCCGCGCGCCCCGCGCAGCTGGAGCCGCAGCAGCTCACGGCCCAGCCCGACCCCCTCCGCCCAGCGCGCGGCGTCCGCCGGGAGCGGGACCACGCAGCCGGCCGGTGAGGGGCGGGCCGCCGCCAGGATCCAGGCGAGCACCGACTCGGCGGTGACCGTGTCCCCGTACCGGGCGCGCAGTACGGGGAGCAGGCCGGGGGCGAGGTTGGGTTCGAGGCCGCCGGGGCGGCGGTACAGCGGGCGGACCCGGCCGGGGCGGCCGGCGGGGGAGTGGCCGTCGGGCAGCAGCGTCGTCACCGACACGGCGGGGCCCGGATCGTGGGGCACACGGCCGTGCTCGACCAGGAAGAGCTGGTGGTCGTCGGCTACCCGCCACAGCTCGGGCCTGGCCACGTCGATCAGGCGGTGGTCGGGCAGCAGCCACTGTTCGTCGTACGGCCCGTGCAGGATCCGCACCGGCTCCGGACAGGGGCCCGACTCGCGGGCGAAGCGGCCGGTGGCGCCGGACCGGCCGGGCAGGGCGGCCACGGCGCTCTGCTGCGTACGGGCGCGGGTCGGGGCGAACAGCCGCTCGCGCTCCTCGCCCGACGCCCGCACGAGGCGGTCCCAGCGGGCCCGCAGGGACGCGGCGTCCGGGGCCGTCACCCAGGCGCGCCCGGTGCGCAGCGGGCGGACCGACCAGGGCATGAGGTCGTCCAGGAGGGGGCCGCGCGGGCCCTCGCCGGACCCGGCCGCTGCCGGTGCTGCCACCGTGTCGTCCTCCCCGCCTGCCGCGCCCGCCGCCTTCCCCGGCATCGTAACGGCGGCGACGGGGGCGGCGTCAGGGCGTCTTCCGGCGCGGGATCAGCGCGCTTCCACCCGTCAGTGCGCTTCCACCGTCACCGAGAACGAGAACCGGTCGCCCCGGTAGTGGATCCGGGCCACGTCGACCACCCGGCCGGCCTCGTCGTACGTGATGCCCGTGTAGTACAGGATCGGGCTCAGCAGCGGGACGCCCAGCAGTTCCGCGGTGGCCGGGTCGGCGAGGCGGGCCTCGACCGTGTCGGTGATCCGGGAGATCGGGACGCCGACCCGGTCGCGCAGCACCTTGGTCATCGGCCACCGGTCCAGATCCGCCGGGTCGAGGCCCGCCGCGACCTCCGGGTGCACCCAGTTCTGCGCCCAGTTGGTCGGCTCGCCGGTCGTCCCGTCGCACCGCAGCCGGCGGTAGCCGACGACCTCCGCGCAGCCCGGGAAGTGCTCGGCCACGTCGCCCGGGACCGGGACCGGGCCGTGGCCGAGCAGGGTGGAGCGCTCGCCCGACTGCTGGGCCACGATCGCGTCGATCGAGCCGAGCAGCCGGACCGGGGAGCCCCGGCGGGCGTGCGGCTCGATGAACGTGCCGCGCCGCCGGTGCCGGCTGATCAGGCCCTCCGCCTCCAGCTCCTTGAGCGCCTGGCGCATGGTGAGGACGCTGACCCCGTAGTGCGCCGCGAGCTGCTCCTCGGTGGGGAGCCGCAGCGTGGCGTCAGGGGTGCGGCCCAGTATGGACGCCCGCAGCGACTGCGAGACCTGGTACCACAGCGGCAGCTTGCGGTTCAGGACCAGCGAGTCGGGCGCGAAGGCGGTGCCCCGGGGCGCGGGGCTGTTCGCGGCGGGCTGCGGCACCTGATCCTCCTGCATGCGTTGTCGCCGGGCCCCGGGAGGGCGCGTTACGGCCTGAAGTTGCGGCTCAGACCCTGCCATACGTCGTCGTAGCCCTGCTGAAGGTGGTCCGCCGTCGTGGCCTGCGCGGTCGCGGTGACCGGCCAGCGGGTCTCGAACATGAAGGCGAGGCCGTCGTCGATCTTCTGCGGCTTCAGCTCCGCCGCGCTCGCCCTGTCGAAGGTCTCCCGGTCCGGGCCGTGCGCGGACATCATGTTGTGCAGCGAGCCGCCGCCGGGCACGAAGCCGCCCTTTCCGGCCGTCTTCGCGTCGTACGCGCCCTCGATCAGGCCCATGTACTCGCTCATCACGTTGCGGTGGAAGTACGGCGGACGGAAGGTGTCCTCGCCGACCAGCCAGCGCGGCGCGAACACCACGAAGTCCACGCCCGCCAGGCCCGGCGTGTCCGAGGGCGAGGTCAGCACCGTGAAGATCGACGGGTCCGGGTGGTCGTAGCTGATCGAGCCGATGACGTTGAACCGGTGCAGGTCGTAGACGTACGGGCTGTGGTTGCCGTGCCAGGCGACGACGTCGAGCGGGGAGTGGTCGTAGGTCGCCGTCCAGAGGTTGCCGCAGTACTTGTTGATCACCTCGACCGGGCGCTCCACGTCCTCGTACGCGGCGACCGGGGCGAGGAAGTCCCGTGCGTTGGCCAGGCCGTTGGCGCCGATCGGGCCCAGGTCCGGGAGCGTGAACGGGCGGCCGTAGTTCTCGCAGACGTAACCCCGGGCGGTCTCGTCCAGCAGTTCGACCCGGAAGCGGACGCCGCGCGGGATCAGGGCGACATGGCCGGGCTCGGCGCGCAGCAGGCCCAGTTCGGTGCGCAGCAGCAGCCCGCCGTGCTGGGGGACGATCAGCAGCTCGCCGTCGCTGTCGCTGAACACCCGGTCCGTCATCGCCGCGTTGGCGCTGTACAGGTGCACGGCCATGCCGGTGCGCTGCGCCGCGTCGCCGTTGCCGCCGAGGGTCCACAGGCCCGCCACGAAGTCCGTCCCGGGCGCGGGCTCGGGGAGCGGGTCCCAGCGCAGCCGGTTCGGGTCCGGCACGGTCTCGGTGAACGGGGCGGTGCGCAGCGCGCCGTTGTCCGCGCGGACGAACGGGGGATGGGCCGCCGAGGGGCGGATGCGGTACAGCCAGCTGCGGTGGTTGTGGGCGCGGGGCTCGGTGAACGCGGACCCGCTCAGCTGCTCCGCGTACAGCCCCAGCGGGGCGCGCTGCGGCGAGTTGCGCCCGTGCGGGAGCGCTCCCGGCACCGCCTCCGAGCTGTGCTGATTCCCGAAACCGGTGGAGTACGCAAGCCCCTCCGCCGTCTTCCTCGCCTGCTCGATGCCGCCCATGTGCGCTCCCGTCCGAAGGAATCCTATGCACAACCGTAGGAATGGAAGCGTGGCGCGTCAACGGCATTCGTCGTGCAGAAGGGGTTCAAAAAGCTGAACAATGCTCTACTCTCCCGCACATGTCGTGGACACGAAGACTTTTGGCGGTTCTGGCGGTGCTCGCCGCCGCACTGCTCGCGGCCCCCGCCGCCCAGGCGCACGAGGAACGGCCGGTCACCCTGCCCGACGGCACCGGCAGCGTCCCCGTGTACCGCACCGGCGAGCCCGACCTCCTGGTCTGCAAGACCGACCGGGCCGACTTCGAGCGCCGTATCTCCGGCTTCCCCGAAGCCCTGAAGGCGCGCAACCTCACGCTCTTCGAGCGGTGCCGCACCTCCGGCTACCGCCACCTCCAGCAGGCGGTCGACGCCGTCGACGGGCCCGGGAAGACCATCGCGATCCTGCCCGGCCTGTACGAGGAGGAGCCCTCGCTCCCCGCGCCGAAGGGGGAGTGCGCGCGCCTCAAGGCCCCCGACTCCAAGCTGGGCTACCAGATCCTCAGCTACGAGCAGCAGGCCCAGTGCCCGCACAACCAGAACCTGGTGGCGATCCTCGGCAAGAAGGACCTCCAGATCGAGGGCACCGGCGCGGCCCGCACGGACGTCGTCATCGACGCCAAGTACCGCAAGCTGAACGCGATCCGCTCGGACAAGTCCGACGGGATCTACTTCAGGAACTTCACCGCCCAGCGCACCACCTTCAACTCGCTCTACGTCCTCGCCCAGGACGGCTTCGTCATCGACGACGTACTCACCCGCTGGAACGACGAGTACGGCTTCCTGACCTTCTCCAGCGACCACGGCCTGTACAAGAACTGCGAGTCCTACGGCAACGGTGACTCCGGCATCTACCCCGGCAGCGCCTCCGACATCAACGACGGCTACGGCTACGACGTCCCGCGCTACTCGATCGAGATCACCGGCTGCCGCAGCCACCACAGCATGGTCGGCTACTCCGGCACCGCGGGCGACTCCGTCTACGTGCACGACAACGAGTTCGACCACAACATGGGCGGCGCCTCGATGGACAGCGCCTTCCCCGGCCACCCCGGACTCCCCCAGAACCACGCCCGCTTCGAACGCAACCTGATCCACGACAACAACGCCGACTACTACCGCCACGTCGCCGACGGCACCTGCGCCAAGCCGCCGGCCGAGCGGGGTTACGAGGACGGCGTCGTCTGCCCGCAGATCTCCATGCCCCCGGGCACCGGCATCATCACCGCGGGCGGCAACTGGAACCGCTACGAGGACAACTGGATCTACGGCCAGAACCGCGCCGCGTTCTTCCTGAGCGCCGTCCCCGCCTTCATCCGCGGCGAGAACGCCCTCGGCAAGCAGACCGACACCTCGCACCACAACCGGTACGCGGACAACCACCTCGGCAAGGACAAGAACGGCAGGTCCCGCCCCAACGCCACCGACGTCTGGTGGGACGGCCAGGGCGACGGCAACTGCTGGCAGTCGGACACCGGCGCCTCGACCCCGCGCTCCCTGCCCAGCTGCGGCGCGAAGCGGGGCGACGTCTCCGGCTCCACCGACCGGCTCCTCGGCGAACCGGTCAAGCTCGCCCAACTGCTGGTCTGCGCCGACTACGACGTACGCGCCCGGCGGCTCCCGGCCGGCTGCGACTGGTACGGGGCACGCGGCATCGCCCGCATCGAGGTCCAGGCCGCCCTGGGCATCGCCGCGGTCCTCGTGCTCGTCGGCGGGGTGCTCTGGTGGCGGCGGCTCCGGACCAGTCGGCTCGCCACGGTCGCGTCCGCCCTCGGCGTCATCGGCCTCGGCCTCGACGTGGCCGGGTCCACCATGGGTCTCGCCGCCACCTACGTCCCCGCCCTCGCGCTGCTGCTCACCGGGCTCTGGTGGACCGGCATCGGGCTGGCGCTGCGCCCGGCGCGCCCGGTGTTCGGCTGGGTGACCGTGGTCCTGGGCGCGCTGACGCTGCTCGACGCGCTGGACAAGGGCGTGTTCATGATCCCGTGGATCCCGCTCAGCCCGGCCTGGGTACGGGGGCTGCTCGGCCTGGTCTGGGTCGTCTGGGCCGTCGTGGCCGCCGCCCGGCACGGGGAGCGGGGGCGCGCGGAGCGCGCCGAAGGCGGGGACGGGGGCGGGGACGCCGAGGGCGCCGACGCGCCGGAGCCCGTGTCCGCCGCCCCCTCCGCGTCCGCCTCCTCCGCGCCCGCCCCCGCTGCGAAGCCCGACGCCCCCGCTTCGGAAGGCGACCCCGCATGACCCGCGCCCGCGCCGCCGCCCGCCCCGCCCTCGCCCTGCTCACCGCCGTCGTCCTCGTCCTCGGCGCGGGCGCCTGCGGGGGCAGGGCCACCACCCACCACAAGCCCGGCACCAGCCACGCCGAGGACACCGGCAGCAACGGGCGCCTCCTGAAGGCCGACGACGGCGACGGCCACCGGCTCCGCCAGGTCGACGCCGACGGCGCCCCCGAGGTGGACCTCGCCGTCCGGCCCGACTCGGAGGACGGCTGGAACGTCCACCTCACCGTGCGCCACTTCCGCTTCACCCCGGACAGCGTGGGCGGCGGCGCGCTCGCCGGACGCGGTCACGCCCGGCTCTTCCTGGACGGCCACCCGCTCGCCCGGGTCTACGGCGCCTGGTTCCACCTCCCCGCATCGCTGCTCCGCTCGGCCGGGGGCGGCACCCACCTCACCGCGGGGCTCTACGCCGACGACCACACCGCCTGGGCCGTCGGCTCCACCCCGGTCCGGGCCGCCGCCACGCTGGGCGACGCCTCCGCGAGCCCCGCCTCCCCGAGCCCCGACGACACCACCACCGTCGACATCGCGATCAAGGACGGCAAGGTGAGCCCCGCGCCCGGCCGCACCGAGACCAAGAAGGGCCGCACCGTGCGCCTGCGGGTCCGCAGCGACCGGGACGACGTCCTGCACGTCCACGGCTACGACAAGGAGGCGAAGCTCCCCGCCGGACGGACCGTCACGATCACCTTCACCGCCGACAGGACCGGGCTCTTCGAGGTCGAGACCCATGAGTCGGACCTCCTGCTGACCCAGCTCGTCGTCCGGTGACGGGCACCTCCGCTCCCGGTGCCGTGCGCGTCCTCGCCCACGGCATCGGGGCCCAGCACGACCTGCCCCTCTCGCCGTTCTACGCGTTCGCCGGGGCCTTCGCCGCGCTCTTCGTCTCGTTCCTCGCGCTCGGCCTGCTCTGGTCGGACTCGCGGTTCAGGGGCGACGCGGCGGGCCGCCCGCTCCCGGCCGCCGTCCAGCGCCTGGCCGACGCCCGCGCCACCCGGCTCACCGCCCGCGCGCTCGGCCTGGCCGCCGCGCTCGCCGTCGTGCTGTGGCTGCTCCTCGGCCCCGCCGACCCGGACCGCAACCCGGCACCCGGCGCGGTCTACGTCCTCCTGTGGGTCGGGCTCGTCCCCGCCTCGCTGCTCCTCGGGCCCGTCTGGCGGGCGCTCAACCCCCTGCGCACCCTGCACCTCCTCGCCTGCCGGGCGCTCCGCCGCGACCCGGACACCGGCCGCGCCCTCCCCGTAAGCCTCGGCATGTGGCCCGCCGCGGCCGGGCTCCTCGCCTTCACCTGGCTGGAACTCGTCGCCCCCGACCCCGCCTCGCCCACCGCCCTGCTGGTGTTCCTCGGCGTCTACGCGGCCGTCCACCTCACCGGTGCGGCGGTCTACGGCGCCCCCTGGTTCGACCACGCCGACGCCTTCGAGGTCTACTCCGCCCTCCTCGGCAGGCTCTCCCCGTTCGGCCGCCGCCCCGCCGACGGCCGCCTCGTCGTCCGCTCCCCGTTCAACGGGCTCGACGGCACGCCCCGGCTCCCCGGACTCGTCGCCACCGTCTGCGTGATGCTCGGCTCCACCGCGTACGACGGCTTCTCCGACGCGCCGCGCTGGATCACCACCGTGCAGACCTCGGAGCTGGGCCGTACCACCACCGCCACCCTGGGGCTGCTCGGCGCCGTCGCCCTCGTCGCCACCCTGTACGGGCTCTGCGCCGGGGCCACCCGGCTCGTCTGCGGAACCCTGCCCCACCCGCTCACCGCATTCGCCCACTCACTGGTGCCGATCGCCCTCGGCTACCTCGTCGCGCACTACTTCACGCTCTTCGCCACCGAGGGCCCGCACACCGTGCGCCTGGCGTTCGGCGCCGACCGGCCCCCCGTGCCCGAACCGCCCCTCGGGCCGGGCGGTGTAGCGACCCTCCAGGTCTTCGCCATCGTCACCGGCCACGTCCTCGGGGTCATCGCCGCCCACGACAGGTCCGTGCGGCTCATGCCACCCCGGCGCGCCGTCATCGGCCAACTCCCGCTGCTCGTCCTGATGATCGCG
Source organism: Streptomyces sp. NBC_00523 (assembly GCF_036346615.1). NCBI lineage: Bacteria > Bacillati > Actinomycetota > Actinomycetes > Kitasatosporales > Streptomycetaceae > Streptomyces > Streptomyces sp. NBC_00523. Next base: position 1,491,666 of record NZ_CP107836.1, on the reverse strand, counting down.
TACACCGTGGGCGGGCTCGCCCTGCTCATCGCCTGAGCCCAGGCTCCCGCCACCGCCGCAGGAGGTGCACGGCATCATGGAAAGCGTGCCCGACACGAACAACCTCCGCCGCGCCCCGGTCCAGCAGCGCAGCGCCGAACGCCTCGCCCGGATCCTCGACGCCTGCGCCGGACTCCTGGACGAGATCGGCTACGAGCAGCTGTCCACCCGGGCCGTGGCCCAGCGGGCCGGGGTGCCCATCGGCTCCGTCTACCGCTTCTTCTCCAACAAGCGGGCCCTGGCCGACGCGCTGGCCCACCGCAACCTGGACAGCTACGCCGAGCGCATCACCGCCCGGCTGACCGCCATCGAGACCGCCGACTGGCGCGGCGCGATCGACGCCGTGCTGGACGAGTACCTGGCGATGAAGCGCACCGTCCCCGGCTTCGCCCTGGTCGACTTCGGCGCCCCCGCGCCCGACGAGGACCCGGCCGACGACGCCAACCAGCGCGTCGCGTCCCGGCTCACCGGACTCCTCGCCGGACAGCTCGGCCGGGAGGCCGACGCGGACCTGCTGCGCGCCATCCTGGTCTGCGTGGAGGCAGCCGACGCCCTGCTCAAACTCGCCTTCCGCAGCGACCCGTCGGGCGACGAAGCGCTCGTCGCCGAGACCCGCGAACTCATCCACGCCTACCTGGCCCGGAGGCTCGACTGAGCCCCGTGCGGCTGTGAATGCGGCCGGGGCATACCCAACTTTGCGCGAGTCATTCCCTCACCGGGCGCGGTGGGCTAATTTCGGGCCACTGCTGCCGCTCCCCACCGCTCCATCACGAACCCTCCCGGGCGGAACCACATGACTCGCGCCATCACCCTGCACAACGTCAGCAAGGCATACGGACGGTCCCCGCGCGCCGTCGACCGTCTCTCCCTCTCCATCGACCCGGGCGAGTTCGTCGTCCTGCTGGGCCCCTCCGGCTGCGGCAAGTCGACCGTGCTCCGCATGATCGCCGGCCTGGAGGACACCAGCGAGGGCGAGATCCTCCTCGACGGCGAACCGGCCAACCACCTCACCCCGCGCGAGCGCGGAATGGCCATGGTCTTCCAGAACTTCGCGCTGTACCCGACCATGACCAACCGGGCCAACATCGGCTTCCCGCTGAAGCTGGAGAACCCGCGCGCCGACCACAACGAGCGCATCGAGAACACGGCCAGGATGCTCGGGATCGAGCGCGTCCTGGACCGGCTGCCCGGCCAGCTCTCCGGCGGCGAGCGCCAGCGGGTCGCCATGGGGCGGGCCATCTCGCGCCAGCCCTCCGCCTTCCTCATGGACGAGCCGCTGTCCAACCTGGACGCCAAGCTCCGCAACCACCTGCGCGCCGAGATCGCCCAGCTCACCAAGGAACTCGGCGTCACCACCGTCTACGTGACCCACGACCAGGCCGAGGCCATGTCCCTGGGCCACCGGGTCGCCGTCATGCGCGGCGGGGTCCTCCAGCAGGTCAGCCCGCCGCGCGAGGTGTACGCCCTGCCGGAGAACGTGTTCGTCGCCGCCTTCATCGGGACGCCCCGGATCAACCTCCTCCAGGCCGTGGTGCACGCGCCCCTGGAGGGCCGGATGTCCATCGACCTGGGCCGCCAGCGCCTCCCGCTGCCCGAACCGCTCAGCCCCGACCACCAGCTCCTGCGCATCCAGCAGGGCCGACCGATCATCGTCGGCCTGCGCTCGGAGGCCGTCCGGATCGCCCCGCCCAGCCACGCCCGCCCGGGCGAGGTCGCGCTCAGCGGCATCGTGGAGCACGTCGAATACCAGGGCCACGAGGCGCTGGTCCACCTCAACACCGGCTCCCGGCCCGCCGTGGTCCCCGAGCTGGAATCGGCCCGCACCGACCGGGGACCCGTGCGCAGGCGGCGCGGCGGCCAGGGCGGTACGGGGATGCTGGACCGGATCAGGGAGCGCGCCGGCTCCTACATCGGCGGGAACGTCGCCGTCCTGGACGCGCCGGAGGCCGACGACCTGCCGCCGGGCATGCACAGCCCGGACCGCCCCGCCGTCACCGCCAGCGACCTGGTGGTGCGGACCGGCCCCGACATGATGCTGCGCACCGGCGGCCAGGTGCCCCTCCTGGTCGACCTCGCGCACCTGTACGTCTTCGACCACCAGGGCCGCCGCATCTGCCCGCTGCCGAAGGACGTGCCGGGCCTGGACATGTAGACGGGGGAGCCCGGCCGTGACGGGGGTCTCTGGCGCCTGAAAACTAACAGCGCTAGTTTGGGCTCCGGACGATCCCGTCCGTCACCGTGCCCGGGAGGAACAGCGATGAAGGCCCACGACGGTATGTACATCGGCGGCGCCTGGCGGCCCGCCACGGGAACGGACACGATCGCGGTCGTGAACCCGGCGGACGAGCAGGTCATCGGCCACGTCCCGGCCGGTACCGCCGAGGACGTGGACGCCGCGGTACGCGCCGCCCGCGCCGCCTTCCCCGGCTGGGCCGCCACCCCGCCCACCGAGCGCGCCGCCCGCATCGCCGCGCTCCGCGACGTGCTGGGCGTCCGCGCGGCGGAGATCGCCGAAACGGTCACCGCCGAGCTGGGCGCCCCGCCCGCGCTCGCCGTCTCCGTGCACGCGGGCCTCCCGGTCCTGGTCGCCGGGACCTACGCCGAGCTCGCCGCCGCGTACTCCTTCGAGGAGCGGCACGGCAACTCCACGGTGTACCTGGAGCCCGTCGGCGTCGTCGGCGCGATCACCCCCTGGAACTACCCGCTGCACCAGATCGTCGCCAAGGTCGCCCCCGCGCTGGCCGCCGGCTGCACGGTCGTCCTCAAGCCCGCCGAGGACACCCCGCTCACCGCCCAGCTCTTCGCCGAGGCGGTCGCCGAGGCCGGGCTGCCCGCGGGCGTGTTCAACCTGGTCACCGGCCTCGGCCCGGTCGCCGGACAGGCCCTCGCCGCGCACGAGGACGTCGACCTGGTCTCCTTCACCGGGTCCACCGCGGTCGGCCGGCAGATCGGCGCCACGGCCGGCGCCGCCGTCAAGCGCGTCGCGCTGGAACTGGGCGGCAAGTCCGCCAACGTGATCCTGCCCGGCGCGGACCTCGCCAAGGCGGTCAACGTGGGCGTCGCCAACGTGATGTCCAACTCCGGGCAGACGTGCAGCGCCTGGACCCGGATGCTGGTGGACGCCGAGCGGTACGAGGAGGCCGTGGCGCTCGCGGCGGCCGCCGTCGCCAAGTACGTGCCCGGGGACCGCGTCGGCCCGCTCGTCAACGCCAAGCAGCAGGCCCGGGTGCGCGGTTACATCGAGAAGGGTGTCGAGGAGGGCGCCCGCCTCGTCGCCGGCGGCCCCGAGGCCCCGCTGCCCACCGGCTACTACGTCAGCCCCACGGTCTTCGCCGACGTCACCCCGGAGATGACGATCGCCCAGGAGGAGATCTTCGGCCCGGTCGTCTCGATCCTGAAGTACGAGGACGAGGACGACGCGCTCCGCATCGCCAACGGCACGGTCTACGGGCTCGCGGGCGCGGTCTGGGCCGCCGACGACGAGACGGCCGTGGCCTTCGCCCGCCGGATGGACACCGGTCAGGTCGACATCAACGGCGGCCGCTTCAACCCGCTCGCGCCCTTCGGCGGCTACAAGCAGTCCGGCGTCGGCCGCGAACTCGGCGCGCACGGTCTCGCCGAATACCTCCAGACCAAGTCCCTCCAGTTCTGAGCCCTGTACCACCCACCCTCAGCGATCAGCAAGGAGCCAGTCCGTGGTCCGCGCCGCCGTACTGCCCGCCGTCGGAGCTCCGCTGGAGATCACCGACATCGTCCTGCCGGACCCCGGCCCCGGCCGGGTACGCGTCCGCCTCGCGGCCGCCGGGGTCTGCCACTCCGACCTCTCGCTGTCCAACGGCACCATGCGGGTGCCCGTACCCGCCGTCCTCGGCCACGAGGGCGCCGGCACCGTCGTCGCGGTCGGCGAGGGCGTCACGCATGTCGCCCCGGGCGACGGCGTCGTCCTCAACTGGGCGCCCTCCTGCGGCAGCTGCCACCACTGCGGCATCGGGGAGGTGTGGCTCTGCGCGAACGCCCTCGCCGGCGCGGCCGACCTGCACGCCCGCACCGCCGACGGCACCGACCTGCACCCCGGGCTCAACGTCGCCGCCTTCGCCGAGGAGACCGTCGTCGCCGGGAACTGCGTGCTGCCCGCCCCGGACGGCATCCCGCTCACCGACGCGGCCCTCCTGGGCTGCGCCGTGCTCACCGGCTACGGCGCGGTCCACCACAGCGCGCGGGTCCGCGCGGGGGAGTCCGTCGTGGTGTTCGGCATCGGCGGCGTCGGGCTCGCCGTGCTCCAGTCCGCCCGGATCGCGGGCGCCTCGCAGGTCATCGCGGTCGACGTCTCCCCGGAGAAGGAGGAGCTGGCCCGCCGGGCGGGCGCCACGGACTTCGTCATCGCCTCGGAGACCACGCCCCGGGACATCCGGAAGCTCACCGGGGGCCAGGGCGCGGACGTGGCCGTGGAGTGCGTGGGCCGGGCGGCCACCATCCGGAGCGCCTGGGAGTCCACCCGCAGGGGCGGCCGCACCACGGTCGTCGGCATCGGCGGCAAGGACCAGCAGGTCACCTTCAACGCCCTGGAGATCTTCCACTGGGGCCGCACCCTGACCGGCTGCGTCTACGGCGACAGCGACCCGGCCCGCGACCTGCCGGTGCTGGCGGACCACATCCGGGCGGGCCGCTTCGACCTCTCCATGATGGTCACCGAACGCATCGGCCTGGACGGCATCCCGGCCGCCTTCGACAACATGATCGCGGGCAAGGGCGGCCGGGCGCTGGTGGTCTTCTAGGGCCAGGCGGTCCTCCGGCGCGGAGGCCGGTGGTGAGCAGCCGGGCGGGCTTCGCCGGCCCGGCTGCTCAGCTCCGGTCCGCTGCCGGGTCCTCCGCGTCGTGGCGGGGGCCTTCCACCGCCGGGGCCGGGTCGCCAGGCGTCGGACCAGTGCGCGGACGCATCCGGGAGACCCCCACCCCGGCCAGGCACAGCAGGCCGCCGCCGACGGTGAGCGGGGCGGGCACCTCGTCCAGCAGCAGCCACGACATCAGCACCACGAGCGCCGGGACCGCGTAGGTGGTGGCGCCCATCCGCCCGGCGGTGGTGCGGGCGAGGGCGTACGCCCAGGTGGTGAAGGCCAGCGCGGTCGGGAAGAGCCCGAGGTAGACCATGTTGAGCGTCGCGGACAGCGGCGCGTCGGCGGCGTCCGAGACCAGCGCCCCGGAGAACGGCAGACACGCCACCGTCCCGGCCAGGCAGCCGAACGTGGTGATCTGGAGCGCTGATCCGTGCCGCAGCGCCGGCTTCTGGCCGACCACCCCGCCCGCGTACGCCACCGCCGCCAGCAGGCACAGCAGCACGCCCAGGACCGACGAACCCCCGTGTCCCGACATGGAGAGCCCCACCACCGCCGCGCCCGCGAAGGACACCGCCATGCCCAGCACCAGCCGGCGCGGCAGCCCCTCGCCGAGCAGCCGGGCACCGAGCAGCGCGATCAGCAGGGGCCCGATGTTCACGACCATCGCGGCGGTCCCCGCGTCGACCTGCTGCTCGCCCCAGTTCAGCACCACCATGTACAGGCCGAACCACAGCAGCCCGGACCGGACGATCCCCGGCCAGGCGGCCCGGGACGGCAGCCCCTCGCGGCGTACGAGCAGCAGCGTGCCCAGCGCCAGGGAGCCGGCCAGCAGCCGGCCGAGGGCCAGCGCGCCGGGGGAGTAGGCGTCGCCCGCGCTGCGGATGGAGACGAAGGCGGAGGCCCAGAGGACCACGGTGGTGGAGGCGGCGGCCGCGGCCCGCCAGTCACGGGGGGCCGGGGGCGCGGCGGCGGGGGAGGGGAGCGTCGTCATGGACCTGACCGTACGGCCGGGAAGGTTCGGCGCCCACCGAAGGGTCACCGCTCGGACCGGGGCGGGACGTACTGCAGCGCGAGCCCGTCCACCAGGGCCCGCAGCCCGGTCTCGAACGCGCCCTCGTCCACCTGCTGCCGCCGCTCGGCCAGCAGGTGCGCCTGGCCCAGGTGCGGGTAGTCGGCGGGGTCGTACGCGGTCTCGTCGTCCACGAAGCCCCGGGCGAAGGAGCCGAGCGCCGAGCCGGTGATGAAGTAGCGCATCAGCGCCCCGATGTACGTGGCCTGGGCGGGCGGCCACCCCGCGCGCACCATGGCCCCGAACACGGCGTCCGCGACCCGCAGACCGGCCGGGCGGCGCCCGGGCCCCTGCGCGAGCACCGGGACGATGTGCGGATGCGCGGCGAGCGCGGCCCGGTAGGAGACCGCCCAGTCGTGCAGGGCGGCCCGCCAGTCCCGGGGGTCGGACTCCTCGAACATCGACAGGTCGACCTGTGCCGAGACGGCGTCCGCGACCGCGTCCAGGATCTCGTCCTTGTTGCGGAAGTGGTTGTACAGCGAGGGCCCGCTGACCCCCAGCTCGGCCGCCAGGCGGCGGGTCGAGACCGCGTCCAGCCCTTCGGCGTCCACGAGGGCGCTCGCCTTCTCGACGATGCGTTCTCTGCTCAGGAGGGGCTTGCGCGGGCGGGCCATGCGGCACATAGTAGGCCCTGCCAGATGAAAACTAGCAGTGCTAATTAAGGCGGAGGGTGCGGCCGATGAACCTGGAGCTGAGCGAGGAGCAGGAGGCCGTCCGGCGGCTCGCCGAGGACTTCGTCGCCCGCGAGGTCACCCCGTACGCGGCCGAGTGGGACCGGGCCGAGAACGTCGACAAGTCGATCGTGAAGAAGCTCGGCGCCCTCGGCTTCCTCGGCCTGACCGTCCCCGAGGAGTACGGCGGCTCGGGCGGCGACCACCTCGCGTACTGCCTGGTGACCGAGGAGCTGGGCCGGGGCGACTCCTCGGTGCGCGGGATCGTCTCGGTCTCCCTCGGCCTGGTCGCCAAGACCGTCGCCGCCTGGGGCGACGAGGAGCAGAAGCGCGCATGGCTGCCCCGGCTCACCTCGGGCGACGCGGTCGGCTGCTTCGGGCTCACCGAGCCCGGCACCGGCTCGGACGCGGGCAGCCTGGCGACCCGGGCCGTGCGGGACGGCGGCGACTACGTGATCAACGGCAGCAAGATGTTCATCACCAACGGCACCTGGGCCGACGTGGTGCTGCTCTTCGCCCGTACCAACGACACCCCCGGCCACAGGGGCGTCTCCGCCTTCCTGGTCCCCGCCGACGCCCCGGGCCTCACCCGCCGCACCATCCACGGCAAGCTCGGCCTGCGCGGCCAGGCCACCGCCGAACTGGTCCTGGAGGACGTCCGGGTGCCCGCGAGCGCCCTGCTGGGCCCCGAGGGCAAGGGCTTCTCGATCGCGATGTCCGCCCTGGCCAAGGGCCGGATGTCGGTGGCCGCCGGCTGCGTCGGCATCGCCCAGGCCGCCCTGGACGCGGCCGTCGGATACGCCGGTGAACGCGAGCAGTTCGGCAGGCCCATCGCGGGCTACCAGCTCGTCCAGGAACTCATCAGCGACATCTCCGTGGACGTCGAGGCGGCGCGCCTGCTCACCTGGCGGGTCGCCGACCTCGTCGACCGGGGCCAGGACTTCGCCACCGCCGCGTCCCGGGCCAAGCTGTTCGCCTCCGAGGCCGCCGTGCGGGCCGCCAACAACGCGCTCCAGGTCTTCGGCGGCTACGGCTACATCGATGAGTACCCGGTCGGCAAGCTGCTCCGGGACGCCCGCGTGATGACGCTCTACGAGGGCACCAGTCAGATCCAGAAGCTGATCATCGGCCGCGCCCTGACCGGAGTTTCCGCGTTCTGAGTATCTTCTGAGTATCCGAACGGATGTGGCGTGCGTCATACCGCCGGATGCTGGGCGCCATGAGTGAGACGACACCGGTCAAACAGCAGACCACCGGCGCCTACTTCGGGCAGGCCGTCGCGTCCTTCGGGATCGCGATGGCCGCGGTGACCCTCGGAATCTACTTCCTCGACGCCGACGCCTGGGTGCGCGCTTTCCTCGCCATCGGGGTCCTCTACCTGGTCACGTCCTGCTTCACGCTGGCCAAGGTCATCCGTGACCGGCAGGAGGCGGGCCAGCTGGTCAGCCGGGTCGACCAGGCCCGGCTGGAGAAGATCCTCGCCGAGCACGACCCCTTCCAGAAGCTCTGACGCCCACCCGCTCAACGTCTCCCTAAGCGCTTGCTCAGGATCGGGGTATGGTGTGCGTCCTGCTGACTGAGAGGGGCGAGCGACGATGAGCACGGCGCAGGAGACCGACGCCGAGGACCCGCCGTGGGCCGAGGTGACGCCCGAGGCCGCCCGGCGGCTCCTCGTCGCGGCCGTCGACGCCTTCGCCGAGCGCGGGTACCACGCGACCACCACCCGGGACATCGCGGGCCGCGCCGGAATGAGCCCCGCCGCGCTCTACATCCACTACAAGACGAAGGAAGAGCTGCTCCACCGGATCAGCCGGATCGGCCACGACCGTGCCCTGGCCGTGCTGGAGGCCGCCGCGGACAGTGACGGCACGGCCGCCGAACGGCTCGCCACCGCCGTACGCTCCTTCGTCCGCTGGCACGCCGAGCGGCACACCACCGCCCGCGTCGTCCAGTACGAGCTGGACGCGCTCGGCGAGGAGCACCGCACTGAGATCATCGCGCTGCGCCGCAGGACCGACGCGGTGGTGCGCCGGATCATCGGCGAGGGCGTCGCCTCCGGCGAGTTCGACGTACCGGACGTGCCGGGCACCACGCTCGCGGTGCTGTCGCTCTGCATCGACGTGGCGCGCTGGTTCAACGCGCAGGGCAGCCGGACCCCCGACGAGGTCGCCGAGCTGTACGCGGGCCTGGTGCTGCGGATGGTCGCCGCCGGGCGCTGAGCACGGCCGAACGCCCCCGGTCCCGCGCGAGGGACCGGGGGCGTTCGCGTACGCACGCGGGCGCGGGCTCAGAAGTAGTAGCGCGACACCGACTCGGCGACGCAGGCCGGCTTGTCGCCGTCCTCGCGCTCGACCGTCACGACGGCGGTGATCTGCACGCCGCCGCCCGCCTCCTCGACGCTCTTCAGGACGGCCGTCGCGCGCACCCGGGAGCCGACGGGCACGGGGGAGGGGAAGCGGACCTTGTTGGTGCCGTAGTTGATGCCCATCTTCGCGCCCTCGACCGCCATGACCTGCGGGACGAGCACCGGCAGCAGCGACAGCGTCAGATAGCCGTGCGCGATGGTCTTCCCGAACGGGCCGGCCGCCGCCTTCTCCGGGTCCACGTGGATCCACTGGTGGTCGCCGGTGGCGTCGGCGAACAGATCGATCCGCTTCTGGTCGACCTCCAGCCAGTCGCTGTACCCCAGCTGCTCGCCCACGCCGTCCCGCAGCTCCTGCGCGGACTCGAAGATCCTCGGCTCAGCCATGTCCCTGCTCCTGCCCTTCACGCTCCACTGATCGTCCACGCTTTTTCAGACCGACCGGCGAGTGGAGGGCGGCGTCGCGGGGCTGGGCACGCGCATCTGCGGCGTTGTCGTCAATCACCAACGCTCCGCGTTGCCTCAATCCTCCGCCTTGCAGCTGCACGCACCCAGCCCCGCTCCTTTACCCGCCCTCCACTCGCCGGTCGGTCTAAGCGCTTGCTCAGCATCGTGCGCGGGTGCGTTCCTGTCAACGACGGACCGGCCGGGCACCGGCCACGTAGGGTTCGACGGGTGCCCCAGATCCCGCAGACACTTCACGAACTCACCGTCGGCCAGCTCTCCGCGCGCAGCGGCGCCGCCGTGTCGGCCCTGCACTTCTACGAGGCCAAGGGCCTGATCAGCAGCCGTCGCACCAGCGGCAACCAGCGTCGCTACAGCAGGGACGCCCTGCGCCGGGTCGCCTTCGTCCGCGCGGCCCAGCGGGTGGGCATCCCGCTGGCCACCATCCGCGAGGCGCTGGCCGAGCTCCCCGAGGAGCGCACCCCGAACCGCGACGACTGGGCGCGGCTCTCGCACGCCTGGCGCTCCGAGCTGGACGACCGGATCAAGCAGCTGGGCCGGCTCCGCGACCACCTCACCGACTGCATCGGCTGCGGCTGCCTCTCGCTGGAGACCTGTGTCCTGTCCAACCCGGACGACATCAACGGCGAGAAGATCAGCGGCTCGCGCCTGATGCCGGAGCGCAAGGCGGACCGTGCACCGGCCGCCCGTGCGGCGGAGAGTGCCGAGGGCTGCTGCTGACCGGATGCGTGCCGGGCGGCCCCGCTGCGGGCCGCCCGTATCCCGTCTCAGGCCACCGTCGCCAGCTCGCCCGCCCGGTCGCGGCGGGCCCGTGCCAGGGCCGCCGGGGTGAGCACGGGCTGCGGCACCACGATCCCGCACCCCGTGCAGACCGGGCCCGACCACGGCTCGGTGTCCAGGTCGTGCCGCCAGGTGATCCCGGTCTTGCCGCACACCGGGCAGCCGGCCCCGGGCTCCGCCTCCAGGGCCGAGATCAGCCGGGCCAGCACCTCGGCGAGCGGGGCCGAGGGATGGACCGCCGGGTCGTCGCAGCGCGCGACGCCGTTGCCGCCCCAGGTGCGCCGGTGCCAGTCGTCGAAGGCGCCGGGCCGGCGCAGCCCCCGGTGCTTCTCCCGCCTGCGGCGCTCCGCGAACCCCGCCTCGTAACCGAGCCAGACCGTGCGGGCCCGCTCCAGCTCGTCCAGTGCCCGCACCAGTCGCACCGGGTCCGGGGCCCGGTCCTCGGGGGCTATGCCGTGCCGTGCGCACAGATGGTCCCAGGTCGCCCGGTGCCCGTAGGGGGCGAAGCGTTCCAGGCACTTGCGCAGCGAATACCGCCGCAGTGCCAGGTCGCTTCTCGGGTCGCGGACCTGTCTCGCCAGACTCCGGAAACCGGCCATTGAGCCGCCACCTCCGTCGCTCGTACTCCGTCGCCCGTACTTCGGCGTCAGGGGATGGACGTACGCCTGCCCGGATCGGCTCCATCCAAAGGCCGAAGCGTCCGAAAGATGAGACGCCGCACAGAATCCGGCGGCATGTGGCGATTCGGAAAAGGTGACCGATGTTCATCTTACCGACCGGTCGTACCGCCAGTAACCTGCCGCGCATCGGCCTCTCGGAGGAGTACGCATGCCCCCACGCACCCGTATGACCCGCACCGGTACCACCAGAGCCGCCGCCCTCGCCGCGGCTCTCGCCCTCAGTACGTCCCTGCTCGCCGCCGCTCCCCACGCGGGCGCCGCCGAGGCGGATCCCGTCCCCGACTACTGCCAGGGGCAGTGCGACGACATCCTGCCGCCCGGCGCGAACGGCAACGCCACCCTCGTCGAGATCCTGGGCAACAAGGCGTTCGGCACCCACCCCGCGCACAGCGACGACCAGCTCGACCGCTACAACGGGCTGGTCGCGGGGCACACCGGGCTCACCGACCAGAAGCTCACCGACTTCTTCAACGACGCCTCGTTCGGCGTCCCGAAGGACCAGGTCGAGTCCGTCACCTCGCCGCGCGACGACGTCACCATCACCCGCGACAAGTCCTCCGGCGTCCCGCACATCAAGGGCACCACGCGCTACGGCACCGAGTTCGGCGCCGGGTTCGCGGCCGGGCAGGACCGGCTGTGGCTGATGGACCTCTTCCGGCACATCGGGCGCGGCGAGCTGACCTCGTTCGCCGGCGGGGCCCTCGCCAACCAGGGCCTGGAGCAGCAGTTCTGGCCGCAGGCCCCGTACACCGAGGCCGATCTGGAGGCCCAGGTCGAATACATCAGGACCCATGAGGGGGCCAGGGGCGAACAGGCCATGGCGGACGCGCAGGCGTACGTCGACGGCATCAACGCCTACCGCAAGAAGTCGAAGGACGGCCGCTACTTCCCCGGCGAGTACGTCCTGACCGGCAAGATCGACGCCATCACCAACATCGGCGAGATCCAGCCGTTCAAGCTCACCGACCTGATCTCCATCGCCTCGGTCGTCGGCGGCCAGTTCGGCGGCGGGGGCGGCGGCGAGGTGCAGGCGGCGCTGTCGCTGCTCTCCGCGCAGCAGAAGTACGGGGTCGCCGAGGGCACGAAAGTCTGGGAGTCGTTCCGCCAGCGCAACGACCCCGAGGCCGTGCTCACCATCCACGACGGCACCTCCTTCCCGTACGCCGACAAGCCCGAGAACGCCGTCGGCACGGCCCTCCCGGACCGGGGTTCCGTCACCACCGAACCGCTGATCTACGACCGCACCGGTTCGGCCGGCACCGGAGTGAAGGCCCCCGTCAAGGCGCCCTCCGCGCTCAAGAAGGCGCAGGGCATCTTCGACAACGGCGTCATCCCCGAGGGCTCACTGCCCGGGTCCGGCTCCGGCGCCCAGAAGCGCGGGATGTCCAACGCCCTGCTGGTGTCCGGCAAGAGCACCGCGAGCGGGCACCCGGTCGCCGTGTTCGGGCCCCAGACCGGCTACTTCGCGCCGCAGCTGATGATGCTCCAGGAGCTCCAGGGCCCGGGCATCAGCGCGCGCGGCGTCTCCTTCGCGGGTGTCGGGATGTACATCCAGATGGGCCGGGGCCAGGACTACGCCTGGAGCGCCACCTCGGCGGGCCAGGACATCACCGACACGTACGCGATCGACCTCTGCGAGCCCGACGGCTCCACGCCCACCAAGGACTCCACGCACTACCTCTACCGGGGCACCTGCACCGCGATGGAGAAGATGGAGAAGTCCAACTCCTGGAAGCCGACCGTCGCGGACTCCACCGCCAAGGGCTCGTACCGCATGCAGGTGTGGCGAACCAACTACGGCATCGTCACCCACCGCGCCACCGTGGGCGGCAAGCCCGTCGCGTACACCACGCTGCGCTCGACGTACCGCCACGAGGCCGACTCGATCATCGGCTTCCAGATGCTCAACGACCCGGCGTACGTCACCGACGCGGCCTCCTTCCAGCAGGCGGCGAGCAGCATCGACTACGCCTTCAACTGGTTCTACGCCGACTCCCGCACCGCCGCCTACTACAACAGCGGCATGAACCCGGTGCGCGCGCGCGGCGTCGACCCGGCGCTCCCCATCCGCGCCGAGAAGGCGTACGAGTGGCAGGGCTACGACCCGGCCGCCAACACCGCCTCGTACACCGCCTTCGCCGAGCACCCGCACTCCAGCGGCCAGGACTACTACATCTCCTGGAACAACAAGCAGGCCGAGGGGTACGCCGCTTCGGGCTTCGGGCTCAGCGCGGTGCACCGCGGCGACCTGCTGGACGACCGGGTCTCGAAGCTCGTCGCCGAGGGCGGCGTGACCCGCGCCTCGCTCACCCGGGCCATGGCGGACGCGGCCCTCACCGACCTGCGCGGCGAACAGCTGCTGCCCGAGCTGCTGAAGGTCGTCCGCTCCCAGCCGGTCACCGACCCGGACCTGAACGCGGTGGTCCAGCAGCTGGACTCCTGGCGGGCGTCGGGCGCCCAGCGCAAGGAGACGAGCCCCGGCTCGCACACGTACGGGCACGCCGACGCGGTCCGGATCATGGACGCCTGGTGGCCGCGGCTGATCGAGGCGGAGTTCCGGCCCGGTCTCGGTGACGACCTGTACGGGGCGCTCACCGCGAACCTCGCCACCGACGAGTCCCCGGCCGCCAGCCACGGGCCGAGCGGGGCGCACAGCGGCTCGGCCTTCCAGTACGGCTGGTGGGGCTTCGCCGACAAGGACCTGCGCCAGGTGCTCGGGCAGGAGGTCAAGGGCCCGCTGGCCAAGCCGTACTGCGGCAACGGCGACCTGAGCGCCTGCCGTACGGCGCTGCTCGCCTCGCTCAAGGAGGCGGCGGCGGTGCCGGCGGCCGAGGTCTACCCGGCCGACGACAACTGCAAGGCCGGCGAGCAGTGGTGCACGGACTCGATCATCCACCGCGCGCTGGGCGGCATCGCCCAGAAGGCCATCCACTGGCAGAACCGCCCGACGTACCAGCAGGTGGTGGAGTTCCCGAGCCACCGTTGAGACCGCGGCCGGGCGGGTCCTCGCGGGCCCGCCCGGCCCACCTCACCGGTACTGCAAGTACCGCTTGCGGACGGCCCGGAACTTCGCGAGGTCCGCAGCCCACGCGCCGACGACCTCGTCCAGGTCCGCCCCCGCGTCGATCATCGTGCGCACCCGCGTGTTGCCGGTCAGCTTGTCGATCCAGTTGTCCGACCGCCACGCGAACCCGCTCCACGTCCGCTTCGCGGTGATCAGCAGCGCGATCCCCGTACGCACCGGGTCGAAGACCTCGCGGTCCAGGACGTGCAGCTGCACGCCGCCCACCGTGACGCCCTGGAACTTCGAGAACGTCGGCGCGAAGTACGCCTCGCGGAACGCCACCCCGGGCAGCTCCAGCGCGTTGGCCGCGTCCGCCCACGTGTGGTCGATGCCCTCCGCGCCCAGCAGCTCGAACGGGCGGGTCGTGCCGCGCCCCTCGGAGAGGTTCGTCCCCTCGAAGAGGCACGTGCCGGAGTAGACGAGCGCCGTGTCGGGCGTCGGCATGTTGGGGCTCGGCGGCACCCACGGCAGCCCCGACGCGTCGAAGAAGTCGGAGCGCGACCACCCCGTCATCTTCACGGTCTCCAGCTCGGCCGGGCGGTCCTTCAGGAACTCCCCGTTGAACAGCAGCGCCAGCTCGGTCACGGTCATCCCGTGCGCCTGCGAGATCTCCCGCCGCCCCACGAACGTGCCGAACGCCGGGTCGAGCACCGGCCCGAGCGCCGCCCGCCCCGACACCGGGTTCGGCCGGTCCAGCACGACGAACCTCTTGCCCGCGAGTGCGGCCGCCTCCATGCAGTCGTACAGCGTCCAGATGTACGTGTAGAAGCGGGCGCCCGCGTCCTGGATGTCGAAGACGATCGTGTCCACGCCGGACGCCGTGAAGATGTCGGCGAGGGCCTGACCGCTCTTCAGATACGTGTCGTAGACCGGAAGACCGGTCGCCGGGTCGTCGTAGCGCCCCTCGGAGCCGCCCGCCTGCGCGGTGCCCCGGAAGCCGTGCTCGGGGCCGAAGACGGCGGTGAGGTTCACCCGGCTGTCCGGGTGCATCACGTCCACGATGTGCCGGACGTCGGACGTGATCCCGGTCGGGTTGGTGACGACGCCGACGCGCTGCCCCTTCAGCAGGGCGTAGCCGTCCGCCGCCAGCCGGTCGAAGCCGGTACGGACCCGCTGCCCGCCCCCGTGGCCGTTCCCGTGGCCCTTGCCGTGCGACGCACCGGCGGCCGCGGGGCCGGCCGACGCGGCCGTGGCCGCGAGGGCTCCCATCGCACCGCCGGCGCTGAGCAAACCACGCCTGGACAGGCTCATTCGGCTACCTCCAAGATCGCGACGAGTGTCATGGCCACGCACGCTAGCGCGCCGAGCGGCCCGGGGGAACGTGTCGGACGAGGCCGCCGCGCCGGGAGTGGCCGATGGGGCGCCGCCAGCCCTTCCCGCACGCCACCCCTTCCCACACGACATACCGACTGGTTAGTCTGCCGGTGCAGTCGGCTGAGAGGTGCGAGAGCGATGAGTACGGTGCAGGGCGCTGGCGTAGTGGTCACCGGGGCCGGAGGCGGCATCGGCGCCGCCCTCGCCCGCAGATTCGCCGCCGAGGGCGCACGGGTCGTCGTCAACGACCTCGACGCGTCCCGGATCGAGGCGCTCGCCGACGAGATCGGCGCCACCGCCGTCGCCGGGGACGCCTCCCGGATCGTGGACACCGCCCGGGACGCCCTGGACGGCACCATCGACGTGTACTGCGCCAACGCGGGCCTCGCCTCGCCCGGCGACCCGATGGCCGACGAGGAGGTCTGGGCCGCGGCCTGGGACGTCAACGTGATGGCCCATGTCCGGGCGGCCCGCGCGCTGCTTCCGGACTGGCTGGAACGCGGCAGCGGCCGGTTCGTCTCCACCGCCTCCGCCGCCGGGCTGCTCACCATGATCGGCGCCGCCCCGTACAGCGTCACCAAGCACGGCGCGGTCGCCTTCGCGGAGTGGCTGTCGCTGACCTACCGGCACCGGGGCGTGAAGGTCCACGCGATCTGCCCGCAGGGCGTGCGTACGGACATGCTCACCGCCGCCGGATCGGCCGGCGAGCTCGTCCTCGCCCCCGGCGCCATCGAGCCCGAGGCCGTCGCGGACGCCCTGTTCGACGCCATGGCGAACGACCGCTTCCTGGTCCTGCCGCACCCCGAGGTCGGCCGCTACTACGAAGCCAGGGCCGCCGACACCGATCGCTGGATCCGCGGCATGAACCGCCTTCAGCGCACCTGGGAGGAGACCGGAGCATGACCGAGTCCATCTACGCGGCGAAGCCCTGGCTCCCGCTGCTCAGCGAGGCCCAGCGGGCCCCCGTCCACCCCGCCGAGACCCTGGTGCACGCCTTCCGCGCGTCCGTGGACCGCGCCCCGGACCACCCGGCGCTCGCCTACTTCGACGGACGCCTCACCTACCGCGAGACGGACGAGCTCTCCGACTCCGTGGCCGGCCACCTCGCCGCCCGGGGCCTGGAGCGCGGCGACCGGGTCGCGATCATGCTCCAGAACTCCCCGCAGTTCGTTCTCGCGCTCCTCGGCGCCTGGAAGGCCGGGGCCACCGTCGTCCCGCTCAACCCGATGTACAAGTCCGCCGAGGTCGGCCACGTCCTCAAGGACGCCCAGGTCACCGTCCTGATCTGCTCGGACCGGGCCTGGGAGGCGTATCTCCGGGACACCGCAGCGGCCGCGCCCGGCGTCCGGATCGCGCTCACCGCCTGCGAGCTGGACCTCCAGACGCAGAACGACGAGCGGGTCCTCAACTTCGAGCGGCTGCCGGTCGCCGGGGACGCCGACGACCTGGTCGCCGTCGCCCGCCAGGGCCTCCCCGCGCCCGCCGGACGGGAGCTCACCGCTTCCGACACCGCGCTGATCAGCTACACCTCCGGGACCAGCGGCACCCCCAAGGGCGCGCTGAACTCCCACGGCAACATCATGGTCAACGCCGAACGCCAGCGCACCGGCCACCCCGTCCCCGGGGGCGCCGCCTACTTCGCGCTGGCCCCGCTCTTCCACATCACCGGCATGGTCTGCCAGCTGGCCGCCTGCCTCACCAACGCGGGCACCCTCGTCCTCGCCTACCGTTTCCACCCCGGGGTCGTCCTCGACGCCTTCGCCGAGCACCGCCCCGCGTACACCGTCGGGCCCTCCACCGCCTTCATGGCGCTGGCCGCCACGCCCGGCGTGACGCCCGGGCACTTCGCGTCCTTCCAGGTCATCTCCTCCGGCGGCGCGCCGCTGCCGCCCGCGCTCGTGGAGCAGTTCCGGGCGGGCCTCGGCCCGTACATACGCAACGGCTACGGCCTCACCGAGTGCACCGCCCCCTGCGCCTCCGTGCCCCCGGAGCGCGAGGCGCCCGTCGACCCGGGCTCCGGCACCCTCTCGGTCGGCGTGCCGGGCCCCGACACCGTCGTCCGCATCCTGGACGAGAACGGCGCGGAGGTGCCCTTCGGGGAGCAGGGCGAGATCGCGGTGCGCGGCCCGCAGGTCGTCTCCGGCTACTGGGGACTGCCCGAGGCCACCGCGGCCGCCTTCCCCGACGGCGAGCTGCGCACCGGCGACATCGGCTTCATGGACCGCGAGGGCTGGCTCTACGTGGTCGACCGCAAGAAGGACATGATCAACGCCTCCGGCTTCAAGGTGTGGCCCCGCGAGGTGGAGGACGTCCTCTACACGCACCCGGCCGTCCGCGAGGCCGCCGTCGTCGGCATGCCCGACGCCTACCGGGGCGAGACCGTCCGGGCCTACGTCAGCCTGCGCCCCGGCGCGTCGGTGGAGCCGGACGAGCTGGGCGCGTACTGCAAGGAACGGCTCGCCGCCTACAAGTACCCGCGCGAGGTCGAGATCCTGGCCGAGCTGCCCAAGACGGCAAGTGGGAAGATCCTCAGGCGGGAACTGCGTTCAGCCCGCTAGCACAGACCTACGCGTACGTACGGAAGGAAGGCGGCGGCTATGGCCAAGGAGACGGACGGGAGCGGCACCCCCGTCCCCCAGCGACTGCTGGCCGCCGCCACCCGGCTCTTCGCCGAGCAGGGCTACGACCGCACCTCGGTGCAGGAGATCGTGGAGGCGGCCGGAGTCACCAAGGGGGCGCTGTACCACTACTTCGGCTCCAAGGAGGACCTG
Organism: Streptomyces sp. NBC_00523; assembly: GCF_036346615.1. NCBI lineage: Bacteria > Bacillati > Actinomycetota > Actinomycetes > Kitasatosporales > Streptomycetaceae > Streptomyces > Streptomyces sp. NBC_00523. Next base: position 1,473,616 of record NZ_CP107836.1, on the reverse strand, counting down.
CTCCAGGAGGTGTACGCCCGGGTGCTGCGCCTCCAGCAGGAGCGGCTCGACGCCTTCGCGAACGCCGAGGCGCCCATCGAGCAGCGGCTGCGCGACGCGGCGGCCGACGTGGTCGTCACCACCATCGAGAACCTGGACGACGCCTCGATCTTCTTCCGCTCCATGCATCACCTGAGCCCGGAGAAGAACAAGCAGGTACGGGGCGAGCGGCGGCGCTACCACGAGCGCTTCCGCGCCCTGGTCGAGGAGGGCCAGCGCAGCGGCGTCTTCTCCACCGCCACCCCGGCGGACCTCATCGTGGACTACCACTTCGGCTCGGTCCACCATCTGTCGACCTGGTACCGCCCGGACGGCCCCCTCACCCCGCAGGAGGTCGCCGACCACCTGGCCGACCTGCTGCTCCGGGCGCTCAGACCGTAACGGGCTCCCGGCCGCACAGGCGGTCGAGCAGCGCCTCCGCCGCCGGGTTGCGCGGCCGGGGCGCCCGGCCCACCAGCAGCACGGTCCGGCCCGGCTCCGGCTGCCGGATGGTCACGCACGGCAGCCCCGCGTCCTCGCCGATCCGGCGCGGCACGATCGCCACCCCGATGCCCGCCCGGACGAGGTCGACCAGCAGCCGGATCTGCGTGACGTCACAGGTGATCCGGCGCTCCAGACCGCAGTGCGCGGCCAGCCTGCGCACCGCCGTCTCCAGGCCCGTGCCCGCCCGGAAGTCCACGAACGGCTCGTCGGCGAGGTCCTTGATCAGGGTGCGCCCCGCCGTCGCCAGCGGGTGCCCGGGCGCGGTGATCAGCACCAGGTCCTCGTGCCAGGTGGCGAACGCGGTGACGCCCTCCGGCAGCTCCGCGGTGTCCGGCGCCAGATAGGCCAGGTCCAGCTCCCCGGCGCGCACCGCCGCCACCAGCTCCGGTGTCGTCGCCTCGCGCAGTGAGATCTGCACCCCGGGCCACAGCCGGTGGAACGCGGCCAGTTCGGCGGCCAGGTCGACGCAGGTCAGCGTCTGGATCGTGCCGACCCGGACCCGCCCGGTGGCCAGCCCCGACACGGCCGCCACCGCGTCCCGGGCGGCGTCCGTCCCCGCGAGCACCGTCCGCGCGGCGGGGAGCAGCGCCCGGCCCGCCTCGGTGAGGACCACCCGGCGGCCGGTGCGGTCGAAGAGCTCGGCGCCCAGCTCCCGTTCCAGGTTGCGCACGGACGTGCTCAGCGCCGACTGCACGATCAGCTCGGCGCGGGCGGCGGCGGTGAAGCTGCCGTGCGTGATCACCGCCATGAAGTGGCGGAGCTGGCGAATCTCCATCCGCCCACGCTAGCGGCCCCCATCTACGTTATCGATGGGTGGCAGCGAATCCATCTGTTGGACCACCTCCCGGACCGGGGCCAAGCTGGATTCATGGCGCACATCCAGAGCACCACCCGCATCCCCGCCCTGTGGACCGTGGCCTACGGCCGCCGCCGCTCCCTCCCGGTCAGGCTGCTGGCCCGCACCCTGCTGCGGGTGCGGGCCTTCGCCCGCGAACTGGCCCTGGCCGACCACGTACCGTACGGGGGTTATTGACGCGCTACAGGTACTTCTTGATCTCCCGCCGGGCCAGCGAGCGCTGGTGCACCTCGTCCGGGCCGTCCGCGAGGCGGAGCGTGCGGGCCGAGGCCCACAGCTCGGCGAGCGGGAAGTCCTGGCTCACCCCGCCCGCGCCGTGCAGCTGCACCGCCTGGTCGAGGATGGCGACCACCGCGCGCGGGGTGGCGATCTTGATGGACTGGATCTCCGTGTGCGCGCCCCGGTTGCCGACGGTGTCCATCAGCCAGGCCGTCTTCAGCACCAGCAGCCGCAGCTGCTCGACGGTGACCCGGGCGTCCGCGATCCAGTTCTGCACGACACCCTGCTGGGCCAGCGGCTTGCCGAAGGCCGTACGCGAGACCGCGCGCCGGCACATCAGCTCGATGGCCCGCTCCGCCATGCCGATGAGCCGCATGCAGTGGTGGATGCGCCCCGGACCCAGCCGGGCCTGGGCGATGGCGAAGCCGCCGCCCTCCTCGCCGATCAGGTTCGACGCCGGAACGCGCACGTCCTCGAAGACGACCTCCGCGTGGCCGCCGTGCCAGTGGTCCTCGTAGCCGTACACCCGCATGGCGCGCTTCACCGTCAGACCGGGGGTGTCCCGGGGCACCAGGATCTGCGACTGCTGGCGGCGGATGTCCGCGCCGTCCGGATCCGTCTTGCCCATCACGATGAAGATCTCGCAGTCCGGGTTCATCGCCCCGGAGATGTACCACTTGCGGCCGTTGATGACGTAGTCGCCGCCGTCACGGGTGATCCGGGTCTCGATGTTGGTCGCGTCCGAGGAGGCGACCTCCGGCTCCGTCATGGCGAAGGCCGACCGGATCTCCCCGGCCAGCAGCGGTTCCAGCCACCGCTTCTTCTGCTCGTCCGTGCCGAACTCGGCCAGCACCTCCATGTTCCCGGTGTCCGGCGCCGCGCAGTTCGTCGCGGTGGGCGCCAGACGCGGCGAGCGGCCGGTGATCTCCGCCAGCGGCGCGTACTGGAGGTTGCTCAGCCCCGCCCCGTGCTCCGTGCCCGGCAGGAAGAGGTTCCACAGGCCCTGCCTGCGGGCCTCCGCCTTCAGCTCCTCCACGATGCGCGGGGTCTGCCACGGCGAGTCCAGCTCCGCGCGCTGCTCGTCCGCGATCCGCTCGGCCGGGTGGACGTGCTCGTCCATGAAGGCGAGGAGCCGGGTGCGCAGCTCCTCGGTACGGGCGTCGAATGCGAAGTCCATGGGGGGTTCAGCCTTCCTGGAGGGTGGTGAGGCCGTGCTCGATGAAGACGGGGACGAGATCGCCGATGCGGTCGAAGCCGCCGCCGACCGTCTGGCCCAGCGTGTAGCGGTAGTGGATGCCCTCCAGGATCACGGCGAGCTTGAACCAGGCGAAGGCCGTGTACCAGGAGATGGCGGAGGTGTCGCGGCCGGACCGGGCCGCGTAGCGCTCGATCAGCTCGGCGGGGGACGGATGGCCGGGCGCGCCGCTGGTCGTGGAGACCGGCGACTCCGGCAGCCCCAGGTCGGAGCTGTACATGACGAGCAGCCCGAGGTCGGTGAGCGGGTCGCCGAGCGTGGACATCTCCCAGTCGAGGACGGCCTTGATCTCGTCGTCGGCGCCGATCAGCGCGTTGTCCAGGCGGTAGTCGCCGTGCACCACGGTGGGCGCGGGGGAGACGGGCAGCGCGCGGCCGAGCGCCGCGTGCAGCTCCTCGATGCCGGGCAGCTCGCGGTTGCGGGAGGCGGCCAGCTGCTTGCCCCAGCGGCGCAGCTGCCGGTCCAGGAAGCCCTCCGGCCGCCCGAAGTCGCCGAGCCCGACCGCCCCGGGGTCCACGGCGTGCAGCTCGACCAGCGTGTCGACCAGGGCGAGGACCGCCGCGCGGGTGCGCTCCGGGCCGAGCGGGGCCAGCTGCTCCGCCGTGCGGTACGGGGTGCCCTCCACGTACTCCATGACGTAGAACGGCGCGCCGATGACCGCGTCGTCCTCGCAGAGCAGCAGCGGTTCGGGGACCGGGACCGCCGTCGGGTGCAGGGCGCTGATCACCCGGTGCTCGCGCTTCATGTCGTGCGCGGTGGCCAGGACGTGCCCCAGCGGAGGCCTGCGGACGACCCAGCGGCCGGTTCCGTCGGTGACCAGGTACGTCAGATTCGACCGGCCGCCCTCCACGACGCGGGCGTCGAGCGGTCCGCTCACCAGTCCCGGGCGCTCGCGGTCCAGGTGTCCGCGCAGCCGGTCGAGATCGAGACCTGGCGGATGGACGTGGCTCATCGTGCGTACCTCCGGGGTGGGCGAACGGTCGCTCTCATGATGCCGACCAGTCGGTATGTCGTCCAGTGCGCCCCCGGAACCGGATGCGGAGTCTCCGGTCCCAGTACCGCCCCGCCCCTGGCGTTCGATCGCATCCCTGAATAGAGTTCATGTATGGATACCGCGCTGCTCATCGAGGACGTCCGGCTGACCCCGATCCTCATCGCCGACCCGCCCCTGCTCAACACCCAGGGCGTCCACCAGCCGTACACGCCCCGGCTCGTCGTGGAGGTCGTCACCCGGGGCGGGGTCACCGGGATCGGGGAGACCTACGGCGACGGCAAGTACCTGGAGCTCGCGCGGCCCCTGGCCGCCGCCCTGCCCGGACGGCCGGTCAGCGATGTGAACGGGCTGTTCGCCCTGGCCGACGAGGTGTGCGGCGATTCACGGGCGGCCGACGAGCGGGTCGACGCGGGCGGGCTGCGCGGCGTCCAGACCGCGGACAAGCTGCGGCTCTCCGTGGTCTCCGGGTTCGAGGTGGCCTGCCTGGACGCGCTCGGCAAGGCCACCGGGCTCCCGGTGCACGCGCTGCTCGGCGGCAAGGTCCGCGACCGGGTCGAGTACAGCGCGTACCTCTTCTACCGCTGGGCGGAGCACCCGGACGGCGGGGAGCGCGACGACTGGGGCGCGGCGCTCGACCCGGCCGGGGTCGTCGCCCAGGCCCGCCGGTTCGCCCAGGACCACGGCTTCTCCTCCTTCAAGCTCAAGGGCGGCGTCTTCCCGCCCGACGAGGAGATCGCCGCCGTCCGCGCGCTCGCCGAGGCGTTCCCCGGGCAGCCGCTGCGCCTGGACCCGAACGGCGCCTGGTCCGTGGAGACCTCGCTGTACGTCGCCGAGCGGCTGAAGGACGTCCTCGAATACCTGGAGGACCCGGCGAGCGGCACGGACGCGATGGCCGCCGTCTCGGCCGCCACCGGGGTGCCGCTGGCCACCAACATGTGCGTCACGACGCTCGCCGAGGTCCCCGAGGCGTTCGCCCGGGACGCCGTCCAGGTCGTCCTGTCCGACCACCACTACTGGGGCGGGCTGCACCGCACCCGCGAACTCGCCGCGATCTGCCGCCTGCACGGCGTCGGGCTCTCCATGCACTCCAACACCCACCTGGGGATCAGCCTCGCCGCGATGACGCACGTCGCGGCCACCGTCCCCAACCTGGACTACGCCTGCGACAGCCACTACCCCTGGCAGACCGAGGACGTCATCACCGCCCGCCACGTCTTCGAGGACGGCCGCCTCACCGTCTCCGACGCCCCCGGGCTCGGCGTCGAACTCGACCGGGACCGGCTCGCCGCGCTGCACCGCCGCTGGCTGGACGACGACGGCACGATGCGCGAGCGCGACGACGCCGCCGCGATGCGCAAGGCCGAGCCGGACTGGCGCACCCCCTCGATCCCCCGCTGGTGACACCCGGCTGAGTTGCGGGCGCCGCGGCCCGCCCTGAGGGTCGGAGCATGAAGGCGATCAGCTACAGCAGATTCGGCGACGAGGACGTCCTCGAGTACGGTGAGCGGCCCGACCCGAAGGTGGGCCCCGACACCGTCCTGGTCAAGGTCCGGGCCGCCGCGGTGAACCCCGTCGACCGGGCGACCCGGGAAGGCAAGCTCGACTCCGTCCTGGACACGGTCTTCCCGGTGATCCCCGGCTGGGACGTCTCGGGGGTCGTCGTCCAGCCCGGCGTCGCCGTGGACGAGTTCGCGGTGGGCGACGAGGTCATCGGCTATGTGCGCGAGGACTTCCTCAGCCGGGGGACCTTCGCCGAGTACGTGGCGGCGCCCGTGCGCACCCTCGCGCGCAAGCCCCTGCGGCTGAGCTTCGAGGAGGCGGCGGGCCTGCCCCTGGCCGGGCTCACCGCCTACCAGGTGCTCCACCGCACCCTGCGCGTCCAGGAGGGCGACACCGTCCTCGTCCACGCGGCGGCGGGCGGCGTCGGCTCACTCGCCGTCCAGCTCGCCCGGCACGCCGGATGCCGCGTCATCGGCACCGCGAGCGAACGCAACCACGACCACCTGCGCACGCTCGGCGCGGAGCCCGTGGCGTACGGGGACGGGCTGGCGGACCGGCTGCGGGAGCTGGCCCCCGAGGGCATCGACGCGGCCTTCGACACGGTGGGCGGGGACGCCCTGCGCGCCTCCGCCGACACGCTGGCCCCGGACGGACGCCTCGCCTCCATCGTGGATCCCGAGGTCTTCTCGTACGGCGGCCGGTACGCGTTCGTCCGGCCCGACGCCGCCGACCTGGCGCACCTCGCGGAACTGGCCGAGCAGGGCATCGTCACGGTCCACGTCGACCGGGTCTTCCCGCTGGCCGAGACGGCGGCCGCCCAGCGGCTCAACGCGGAGGGCCGGACCCGGGGCAAGATCGTCGTCACCGTGGACTGGGACGCGCCCGAGGGCTGAGCGGGGCGCCCTCAGAACAGCATCACCGCCGCGAACACCGCCAGCGCCACGGTGCACGCGGCGGCCGTGAGCGCGCCCGCCGCCTCCATCGGCCGCGGCCGGGCGCCGCCCATGGACTGCACCCGGCGGTTCGCGACCCACAGGAACCCCAGCCAGGCGAGGGCGCTGAGCGAGAGCGCGATGACCCCTGTGTCCGTCGCCCCGCCGTGCAGCGTCTGCCGCACGGCCAGCACCGCGGCCACCGTGCACGACAGGGTCGTACGCCGCCACGCCAGCCGGGTCCGCTCCGGCTGGAGCCCCGGGTCGCGCTCCTCCGCGGTCACCGGCCCTCCCAGCCGAAGAGGACCACCACCACCATCGCCACCGCCACCACGGCGACCGCGATGCTCAGCAGCGTCGGGAACCGCGAGACGGGCAGGTCCTCGCCGCGCCGCATCGCCCGCTCGCACCGCACCCAGTGGTTGACCGCCCGCAGCGCGCACAGCACACCCGCCGCGAGCAGCGCGAGCGCCAGCCCCGTACGCACCGCCCGGGACAGCTCCGGCAGGAACTGGTCGACCGCGAAGCCCCCGCCGATCAGGGCCAGCGCCGTCCGGATCCAGGCGAGGAAGGTCCGCTCGTTGGCGAGCGAGAAGCGGTAGTCCGGGGTCTCGCCCTCGGACCGGACGCGCTCCGGCGCGAACCACAGCCGCAGGCTCTGTACGAATTCGTTCACGGGTGGACCCTAGACCGCCCGGCACATGGTGGGCGGCGTCGCGGGGCTGGGCACGCGCATCTGCGGCGTTGTCGTCAATCACCAACGCTCCGCGTTGCCTCAATCCTCCGCCTTGCAGCTGCACGCACCCAGCCCCGCTCCTTCATCCGCCCACCATGTGCCGGACGGTCATATCCGCCGCTTTCCCGTTCGCTTCCGACCGGCTCAGGCGGCTTCCCGGAACGCCCGCAGCCGCCGGTAGCAGTCCAGCCCGTCCGGCACCCACAGCCAGTCGCCGATCCGCCGCTCCAGCTCCGCGTCGTCCAGGAAGGTGTGCCAGGCGACCTCCTCCACCTGCGGGTTCACCGGCAGCTCGCACCTGACCTGGTAGACCGCCGACCACCAGGTGTGGTGGCCGCCCTCGTCCTCGTACAGGAAGGTGAACAGCGGTTCCGGGCGCGGGAGCCCCGAGACGCCCAGCTCCTCCTCGGCCTCCCTGAGCGCGGCCTCGTCGTAGCTCTCGCCCGCGCCGACCACCCCGCCGACGAACATGTCGTAGTGCGAGGGGAACACCAGCTTGGTCGCGGTCCTGCGGTGCACGAAGATCCGGCCCTCGGCGTCCCGCGCCTCGATGAAGACGCACCGGTGGCGCAGCCCCCGGGCGGTCGCCTCGCCGCGCGGGGCCTGCCCCACGACCACGTCGTTCTCGTCGACGATGTCCAGGATCTCGTCAGAAGGATTCATGCCGCCATCCAACAGCAGGCCCGCCGCCCGGCAGTAGGCCCCCGCCGGGCCCGGCACCGCCCCGCGCTCAGTGCTGCTGGAGGCTGTGCGTACCGCGCCGCACCGGGCCCTCCGGCATCGCCGGATGCAGCCCCAGCAGCACGATGCCCGTCACGATCGCCGCCAGCCCCGCGGCCTGCCAGGCCAGCGCGCCCGCGTCCGTCCGCACCTGGTCGCCCAGGAACCCGATCCCGCAGGCGATCCCGGCCAGCGGCTGGGCGGCCGTCAGCGCGGGCAGCGACATCCGCAGCGGCCCCGTCTCGAAGGCGCTCTGCACCAGCAGCAGGCCCGTCACCCCGAGCACGAGCACCACGTACGGCTGCCAGGACGTCAGCAGGCCCGACCAGCCGCCCTCCGAGAAGCGCTCGCCGCTCACCCGGGTCAGCGCGTCCTGCAAGCCGTAGAGCAGTCCGGCCGCCACCGCGAGCAGCGCCGGGGACGACCGCGACCTGCGGCGCTTGGCGACCGCGGTCAGCAGCAGGGCGAGCCCGGCCACCACCCCGACGACCAGCCAGTGCCGCAGCGGGCTCGACACCGCCTCGCCGCCCTTCGGCTCGCCCGCCACCAGGAACGCGGCGACCCCGAGGGCCAGCAGCCAGAGCCCGGCCCAGCCCTGGCGGCCGAGGCGCTGGCCGGTGCGGTGCCGGGACAGGGCCATCGCGAAGAGCAGGTTCGTCGCCAGCAGCGGCTCCACGACGGAGACCTCGCCCTTGCCGAGCGCCAGCGCCCCCAGCACCATGCCGCACACCATGAGCCCGATGCCCGCCAGCCAGCTGCGCACCTTCATCAGGTCGAGCAGCAGCCGGAACGTCAGATAGTCGCGCTTGGGCGCGTGCGCGGCGGCGGCCTGCTGGAACACGAAGCCGAAGCCCAGGCAGCAGGCGGCCGTCACGGCGAGCACGAGGACCAGCACCGACACGCTTGTCCACCCCACGTCAGGCCGGAGGAGGGTGATGTGTTCCGACGATAACCGCCCGCCCCGGCCGGTGCGGCGACGGCGCGGCCGACCGGGGCGGACGACCGGGCGGTTGACGCGGGGACGGGCGGTGCCCAAGATCTGACGCACGAGTAACTTCGCGAGCCCCGACAAGGATGGAAACCATGGCGTACGACGCTGATGTGATCGTGATCGGGGCGGGGCTCGCCGGGCTCGTGGCCACCGCGGAGCTGGTGGACGCGGGGCGCTCGGTCCTCGTGCTCGACCAGGAGCCCGAGCAGTCGCTCGGCGGCCAGGCGCACTGGTCCTTCGGCGGCCTCTTCCTCGTGGACTCGCCCGAACAGCGCCGGATGCGCATCAAGGACAGCCAGGAACTGGCCCTCCAGGACTGGCTGGGCACGGCCGGCTTCGACCGCGAGGAGGACCACTGGCCGCGCAAGTGGGCCGAGGCGTACGTCGACTTCGCGGCCGGTGAGAAGCGCTCCTGGCTGCACGCCCAGGGCATGCGGTTCTTCCCCGTCGTCGGCTGGGCCGAGCGCGGCGGCTACGACGCGAACGGCCACGGCAACTCCGTACCCCGCTTCCACATCACCTGGGGCACCGGACCCGGCGTCGTCGCCCCCTTCGAACGCCGGGTCCGCGAAGGCGTCGCCAAGGGCCTGGTCACCTTCCGCTTCCGCCACCGGGTCACCGGCCTCGCCCGCACCGGGGGCGCCGTCGACACCGTGACCGGCGAGATACTGGAGCCGAGCGCCGCGCCGCGCGGGACCGCGAGCAGCCGGGAGACCGCGGGCACCTTCGAGCTCAGGGCCCAGGCGGTGATCGTCACCTCCGGCGGCATCGGCGGCAACCACGACCTCGTACGCGCCCAGTGGCCCGAACGACTCGGCACCCCACCGGCCAAGCTGCTCTCCGGCGTCCCCGCGCACGTCGACGGGCTGATGCTCGGCGTCGCCGAGAAGGCGGGCGCCCACCACATCAACCGGGACCGGATGTGGCACTACACCGAGGGCATCGAGAACTGGAACCCCATCTGGGACAAGCACGCCATCCGCATCCTGCCCGGCCCGTCCTCGCTCTGGCTGGACGCCACCGGCAAGCGGCTGCCCGTCCCGCTCTTCCCCGGCTTCGACACGCTGGGCACCCTCGAACACATCATGCGCACCGGCCACGACTACACCTGGTTCGTGCTCGACCAGAAGATCATCGGCAAGGAGTTCGCGCTCTCCGGCTCCGAACAGAACCCCGACCTGACCGGCAAGTCCGTCCGCGGCGTGATCGGCCGCGCCCGCGCCGACGTCCCGGCCCCCGTGAAGGCGTTCATGGACAACGGGGCGGACTTCGTCGTGGAGAAGGACCTCGGCGCCCTCGTGCGCGGCATGAACGCGCTCACCGGGGACGGGCTCATCGACGAGGACGCGCTGCGCCGCGAGATCACCGCCCGCGACCGGGAGATCGCCAACCCCTTCACCAAGGACCTCCAGATCACCGCGATCCGGGGCGCCCGCAGCTACCTCGGCGACAAGCTGATCCGCACGGCGGCGCCCCACCGCATCCTCGACCCGAAGGCCGGGCCGCTCATCGCCGTACGGCTGAACATCCTGACCCGCAAGTCCCTCGGCGGCCTCCAGACCGACCTGTCCTCGCGCGTCCTGACCGGGGACGGCACCCCGCTGCCCGGGGTGTACGCGGCGGGGGAGGCGGCCGGCTTCGGCGGCGGCGGGGTGCACGGCTACCGCTCGCTGGAGGGCACCTTCCTGGGCGGCTGCATCTTCTCCGGCCGCGCGGCGGGCCGGGCGGCGGCGCAGGCGGTCGGCTGAGGGCTTTGCCGCCCCGGGCGCGTCCGTCCGGTGGGGTTCCGGGGGCGGAACCGTGGGGAGGCGGTCCTATCCGGGCATGGGAAGAAGATGCCAGGAGTAGCCGAACCCGTCATCAACCTCGTCCGGCGCACTACGGAGCCCGTGGCGGCGCAGACCCTGCGCTCCACGGGCGCCGCGGTCATCGCCTATGCCGTGGCGACCGCGACGCTGACCGAGCCCGCACCCCTGACCGCACCGCTGACCGCGCTGCTCGTCGTGCAGGTCACCCTCTACGCCACCGTCAACATGTCGGTGAAGCGTGTGGTGGCCGTCGTCGTCGGCGTCCTCATCGCGAGCGGCTTCAGCTCCCTGGTCGGGCTGTCCTGGTGGAGCCTGGGGCTGACCATCTTCACGGCGCTGATCATCGGCAGACTGGTCCGGGTGGACGAGTTCGTCCCCGAGGTGGCGATCAGCGCGATGCTCGTCCTCGGGGTCACCTCGGGGAGCGCGCGGTCCAGCATGGCCTGGGAGCGCGTGTTCGAGACGCTGATCGGCGCCGGAGTCGGCCTGCTGTTCAACCTGCTGTTCGCCCCGCCCGTCTGGGTGCAGACCGCGGGCGCCTCCATCGACGGACTGGCCCGCGAGATGGGGCAGATGTTCCGTGATCTGGGCAGCGACCTCGCCCGCCCGGTCACCGTCCCGGAGGCGGCCGAGCGGCTGCACCGGGCCCGGCGGCTCGACCACGACATCGTGGAGGTGGACGCCTCGCTGCGGCAGGCCGAGGAAAGCCTCATGTACAACCCGAGGGTGCGGCAGGGGCTGCTGCACCGGGTGGTGCTGCGGACCGGTCTGGACACGCTGGAGATCTGCGCCGTCGTCGTCCGGGTGCTGTCCAGGACCCTGACCGACCTCGCCAAGGACCGGGGCGACGCACCGCAGTTCCCGCCCGAGGTCGCCACCCACATGACGGAGCTGTTCGAGCAGATGGCTGGGGCCATCGAGAGCTTCTCGCTGCTCATCACGACCCCGGTCGCCGCCAGCGCCGAGGAGGCCGAGGACCGGCTCACCGACGCGCTCGACACCAGCCGCAGGACCCGCGACCTGGTGGCGGACATGCTGCTGGCCGCCGTCCAGGAGCACCCCCGGAAGTGGCAGCTGCACGGGGCGCTGCTCGCCGAGGTGGACCGGATCCTGGACGAGCTCGACATCGAGAAGCGCGCCGAGCGCCTGGGCCAGGAACTCGACCGCCGCTCGGCCGTGCTGCACGAACGCCATCCCCGGCTGCTCGCGTTCCGCCGCCGTCTGGGCCTGGTGGAGGGCGCGGACCGGGAGGAGCGGAAGGAGGCCTAGGTCGCGTCCGGCTCGATGCGCTCGACCACCCGGAACCGCTCGGCGACGATCATCGTCCGGTCGTCCACCGTGAACTCCGGGTCGCCGAGCGCGTCGCGCATCTCCTCGCTGTGCCAGAACCGCTCGTGGCCCGCCCGCCACTCGGCGACCGAGGCATAGCCCTCGCCCTCGTCCAGCGCGTGCTGGAGGTCCACGTCCGCCAGCGGCAGCACCCGGACCTCGGTCACTTCGAGTACGGCGATCTCCCGGCCGTCCGAGTCGATGAGGGCGGACCGCTCGCCGACCGGCGGCAGCTCCTCCTGCTCGATCTCGTACTCCACGAGCAGTCCGGAGGTCGACACCTTCCGCCCGTCCAGGACCGCGGCGACCAGCTGGTCGCGCAGCGGGCCCGGGAAGGCGAGCAGGAAGGGCTTGAGCGCTTCACGGTTCGGCATGGGCGTCAGTCTGGCACCCGGCCCCGGACCGGCGCGCGGCAAAATCTGACGGGACGGTGACGGCCCGCCGCCGCCCCTGGCGTCCGGGCGCCCCGGGTGCTCGAATCGTCGGGTGAACAGTTCCCCACCCGACGACGGCCCACCCGACGACGGCCCACCCGACGACGGCCCGGACGGCGTCGGCGCCCCCGTCGGGCGCCGCGTGGTCCTGGCCATGCTGGGCCTCGGCGCCGCCGGACTGGTCGCCGCGCCGGTGCTGCAACGGACCCTGGAATCGGGCCTGGGCGCGGTCGCGGGCAAGGACCCCACGGGGCTCACCGGACTGCTGCCCAACGGCGGCGGCTTCCGCTACTACTCCGTGGCCTCCTCCGTACCGGCCAGGGGCGCCGCCGACTACCGGCTCAGGATCGACGGGCTGGTCGACCGCCCGGCCACGTACACGCTCGACGCCCTGCGTGGCATGGAGCAGACCCGGACCGTCCGGGACGTCCAGTGCGTCACCGGCTGGCGGGTGCCGCAGACCGCCTTCGAGGGCGTGCGGCTCTCCGCCCTGCTCGACGCGGCCGGGGTGCGGCCTGGGGCGAAGGCCGTCCGTTTCACCTGCTTCGACGGGACCTACAGCGAGAGCCTGACCCTCGCCCAGGCCCGCCGCGCCGACGTGCTCGTGGCGCTGCGGATGAACGACGCGCCGGTGTCCCACGCGCACGGCGGGCCGGTACGGCTCTACGTGGCCCCGATGTACTTCTACAAGTCGGCGAAATGGCTCTCCGGGATCACCGTCACGGACTCCGTACGCCCCGGTTACTGGGAGAAGCTCGGTTATGACGTCGACGCCTGGGTCGGCCGGTCCAACGGCCGCGAGGACGCCCCCACCGTCTGAACCGGCCGGGCGGGTCCACCGGTTCGCCCGCCCGGTGCGCCTGGTGCACCGGGCCACCGCCGCGCTGACGCTGCTGTGTGTGGCCTCGGCCGCCTGCCTGTACGTGCCGCAGCTCGCCGAACTCGTCGGGCGCCGCCACCTGGTGGTGACCGTGCACGAGTGGTCCGGTCTGCTCATCCCCGTACCGCTGCTCGCGGGTCTCGCGGCGCGGCCGTTGCGGGCGGACCTGCGGCGGCTCAACCGGTTCGGGCCGCACGACCGGACCTGGCTGCGGGCGGCCCTGCGGCGCGACCGGCGGCCCGGTGCGCGCCCGGCCGGGAAGTTCAACGCAGGGCAGAAGCTGTACGCGGCGTGGATCGCCGGGGCGGTGCTGGTGATGGCCGGGACCGGGCTCCTGATGTGGTTCACCGGGTTCGCCCCGCTGGTGTGGCGCACCGCCGCGACCTTCGTCCACGACTGGCTGGCCCTCGCGGCCGGGCTCGTGCTGGCCGGCCACATCGCCAAGGCGTACGCCGACCCGGAGGCACGCCGCGGCATGCGCTCCGGGTCGGTGGGCCGGGAGTGGGCCCGCCGCGAGCACCCGCTGTGGGCGCCCGGGGCGGAGGACCGGCTAGAGGACCAGTGACAGCAGCAGGATGAACACCAGCGAGACCACGGAGATGATCGTCTCCATCACCGACCAGGTCTTCACCGTCTGGCCCACGTCCATGCCGAAGTACTCCTTCACCAGCCAGAAACCGGCGTCGTTGACATGGCTGAAGAAGAGCGATCCCGCGCCGACGGCGAGGACCAGCAGGGCCGCGTGCGAGGTCGACATGTCGGCCGCGAGCGGGGCGACCAGACCGGCCGCCGAGATCGTCGCCACGGTCGCCGAGCCGGTCGCCAGCCGGATCGCGACCGCGATCAGCCAGCCGAGCAGCAGCGCGGGGATCGACCAGTCCTCGGAGAAGTCCAGGATCATCTGGCCCACGCCCGCGTCGATCAGCGTCTGCTTGAAGCCGCCGCCCGCGCCCACGATGAGCAGCACCCCGGCGATCGGGGCGAGCGACTTCTCCACGGTGGTGGAGAGCCGCGCCCTGGTGAAGCCGGCCGCCCGGCCCAGCGTGAACATGCCGACGATCACGGCCGCGAGCAGCGCGATCAGCGGCGAGCCGATTACGTCCGTGACCTTCTGGAGCCCCTGCTCCGGGTCGTCCACCACGATGTCCACGAGCGCCTTGATCAGCATCAGCACGACGGGCAGCAGGATCGTGGCGAGGGTGGCGCCGAAGCCGGGGCGGCGCTCCAGGTCCTCGGAGGGGCGCTGCGGGATCATCTTCTCCGGCGCCTTGATGTCCACCCAGCGGGCGGCGTAACGCGAGAAGACCGGTCCGGCCAGGATCACCGTCGGGATCGCGACGACCACGCCGAGGGCCAGCGTGACGCCGAGGTTGGCGTCCAGCGCGTCGATCGCGACGAGCGGGCCGGGGTGCGGCGGGATGAGGCCGTGCATCACGGACAGGCCGGCCAGGGCCGGGATGCCGATGCGCATCAGGGAGTAGTTGCCGCGCTTGGCGACGAGCAGCACGACCGGGATCAGCAGGACGATCCCGACCTCGAAGAACAGCGGCAGGCCGATGATCGAGGCGATGAGGACCATCGCCCACGGCATGGCACGCTTGCTCGTCCGCGCCAGGATCGTGTCCACGATCTGGTCGGCGCCGCCGGAGTCCGCGAGCAGCTTGCCCAGGATCGCGCCGAGCGCGATCAGGACGCCGACGCCCGCGACGGTGGAGCCGAGGCCCGCGGTGAAGCTCGCTATCGTCTTCGCCGGCGCGGCACCGGCGAAGGAGCCGAGCGCCAGCGAGCCGATGGTGAGCGCGAGGAACGCGTGCATCTTGAACTTGGTGATGAGCAGGACGATGACGGCGATGCCCGCCAGGACGGCGATGCCCAACTGCGCGTTGCCGGCCGAGGTGATCGGTTCGACGGCGTCCGCTGCCAGCGTCTCGACGCTGAGACTGGTCACGGTGGTGGTCCTTAGCTGTCGAGCCGCCGCAACGCGGCGACGGCTCGCTGGGTGATTTCTTCGGGGGTGCCGGAGACGTCCACGGAGACGCCGGCCTCGTCGTCCTCCAGCGGCTGGAGGGTGGCGAACTGGGAGTCGAGGAGCGCGGTCGGCATGAAGTGGCCCTTGCGGCCCGCCATCCGCTCCTCGATCAGGGACCGGTCACCGGTCAGGTGGAGGAAGACCGCGCCCGGGGCCTCGGCGCGCAGCCGGTCCCGGTAGGCGCGCTTGAGCGCGGAGCTGCTGACGACCCCGCCGAGCCCCGCCCGGCCGTGCGCCCACTGCCCGATCGCGTCGAGCCAGGGCCACCGGTCCGCGTCGTCCAGCGGGGTGCCGGCCGACATCTTGGCGATGTTCGCCGGGGGATGGAAGTCGTCGCCCTCGGCGTACGGAACGCCCAGTGCGTCGGCGAGCAGGGGGCCGATCGTGGTCTTGCCGGTCCCTGCCACGCCCATCACCACGACGACGTGGGGGGTGCTCATAGCGGTGCCTCGCTGTCTCTGCGATGTCTTCCTCGACATCGGTCCGTCGCGCCACTGAAACCTATACGTACGACTTATTCAAGAGGGTGTGACATAAACGTCGTACTTAATGCCGCCGAGGGCGGCCCCGTACCCTGGATCCATGACCACACCTGCCCAGGGGCTCCACACGCATGTCCTGGACACCCTGGGCCTGGAGATCGCCGCCGGGGAGCACCCGCCCGGCCAGGTGCTGCGCACCGACGAGCTGGCCCAGCGCTTCGACGTCTCGCGCACGGTGGTCCGCGAGGTGATCCGGGTCCTGGAGTCCATGCACCTGGTCGAGTCCCGCCGCCGCGTCGGCGTGACCGTACGGCCCACCGAGGCGTGGAACGTGTACGACCCCCAGGTCATCCGGTGGCGGCTGGCAGGCGCGGACCGCCCCCGCCAGCTGCGCTCCCTCACCGTCCTGCGGTCAGCGATCGAGCCGGTCGCCGCCTCGCTCGCCGCCCGCCACGCCACCCCGGAGCAGTGTGCCGAGCTGACCCAGCGCGCCCTCGGCATGGTCGCCACCTCGCGCGGCCAGCAGCTGGAGGGCTACCTCGAACACGACATCGCCTTCCACCGCATCGTCCTCAACGCCTCCGGCAACGAGATGTTCGCGCGCCTGGGCGACGTGGTCGCCGAGGTCCTGGCGGGCCGCACGCACCACCAGGTGATGTTCGAGGACCCCGATCCGGCGGCGGTCACCCTCCACGTACGCCTCGCCGAGGCCGTACGCGCGGGCGACGCCGACGAGGCCGAGCGGCTGACGAAGGAGATCGCTGTCGGCGCCCTGCACGAGCTGGACGTCCTCGCGCCCTGAGTCCGGCGGACACCCCGCACGGCGTACCGTGGCCCGTGATCGATCCCGGCCGAAAACCGGGAGCACCGGTCTCAGTGAAGAGTCGGGAAAAGGGAGTCCACGGGAATGCCGCAGCACGTACAAGGGGTCATCGCGCCGGGGAAGAACGAACCGGTCCGCGTCGAGACGATCGTCATTCCGGACCCCGGCCCCGGTGAGGCCGTGGTCAAGATCCAGGCGTGCGGCGTCTGCCACACCGACCTGCACTACAAGCAGGGCGGCATCAACGACGAGTTCCCCTTCCTCCTCGGCCACGAGGCCGCGGGCGTCGTGGAGTCCGTCGGCGAGGGCGTCACGGACGTCGCCCCGGGCGACTTCGTGATCCTCAACTGGCGTGCGGTGTGCGGCCAGTGCCGCGCCTGTCTGCGCGGGCGCCCCTGGTACTGCTTCGACACGCACAACGCGAAGCAGAAGATGACCCTCCTCGACGGCACCGAGCTCTCGCCCGCCCTGGGCATCGGCGCCTTCGCCGAGAAGACCCTCGTCGCCTCCGGCCAGTGCACCAAGGTGGACCCGGAGGTCGCCCCCGAGGTGGCCGGGCTCCTCGGCTGCGGTGTCATGGCAGGCATCGGCGCCGCCATCAACACCGGCCAGGTCGGCCGCGGCGACTCGGTGGCCGTCATCGGCTGCGGTGGTGTCGGTGACGCCGCGATCGCGGGCGCCCGGCTGGCCGGCGCGGCGAAGATCATTGCCGTCGACATCGACGACCGCAAGCTGGAGACGGCGAAGTCGATGGGTGCCACGCACACCGTCAACTCCCGCTCCACCGACCCCGTCGAGGCCATCCGCGAGCTGACCGGCGGCAACGGCGCCGACGTCGTCATCGAGGCCGTCGGCCGCCCGGAGACGTACAAGCAGGCGTTCTACGCCCGCGACCTCGCCGGCACCGTCGTCCTCGTCGGCGTCCCCACGCCCGAGATGCAGCTCGAACTCCCGCTGCTCGACGTCTTCGGCCGCGGCGGCTCGCTCAAGTCCTCCTGGTACGGGGACTGCCTGCCGTCCCGCGACTTCCCGATGCTGATCGACCTCCACCAGCAGGGCCGCCTGGACCTCGCCGCGTTCGTCACGGAGACCATCGGCCTCGGCGACATCGAGCAGGCGTTCGGCCGGATGCACGACGGCGACGTGCTGCGCTCGGTGGTGGTGTTCTGATGACCGCCCGCATCGACCACCTCGTCACCTCCGGCACCTTCGCCCTCGACGGCGGCGAGTGGGACGTCGACAACAACGTCTGGATCGTCGGCGACGACTCCGAGGCCGTCGTCATCGACGCCGCGCACGACGCCGCCGCCATCGAGGACGCCCTCGGCGGCCGCACGCTGCGCGCCATCATCTGCACCCACGCGCACAACGACCACATCGACGCCGCCCCGGCCCTCGCCGACGCCACCGGCGCACCGGTCCTGCTCCACCCGGACGACCTGCCGCTGTGGAAGCAGACCCACCCGGACCGGGCCCCCGACGGCGAACTGACCGACGGCCAGGAGATCACCGTCGCCGGGACCACGCTGACCGTCCTGCACACCCCGGGCCACGCCCCCGGCGCGGTCTGCCTGTACGCCCCCGGGCTGGCCACGGTCTTCACCGGTGACACGCTCTTCCAGGGCGGCCCCGGCGCCACCGGCCGGTCCTTCTCGTCGTTCCCGGTGATCGTGGACTCCATCCGGGACCGGCTGCTCACCCTGGACCCGGCGACCGAGGTACGCACCGGCCACGGCGACTCCACCACCATCGGCGCGGAGGCCCCGCACCTGGACGAGTGGATCGCGAGGGGCCACTGAGGCTCTACTGATCCGGCCACGCGGAGAGCCGCAGCCCGCTCTCGAAGCGGCGCGGCTCTCCCGTGACCGGGTCGGTGAACTCCAGCACCCTGGCGAGCAGTTGCAGGGGGTGCGAGAAGTCACCGGGCGCCGCGTCCGGCTCGGTCACCGGGTACACCGGATCGCCGACCAGCGGCAGGCCCAGGCTGTTCATGTGCACCCGCAGCTGGTGCGTGCGCCCGGTCGCGGGCAGCAGCCGGTACCGGCCGAGCCCGCCCCGGTGTTCCAGCAGCTCGATCCGGCTCTCGCTGTTCGGCTCGCCCGGCTCCTCGCGCGCGGCGAGCACCCCGCGCTCCTTCACGATGCGGCTGCGCACCGTACGCGGCAGGCCGAGCCCGGGATCGTACGGGGCCACCGCCTCGTACTCCTTGCGCACCAGCCGGTCCCGGAACAGCGTCTGGTACGCCCCGCGCTCCCCGGGCCGCACCACGAACAGCACCAGCCCCGCCGTCAGCCGGTCCAGCCGGTGCGCGGGCTGGAGCTGCGGCAGATCCAGCTCGCGGCGCAGCCGGGCCACCGCCGTCTCCGTGATGTGCCGGCCCCGCGGCATCGTCGCCAGGAAGTGCGGCTTGTCCGCGACGACCAGATGCGCGTCGCGGTACACCACACCCACCGGGAACGGCACGGGCACCTCCGGTGCGAAGTCGCGGTGGAACCAGAGGTAGAGCCCCGTCGCGTAAGGCTCGTCGCCGGTGACCGGGCCCTCCGCCGAGACGAACCGCCCGTCCGCGAGGAGCGCCACCACCCGGTCCGCACCGATGGCCCCGGCGAACCGGTCGAGGAGATGATCCCCGACCGTCGCCCACCGTCCGTCCGGGTCGGCCGGAAGCCGCACCCGGACCGGGTCGACACCGTCACGCTGGGGAAGCGGCGCCGACGGCGGCTTCGCCCGCCCCCTCACCGGGGACCCCGGCCCGGCACCGAAAAGCTGATGGTTCTCATGGTGCCGGGCATCCTTTCACGGAGGCCGGGGCCCTGGCCGCCCGCGACCGACGACGTACGCTGCCCGCACCCCACCGCCCGAGCCGACGACTGGGAGCCCAAGCGTGACGAGACCGCCCTTCCTGTACGTCGTGGTCTGCGCCGCAGGCATCGCGGGCGACGCCCACAAGCTGATCACCGCCGCACAGGACAAGGGCTGGGGCGTCGGGGTCGTAGCCACACCCCAAGGGCTCGGCTTCCTGGACACGGAAGCGGTCGAGGCCCAGACCGGCTACCCGATCCGCTCGGCCTGGCGCAGTACCGGCGGCCCGCGTCCGCTGCCACCGGCCGACGCGATCGCCGTCGCGCCCGCCACCTTCAACACGATCAACAAATGGACGGCCGGCATCGCCGACACCCTGGCCCACGGCATCCTGTGCGAGGCATACGGGCTGGGCATCCCGACCGCCGTCCTCCCGTACGTGAACACGGCCATGGCCGCCCACCCGGCGTACGGTCGGAGCCTGGACCAGCTCCGGGAGATGGGCGTTCTCATCGGGTCGTACGAGCCCCACCGGCCGAAAACGGGCGGCGGGGCGGACCGCTTCCGGTGGGAGGAGGCGCTGGAGCTGTTGGAGGACAAGGTGAACGATCCTCCCGGAGGGTGGTCGCCCTTCCGGCCGGCCGGAGCGCAAGGAGACGAACCGAAATGATCGAACGAGTCCGTGCCGTCCTCGTCACCCCCGACCACACGATGCTGGTCATCCGCCGCACCAGGCCTGGGCGCCCCGTGTACTGGGTCCTGCCCGGTGGTGGCGTCGAGCCCACCGATGAGTCTCGCGAGGCCGCCCTCCACCGGGAGATCCACGAGGAGATCGCGGGGAAGGCCGACATCGTCCGCCTGCTCCACACGATGGAGTCCGACGACGAGCGTCAGCTCTTCTACCTCGCCCGCATCGCGACCTGGTCCTTCGACGACCGCACCGGTCCCGAGTTCAGCGCCGAGGGCCGCGGTGAGTACGCGCTGGAGGAGATCCCGCTGACCCTGGAGGGCCTCGACGGCATCGACCTCAAGCCCGAGGACATCGTCCACGTTCTACGAGGAGTCATCAGGGCCGACTCCGAGGTGAGTCGGCCCCGATGACGTCGCTACGTGTTGCCGGCTCGGCGTTCAGGACGTCGGGAACGTGAGCTTCTGCGGGCCGCAGCCGATTCGGTCGGCCTCCGCTGCCGCGTAGGCCGGGAGCAGGTCGCGGGTGAACGTGAAGTGGCTGCCGGGGCCCGCCGGGCGTAGTTGCTCCAGTACGAACATCACCTGGCCCGTCTGGCAGACCGCCCGGAACACCGCGCGGTTCCCGCCCACCTTCCCGTAACCCCGGGTCCCCTGGACGGATGCGCCGGAGTGCAGGGCGGCCGAGCCGTAGATCTCGGCCAGCACCGGGTCGGTCACCGTGGTCAGCCGGACGGTCTTCTGGTCCACGCCGGTCCCCGCCTCGCAGATCTGGGCCGGGCCGCCCTCGCCGCTGACGCGGGTCTCCCGCAGGTCCTTCCGGTACGCCGCCGGCAGGTTGAGGCCCTTGATCCCGCAGAACCCGGACATCCGGGTGGTGTCCCACCGGACGGGCGGGTGCAGATCGCGTGGTTCGCGGTACGTGCCGGAGCAGCCGAAGTCCTCGATGACGCCGTTGGCCGCGTCGATCAGAGCCCCGGTCAGGGCCGCGCGGTCCCGCAGGGTGTACTCGGAGGACACCTCGAAGTCCGCCCGGCCCATGCCGATGTCCACCACCGTGGGCCCGGTGAATTCGTCGCGCCCGGTGCACGCCTGCGGCAGCGCGATCCAGGCGCGCGAGGACGAGGTCATGCCGGGCAGGCCCTCGCCGAGCGGCACCATGCCCGAGGACAGGAACTCGCTCGGCCAGTCCTGGGAGTCGGTGCCCCGCAGCCCGTCCAGCCGGCGCACGTTCACCGTCACCTGGCGGCGGGCCCGGTCGCCCTCGTAGCTCGTGATGCGGCACTGCCCGTACGCACCGTCGTCGCCCATCGGGTCGTTGTGCAGCGACTGCTCCTCGACCTCGGTCCGGCGGTCCCCGAACAGGGAGTCCATCGCACCGGAACCCAGCGAGTCCCAGCACGGGGAGGGGCTGAGCAGCGGAAGCGTGTCCGTGCGCCAGGCGACCGTGCCCGCGCCCAGCAGGACCCCGGCCAGCGCGGCGGCGGCCGCGGCGCGCACGGTACGGCTGCGCAGCAGACGGCGGACGAGCGGGGGCCGGGGGGCCTCGGGGGTCTCGGGGACCGCCGGTCCGGCCGCGGCTTCCGTGTCCGTCACCGGGTTCTCCTCAACGGGGTTCTGCTCGCTCACGCGTCCTCACCGCTTCCGCATCCGATGCGCGTCCCCACGGACTCCACGAACCGCTCGAACACCCGCTGGTCGGAGGGGCGGCCCCGGTTCTGGAGACCGGTCTCCACATGCCCGTAGAACACGGTCTTCCGCCCGTCGCAGCTGCGGCGTACCAGCCCCTGCTTCGCACCCTCCGGCAGGCCCTCGAACAGGTCCGCCAGACGGCTTCCGTTCGCCATCACGTACTGCGCGGACGGCTCGTCGGGCATCCGCGCGGTCTTCCACACCACCGAGCAGGTCTGCAGCCGGTCGGTGACCGCGCCCACCTGCTGTTCGTAACGGGAGCCGTCGCCGTAGTCGAAGGTCATCCCCGGTATCCGGCAGAGCGGGGAGGAGGCGGACTCCTCGTCCTCGGCCACCGTCACCATCGGGGAGCTGCTGCGCAGAGGGTGTGCGGGTGCACATCCGGACTTGTCCATCGCGGTGCCGGCGGCGTCCAGCAGCATCCGCAGGACGTCCGCACGGGTGCCGATCGTGAACGGCATGGCGACCTTGCCGAGATGGCCGTCGCCCGTGCTCGCGCCGCGGATCGTCACCACGGTCGGCCCGCCGTCCCGGTCGCAGGCCGACGGCAGCACCAGCATGCCCCGGTCCCCGGCGACCAGCCCGTCGAGCCCGTCCGGCAGCGGCGAGGCCGAGCCGTGGAAGTTCCGGGCCAGCCAGTCCCGGTGCTCCTTCACCTCCGCGGGTACGGGACCGAACTCCAGGGTCACCGAATCCTTGAAGGTCAGCGGCTCGTCGGAGTCGTCGTCCTCGACCTCGGAGGCGACGGTCACCGTGCACGTGCCGTGCGGGCCGTCCGCCGAGGACGTGGCGGACTCGGTGGCGCGGCGCTCGGAGCCGGACTTCAGCAGCGCCTTGTCGCCCAGGAAGGACGGCCCGCTGTTCTGCTCCCACGCGCCCCAGCAGTAACTGTCCCGGAACGGCCCGCTGTCCGTCGCCCACAGCGTGGTGCCCGTCGCCAGCACCGCCCCGGCCACCACCGCGGCGATGACCGAGGCCCGTCGCCTCCCGATGCCCATCACATTCCCCCTTGTGAAGCAGTAAAGATCGCGCAAAGTGCCGATGCTACGACGTCACCGCTCGCCCCGGGGAAGGGGGGCACGGGCCCAACTCGGCACAGAACGGACCCGGTTGCCGATTCCGTACGGCACCGGGCCCGCCCGGAGCCTCAGCCGAGCGCCGAGAACACGAAGGAGAACTCCGCCGGTGCCGCGTCCAGCCGGTACGCGGGCGGCACGCCCGGCCCGCACGACCCCGAACCGATGCCTTGCACCGCGTGGTCCAGGCCCACCTGGACCCGGTCCCCGGCCACCAGATCCGTCAGGTGCTCCGCCGCGTCCAGCTCCTCGCCCGTCCAGCGCCGCGCCGTGAACGAGAACGGCACCCCGCCCTCCGCGCGCAGCCCGCCGCCCGCCCCGGCCAGCTCCACCCAGCGCACCCCGGCCCGCGCCCCGTTCTCCTGCGGCCGGACGTACGGGGTCTGGAGCTCGTCCACGCCCCTGGCCCACTGCCCCAGCATCGCGGCCGCGCGGGTGTCCGGATACGCCTCGCCCGGACCGCCGCCGAACCACCGCACCGCGTCGTACGCGGAGGGCAGCGCGAACCGCACGCCGAGCCGGGGCAGCGGCACCCGCCAGTCGCCCTCCGGCGCCACCGACACCGTCAGCCCGAGCCGGTCCCCGGCGGCCGTCCACCGGTACACGGTCCGCAGCCCCAGGTCCCGGCCCGCCGGAGCCACCCGGGTGCGCACGGTCAGCGCGTCCGCGCCCGCCTCCACCGCGTCCAGGCGGTGGCGCATCCGGTGCAGCCCCTGCTCCCGCCACCGCAGCCCGTACCGCTCGTCCGGCTGCCACGCGGCCCCGTTGTCGTTGTCGGTGGGCGCCCGCCACACATCGAGGCGCAGCCCCTCCACCGGGACGTCCCCGACGCGCAGGAGCGCCCCGGTCGCCGCGTCGAAGGTGCCGGGGCCGAGCGAGACCGTCGAGCCGGAGAGGCGCGGGCGCCCCCCGGTGGCCGGGGGAGGGGCGGCCGGGGTGCCCGTCTCGCTCTGGCCCCAGGCGACCAGGTGGCCGCGCCCGGCCCAGTCCGTCGCCTCGGCGAGGACCGCCCGCAGCGTCCACAGCCCGTCGCCGGGCGGGGCGTCCGCCGTCACCTCGGCCGAGGCGCCCGGGGCGAGCGGGGGCACGGCGAGGGTGCCCGAGGCGACGAGGACGCCGTCCGCCTCGTGCGACCAGCGGAACTCCAGGTGGTCCAGGCCCGTGAAGTCGTAGCCGTTGGTGACCGTGAACGAACCGGGCGCGGTGCCCGGGGCGATGCGCACCGGCTCGACGACCTTCTTGTACTCGGCGAGGCCCGGGGACGGGGTGCGGTCCGGGAAGAGCAGCCCGTCGCACACGAAGTTCCCGTCGTGCAGCTCCTCCCCGAAGTCGCCCCCGTACGCGAAGCCCAGCTCCGGATGGGCGAGGCCGTGGTCGATCCACTCCCAGACGAAGCCGCCCTGGCAGCGCTCGTACCGCTCGAACAGCCGCTGGTACTCGCTCAGTCCGCCCGGTCCGTTGCCCATCGCGTGCGCGTACTCGCACAGCACGAACGGCATCGCGCGCCGCCGCGCGTCCAGCTCCGGGTCCTTCAGCGGCTCCTCGGCGCGCCGTCCGATGAGCTCCACCTCGGCGTGCGAGGCGTACATCCGCGAGTACAGGTCGACGTCCGCGCACGACGGGTCGCCCTCGTAGTGCAGCGGGCGGTCCGGGTCGCGCTCCCGCGTCCACCGGGCCATCGCGCCCAGACCGGCGCCCGTGCCGCACTCGTTGCCGAGCGACCAGACGATCACCGAGGGGTGGTTCTTGTCCCGCTCGACCATCCGGGCCGCCCGGTCGAGCAGCGCGGGCGTCCAGCGCGGATCGTCCACCGGGTTGTTCCGCCAGTCCACCTCCGCGAACCCGTGGGTCTCCAGGTCGCACTCGTCGATCACCCAGAGGCCCAGCTCGTCGCAGAGGTCCAGGAAGGCGGGGTGCGGCGGGTAGTGGCTGGTGCGTACGGCGTTGACGTTGTGCCGTTTCATCAGGACCAGATCGCGCCGCATGGTCTCCGCGTCGACCGTCCGGCCCGTCTCCGGGTGGAACTCGTGCCGGTTCACGCCCCGGAACAGCAGCCGCCGGCCGTTGACCCGGAGGACGCCGTCCTCCACCGCGACCGTACGGAAGCCGATGCGCAGCGGGACGCGCTCGCCGGGCGTCACCAGCTCTCCGTCGTACAGCCGGGGCGTCTCGGCGGTCCACGGCTCGACCGGCAGCGTCGTGGCCTCGCCCGTCGCGAGGTCCAGCCCGAGCCCGGGCACCAGGACCCGCCCCTCCGCACCCGCGCACTCCACCCGCAGGGTCCCCGAGCCGGTGCGGTGGTCGTAACCGGCGTGCACGAAGAAGTCGCCTGGCGCCCCCGCCGGGCGGTGCAGCAGCGTCACGTCCCGGAAGATCCCGGGCAGCCACCACTGGTCCTGGTCCTCCAGATAGCTTCCGGACGACCAGGCGTGCACCCGTACCGCGAGGACGTTGGCACCCGGCCGCAGCAGCTCGCCCACGGCGAACTCGTGCGGCAGTCGCGAACCCTTGAAGTCGCCCAGCTCCACCCCGTTCAGCCACACCCGGGCGGCCGACTCCACCCCGTCGAACCGCAGCACGCTCCCGCCACCGTCCGGCCAGTCGCCGGGCAGCTCGAAGACCCGCAGATGGTCGCCGGTCGGATTCTCCGACGGCACCCTCGGCGGATCGACCGGGAAGGGATAGACGACATTGGTGTACGCGGGTGCCCCGCCCGCCCCCTGGAGCACCCAGTGCCCCGGAACGGCGACCGCCGCCCAGCCCGAGGCGTCGAAATCCGGCCGTACGAACGAGGTGTCCTCGCCGTCCGCGCGCGGCGAGAGGCGGAACGCCCAGCGGCCGTTCAGCGACAGCCGCCGGGCGTCGGACTCCGCGTACCAGGCACGCGGCGGCAGACAGCCCGTGCCGGGGGACGGATTCTCGTACCAGGTGAGCGAGTCGGTGTCGGTGCGGCTCATGCGTCTCCTCGGTCGGCGGAACCTTCAGCGATGGTCGGCGGGACCTTCCGCGATCACGCTAATGAGCGAAGAACCGGTTCACCACGGGGCGTTCGGCGAGATGATCCGGTTCATCCTTCCGAACCCTGACGGGCGCGCCCGCCGTTGTGTCACCATGACGCCCCGGAGCCGAGCGCTTGTGGTCGGTGACCATGCGCGGAGGTGAGCGACGGGCTACGAGGGGAGCCGGGGTGTGGCGAGGGGAACCGGTGCGGTGTGTCCCGTGTGCGCGACACCGGACACGGGCGGCCGGGAGTGCGAAGGCTGCTCCTGGCGCATGTGGGACGACCCGGTCCTCGGCGCCCTGACCGACGAGGACACCGAGACCGCCCGGACCGCCCTGCACACCGCCCAGCACGCCTGGGACTTACGGGCCGCGACGCTCTCGCAGGGCGACGCGGAAGGCGTACGGCGGCTGGCGCCGCTGCTCAGGGCCGGACCCGCGGACGCCGCGCCGCCGCCCTTGCCCCGGGGCTCCTTACCGCCGCACGACTCCGCCCGCTGGCAGCAGATCCTCACCGACCTGGTCGCCGGACGCATTCCCGACGTGGTGTTCGCCGAATTCACACCCGACGGCCTGCACGTCATCCGGGCCGCGGCCGACCGCAGCGGCATACCCCGCCAGGCCGACGCCGGGAGCACCGACTGGGCCGCGCTGCTGCCGCTGCTGGACGGCGACGCCGCACCGCGCCGCTTCCGGCTCGCCGGGGGCATCGGCACCCAGGAGCCCCTGGACCGCGCGGAGTTCGACGCGGCCGTCACCGGGTGGCTGCGCGCCCACCCCGCGCTGACCCGGGCCCGCACGCTCGTGATCCTCGGCCGCCGCAGCGGCTGGGTCCTCCTCGACCGGGCCGCCGGACTGCTGCGGTCCGTGCACCGGGCGAGCGCCGAGATCGGCCCCGGGCCCGGCGAAGCCGCCACCACCACCGGCACCGCCGACGCCGTGCGCGCGGCGCTGCGGACGGCACCGCTGGCCGTCGACCACTCCCTGCTCCTCGCCCGCGTGGACCGCCGCACCGGCGAGGTGCACGCCCACACCCAGGTCCTCTTCCCGGCCGGCTCACGGCTGCGGCGCGGCGAGACCGCCACCGCCGAGATCACCGTCTACGGCGGACTCGCCTCCCGCGCCCCGGTGCTGCTGCCCGTCCTCGCCGGGACCCCGGGGGCCGACGGCAGCGGCGCGGTCACCCTCTCGGCGCGGCGGACCGACCTCGCCGCCTTCGCACCGCAGCGCCTCGCGTTCGTCCTGCACGGCCCGGGCGAGGTCACCCCGCACGAGGGCGCCCACGCCGAGGGCCGGGGCGAACTGCCCGACATCCCCGCCCTGGTGGGCAGCCTGCCCCGGCGCGTCATCCACCCGCCCGCCCTCGACGTGTTCCTCACCGTCGACATGAGCGGCGCCGACGCGGGCGAGACCGGCGAACGGCTCGGCTTCGTCCGGGACGTCATCGCCACCCTGGCCCGCCGGCACGGACCCGGTCTGCGCGTCGGCGTCGTCGGCCACTACGACCACGCGGTCCACGAGAACCGCTACGGCCCCCGCCCCGTGCTCCTGCTGCGCGTCCCGGCCGGGCCCGCCCGGGCCGCCCTCGCCGCGCTGACCGGCTGGCGGCCCGCGCGGCGCGAACAGGACACCGCCTCCTCGCTGGAGGACGCCCTGAAGGAAGTGGGCCGGCTCGTCCGGGCCCGGCCCCGCACCGCGCGCGCCCCGGACACCCAGCGTGTCCTGCTCGTCGTCGGCCGCCGCCCGCCCGGACTGCCCGAACAGCACGAGGTGGTGCCCGCCTGCCCCCTCGGCGCCGACTGGCGCGCCGAACTCGACGCCCTGCGCGCCCGGGACGTGCGCGTCCTCGCCCGCGCGGACCCGGACACCGGCCCGAAGGGCCCCGTACACCACTACACGGCGTCCGCGTGGGACGCGCTCGGAGCCGGGGGCTCCTTCCGCCCCGGCTCCGACACGGCCGACGACGTCGCCGACACCCTCGCCCCTCCCTGGCGGTGGGACGGCCTGCCCTGCCCGCTGGCCCTCGCGACCCCGCTGCTGTGACCGACCGCTCCGGTACGAGGAGAGACACATGACCGATCCGTACTACGACCCCAACGAGCCCCCCGAGGACGCCGTCGGGCCCTCCGAGCCGCCGGGTCACACCGCCTCGTCCTCCGACCCCGACGCCACCACCGCCCCCTGGGGCAGCCTGCCGCCGCAGCCCGACCCCACCGCCGCGTACGGGCCGGAGCCCTCCTCGTACCCCTCGGCCGACGGGCATCTCGACCCCCTGCCGATCCCGGTCGCCCCCACCGGCGTGGAGAACCCGGCGGCCGACCGCGTCCGCATCGGGCTGTGGGGGGCGCCCCGCTCCGGCAAGACGACCTACCTCGCCTCGATGGCCATCGCGGCGATGCAGCAGCAGCGCCACAGCCGCTCCAACTGGGTCATCGGCGGAATGAACCCCGAGTCCATCGAATTCCTCAACGACGGCGTCACCCAGCTGGCGATCCAGCGCCGGTTCCCGGACGCGACCGTGGGCCTCCAGCCGCTGTCCTGGTCCTTCCAGGGCGACGAGCCGACGGCGGGGCCGTTCCGGAGGAACAAGGAGACCGGTTTCATCCTGGAGGTCCAGGACGTCACCGGTGAGGCGTTCCGGGGCGACGAGGCCAACGCCCTGCGGCCCAGGGTCCTCGACCAGCTGGCCCGCTCCCAGGGGCTGATCTACCTCTTCGACCCGCTGCTCGACAGCCAGCGGGCCGGGGAAGGGCTCAACTTCCTCTACTCGATGCTCACCGAGCTCAACGCCCGGGTCCGGGACGCCGGGAAGCTCCACCGCAACCGGCTGCCCCACCATGTGTCGGTCTGCATCACCAAGTTCGACAACCCCGAGGTGTTCCGCCCGGCGGTGGAGGCGGGCTGGGTGACGCAGAGCCAGGAGGGCAACCGGCTGCCGCGCGTCCCCGACGACCAGGCGGCCCGCTTCTTCCAGTGGATGTGCGACGACGTACGCGGCGCCAGCGCCCGCCTGGTGCGCGACGGACTGGCCAACTTCTTCCACCCGACGCGCATCTCGTACTACGCGACCTCCGCCATCGGCTTCCGGCTCAACCCGCAGAACGTCTTCGACTACCGCAACTACCTGAACGTCGAGGTCGTGGAGGGCGTCCGCCGCATCTGCACCTCGCCCGTGCCCATCAACGTGCTGGAACCGCTGATCGACCTCGAAAAGCGCATCCGGTCCGGCGGCTCGAAGCTGTGGCAGCGGTGAGCGAGAGCCCGGGCGCGGTCCCGCTGCCCGCCGACTGGGCCGTGCTGGGCAAGCGGGCGGGCCGTTCCATGGGATACGAGGTGCTGGACGGCAGCCTCCCCAAGGACCGGGCCCAGCGCTACCTGTGGACCGCCACCACCGGCACCCCGGACGGCCGCGACCCGGACGGCGAACTGCCCTGGCGGGTCTTCCTCTCCACCGCCGACGGCGAGGACCGGCCGGTCTGCGCCGTGGTCGACACCACCTGGGACGGCTCCAAGGACGGCACCGGCACGGCCAGTTACACCTGGCGGCTGCTGCTCACCGAATGGCGGCCGGCCGCCCGGGCCGGGGTGACCTGGACCTCCCTCGACCGGGCCGCCGCCCGCACCGAGACCCCGCCCGGTGCCGAGGCCGTCCTGCACGCCGAGCGCACCCCCGCCTCCGAACTCGCCGACACCATCGACCGGCTGGGCTTCGACTGGGCCGCCGGAGCGGCCGCCCTCCTCCTCGACGGCCGGCACCTCGTCATCACCGCCCCGCGCGGCGGCACCCTCCCCGGCATCGACGAACGGGTCCGGGTCCTCGACGCCGTCTGCGCGCTGCTGCCGTACGGCTGCCGGACCTGGCTCAGCGGCGCCACCTGGGCCGGGAAGACCGAGCACGCCCTGCGGCTGGTGTTCGCCGGGTCCGCGCGCAGCGGGCAGCTGGAGATCCCGCTCGCCACCGGCCGGGCCCCGTCCCCCGGCGGCGACATCGCCCGCACCTACCTGGCCGAGCTCTCCCGGGTCCGCGCCAAGCGGGAGTCCACCGCCGACGTCGTCGCCCACCTGCTCGCCGCCACCGCCCCCGTCCCGCTGCGCGAGGGCGCCGACGCCGTCCGCGTCCTGCGTGAACTGGACCTCCTCGACTCCGTCCTGGAAGCCGTCCGGCAGGGCAGGGGCCAGACCGAGGAGATCGGGCGGCTGCTCGCCCTGCACACCCTGGACACCGTGGACGAGCGAGGGCAGCGGGAGCTGGTCTCCTTCCTCGCCCGCACCGCCGTGCGCCCCGACGACGGCGCCGCCTCCGCGCTCCTCGCCCGCCACTGGACCCCGCGGGTCCCGGACCTGCTCGCCGCGGACGTCCTCGCCCAGCCGGCGTCCAAGGAGACCTTCGCGCTGGCCAGGAAGTACCTGAGCCTGACGCACGCCCTGGAAGGGGCCGGCCGCACCGGCGCGTTCGGCCGCCTCCTCACCGCGCTGGCGACCGCCCCCGGCTACGACCCCGTCTGGGCCGGACAGCTCGCCTACATGGCGGAACGGGAGTACGGCTACCACACCGACGCCACCGACCGGGTCCTGCTGGCCTCACCGGAGGCCGGACTCGCCTGGGTGCGCGGCCTGTTCACCAACCACGCCCGCGACATGCGGCCCCTGGAACGGCTGCTGGCTCCCGCGGCCGCCTCCGGCGCGGGCCCGGTCCCCGGCTGGCTGCGCTTCGCCGGTGCGCTCACCGGCCGTCACGCGGCCGCCACCGAGGCCGACGCCACCGCGTTCGTCGGGGACAACGAGGAAGCCTGGCGCATCGCCCTGGAGACCGCCCGCGACCACGTGCAGCCGGGCGTCATCAGCCCGCTGTGGCCCGTCCTGCGCGACGTCGTGCGGGGCGGCAGGCGGGCCGAACTCCTCACGCTGCTCGACGATCTGGCCCGCCCCGGAGACCCCGGGCTCCCACCGGACGCCGCCGCCGACGCGGACCTGCTGTGGCTCACCGGCCGGGCGGCGGACCCCGGATCGCGCCCGGCGGCCGCGCTGCCCCGGCTGCGCGGCCTCACCGACGGGCCCCCCGCCCTGGACCGGTACGCCGACACGCTCGTGGCCCGCACCGACGGCGACCCCGCCCTGCGGGACGACGCGATCGCGGCGCTCCTCGGGGACCGGCCGGACCCGGTGCACGGCTGGCCCGTCCTCACCCGGTGGATGAGACAGCGGCCCAGCATCGAGACCACCGTGGGCGAGGGCCTGTCCCGGCGGCTGATGGCCGCGGACTACGCCCACTGGCTCGATCTCGACCTCCCCGCCGACCTGGTCGAGGGCCTGGAACGCTCCGGGCTCGGCTGGCTCCGGGCTGTCCGGCGGCTGCGGCTGGCCGTCAACGCCCGGGCGGAGCTGGACGAACTGGCCAGGATCATCATCAGCGGCTGCCCGCACCGCTCGGTCACCGGCCGCCTCCTGGACGAGGTCGCCGCACTCGTCGGCGAGCACGGCTCCGCGTTCGGCTACGCGCTCACCACGGAACTCGACCGGCAGCAGCCCGGCATCGGCCTCGCCGTGTACGAGGGACTGGGCCGGGACGCCCGGTACGGCGAGCTGTGCGCCCGGCTCGTCCGCTACAGCAACCACGAGGAGGTCCGCCACCGCCGGATCATCGGCGCCCTCAGCACCCCCGCGCACACCGTCCCGCCCGCGGGCCCGTACCAGCACCGCCCCTACCCGCCCGCCGCCCCGCCGTCCGGCCCCCAGCCGCAGACCCCCGCCCCCGGCGGCCCCCGGGGCACCCCGCCCCCGAGGCCCGACGGCCACCCCGCCTACCCGCCCGCCTCCGCGTACCAGGAGGAGCGCCCGTCCCGGTGGGGCTTCCGGTTCAAGAAACGGGGGGACGGATGACGGCGCTCGCGATCGACGCCGGATCGCGGTACGTGCGCCTCGCCCGCGTCGCACCCGGCGGCGGCCCCGAGCCGGTCGGCCTGCCGGGCGCGGTGCCCGGCGAGGGCCTGCCCGTGCCCGAAGCGGCGCGCGGCGACCGGGCCGCCGCCCTGCGCACCGCGTACGACGCCTACCTCCGGCACCACGACGCCCCGGCCCGGCTGCTCGTCGTCGTCCCGCAGCACGACCGGGCCGGCCACGCGCGCCGCGCCGCCGACGCCCTCACCACCCCGCCCGCCCGGGGACCGGCCCCCGACGTGCGCACCCTCACCACCCCGCACGCGGTGCTCGCCCTGCTCCGGCACACCGGCCCCCTCGCGCCCGGCCGGTACGCGGTGTGCGACCTCGGCGCGGCCGCCGCCGAGGTGTCCGTGTGCGTCGTGACACCCGGCGCGGTGGCCGTCGCCGCCGCCTCCCGGCACGCCCCCGACGACGGCTACGGCGACGGCTTCGACGCGGCCCTCCTCACCCGGTCCGGGCTCACCCCCGACGACGACACCCGCAGCGCCCTGGCCGCCGTCCGGGCCGAGCCGGGCGCCGCCCGTCGCCTCGCCCTCGTCCTGGACCGGGCCACCCGCGACCCCGCCCGCTTCGAGACCACCGCCGTCCACCACGTCGAGGGCCGCCCCGTCACCGCGGGCACGGTCCGCGCCGCGCTGCCGCTGCTCACCGACGGCCTCGACCGGACGCTCGCCGAGGCGCTGGGCGGCCCCGGCCGGACCGCCCCGCTCGCCCTGTCCGGCGGCGTCGCCCGCTTCGGCCCCCTCCGCCCCCATCTGGACGCCGCGGGGCTGCCGCTCACCGCGCTCCCCGACGGCACCGACCCGGCCCACGCGGCCGTCCTCGGCGCCGCGCTCGTCGCCGCGGGGCGGGTCGACCCGGCCGACCGCTACCCGTACGAGCTGTGGATCGGCGCCCATCGCACCGAGGCCGGGCGCCCCGCGGACCGGGAGCTGCTGATCAGCGCCGCCGGAACGCTGGAACCCGGCGGACCGCCCGTCTACGCCGAGGACGGCGGGCGGCGCGTCGGCGTCCGCACCGCGCCCGGCCGCCCGGTGCGGGTCCGGGTGACCGACCCCGCGAGCGGCGCGGGCACACCCCTCGGCCCCCTCACCCTGCCCGGCGGCGGCGAGACGGACCGCTTCCACGTGGGAGTCCGGCTCGCCGTCGACGGGACGGCGGCCCTGGTCCTGCACCCCCTCGGCGCCGGACCGCCCGGAGCGTTCCCGCTGGGCACCCTGCCGGCCGACATCGGCACCGACACCAAGGAAGTGGGCCCGTGAACCACACCGCCCCCGCGCGGTCGCTCCGGCGCTGCGCCGCGCTGCTCACCGCCGCGCTCCTCGCCGCGCTCCCGGCCGCCCCCGCACAGGCCGCGCCCGCCGCCCCGGACCCCACCCGCGCCGAGATATACCGGGCGCTCCAACTCGAACAGGAACCCGCCGACTACGCGATCCTCGTGGACACCTCCGGCTCCATGACCCAGGAGGGCCGGTACGACACCGTCCGCGCGACGCTGCGCCCCTTCCTGGACGGGCTCACCCCCGAGGACCACGTCGCGCTGTTCACGTTCGACTCCCGCACCGAGGCGCGGTACGTGGGTCCGGCCGGCGACACCTCGAAGATCATCGCCGCGCTCCCGGCCACCCCCACCAAGGACGGCGACACCGACATCGGCGCCGCACTGGACGCCGCCCTGAAGGAGGTGGCCCGCGACGACGCGTCCCCGGTCGCCTCGGTCGTCCTGCTCACCGACGGCGAGCACCGCCCCGCCGCCCACTCCCGCTACCCCAAGGCGTCCGGCCCCGCCTGGGACGCGCTCACCAAGCGGGCCAAGGCGGTCGCCGGACGCACCGAACTCGCCGGATACGCCATCCCCCTCGGCGGCGGCGCGACCGGCGCGGGCCTCCTCGCGAACGTCGTCCCCGACACCACCGTCCTGCGCCCCGACGGCATCCAGGACCTCGGCGCCTACCTCGCCCGGGCCGGCGACCGCACCCGGGCCCGCAAGGCCGCGCGGCTCCTCGCCCCCGACATCGGCAAGGGCGTCACCGCCACCTGGCAGGACGACGACGCGCCCGACCTCGGCGACGGCTCCGCCACCAAGAAGCTCACCCTGCGCTCGGCCACCGCCCACGTCCCCCTCACCGTCACCGGGCTGCGCGCCACCGTCACCGGCCCGGACCTGACCGTCGGCGGACTGCCCGGCCGGCTCGCCCTGGAACCGGGCGAGTCGAAGACGTTCACCCTCCGGCTGCACGGCCGGCTCTCCGGCGGCGCCCTGCCCTACCGCCGCACCGAGAACGCCACGGCCACCCTCCACCTGGCGGGCAGAGTCACCTCCAGCTGGCAGCGGCCCCTCGCCCCCGACATCCAGCTCCGGACCCCGGCGGCGATACGCGTCCAGCGGACGGACCTGCCACTGCGGGCCGACGTGGGCTCCGCCGTCTTCCTGCCCGCCCTGGCCGCCGGGCTCCTCGTCCTCGTCCTCGCCGGATGGCTGATCTGGCGGCGGGTCAACCGGCCCCCGCTGCGGGGCGTGCTCCTGCTGGCCACCCCCTTCGGCGGCCCGCTGCCCGAACGCATCGAACTGCGCGGCCGCCGGATGGCGCTGCGCCCCGCGTCGGCCGGCGGCCGGGGCACCGTGCACGGCAGGCGCAGGTCCACCCGCGAGGGCCCCCGCACCGACCTGCGCATCCGGTTCTCGCCGGACGGCACCGCAGCCCGCGAGAGCGGCGCGGTCTGCGCACCCGGCGCCGAAGTCGTCGTCAGCGGGGTCTCCTTCACCTACCTGGACGGGCCCGGCCACGCCCCCGCCCCCGGATGGCCCGGATGACCGGCACCGCCCTCAACGTGGCCGCCACCCGCGTCGGCACCGAGGCGCTCGGACCCGGCGTGCGCTCCGCGCTCTGGGTCCAGGGCTGCCCGTTCAGCTGCGCCGGCTGCATGGCCCCCGACTGGATCCCCTTCCGGCCCGCCCGGCAGGCCGCACCGGCGGAGCTGGCCCGGGAGCTGCTGGCCGACGCCCGGGTGACCGGACTGACCTTCTCCGGCGGCGAACCGATGGCCCAGGCGGCCGGCCTCGCCGAAGTGGCCCGGCTGGCCCGGGAGATCCGCGACCTGACGCTGATCTGCTTCACCGGCCACCGGCTCGAACGGCTCCGCGCCCGGCCCCCGGGACCCGGCGTCGCCGCGCTCCTGGCGGAAGTGGACGTCCTGGTCGACGGCGTGTACGTGGCCGCCCTGGACGACGGACGCGGGCTGCGCGGCAGCACCAACCAGCGCGTCCACCACCTCACGGGACGCCTCGCGGACACGGGGTACGACTTCGAGCACCGCACCCGGTCCGCCGAGATCGCCGTCAACGGCCCGGAGGCGCTGCTCATCGGCGTACCGCCGCCCGGCCTGCTGGACGCCTTCGACCTCGCGGTCGACGCGGTCCGCACCCGTACCACGACCCCCGTGAGAGGACAGGAACACGATGAGCGGTAGGAAGCGCATCCAGGTCGACGAGTCCGAGTGGTACCGCATCCAGCGCAAGGCCCAGCAGCTCAAGGACGTCCAGCGCAACATCCCCGACCTCATCGAGGAGGTCCGCCGCAGGACCGGCGAGGACCTGGAACGGGTCTTCTCACAGGTCGAGGAGCGCCAGCAGCGGCACGACGCGGTCGTCCAGGGCCTCAGCGAGCAGACCCGCCGCCTTGAGGCCGACACCGCGCGCCGGCTCCGCGAGCAGGCCGCCGAGGTGCGCGGGGCGCTCGCCGCGTCCGCCGGGCAGATCCGCGAGGAGACCCGGCAGCGCCTCGCCGACCAGCAGGAACGGACCCGCCGCGCCCTCGCGGACGAACGCGCCGAACGCCGGGCCGAGACCGCCCGGCTGGCCCGGGAGATCGGCGCGCACACCGAGGACCGGGCCCGCGCGGACCGCACGGCACGCAGCTGGCTCGCCGACGCCCGCGCCCTGGCCGCCGACCTCACCGAGGCCGGGCTCCACGAGCGCTACGCACCGGGCGAGCTGGACCGCCTCACCGGCCGGCTCGCCACCGCCGAACAGAACGCCGCCGAGGGCAGGTTCGACGCCGCCCTGGCCCTCGTCCAGGAGATCTGCCACTCCCTGAGCGAGCTGCGCGCCGACACCGAACAGCGCGAACTGGAGCGCTGCACCGCCCAGATGGCCGCCATCGACGCCCTGGCCACCGTCTCCGGCGCGATCGAGGGCAGCCGGGTACAGCCCGTCACCGGACCCGACGGCGCCGTCCTGCCCGACTACACCGTGGACGTGGCCTACTGGTCCGAAGGTGACTGGGACCGGCTGCGCACCGAGGCGGCCGAGACCCTGGCCCGTGCCCGCGACGACGCCACGGGCACCGACGAACTCCTCGGCCTGCGCGACCGCGAGGCGCCCCGGCTGGAGGACGAGCTCGGCGACACCGTGGGACGCGCGACCATGCGCCACCTCGCCTCGCAGCTCCGGGTCAACCTGGCCGACACCGTGGCCCACAGCCTGAGCGAGCTCGCCTTCTACGACTTCGTGGACGGCGAGTACGAGAACGCCGACCCCCGGGGCTCGTACTACGCCAAGCTGCGCCACGAGAACGGCAACGAGATCGTCCTCGACATCTCGCAGGCCGCCCCCGACTCCGGCGAACAGGTCGTCCGGGTCCTCTCCTACGACTACGACACCACCTCAGAGGACCAGCTCCGCGACCGCGCCGAGGCCGTCCGCCGGGCCCTCGCCGAGGACGGCCGGGCCGCCCCGGCCGCCCCCGAGGCCGAACCCGGCAGCCCCGACCGGAGCTTCCTGGACATCGAGGGCCACCGGCAGCGCGGGGAGCAGGCCCGGCGGAGGGGGACGGGGAGCGGCGCATGACCCGGCTGAACAAGCCGCCCCACCCCGCAGGCGCCCCGGTCGTGGAACGCCTCGACCCGGCGGCCCTGCGCGGCGGTGAACCGTTCACCCTTCTCTACGGGCCCGGCGCGGGCGACGTCTTCGTGGACACCGCCCACCAGGTCTGCCGCCTGGAGGAGGCGCTGTGGCGGCTGCTGCGCGCCGAGGGCTACGAGCGCATCGTCTTCAGCTCCACCGACCACCCCGTGTACTTCCGGGACACCGCATCCCGCGACCTGTCCCGCCCCGGCGGCCGCGCCCCCGGCCCCCGCACCGGCGGCGGCACCGGACGCCCCGTCATGCGTACGCCGGGCATGCGCGGCCCGATGGGCAACCTCCGGGTCACCGGCGCCGCGCCCCGCGAGAACAGCGCGCCGCTGCCCGCGCCCGGCCCCGCGCCGAGCCCCGCGCCCGGCGTCAGCGACCCGTTCGCCGTGATGACCCTGAAGGGCTACCTGACGCAGCGCCGGCACCGTACGGCCGTCGTCTTCGCGCACGCCGAGGCCAGCCTGCTCCACTACCGCGCCCAGCGCGAACTGGCCGGGGCCATGGACGCCTGGACCGACGACCACGGCAACGGCAACCTCTGGCTGATGGTCTTCCGCCAGTCCGGACTGGACGAGGTGGCCCGGTTCGTGGAGTCCTGCCACGCCTACCCGGTCCTGGAAGCCCTGACCCGGCGGCAGGCCGCCACCCCCGGCCGCCCCGGCACCGCCAGGATCGGCCACCCGCCCGCCGCCGAGGTCGGACGGCTCATCCACGCCGTACGGCTGCGCACCGGGCTGCGCATCGGGGACTGGCGGGCACTCGACTCCGTCGTCAAGGCGATGGGCAGCCACCCCCGCACCGCGCGCGCCTGGCAGGTGTGGCTGGAACAGCTGGCCGGGACCCCGGGCGCCGTCCTCGGCCCGGCGGCCGTGCGCGACGCCTTCCCCGGCGCCACACCGGGCGACCCCCGCAGCCCCTGGGACCGGCTGGCGGCCATGCCGGGGCTGGACGTCGTGCGGGACCGCTTCGAGCAGCTGCGGGCCGAGGTCGAGACGGCGGAG
The DNA here is from genome assembly GCF_036346615.1 of Streptomyces sp. NBC_00523. Lineage (NCBI taxonomy): Bacteria > Bacillati > Actinomycetota > Actinomycetes > Kitasatosporales > Streptomycetaceae > Streptomyces > Streptomyces sp. NBC_00523. The sequence goes on along the minus strand of NZ_CP107836.1, from coordinate 1,435,993 downwards.
GCGCTGCGCGCGGGCGGCCGGGCCGGTGTCTTCGAACCGCCCTCCCTGCACCTCGCGTTCACCGGCAACCCGGGCACCGGCAAGACCACGGTGGCCCGGCTCGTCGGCGAGATCTACCGCGATCTCGGACTGCTTGAGCGGGGCCATCTGGTCGAGGCCAAGATGAGCGACCTGGTCTCCGGATACATCGGCCAGACGGCCGGGCTCACTGACGCCACCATCGACCGGGCCCTGGACGGGGTGCTGTTCATCGACGAGGCGTACGGACTGAGCGATCAGCGCGACGGATTCGGCCAGGAGGCCATCCAGACGCTCCTGACTCGCATGGAGAACGACCGGGGCCGCCTCGTCCTGGTCGTCGCCGGGTACCCCGACAAGATGACCGAGTTCCTGGACGCCAACCCCGGCCTGCGGAGCCGGGTCGCCGAGGACAACATCCTGCGCTTCCCCGACTACGAGCCGCCCGCCCTGCACGCCATCGCCCTCGGCCGGCTCCGCGAGCGCGGGGCCCGGCCCGCCCCCGAGACGGAGTCCCGGCTCCTGCGGATCGTCACCGAGATGCACCGCACCCGCGACGAGTCCTTCGGCAACGCCCGCGAGATGCGCACCCTCGCCGACGCCGTCTTCACTCGCTGGTCCCACCGGGTCCGCAGCCGGGTGGACGAACCCGTCGTCCCCGACGACCTGCCCGAGCGCTACCGGGACTACCTGGAACGCCCCGCGCCCGACCCCGCGCGGCTTCTCGCCGGGCTCGACGCGTACGTGGGCCTCGGCCCGGTCCGCGAGGTGCTGACCGGCCTCGCCCACCGGCAGCGGCTGCGCCAGGCGCACGGCACCGGCGAGCTGACACCCCCGCACCTGGTCTTCACCGGGCCGCCCGGGACCGGGAAGACCTCCGTCGCCCGGCTCGTCGGCACCCTCTTCCGCGACCTGGGCCTGCTGCGCAAGGGACACGTGGTGCAGGCAAGCCGGGCGACCCTGGTCGGCGCCTACCTCGGCGAGACCGCCCGGCTGGTCCGCCAAGCCGTGCAGGACGCCCTGGACGGGGTGCTGTTCATCGACGAGGCGTACAGCCTGGCCCACGACGTGCGCGGCGGCTACGGGCAGGAGGCGATCGACACCCTGGTCCTGGAGATGGAGCAGTGGCGCGGCCGCCTCACCGTGATCGTCGCCGGCTACCCCCGCGAGATGGACACCTTCCTCAACGCCAACTCCGGCCTGCCGTCCCGCTTCACCGAGTACGTCCCCTTCCCGCACTACGGTCCGGACGACCTCCTGGAGATCCTGAGCCGGATGGCCGAGGGCCAGGGCTACACCCTGCACCCCGAGGTCCCCCGCCACGCGGGGGAGTGGCTGGCCGCGACCCGCCGCGCCGACCCGTCCGGCTTCGGCAACGCCCGTACGGTCCGCAAACTCCTCGAACTCATGGAATCCCGCCTGGCCGCCCGCTTCGCCCGGGCTGGAGAGGGGGCCGAGCCCGGGTCCTTCAGCCAGTTCCTGCCGGAGGACGTACCGGCTCCGCCGCTCTGATCCGGGTGCACCGCCCGCTACGGAGTGCGGTGCACCACCGACTTCCCGCCCCGGTCCCGCGCGTCCCGTTCCGCCAGTACGCGCCCCAGCGCCTCGTCCGCCGCGCCCAGCCGCCGCTCCATCTCCTCCGTCGCCGCCGCCACCTCGGCCAGCGCCACCCGGTGCTCCGGCGCCACCACGCCCTCCGGTGCGCCCACGGGCGCCGCCAGCGCCCCCGCCAGATCGCGGTCCACCGCCGCGTACCGCCGCAGCGAGGCGACCCGGTCGCCCTGCGCCTCGCGGATGTGTTCGAGCCGGGCCTGCCGCTCCGCCAGGTCCGCCGCCGCGTCGCCGTGCACCCGCTCCTCCTCGGCCAGCGCGCGCTGCGCCTCCTCGGCCCGCTCCAGGACCTCCCGGGTGCGCGGGGCCAGCGCCGCGAGCCGGTCCTCCGAGAGCCGGACCAGTGCGTCGCTGCTGGTCCGCAGCGTCCCCTCGACCCCCGCGTCCCGGCCGCGCAACGCGGCCAGCCGCTCCGCGATGACCTCCTGCTGCTCCTGGAGCGCGTCCAGGGCGAGCACCAGCCGCTCCAGCCTCCGCAGCTCGTCCACCTGGCGGCGCAGCGCCTCGTGCTCGGCGAGCCGGTCCCGCAGCGCCTCCTCGGCGGCCGCCAGCTTCTCCAGCGCGGCGTGCGCGAGATCGGTCCGCTCGCGCTCCTCCCGGACCCGTTCGCGTACGGCGGCGAGCCGGCGCATCAGCTCCTCCGTACCGCCGCCGAACGCCTCGCCCGGCATCGCCGCCGCGAGCAGCCCCGGCAGCGCCCCGGCCAGTGCCCCGGACTCCATGAGCGCGTCCTCCAGCGCGAACAGCGCCTCCAGAGCCGGGGTGCCGCTCTGCCCGCCGTCGACCCGGCCCAGCGCCGCCCCCGCCCACCGGAACGCCAGGCCGAGGACCCGCAGCGCCACCTCCGCCTCCGGGCCGTCCGACCCGGCACCCGACAGCGCGGCGGTGATCTCCTCCGTGGCCTCGTACACGACCCTCTCCGTCCCCCGGGTGCACATCCGCACCATCATCACATCACTCGAAACGCCCGCGCGGGGTCCGTCCCGGCCGATACGATCGACGCACAACCCACTTGAACGCAGGGGGACTTCATGCCGGAAGTCGTGTCCTTCGAAGGGCCGGACGGCGCCTCGCTCCAGGTCGAGGTGCCGGACGACGCCCCCGGACTCGAACGCATCTCGCGCGACTCCGGCGAGGTCGTGCGCGCCGGGCGGCGGCTGGAGGACGCGCTCGCCCAGACCCGCCCCGCCCTCCGCTCCGTGATGGAGTCCGTGCGGGCGCTCGGCCCCGACGCGTACGAGATCGAGTTCGGGATGAAGTTCAACGCCGAGTCCGGCGTGGTGATCGCCAAGACCGCGATCGAGGGGCACTTCGCGGTCAAGGTCTCCTGGAACCGCCCCCAGGCGGACTGACCTCCGGTGCCGCCGGACTGGGAACGCCCGCCCTGGCTGGTCAGCGTACGCAGGACCGAGCACGGCGACCCGGTGGGCGCCGGATTCCTCGTCACCCCGCGCCACATCGTGACCTGCGCCCACGTCGTGGGCCCCGGCCGGGCTCCGGAGCCGCCCGCCCGGCCCGTCTTCGTACGGTTCCAGCACGCCGCCCCGCACGACCCGCTGCCCGCGACGGTCGTCCCCGGCGGCTGGCACCCGGACACCGGCGACGGCACGGGTGACGTCGCCGTCCTCGAACTCGCCGCGCCCGCACCGCCCGAGGCCGTGCCCGCCCCGCTCCGCACCACCGATCCCGGCACCTGGGACCACCGCTTCCGCGCCTACGGCTACCCCGAGGAGCACAAGCGCCGGGGCGTCCCGGTCCGCGGCGAGATCATCGGCCACGCGGGCAGCGAGTGGATCCAGGTGGAGGCGGGCCCGCACACCGGCTGGGGCCTGGAGAAGGGGTTCTCGGGCGGCCCCGTCTGGGACGTCGACCGGCAGGGCGTCGTCGGCATGCTCGTCGCCCGTGACTCGGTGACCTCCGTCGACCGGCGCACCGCCTACGCGATCAAGGCGGAGGCCCTGGCCCGCTACTGGCCCGGACTCGGCCCCCTCGTCCGCGACATGACGACGACCGAGGTACGCGACCGCCTCGAGGCCCTGCTCTGGACCCCGCTCACCGAGGACGGCGGCATCCCGAGGGTGGCCGAGGTGGACCCGTACGACATCGGCGTTTGCCGCTCCAAGTACAGCGACCCGGACCGGGGCGGCTCCGCCCGCGCCCCCTACGTCCGCCGCAGCCCCCAGGACGACCGGCTCGCCGGACTCCTCACCGACCGCCGGTTCGTGCTCCTCGCCGGGCGCTCCAAGGCGGGCAAGTCCCGCACCCTGTACGAGGCGCTGGTCCGGGCCATGCCGGACGCCCGGCTCGTCGTGCCGCGCCCCGGCGACCCGGCCCGGCGGACGCTGGACGACCTCAGTCGGCTCAGCCTGCCCACCGGATCCGACCCGGTGGTGCTCTGGCTCGACGACCTGCACCGCTACCTCCACCCCGGCGGCCTCGACCTCCAGATCCTGGACCGGCTGGCCCGCAGGCGGCCCGCCGTGACGATCGTGGCGACCATCCCCGCCAAGCAGCGGGCCGCGCTGACCGCCATGGAGAGCGACGTCGGCCGCATCGCCCGCACCGTCATCGACAAGGCGAGCACCGTCGAACTGCCCACCCTGCTGGGCCCCCAGGACGCCGAGGCGGCGCGGGAGATGTACCCGGGCGAGGACTTCGCGGCCCGGGGCATCGGCGAACTCATGGTCGCGGCCCCCAGCCTGGAACGGCGGTTCGCCGACGGCGCCGAGAGCTGCCCGGCCGGCTGGGCCCTGGCCCGGGCCGCCGCCGACTGGATGCGCATGGGCGTCACCGGCCCGGTCCCGGACGACGTCCTGCGCGAGCTCTTCGCCGGTTACCTGGCCGAGCACCACCCCGCGCTCGACGCCGACGACGCCGCCTACCGCACCGCCCTGGCCTGGGCCCGCGAACCGGTCGCCGGCACGATCGCGCTCGTCCACCGCGCCCCCGGACCCGGCGGCTACACCGGCACCCCGTACCTGTCGGAGTACCTGGACAGCCGCGACGACGACCCGTCCGCCCCGGTCCCGTGGTTCGCCTGGAAGTACCTCGCCGACCGCCGCCCCGCCGCCGCACTCCTCCCCAGCGCCTACACCGCCCTCGTCCGGGGCGAGCCAGGGATCGCCGAACGGCTCCTGGAACGCATCGCGGACGGCACCGACGACCGCGACAGCGCCGCCTGGGCCGCCCTCATGCTCGGCGAGATGCACCTCTACCTCGCCGACTTCGACGCGGCCGCCCGGCTCCTGGAACGCGCCGCCGAATCCGCCGTGGACAGCGTCGTCCCGCTCGCCCAGGCCGTCCTGGCCGAACTGCTCATGATGTACGGGGACCGCGACCGCTCACGCCGGCTCCTGGAGAGCGCCGTCGCCGCCCGCGACCCCCAGCTCTCGCAGGTCGCCCAGGTCGGCCTGGCCACCCTGCTCTTCGCGGACGGCGAGGAGGAACGCGCCGAACGCATCCTGGAGGCGATCGTCGCGGCCGGCGACACCGAGGCCGCCCCGCTCGCCCAGGCCCGCCTGGTCAGCGTCCTCAGCGGCGCCGACGGCGACGCCGCCGGAGCGCGTACGGGACAGCGCCCCGGCAGCGGCCAGGGCAAGGGCACCATGCGCGCCGGTGGCACCCCGGCCGGGCGCACAGAACCCGTCGAGCAGCCCTGGTCGCTCTCCCGCGCGGTCGGCGAGTCCATGGCGGGCCAGGTCGCCTCGGTCGCCCAGGCCAGCCTCGGCTCCCTGCTGGCCGGCCAGGGCGACGTCGACCGCGCCGAGGAACTGCTGCGCTCCGCCCTGGCCGGCGGACGCGTCCACGCCGTGCCCCTGGCGCAGGTGGGCCTCGGCGAGCTGCTGATCGTCCGGGGCCGCAACGAGGAGGCGGAGGAGGTCCTGCGCGCCCTCATCGGCTCGGGCAACCCGCTCCTCATCCCGTACGCCAAGATCCTGCTCGCCGTCTCCCTGCGCCCGCGCGGGCTCATCGACCAGGGCATGGACCTGCTCCGCGAGGCCGCCGCCTCCGGCCACCCGGCCCAGGGCCCGCGCGCGCTCTGCGGCCTCGCCGAGTGGTACGCGAACGACGGCGACCTGACCGCCGCCGAGGAGTTCTTCGGGCGGGCCATCGCCACCGGCCACCCGGAGTGGGGCGGCATGGCCCGCGTCGAGCTGGCCCTGATGCTGGCCGGCAGCGGCGAGGACCTGGACCGGCCCGCCGCGCTGCTGGACACCGTCATCGAGGCCCGGCACCCCGGCCTCTCCCCGCTCGCCGCCGCCGCGCTCGGCGACCTCCTCGTCCGGGACGGCCGCATCGAGGACGCCGAGCGGGCGTACGGCCTCGCGGTCGCCTCCGGACACCGCGACTGGGCCCAGGTCGTCCGCATCGAACTCGCCCTGCTCCAGGCGGCCCGGGGCGACAGCGAAGGCACAGAGGCGGCCGCGGACCTCTTCACCGCGGTCATCGACTCCGGCCACCCCCACCAGGGGCCCCGCGCCGCCGACCTCCTCGGCGACCTCCTGGTGCGCGAGGGCCGCTTCGAGGACGCCGAGCACTCCTACCGCGCCGCCATCGACTCCGGCCACCCCCAGTGGTCGCTGATCGCCCGCATGGACCTGGCCGTCCTGCTCGCCGACCACGGCGACTTCGAGGAGGCCGAACGCCTGCTCCTGGTGGTCGCCGCCTCGGACGACCCGGGCGCCGAGGCCTGGGCGCGCGGCGTCCTCGGCGTCGTCCACCTCGGCAACGAGCGCCCGGAGGAGGGTCGAGAGCAGCTGCGGGCCGCCGCCGACGCCGACGTGGGGGCCGCCTCACAGTTCGCCCGCTTCCACCTCGCCAAGTGCCTGGCCGCCGACGGCGAGGACGAGGCCGCCGAGGCCCTGGTCCGCACGGTGGTCGACGGCGAACCCTCCCAGGTCACCGAGGTCGCCCGGGCCTGGCTCGCGGTCCGGCTGCTGCACCGCGACCCGGACGCCGCGCAGGCGCTCCTGGTGCGGGTGGAGGACTCCGGCGACGCGGAGGCCATCGTCGCCGGCTACCTCGGCGCCGGCGAATACCTGCTGGAGACCGGCGAGGTCCAGACGGCCGGCGAACTGCTCGAAGCGGCCCTGGAGCTGGCCGGCCCGGACTCCGCACCCCGGATCGGCGCCCTGCTCGGCACCGTACGGCGCTCGGTCAACGACCTGGACCGGGCCCGCGCACTCCTGACGGACGCCCTGGCCGCGGGCGACCCGGAGACCGAACCGCTCGCCCGTCGCTACCTCGGCAGCACCCTCTTCCGCCTGGGCCTGCTCCCCGAGGCGGAGGAGGTCCTGCTGCCGCTGGCCCGCTCCGACGACACCGAGCACCGCCCCCAGGCCCTGCTGCTGCTCGGCCGCGTCCTGGCGGCGGACAACCGCCCGGAGGAGGCGTACCCCTGGCTGGAAGCGGCCATCGAGTGCGCCGACGGCGACGCCGACACGGAGACCGGCGCCCGCCAGACGTACGCGGAACTGCTCCTCAGCGCGGGACAACGGGAGCGCGCCATGGAGATCTACCACCCCCTGGTGACGCTGGAGGAGGAGACGGTCATGGACGGCACCGCACCCCCGCCCCCCGACCGCCCGACGCTCACCCTGCCCGCCCCCACCCCTCCCGCACCCGCCCCGCACCCGCTTCCACCGGCGCTCCTGGCGCTGCTGGGCGATGTGGCGGACGCGGAGGGCGCCCACGAGGAGGCCGCGTTCTGGTACGGCCTGGCCGGCCGCGACGGAGAGGTCCGCACAACGACACAGGCCCACGATTCCTGAGGAATCGTGGGCCTGTGGCTGGTGTCCGAGGGGGGACTTGAACCCCCACGCCCGATAAAGGGCACTAGCACCTCAAGCTAGCGCGTCTGCCATTCCGCCACCCGGACAAGGTGTCTGTCTCGCGGGCCTGGCCCGTCTCGACGTGGAAAACCATAGCAAACATTGGAGGGTGCTCGATCACGCCCGGTTCCGTGGGGGCCTTGGGTGCGCGGGCCCGGCGATGGAGGATGGGAGGGAGCACCACAGCGACAGGGAAGGAACCAGCGTGAGCGAGAGCAATGCGGCCCGGAGCGGCTCGGGCGAGACCGCCGAGAACGAGGTCGTGGACCTCTGTCGTGACCTGATCCGGATCGACACCAGCAACTACGGCGACCACTCCGGGCCCGGCGAGCGGGCGGCCGCCGAGTACGTGGCCGAGAAGCTGGCCGAGGTCGGGCTCGAACCGAAGATCTTCGAGTCCCACAAGGGCCGCGCGTCGACCGTGGCGCGGATCGAGGGCGAGGACCCGTCCCGCCCGGCCCTGCTGATCCACGGCCACACCGACGTCGTCCCGGCCAACGCGCACGACTGGACGCACCACCCCTTCTCCGGGGAGATCGCGGACGGCTGCGTGTGGGGCCGGGGCGCGGTCGACATGAAGGACATGGACGCGATGACGCTGGCGGTGGTGCGCGAGCGCATGCGCAGCGGCCGCAAGCCCCCGCGCGACATCGTGCTCGCCTTCCTCGCGGACGAGGAGGCGGGCGGCACGTACGGCGCCCGCTACCTCGTGGACAAGCACCCCGACCTGTTCGAGGGCGTCAACGAGGCGATCGGCGAGGTCGGCGGCTTCTCGTTCACCGTCAACGAGAACCTGCGGCTGTACCTCGTGGAGACGGCGCAGAAGGGCATGCACTGGATGCGCCTGACCGTGGACGGCACGGCGGGCCACGGCTCCATGACCAACGACGACAACGCGATCACCGAGCTCTGCGAGGCGGTCGGCCGGCTCGGCCGGCACACCTGGCCGGTCCGGGTGACCAAGACCGTGCGGTCCTTCCTGGACGAGCTGTCGGACGCGCTCGGCACCCCGCTGGACCCGGAGGACATGGAGGCCACCCTCGCCAAGCTGGGGGGCATCGCCAAGATGGTCGGCGCCACCCTGCGCAACTCCGCCGCGCCCACCATGCTCGGCGCCGGCTACAAGGTCAACGTGATCCCCGGACAGGCCACCGCCCACGTCGACGGCCGCTTCCTGCCGGGGTACGAGCAGGAGTTCCTGGCCGACCTCGACCGCATCCTCGGCCCGCGCGTCCGGCGCGAGGACGTGCACGGAGACAAGGCGCTGGAGACCGACTTCGACGGCGCCCTCGTGGACGCCATGCAGACGGCGCTCAAGGCCGAGGACCCGATCGCCCGGGCCGTGCCGTACATGCTCTCCGGCGGCACGGACGCCAAGTCCTTCGACGACCTGGGCATCCGCTGCTTCGGCTTCGCCCCGCTGAAGCTCCCGCCGGAGCTCGACTTCGCGGGCATGTTCCACGGCGTGGACGAGCGCGTTCCGGTCGAGGGGCTGAAGTTCGGCGCCCGCGTTCTGGACCGGTTCATCGACCACAGCTGACCCGCGAGGGCGTAAATCGCCAGAATGTACGCCTCTCACCGGTACGAGTGAATGGGGCGTTTGCCTCGTAGCCCCGTTACTTCCTCCTCGTTACAGGGGGTGCGGTCCGCGGCTGGGACCGCGCTTTGGCAACTAGGAGGAATCATGATCAAGAAGATTGCCGCCGCCGCGGCTGTCACCAGTGGCCTCGTGCTCGCCGGCGCCGGCATGGCCGTCGCCGACTCGGGTGCCCAGGGTGCTGCCATCGGCAGCCCCGGCGTCATCTCGGGCAACGTCATCCAGGTTCCCGTCCACGTTCCCGTGAACGTGTGCGGCAACACGATCAACGTGATCGGGCTGCTGAACCCGGCCTTCGGCAACGTCTGCGTCAACGACTGACGTTGCGCGTCAACCCGTAAGGGTTTGAGCCCGCTCGGCCCCGGACCGCACTCCACGCGCTCCGGGGCCGTCGGGTCCTTTGCCTCCGCACGGTAGTCCGGGGGTACTCCGGAAGGTAGAAGGCAGGAAACACCTATGCGACAGGTCACGCGAAAAGGCCTGATCACCATGGCGGCCGCGGGTGGCGTTCTCGCCCTCGGCGGCGGCTACGCGCACGCCGACGCGGGAGCGGCCGGCGGCGCTTCGAATTCCCCGGGGGTGGTTTCAGGGAATTCGGTGCAGATTCCGGTCAGCGTGCCGGTGAACGTCTGCGGAAACTCCGTGGACGTCGTCGGGCTGCTCAACCCGACGTTCGGCAACACCTGCCGCAACGGCTCGGGCGGCGCGTCCGCCGGGCAGCACGACTCCGCGTCGGGCACGTCCGGCAACCACGCCGGGAACCGGGCCGTCGAGCGCGGCCAGGGGGCGAAGGGGGGAACCGGCAAGCACCGGGCCTCCGGTGACAACGGGGGCGGGGCAACCGCGGAGGGGTACACGCACGGATCACCCGGTCTGCTCTCGGGCAACCAGATCCAGGCGCCCATCGACATTCCCGTGAACGTCTGCGGCAACAGCATCGACGTCGTCGGCCTGCTGAACCCCGCGTTCGGCAACGAGTGCGAGAACGAGAGCACGCCGCCGGTCGACGTTCCGGAACCCCCGGTCCGCCACGTCACCCCGCCGACTCCCGAGCCGCACGTCCCGAACGTGCCGGAGCCGCAGACCGTGCCGGAGGCGCCGCAGCTCGCCCACACCGGAGCGGGCGGGCTCGACCTGCTCATTCCGGCGAGCGCGGGCATGCTGCTGGCCGGCGCGGGCACGGTGCTCTACCGCCGCGCGAAGGCCGCCGCCTGACGGCAGCGCCGCACCGGCGAGCACGCAGAGAAGGAAACGGGCCCCGCGATCGCGGGGCCCGTTTCGCGTGCTCGGACGTTCTGCGGCCGGTCCTTCCGGCTCACCATGTGGCCCGTAGCTGACGGATGATCCGGCGGCGCAGCCGCACGCGGCGGCTGCCGTCCCGGCGCAGCGTCAGACGGTCCAGCTCCCAGTGCCCGTACTCGGCATGGTCGGTCAACAGGCGGGCCGTGTCCTTCCGGGACACCCCGCGTGGCACGTACACATCGACAAATTCGTATTCCGGCATCGAATCCATTGTGCGGGCAAGGCCCCGGTACGGATAGCGTCTGCCCCATGTCTGATGCTGCGCAGCCCACCGCTGCCGAGGTACGCGCCGCCGCCGATGCGGTCAAAGCCGCGATCGACCACCACCTCGCGGCGGTCGAACGCCGGTCGGGGGACGATGATCCCGCTGTCTACGACGCGTTCAACGCACTGGCCGCCGCCGCCGAGGTCTACGACGAACTCCTCTACGACCGCCACGACGAGGTCACCCCGTTCGAGATCCCGGGGGAGCAGGACGCCCTGCCGCCCTACAACGGACCCGACGAGCCGCACGCCCTCAGCGTGCTGATCCGCCGCGACTACGCGGTGGTGGAACCCCAGCGGCTGCTGGCCCAGGCCCAGCGCCTCGCCGACGCCGACCCGGACGAGCGGGAGGACGCCGGGGCGGCGGTCGTCGGCACCAGCGTGCACGCGGCCCTCGGGGTGCTCTTCGGGGAGTACGAGGCGGACGAGATCGCCTCCCGGCACACGGAGTTCGGCCTGGAGGAGGGCGACTCCACGCTCTGGGTCGCGGCGGCGGACGAACTCCCCGAACCGGGGGAGTGGCTGGCCGCCCCGTTCGACGACGCCGACCCCGAGCTGGTGGTCTGCCGCTTCGACGTCAGCGCGGTCTTCGACGACGACGACCTCGACGACGAGGCGGAGGGCCCGGGGCACCCCGCCGGCTGACCAGCAGGACCGGAACCCCGCCAGGAACGACCGGAGGGCCCCCGCGGACGCGCCAGGCGTACGCGGGGGCCCTCCGGGCCGTTCTTCACCGCTCCACGGGCTCCTGGGCCCCCTGGGATGCCTCCAGCAGGGCCCGCAGGCGCGTGCTGCGCTCCTGGGCGGGCACCTCGGCCACCGCGCGCGGCAGGGCCTGGTCCACGCCATGCACCACGGAGAGGTGGCGCTCGCCCCGGCCGAACGCGGTGTAGACCCACGGCCGGCTCAGCCCGCGCGCCGCGTCGCCCGGCAGCACCACGACGGCCGCCGGCCACCGCATCCCGGCCGCCTGATGGGCACTGAGCGCCCACGCGTGGCGCACGGAGTCCGCCACCCGGTCCTGCGGTACGACGACGGGGGTCCCCGCACAGTCCAGGTGCAGCCCCTCCGCGTCGGCCGAGACGACCACGCCGGGCACCGTCCGCCCCGGCGCCGGGACATGGGCGACCCGGTCGCCCGGGTCGAACCCGCCGAAGCGGCCGGGGCCCGGGTTGAGCCGCTGCTTCAGGGCCTCGTTCAGCACCCGGGTGCCCGCGGCGCCGCCGTGGCCCACCGTGATGACCTGGGTGTCCTCGGACGGCACCCCGAGGGCGCGCGGCACCGAGTCGGCGACGAGCTGCACCGTGCGGTGGACCGCCTCGCCCGCGTCCCGGACCGGGACGATGACGACCTCCTTGCCCGGCGCCTCCACATGATTCAGCTCACCGATGCCGATGCCCGAGACCAGCTCGCCGACCGGGCCCGGGTCCGGGGTGCGGGAGGAGACGCGGGGGCAGGCGCGGGCGGCCAGCACATCGGCGAACACCTGCCCGGCGCCCGCCGAGCCGAGCACACCCGGGTCGCCGCTGAGGACCAGGCGGACGCCGTCGCCCAGGGACTCCACCAGCATCGCGCCGGTCTCCACGTCCAGCTGGGGCGCGTCCAGCACGACGAGCAGGTCGAGCGCGAGCGCCCCCTCCTCGTCCCGCCCCGGCCCCTCGGCGCCCGACAGCAGCCCGGCGAGGGTGACGGCCGCCTCCGGGTCGCCGGTGTCCTGGGCGAGCCGTCGGCGGCCGTCCACGCTGTGCGCGGCGCCCAGGGCGCGCAGGCCGAGCCCCCGGGCGGCGGCGATCAGGGCGGCCGGCTCGGCCCGGGCCGCCTCGCCGCCCGTGTGCGCGACGAGGCCGTGGGCGGCGGCCGCGCGGATCAGCTCGGCGGCCGACGGGGAGGGCGCGGCGGCCGCCGCCTCCGACCAGTCCGCCTCCTTGTCGCCCCCGTTGACCAGCCGGGCCAGTCCGTCGGCCAGGCTCTCCTCCGCCAGCGCGTACCGGTCGAGGCCGAGGAGCACGGGGCCCGGCGCGCCGGCCTCGGCCGCCTCCTCGTCGCCCTGCTCCTGGTCCTCCTGCTCCTCCGGGCCGTCCTGGAAGACCAGCACGACGCCCTCCGCGACGGCGTGCTGCACGGCCGCCTCGGGGTCGCTCACGCCCCGGCCGGCCAGCGCCTCGCGCACCCGGTCCGCGTCCAGCGCGGTGTGGCCCCGGAGCGCGGCCTGCTCCAGGACCCAGCCGGTCAGGGCGGCGGTGCGGCGCTCGTCGTCGGGCCCGCAGGCGGCGCCGAGCAGCGCCCGGGCGAAGCCGTCCGCCTGCTCGGGCCCGACGCCGGGCAGGGCCAGCAGCTGCCAGGGGTCCTCGCGCAGGAGCTCGGCCGCCCGGTCGCCGAGCAGCGCGGCGGCGGGCCCGCCCAGCGCGGCGGGGGCCCCTCCGGCGGACAGCACGGCCGCCACGGAGGCGACGCTCTCGGGCGAGGCGGCCCGGGGTGCGGGGGCCTGTTCCCGTACCGGGGCCGGGGCGGGGGCCGTCGTCCGGCGGGCGGGCGTCGGTGCGGGCGAGTCGTAGAACGCCGTGGCGGGCTTCTGCCCGCCCTCCACGGCCCGGACGGCCGCCAGCAGATCGGCGGCGGTTCCGCTCAGCTTCCCCCCGGCGTCGATGGGCCCGTCCTTCTCGGCCTTCCGCTTCTCGATCCGCTCCCGCAGCTCCCGCTGAGCGGCGATCTCGGCCTCGGCCTCGGAAAGCGCGGGGGCGCCTTCGGCGCCGGACTCCGGACCGGGGCCCCCGTCCGGCGCCTCGCCCGCTACGGCGCCTCCGTCGGCCGACGGCTCAGCCCTCTCGCCGGGCTCAGCGCGCGGCCCGTCGTGCGAGTCGTCGTGGTCCGGCGCCTCGCTCGCCGCGTCGGCGGCAGCCGTGTCGTCATCGGTGGCCGGGGAGCCGGGGGATTCGCCCCGGGGTAGCGCGGTCACAGCGTGCTCCAGTCCTGGTCGGGATAGCGGTGCACGGGCGCCGACACATCGTCCAGCGCCTGGCAGATCTCGTCAGGAAGACTAAGCGTCTCCACTGACAACGCCTCCGTCAGCTGCTGCGCGTTGCGCGCGCCGACGATCGGGGCCGCGACGCCGGGCCGGTCCCGGACCCAGGCCAGCGCGACCTGCGCCGGCGTGGTGGCCAGCCCGTCGGCGGCGGTCGACACCGCGTCCACGATCCGGCCCGCCGCCTCGTCCAGATACGGTTCCACGAAGGGGGCCAGCAGCTCGGACGCGCCGCGCGAGTCGGACGGGGTCCCCGTGCGGTACTTGCCCGTCAGCACGCCCCGGCCCAGTGGCGAGGAGGGCAGCAGGCCGACGCCGAGGTCGAGCGCGGCGGGCAGCACCTCGCGCTCCACGCCGCGCTGGAGCAGCGAGTACTCCATCTGCGTCGCCGCCAGCCGGGTCCGCGCCCCGGGCGCGGCGAGCTGCCAGGTGGCCGCCTTCGCGAGCTGCCAGCCGCAGAAACCGGACACCCCGGCATAGCGGGCGCGCCCGGAGGACACCGCGAGGTCCAGCGCCTGGAGCGTTTCCTCCAGCGGGGTGTCCGGGTCGAACGCGTGGAGCTGCCACAGGTCCACGTAATCCGTGCCGAGGCGGCTCAGTGAGGCGTCGAGGGCCGCCAGCAGGTGTCCGCGCGAGGCGTCGACCCTGCGGTACGGGTCGGCGACGCTGCCCGCCTTGGTCGCGATGACCAGGTCGCGCCTGGGCACCAGGCCGTCCACGAGCCGCCCGAGCAGATACTCGGCCTCGCCGCCGCCGTACACGTCGGCCGTGTCGACCAGCGTGCCGCCCGCCTCCCAGAACACCTTCAGCTGCTCGGCAGCGTCGTGCTCGTCGGTGTCCCGGCCCCAGGTGAGGGTGCCGAGCCCGATCCTGGACACACGAAGGCCGGTGCGGCCCAGATGCCTCTGCTCCATGGGCGCTGAGATTACAACCGGCGTGGGGCGGCCCCCTGCCGGATCAACTTCCCGCGCGCTAGAGTCCGGAACTCAGGGACGTTACTGATCGGTAAGGGGTTCGGCTATGCGGCTCGGCATCAATCTCGGCTACTGGGGCGCGGGGATGGACGGCGACAACCTCGCCGTCGCACAGGAGGCCGACCGGCTCGGCTACGACGTCTGCTGGGCGGCCGAGGCGTACGGCTCCGACGCGCCGACCGTGCTGGCCTGGGTGGCCGCGCAGACGGAGTCCATCGACGTCGGCTCGGCCATCCTCCAGATCCCGGCGCGCCAGCCCGCGATGGCGGCCATGACGGCGGCCACGCTCGACTCCCTGTCCGGTGGCCGGTTCCGGCTCGGCCTCGGCGTGTCGGGCCCGCAGGTCTCGGAGGGCTGGTACGGCGTCAAGTTCGACAAGCCGCTGGCCCGCACCCGGGAGTACGTGGACATCGTCCGCAAGGCGATGACCCGCGAGCGCCTTTCGTACGAGGGGGAGCACTGGACGCTCCCGCTGCCGGACGGCCCGGGCAAGCCGCTCAAGCTGACCGTGCACCCGCAGCGCGAGCACATCCCGCTCTACATCGCCGCGATCGGCCCGAAGAACCTGGAGCAGACCGGCGAGATCGCCGACGGCGCCCTGCTGATCTTCCCCTCGGCCGAGCACCTGGAGGAGACCGCGATCAGCCACCTGCGGGCCGGCCGGGAGAAGGCCGGGAAGACGATGGAGGGCTTCGACGTCTGCCCGACCGTCCCGCTCGCCGTCGGTGACGACATCCCCGGCCTCGCGGACATGTTCCGCCCCTACACCGCGCTGTACGTCGGCGGCATGGGCAGCGCCAAGCAGAACTTCTACAACCGGCTCGCGCAGCGCATGGGGTACGAGAAGGAGGCCGCCGAGATCCAGGAGAAGTACCTCTCCGGCGACAAGAGCGGCGCGGCGGCCGCCGTACCGCACCAGCTGATCGACCAGACCACGCTGCTCGGCTCCGTGGACCGGATCGCCGAGCGCATGCAGGCGTACGCGGAAGTGGGGGTCACGACCCTGACCCTGGCCCCGGCCGGCTTCACGCTCGACGAGCGGATCGCCGCGCTCCGGGCCGGCACGGACGCGCTGGAGCGGGCCGGGCTCGCGTAACGGGAAGAGGCTCTGCGGCCGTGGTGGGGGCTCGGGGGGTCCTCCCCGCCACGGCCGTCACGGGGAACAACGCGGGCGGCCCGGCGGGGTTACGGGTGCACGCAAAAACGGTTCGCCGTCGGCGCCGGAGCCGCCCCGTGACGCCACCCGTCCGGCCCAGCCGCCGCCCGCTCCTGTTGCCCGCCCCGGCCCGGCGCATTTGACTGGCGCTCGGCGACGCGGCACGGAGGTGGCAGTGATGCTCTCGGCAAAGAACCTGTTCGAGGAGATCCTCGACAACGACGACTCGTTCCGGCTGTTCTGCTCCATCGCGGCCAGCGGCGAGTCCCAGGGCGGCTGGGAGAACGGCCGGATCGCGGCCCTCGTCCCCGCGAGCCAGCGCCCGCTGGCCCCCAAGATCGCCCGGCACGGCGCCGACGAGGACAAGCACGGCCGGATCTTCAACGCGCTGCTCAAGAAGCGCGGCCTGGCCCCCGGGCCCGTCCCCCCGGACACCGACTACACGATGCTCCTGGAGCGCCACGGCATCGGACTCGCGCACGAGCAGCTGGGCCGCGACGAGCCGCTGACCGAGCGCGACATCATCACGTACCTGGCCCACAGCCGGGTCACCGAGCAGCGCGCGTCCGAGCAGATGCGGCTGCTGAACAAGCACTTCGCGGACCACCCCGAGCTCGGCCGCGCGGTCCGGATGATCTCCCACGACGAGGACAACCACCTCGCGTACTGCCACGAGGAACTGCTGCGCTTCGCGCGGGCCGGGCACGGCCGCACGATCCAGCACATCCTGCGCGAGTGCGCCCTCGCCGAGATCCGGGTCTACCGCGACGTCAGCCTCGCCGTCATGGACCACATGGGCCGGGTGCTCGGCTGGTCCCGCGCGAAGGCCGCCGTGCTCGCCGCGGGCATCCACGCCGTGTACGCGTACGAACGCCTCGGCGGCTGGCGGCGCATGGTCAGCCTGGCCCCGCCCGCCCGGCGCGACGCCCTCGGCGGACCCGCGACGCCCGCGCCCGAGTACGCCTGACGGACGGCCGGGGCGTCAGAGCCAGCCGCGCCGCTTGAACTGGCGGTAAAGGCCCACGACCGCCCCCGCCATCAGCAGCAGCACCACCGGGTAGGACCCGACCCACCGCAGCTCCGGCATGTGCTCGAAGTTCATCCCGTAGATCCCCGCGACCATCGTCGGCACCGCGGCCATCGCCGCCCAGGCGGAGATCTTGCGCATGTCGTCGTTCTGCCGCACCCCCATCTGCGCGAGATGCGCGGACAGGATGTCGGACAGCAGCCGGTCCAGACCCTCCACCTGCTCGTTGGCCCGGGTCAGGTGGTCCTGGACGTCCCGGAAGAACGGCTGCGCGTGCTCCTGGACGAACGGCACCCCGGCGCCCGCCAGCCGAGCCATCGGCGCGCTCAGCGGGACCGTCGCCCGGCGGAACTCCAGCACCTGGCGCTTGAAGGTGTAGATGCGGGCCGCGGTGTTCTTGGAGTCGTCCGTACCGCTCGGCGCGAAGACCTGCGTCTCCAGCTCCTCCAGGTCGACCTGGAGCTCGCCCGCCACGTCTATGTAGTGGTCCACGATCGCGTCGCTCACCGCGTACAGGACCGCCGTCGGCCCGTGCTTCAGCACCTCGGGGTCGGCCTCCAGGCGCCGGCGTACGGCCGCCAGCGGCGCGCCCTCGCCGTGCCGGACGGTCACGACGAACGAGTCGCCCATGAACACCATCAGCTCGTGCGTGGTGACCGTGTCGCTGTCGTGGTCGTACAGCACCGGTTTGATCACCGCGAACAGCGAGTCGTCGTACACCTCCAGCTTGGGCCGCTGGTGGGCGGAGAGGGCGTCCTCCACGGCCAGCGGGTGCAGCCCGAACTCGTGGCTGACGAGGTCGAACTCCTTCTCCGTCGGCTCGTGCAGGCCGATCCAGAGGAACGCGTCGCCGGACTCCCGCGCCCGGGCGAGCGCGTCGGAGAAGTCGGCGGGGCCCTCGGTCCGGCGTCCGTCGCGGTAAATGGCGCAGTCGACAATCACGGCGCGCATTCTTCCCTGCCTGCGGACCGGTATGCACCTTTGGCCCCGTCAGGAAACCGGGTCGCGCCCGTACGCTGGACCGCATGCCCACCCTGATCCTCGTACGCCACGGACGCTCGACCGCCAACACGGCCGGGGTGCTCGCGGGCCGGACCCCCGGCGTCGCCCTGGACGAACGCGGCGCCGCGCAGGCCGCCGCGCTCCCCGGCCGGCTGGCCGCGCTGCCGCTCGCCGCCGCCGTCAGCAGCCCCCTGCAACGCTGCCGGGAGACCCTGGAACCCCTGCTGGCCGCCCGCCCGGACCTGCCGCTGCACGTCGAGGACCGGATCAGCGAGTGCGACTACGGCGACTGGTCGGGCCGCAAGCTCGCCGAGCTCACCGACGAACCGCTGATGACCGTGGTCCAGCAGCACCCCTCCGCCGCCGCCTTCCCCGGCGGCGAGTCGATGCGGGCGATGCAGGCCCGCGCCGTCGACGCCGTACGGGAGTGGAACGCCCGGATCGAGTCGGAGCACGGCGAGAACGCCGCGTACGTCATGTGCTCGCACGGCGACATCATCAAGTCCCTCGTCGCCGACGCGCTCGGCATGCATCTGGACCTCTTCCAGCGCGTCCACGCCGACCCGTGCTCGGTCACCGCGATCCGCTACACGAGGCTCCGCCCCTATCTGCTGCGCCTCGGCGACACGGGCGACCTCGCCGGACTCGCGCCCCGCGACCCGGGCCCGGACGCCGCTGCCGGCGGGGACGCGGCGGTAGGGGGCGGCGCTGGGGCGCCGTGATCGCCGCGCGCAGTAGGGTGGACGCGCCGTAGAACGCTTTCCGAGGCTCCGGCCCACCCCCATCTGCCCGTCGACTCTCAAGGGAGACAGGACGTGTCCCGTCAGGTGTTCCTCTACGACCCCCCGGACCGCTTCGTGGCCGGCACGGTCGGGCTGCCTGGACGCCGTACGTTCTTCCTGCAGGCATCCTCAGGCGGACGTGTCACCAGCGTGGCCCTGGAGAAGACCCAGGTCGCCGCGCTCGCCGAGCGCGTGGACGAACTGCTGGACGAGGTCGTCCGCCGCACCGGCGGGAACTCCCCGGTGCCGGCCGTCGCCCCGATGGACGTCACGGACACCGCGCCGCTCGACGTCCCCGTCGAGGAGGAGTTCCGCGTCGGCACCATGGCGCTCGCCTGGGACGGCGAGGAGCAGCGCATGATCGTGGAGGCGCAGGCCCTGGTCGAGCTGGACGCCGACTCCGTCGAGGACCTGGCCGAGGCCGAGGAGCGGCTGCTCCAGGACGAGGAGAACGGCCCGCCGATGCTCCGCGTCCGGCTCTCCGGCGCCCAGGCCCGTGCCTTCGCCAAGCGGGCCCTGGACGTGGTGAACGCCGGCCGGCCGCCCTGCCCGCTGTGCAGCCTGCCGCTCGACCCGGAAGGACACGTATGCCCGCGCCAGAACGGATACCGCCGGGGCGCCTGACCGACGCGGAGCACGTCGCCCTGCTGGCCGAGGGCACGCTGACCGTCCTCGGGCAGGTCCGCGGCGCGTCCAACGCGGTGCTGTACTGCTCCGTCGCCCACGAGGGCGCGGAGGCGTACTGCGTGTACAAGCCCGTGGCCGGCGAGCAGCCGCTCTGGGACTTCCCCGACGGCACCCTCGCCCAGCGCGAGGTGGCCGCCTACGAGGTCTCCGAGGCCATGGGCTGGGGGCTGGTCCCGCCGACCGTGCTGCGGGACGGGCCGTACGGCCAGGGCATGTGCCAGCTCTGGATCGAGGCCGAGGAGCCGGGCGAGGACGAGCCGGGGCTGCTCGCGCTGGTCGAGGACGAGGAGCCCGGCGAGGGCTGGAAGGCCGTCGCGTTCGCGGAGGTGGGGGAGGGGAAGACCGCCCTGCTGGTGCACGCGGACGACCCCCGGCTGCGGCGGCTCGCCGTCCTGGACGCCGTCATCAACAACGGCGACCGCAAGGGCGGCCACCTGCTGCCCGCGCCCGGCGGCCGGCTCTACGGCATCGACCACGGGGTGACCTTCAACGCCGACGACAAGCTGCGCACCCTGCTCTGGGGCTGGGCGGGCGAGCCTCTGACCCCCGAGGCCGTCGAGGTCCTGGACCGGCTGGCGGCCGCCCTGGAGCCCGGGGCCCCGCTGGTCACCCGGCTGGCCGAACTCATCACGGCGGCCGAGACCGAGGCCCTGCGGGCCCGGGTGGCGGGGCTGCGGGAGACCGGGCTGCACCGGGAGCCCAGCGGTGAATGGCCCGCCATCCCCTGGCCGCCCGTCTGACGGCCGGTCCGCCCCGATGCACGCCGGGCGCGGCGGCGCAAGAGTGCCTCTTCGGTCAGGATCACCCCTCCGGTTCGTATCCGGAAGCCGCATCCGGTTACGCTCGTGGCATGCATGCCTGGCCCGCTTCTGAGGTCCCCGCCCTGCCCGGCAAGGGCCGCGACCTTCGGATCCACGACACCGCGACCGGCGGACGGATCACCCTTGACCCCGGTCCCGTCGCCCGCATCTACGTCTGCGGCATCACGCCGTACGACGCGACCCACATGGGTCATGCGGCGACCTACAACGCGTTCGACCTCGTGCAGCGCGTGTGGCTCGACACCAAGCGGCAGGTTCACTACGTCCAGAACGTGACGGACGTGGACGACCCGCTGCTGGAGCGGGCCGTGCGCGACGGACAGGACTGGACCGAGCTCGCGGAGCGCGAGACGGCCCTGTTCCGCGAGGACATGACCGCGCTCCGGATGCTCCCGCCGCGGGACTACATCGGAGCCGTCGAGGCGATACCCGGCATCGTGCCGCTCGTGGAACGGCTCCGTGACGCGGGCGCCGCCTACGAGCTCGACGGCGACATCTACTTCTCCGTGGACACCGACCCGCACTTCGGCCAGGTGTCGAACCTCGACGCCGAGGCCATGCGCCTGCTCTCCGCCGAACGCGGCGGCGACCCGGAGCGCCCCGGCAAGAAGAACCCGCTCGACCCCATGCTCTGGATGGCCGCCCGCGAGGGCGAGCCCAGCTGGGACGGCGGCTCCCTCGGCGCCGGCCGCCCCGGCTGGCACATCGAGTGCGTGGCCATCGCCCTCGACCACCTCGGCATGGGCTTCGACGTCCAGGG
This sequence comes from Streptomyces sp. NBC_00523, assembly GCF_036346615.1. NCBI lineage: Bacteria > Bacillati > Actinomycetota > Actinomycetes > Kitasatosporales > Streptomycetaceae > Streptomyces > Streptomyces sp. NBC_00523. The sequence goes on along the minus strand of NZ_CP107836.1, from coordinate 1,415,139 downwards.
CGGCGGCTCCGACCTCGCCTTCCCGCACCACGAGATGGGCGCCTCGCACGCCCAGGTGCTCACCGGCGAGCACCCCTTCGCCCAGGCGTACGTGCACGCCGGGATGGTCGCCCTGGACGGCGAGAAGATGTCCAAGTCCAAGGGCAACCTCGTCTTCGTCTCCGCGCTCCGCCGCGACGGTGTGGACCCGGCCGCGATCCGCCTGGCCCTGCTCGCCCACCACTACCGCTCCGACTGGGAGTGGACCGACCAGGTGCTCGCCGACGCGGTGGCCCGGCTCGGCCGCTGGCGTGCCGCCGTCTCCCGCCCCGACGGGCTGTCCGCCGACGCCCTGGTCGAGGAGGTCCGCGCGGCCCTCGCCGACGACCTGGACGCCCCGGCCGCGCTGGCCGCGGTCGACCGCTGGGCCGAGCGGCAGACCGCCGAGGGCGGCACGGACGAGGGCGCGCCCGGCCTCGTCTCCCGCACCGTGGACGCGCTCCTCGGCGTGGCCCTGTAGGTCTTTTTCGTAACTCTCCGTCGTAGCAGCCGACTTCACCGGCCCCGGACTTCTTCATGAAGTTCGGGGCCGGTTCCGTTTTGTCCATGGTCAAATGCTCGGTGCTGCGCTAAAAGCGCTCTATGCAATCATCAACGCGCATCAGATCGGCGGTAGTTGCAGCGCTGCTGGGACTCCTCGCCGTACTCACCGGACCGGGTGCCGCCCGCGCCGACGACACGGCGGAGCCCGCCGGCACGACGGTCGGCGATCTCACCGGCTTCCAGGCCGACGGGGCCGTGTACCGCCTGACGGCGGGGGACGCGACGGCCCGGGTCAGCTTCGTCTCCGAGGAGACCTTCCGCATCGAACTCGCCCCCGACGGCACCTTCGAGGACCCGGCCGGCGACGCCATCGTGCTCCCGCAGGGCACCCCGCCCCGCACCCGCTGGAAGGAGCGCGGCGACCGCTATGAGCTGTCCACCCGGAGCGTCACCCTCCGTGTCTACAAGTCGCCTTTGAGGTTCGCCCTGTACCGGGCCGACGGAAGCCAGGTATGGTCCGAGGCGAAGGGACTGAGCTGGGACGCCGAGCAGACCACCCAGACCCTGGCGCGCGGCGCGAACGAGCAGTTCTACGGCGCCGGGATGCAGAACGGCCGGGGCAACACCTCGCACCGGGACAAGACCGTCGAGGTGGGCGTCGACTACAACTGGGACGACGGCGGCCACCCCAACTCGGTGCCGTTCTACCTCTCCTCGGCCGGCTACGGCGTCTTCCGCAACACCTTCGCGCCGGGCACCTACGCCTTCAACGACCCGGTGACCACCAGCGAGAAGGAGCGGCGCTTCGACGCGTACTACTTCGCCGGTGACAGCGCCAAGGACGTCATCGGCCAGTACACGCAGCTCACCGGCAAGCCGTTCCTGCCGCCCGTCTACGGCATGGAGATCGGCGACGCCGACTGCTATCTGCACAACGCCAACCGGGGCGAGCGCCACACCCTGGACGCGCTGAAGGTCGCCGACGGCTACCTCGACAACGACATGCCCAACGGCTGGATGCTCGTCAACGACGGCTACGGCTGCGGTTACGAGAATCTCGCCGAGACCGCGAAGGGCCTCCAGGACCGGGGCATGCAGGCCGGGCTCTGGACCGAGGACGGCATCGACAAGCTCGGCGACCAGGTCAAGGCCGGGCAGCGCGTGGCCAAGCTGGACGTCGCCTGGGTCGGCGACGGCTACAAGTTCGCGCTCGACGGCTGCAAGGACGCGTACAAGGGCATCGAGGCCAACAGCGACGCGCGCGGCTTCACGTACGCCCCCGAGAGCTGGGCCGGTGCGCAGCGCTGCGGGGTCCAGTGGTCCGGCGACCAGTACGGCACCTGGGACTACATCCGCTGGCAGATCCCGACCTACGCGGGCGCCACGATGTCCGGCCTCGCCTACACCACGGGCGACGTCGACGGCATCTTCGGCGGCAGCGCCAAGACGTACACCCGTGACCTCCAGTGGAAGATGTTCCTGGGGACCACGATGACCATGGACGGCTGGGCGGCCAGCGACAAGCAGCCGTTCCGCTACGGCGAGCCGTACACCTCCATCAACCGCGACTACCTCAAGCTCAAGGAGTCGCTGCTGCCCTACCAGTACTCCTACGCCCACGAGGCGACCAAGACCGGTGTCGGCATGGTCCGCCCGCTGGTCCTGGAGTACCCGGACGACCCGAAGGCCGCGACCGACGCCGCGAAGTACGAGTTCATGTCGGGCGAGGACTTCCTCGTCGCGCCGGTCTACGAGGACAGCACCGAGCGCGACGGCATCTACCTGCCGAAGGGCACCTGGACCGACTACTGGACCGGGCGCACCTACCAGGGTCCCGTCACCCTCGACGACTACAGCGCCCCGCTGGACACCCTGCCGCTGTTCGTGAAGGCCGGGGCGAGCGTGCCGATGTGGCCGGGCATCCGCTCGTACACCGACCGCACCGCCTCCTCCCCGCTCGCCTGGGACATCTACCCGCAGGGCCGCTCCTCGTTCACGCTGTACGAGGACGACGGCGTGACCCGTGAGCACCGCGACGGCGCGTACGCCACGCAGACCGCCGACGTCCGCGCACCCTCCCGGGGCTCCGGCGACGTGACCGTGGACATCGGCGCGAGCAAGGGGACATTCGAGGGCAAGCAGAGCAGCCGCCCGTACGAGTTCACCGTGCACACCGGCTCCGAGCCGAGCGCGGTACAGCTCAAGGGCAAGCTGCCCCGCCTCAGCTCGGCCGCCGCGTACGCGAAGGCGAAGCAGGGCTGGTTCTACGACCGGGACGACCGGGGCGGTGTGGTGAAGATCAAGACCGCGCCGCTGCCCACGGACCGGAAGTTCTCCGTGCGGCTCAAGCACACCAGCGCGGTCGGCGGCCGGAACACCACCGCCACGGCCGCCGTCACCGCCCCGCGCGGCCAGGAGACCGGCGCGGGAGCCCCGGGCACCGTCGCCGTCGACGTGACGGCGGGCCGGGCGGACGTCACGGACGCGTCCGTCACGCTCGACGTCCCCGAGGGCTGGCAGGCCGCCCCCGCCGCGCCCGTGAAGCGGATACCGGCGGGCACCACCCGCCGCGTCGAGGTCCGGGTCACCCCGGCGAAGGACGCGAAGGCGGGGGAGGCGCGGCTGACCGCCCTCGCCCGCTACCGGTCGGCGGGCGAGTCCCGCACCGCCACCGAGCGGCTCGCGGTCTCCGTCATGCCCGCCCCGCCCACCGGCGAGACCTGGGCGAGCGACATGGAGTGGCTGACCGCGGTCAACGGCTACGGACCCGCCGAACGCGACCGCAGCAACGGCGAGTCGGGCGCGGCCGACGGTCACCCGATCACGCTGGCCGGGAAGACGTACGAGAAGGGGATCGGCACCCACGCCGACTCCGACATCGAGGTCTACCTCGGCGGCCAGTGCTCGCGGTTCACCGCGGACGCGGGCATCGACGACGAGATCAACGGGTACGGCGAGGTCGCGTTCTCCGTGGAGGCCGACGGCAAGGTGCTGTGGACCTCGCCGAAGGTGACCGGGGCGTCCGAGACCGTACCGGTCGATGTGGCGCTCGACGGGGCGCGGCACGTACGCCTGAAGGTCACCGACACGAACGGGTCCAAGACCGGTGACCACGGCGACTGGGGCGCGGCGCGCTTCGTCTGCTCCTGAATGACGGTCACCTGGCGGAGGAGCCGGGCGGGTTCGCACCCGCCCGGCTCCGTGCCGCGCTCAGTCCTGCGCGTGGGGGCCTTCGGTCCCGTCACCGTCCGCCGGGCCGCTGTCCGGGCCGTCGCTGTCCGGCTCGTCGTCGGGCGCCCCGGCCGGGCCGCCGTCCGCGTCCGTGGCCCGGTCGCCGGTGCCGCCGGCCGGTGGTCGGCCGGTCGCCGGACGGCCGGGACCCTCCGATGGGGCCGGACCGCCCGGACGGCCGGGACCCTCCGATGGGGCCGGACCGCCCGGCTGGCCGGGCCCCGGCTTCGGCGGCCTCGTCCGGCCGCTCGACGTGTCCCGGAGGTACGTCGCGTCGCCGCTCTCCGTGGCATGGCCGCCGGGCGGCGGTGCGGAGCCCGGTTCGCGGCGCCGGAGATAGCGCTCGAACTCGCGGGCGATCGCCTCGCCGCTCGCCTCGGGCAGCTCGGCGGTGTCCCGGGCCTCCTCGAGGGTCTGCACGTACTCGGCCACCTCGCTGTCCTCGGCGGCCAGTTGGTCGACGCCGACCTGCCAGGCGCGCGCGTCCTCCGGCAGCTCGCCGAGCGGGATGCGCAGCCCGATCAGGTCCTCGAGGCGGTTCAGCAGGGCCAGCGTCGCCTTGGGGTTGGGCGGCTGCGACACATAGTGCGGCACCGCCGCCCACAGGCTCACCGCGGGCACCCCGGCATGCGTGCACGCCTCCTGGAGGATGCCGACGATGCCGGTCGGACCCTCGTACCTGGTCTCCTCCAGGTCCATGGTGCGGGCCAGGTCCGGATCGGACGTCACCCCGCTGACCGGGACCGGGCGGGTGTGCGGGGTGTCGCCCAGCAGCGCACCGAGCACCACGACCATCTCGACGCCCAGTTCGTGCGCGAAGCCCAGCAGCTCGTTGCAGAACGAGCGCCAGCGCATCGACGGTTCGATGCCCCGGACCAGGACGAGATCGCGGGGCTTGTCCCCGCCGACGCGGACCACGGAGAGCCGGGTCGTCGGCCAGGTGATCTTGCGTACCCCGTTGTCCAGCCACACCGTCGGGCGGTTGACCTGGAAGTCGTAGTAGTCCTCGGCGTCCAGCGCCGCGAACACCTCGCCCTTCCACTCCCGGTCCAGATGCGCGACCGCGGTGGAGGCGGCGTCACCGGCGTCGTTCCACCCCTCGAACGCGGCCACCATGACCGGGTCGATCAGCTCGGGCACGCCCTCGAGCTCGATCACCCCAGCCTCCTTCCGAAGTTCCCTTGTGTACGGACCAACCTTACGGCCTGCGGCCTCCCGGACCGCAGCCCCCGTGCACGGCCGGGTGCTCGTCTGGTACAGCAGCGTACTGCCGATACATCCGAGCTGTCGGCGGAAAATTCGCACCTCTCTCTGGACTTGCGCCCTCGGAGGCGGCTATACATCGGATGACCGGAACAGAGGTCCGATGTTATTTCCCCTGGGGGCGCGCATGAGTCAGACCGTCACGGATTTCGAGGTCCACGACATCCGTTTTCCGACCTCGGAACAACTGGACGGCTCGGACGCCATGAACCCCGACCCCGACTACTCGGCCGCCTACGTCGTCCTGCGGACCGACGCCGCCGGTGTGGACGGCGAGCCCGTCGAGGGCCATGGCTTCTGCTTCACCATCGGCCGGGGCAACGAGGTCATGGCCGCCGCGATCGAGGCCCTGCGCCCCTATCTGACCGGGCGCCCCGTACCCCGTACGGCCGAGGCCCTCGGCGCCCTGTACCGGGACCTCACGCACGACTCCCAGCTCCGCTGGCTGGGCCCCGAGAAGGGCGTGATGCACATGGCGGCCGGTGCGGTGGTCAACGCCGCCTGGGACCTGGCGGCCAAGCTGGCGGGCAGACCCGTCTGGCGGTTCCTGGCCGGGATGACCCCGGAGGAGCTGGTCTCCCTGGTGGACTTCCGCTACCTCACCGACGCCCTCACCCCCGACGAGGCGCTGGCCATCCTGCGCGCCGCCGAACCGGGGCGCGCCGAACGCGCCACCCGGCTGCAAGCCGAGGGCTACCCCGCGTACACCACCTCGCCCGGATGGCTCGGCTACTCCGACGACAAGCTGGTCCGGCTCGCCAAGCAGGCCGTCGCCGACGGCTTCACCCAGATCAAGCTCAAGGTCGGCGGCCGGGTCGAGGACGACGTCCGCCGCATGGCGCTCGCCCGCGAGGCCGTCGGACCCGGCGTCCGGATCGCCGTCGACGCCAACCAGCGCTGGGACGTCGCCGACGCCGTCGCCTGGATGACCGCGCTCGCCCCGTACGACCCGCACTGGATCGAGGAGCCCACCAGCCCCGACGACGTGCTCGGCCACGCCGCCGTCCGCGCCGGACAGCCGGTCAAGGTCGCCACCGGCGAACACGTCGCCAACCGGGTCGTGTTCAAGCAGCTCCTCCAGGCCGGGGCCGTCGACTTCGTCCAGATCGACGCCGCACGCGTCGCCGGGGTCAACGAGAACCTGGCGATCCTGCTGCTCGCCGCCAAGTACGGCATCCCGGTCTGCCCGCACGCGGGCGGCGTCGGCCTCTGCGAACTCGTCCAGCACCTCTCGATGTTCGACTACGTCGCCGTCTCCGGCACCTGCGAGGACCGGGTGATCGAGTACGTCGACCACCTCCACGAGCACTTCACCGACCCGGTCGCCATCGTGAACGGCCGCTACACCGCCCCGGCGTCCCCCGGCTTCTCGGCCAGGATGCGCCCCGAGTCCATCGCCGCACACCGCTACCCGCAGGGCCCCGTCTGGCAGGCCCGGCGCCACGAGAAGGAGGAGAGCCGATGACCGGCACACGCGACTTCGAGGGGATGAACGCCCTGGTGACCGGCGGCGCCTCCGGCATCGGGGCCGCCGTCACCATCCTGCTCCTGGAACGCGGCGCCCAGGTCGCCGTCCTCGACCGGGACACCTCCGGCGCACCCCGGGGCGCCCTCGCCGTCGAGGCCGACGTCACCGACGACGCCGCCGTGCGCGCCGGGGTGGACCGGGCCGCCGCCGAGCTCGGCTCCCTGCACACCCTCGTGTCCAACGCGGGCATCGGCGCCATCGGCACCGTCGCGGACAACGACGACGCCGAGTGGGCCCGGGTCCTCGACATCAACGTCCTCGGCATGGTCCGCGCCGCCCGGCACGCCCTGCCGCACCTGCGCCGCGCGGCCGCCGAGCGCCCCGGAGCCGTATCCATCACGCACACCTGCTCCATCGCCGCGACCGCCGGGCTGCCCCAGCGCGCCCTGTACAGCGCGAGCAAGGGCGCCGTCCTCGCGCTCACCCTCGCCATGGCCGCCGACCACGTCCGCGAGGGCATCCGCGTCAACTGCGTCAACCCGGGCACCGCCGACACCCCGTGGATCGGCCGGCTGCTCGACCGGGCGGACGACCCGGCCGCCGAACGCGCCGCGCTGAACGCCCGGCAGCCGCTGGGCCGGCTGGTCTCCGCCGACGAGGTGGCCGCCGCGATCGGCTACCTCGCGAGCCCCGCCGCGACCTCCGTGACGGGCACCGCCCTGGCCGTCGACGGCGGGATGCAGGGCCTGCGCCTGCGCCCCGCCGGCAGCTGAACCCGCACCCCCGCCAACGCCCACCGGGTCCGAGCCGCGACCCCACACAGGAACGGGACACCAATGAGAGTGCGTACGACGAGTGCGGCAGCCTGTGCCGTACTGCTGGCCGTCACCGCCCTCGCGGGCTGCAACCGCGAGTCGTCGGACGACGGGGCGGGCGGCGGCAAGGTCGGCATCGACCTGCCGCGCAGCGACAGCGACTTCTGGAACTCCTACCAGAACTACATCAAGAAGGGTGTCAAGGACGGCGAGGTCTCCGCGCTGCCGCTGACCAACTCGCAGAACGACATCGGCAAGCTCGTCGCCAACGTCCAGACCTTCACCGACCAGGGCGCCAAGGCCGTCGTGATGGCCCCGCAGGACACCGGCGCGATAGCCGAGTCGCTCAACACGCTCAACGAGAAGAAGATCCCCGTCGTCAGCGTCGACACCCGCCCCGACAAGGGCGACATCTACATGGTGGTGCGCGCCGACAACAAGGCGTACGGCACCAACGCCTGCAAGTACCTCGGCGAGCAGCTGAAGGGCAAGGGCAAGGTCGTCGAGTTCCAGGGCGACCTGTCCTCCATCAACGGCCGCGACCGCTCCGAGGCGTTCAAGGCGTGCATGGACAAGGACTACCCGGGCATCAAGGTCTTCGAGCTGGCCACCGACTGGAAGGGCGACGTCGCCTCCGCGAAGCTCCAGTCCACGCTGGCCGCCCACCCCGACATCAACGGCATCTACATGCAGGCCGGCGGCGTCTTCCTGCAGCCGACCCTGGCGCTCCTGGAACAGAAGAAGCTGCTCAAGCCCGCCGGTGCGGACGGCCACATCACCATCATCTCCAACGACGGCATCCCCGAGGAGTTCGACGCCATCCGGGCCGGGAAGATCGACGCCACCATCTCCCAGCCCGCCGACCTGTACGCGAAGTACGCGCTGTACTACGCGAGGGCGGCCCTCGACGGCAAGACCTTCAAGGAGGGCCCCACGGACCACGACTCCACGATCATCAAGATCCCCAACGGTTACGAGGACCAGCTCCCCGCGCCCCTGGTGACCAAGGAGAACGTGGACGACCCGAAGCTGTGGGCCAACCAGCTGGAGAAGAAGAGCTAGCCATGGACGCTCAGGCACCACCACCCGCCGTGCAGGCGGAAGGCGTCGTCAAGCGCTTCGGGCCGACCGTGGCGCTCGACGGGGTGAAGCTGACCGTGCGGCCCGGCGAGTCCCACGCGCTCGTCGGCCGCAACGGCGCCGGCAAATCGACCCTGGTCGGCGTCCTCACCGGCCTCCACAAGGCGGACGCGGGAACCGTCACCTTCGGCGGCGAGCCCGCCCCCGCCTTCGGGGACACCACGGCCTGGCAGTCCAGGGTCGCCTGCGTCTACCAGAAGTCCATGGTCGTCCCCGACCTCACCGTCGCCGAGAACCTGTTCCTCAACCGGTTCGAGGAGAACGCCCGCTGGATCAGCTGGGGCAGGCTCCGCAAGCGGGCGGAACGGCTGCTCGCCGCGTACGGCGTGGAGGTCGACCCGAACACCCGGGCGCGCGATCTCGCGGTCGAGCAGCGGCAGTTCGTGGAGATCGCCCGCGCCCTGTCCTTCGGCGCCCGGCTCATCGTCCTGGACGAGCCGACCGCCCAGCTCGACGCCCGGGGCATCGCGCGGCTCTTCGACAAGCTCCGCGAACTCCAGTCCCAGGGCGTGGCGTTCCTCTTCATCTCGCACCACCTCCAGGAGGTGTACGAGCTGTGCACCGCGGTCACCGTCTACCGCGACGCCCGCCACGTCCTCACCGCCCCCGTCGCCGAGGTCGCCAAGGAGGACCTGGTCGCCGCGATGACCGGCGAGCAGGCGGCCGGGGCCACCGCCTGGCACGCGGCCGGTGACGCGGCGCCCGACGCGACCGCCGAACCCGTGCTGACCACCGAACAGCTGAGCCTCCCCGGCCGGTTCGAGCCCCTGGACCTCCAGGTGCGCCCCGGTGAGGTGCTGGGCCTCGCCGGGGCGGCGGCCAGCGGCAACACCGCCGTCGGCGAGGTGCTGGCCGGGATGCGCAAGGCGGGCGGCGGCACGGTCCGGGTGCGGGGCAGGGCCGTACGGGCGGGCAGCGTGCCGGACGCGCTGGCCGCCGGGATCGGCTACATCCCGGAGGACCGGCACGACCAGGGACTCGTCCTGGAGCGCAGCGTCGCGGAGAACGCCACGCTGACGGTCGCCGACCAACTCGGCCCCTGGGGGACTGTCCTGCCCTCCCGTACCCGGCAGTTCGCCCGGTCCATGATCGCCTCGCTGGACATCAAGACCCAGGGCCCCGAACAGCCCGTCTCCGGGCTCTCCGGCGGGAACCAGCAGAAGGTCGTCGTCGCCCGCGCGCTGGCCCGTGACCCCAGCGTGCTCGTGGCGGTCCGGCCCACGGCGGGCGTGGACGTCAAGTCCAAGGACTCCCTGCTCGGAGTCGTACGCCGGGTCGCCGACGCGGGCAACGCGGCCGTCGTCGTCTCGGACGAGCTGGACGATCTGCGGGTCTGCGACCGGGTCCTCGCCCTCTTCCATGGGCGGGTCGTCGCAACGTTCGACAGCGGGTGGACCGACGGGGAACTCGTCGCCGCCATGGAAGGTGTGGGGGAGAGGGAATGACCGGCACGGTACGGCCGTCCACGGCCGACGACTTCGACACGGAGCTGAAGGGCTCCCCGGGCGGGGACACCCCGCTGAGCAGGCTCAAGCTGATCCGGTGGAGCGACTTCTCGCTGGTGCCGGTGATCCTGGTGCTGATGCTGATCGGCTTCATCGTCTCGCCGGTCTTCCTCACCTCCGACAACCTGATCAGCGTCGTCCAGCAGTCCTCCGAGCTGAGCCTGCTCGTCCTCGGCCAGGCGCTGATCCTCATCTGCGGCCGAATGGACCTCTCGCTGGAGTCCACGATCGGCATCGCGCCGGTCGTCGCCATGTGGCTGGTGCTGCCCACCGACGGTGGCCGCTTCGCCGGCCTCGGGCTGCTCCCCGCCTGGTCCGCGATCCCGCTCTGCCTGCTGGTCGGCCTGGCGATCGGCGCCGTCAACGGCTTCCTGATGCTGAAGCTCCGGGTCAACGGCTTCATCGCCACGCTCGGCATGCTCACGATGTTGCGCGGCCTCCACATCGGCATCACCGAGGGCAAGTCCATCACCGATGTGCCGGAGTCCTTCCGCTACCTCGGCAAGAGCGAGTGGTTCGGGGTCCCGGCCGCCGTCTGGATCTGCCTGGTCCTCTTCGCGGCCGGTGGCGCCGCGCTCGCCTGGCTGCGCCACGGACGCGCGCTGTACGCGATCGGCGGCAACCCGGAAGCGGCCCGCGCGGCCGGCATCCGCGTCGACCGCGTCACCTGGATCGTCCTCGCTATCGGCGGCCTGCTCGCCGCCTTCGCCGGCATCCTCTACACCGGTCACTACGGGGCGGTCGCCGCCACCCAGGGCGACGGCTGGATCTTCCAGGTGTTCGCCGCCGCGGTGATCGGCGGCATCAGCCTCAAGGGCGGCCGCGGCACGCTGTTCGGCGCCCTCACCGGCGTACTGACGCTCCAACTGGTCGTCAACGTCATGACCCTGGGCGGCGTCCCGGCCCTCTGGAACCAGTTCCTGAACGGCGCGATCATCATCGTGGCCCTGGTCATCTCCCGCTTCGCAAGCGGCGAGAAGCAGGACTGAACTTCGCGGCCCTCAAACGCCGGGCGGGCAAAAATCAGCCCCTCCGGCGTTTGAGGAGCAGGGTCCGGGGCAGAGCCCCGAATCGGTCACAAGGTGGACCGCAACCACTGCTCCACGCTGGCCACATGCACCGTCGCCCAAGCCCGCGCAGCTTCCGCGTCCCCATCCCGCAACGCCGCCAGAATCGCCCGATGCTCATGCAGCGTCCGGCTCACCGCGTCCTCCTGCGTCAGCCCGCGCCACACCCGCGCCCGCGTCGTCGGCCCCGAGAGCCCGTCCAGCAGCGAGCAGAGCACCGAGTTGCCCGACGCCTGGACGATGCCCCGGTGGAAGTCCAGGTCACAGGCGACCAGCTCCTCCACCGACGGATGCTCGCCCAGCGCGTCGAGCTGCGCGCTCAGCGCGTCCAGCTGCTCCGCGCCGATCCGGCTCGCCGCCATCGCCGTCGCGGCGGGCTCCAGGATCCGGCGCACCGCCAGGAACTCCAGCACGGTGTCGTCCCGGTGGAAGTCCACGACGAAGCTCAGCGCTTCGAGCAGCAGCTGCGGGTCCAGGCTCGTCACATACGTGCCGTCGCCCTGGCGGACGTCGAGAATGCGGATCAGCGACAGGGCGCGCACCGCCTCCCGCAGCGAGTTGCGGGAAAGCCCCAGCTCCGAGGCGAGTTCGCTCTCCTTGGGGAGACGATCGCCGGGCCGTAGCGCACCCGAGACGATCATTCCCTTGATCTTCTCGATGGCCTCGTCGGTGACAGCCATGGGCGACCTCCAGACATCCGATGTATCGCCCTATTATGCGGCCACGAAGAAGGCCGGTACGACCGGCGGACCGACTCACGGTCCGCCGGGCCGCACCGGCCCGTCCTCGCTCAGCCGCGCCGCTCGCCGAGCACCTTCTCCACACCGGCCCGGACCTCGTCCGTCGCCAGGCCCCGGATCGTCAGCGTGGTCCGCCGCCGCAGTACGTCGTCCGCGGTCTCGGCCCACTCGTGGTCCCGGGCGTAGGCCACCTGCGCCCAGACCTCCGGCGCGTCCGGGTGGATCCGCTCGGCCAGCGCCGGGTTCTCGTTGGCCAGCCGGGCGATGTCGAACGCGAGCGAACCGTAGTGCGTGGCCAGGTGCCGCGCGGTGTCGGCGGCCATCCGGGGTCCGGGCGTCCCGCCGTCGATCAGCAACCGGTGCGCCACCGCGTTCGGGTTGGCGATCCCGGGCAGCGGCAGCTTCCTGGGCAGCCGGGACATCGGCTCCATGTCCTCCGCCAGCGGGTGCCCGGGCAGCGCGGCCAGCTTGTTCATGACCGTACGGCCGATGTGGCGGAAGGTCGTCCACTTGCCGCCGGCCACCGACAGCATCCCGCCCCGGCCCTCCGTGACGACCGTCTCGCGCTTGGCCTTCGAGGTGTCGCCGGGCCCGCCGGGCAGCACCCGGAGACCGGCGAAGGAGTACGTGATCAGGTCCCGGGAGAGCTGCTGGTCCCGTACCGAGAACGCGGCCTCGTCCAGGATCTGCGCGGTGTCCTTCTCGGTCACCGCGACATCCGCCGGGTCGCCCTCGTACTCCTCGTCCGTCGTGCCGAGGAGCAGCATGTCCTCCCACGGCAGCGCGAACGTGATGCGGTACTTGTCGATCGGTGTGGCCAGCGCGGCCTTCCACGGCCGGGTCCGCTTCAGCACCAGGTGGGCGCCCTTGGACAGGCGTATGGAAGGCGCCGCGTTCGGGTCCTCCATCTTCCGCAGGTGGTCCACCCACGGCCCGGTCGCGTTCAGCACCAGCCGGGCGGTCACGCCGAACTCCGTACCGTCCATGGAGTCCCGCAGCTCCGCGCCCGTCACCCGGCCCCGGGTGAACCGCAGCCCGGTCACCGCGGCGTGGTTCAGCACCACCGCGCCCGCGTCGACGGCCGCGCGGACCGTCATCAGCGCCATCCGCGCGTCGTTCATCTGGTCGTCGCCGTAGACCGCGACGGCCTTGAGGTTCTCCGTACGCAGCTCCGGCACGTCGCGCGCCGCCCGGGACGGGCTGATCACATGGCCGACGCCGTCGCCGAAGGCGGAGAGCGCCGAGTACGCGAACACGCCCGCGCCGAGCTTCGCCGCGCCGTGCGGCCCGCCCTTGTACACCGGCAGGTAGAAGGTGAGCGGGTTGGCCAGATGCGGGGCGACCTGGCGGGAGACCGCACGGCGCTCGAAGTGGTTCTCCGCCACCAGCTTCACCGCACCGGTCTGCAGGTAGCGCAGACCGCCGTGCAGCAGCTTGGAGGAGGCGGAGGAGGTGGCGCCGGCGAAGTCACCGGCGTCCACCAGGGCCACCCGCAGTCCGGACTGCGCGGCGTGCCAGGCGGTGGAGATGCCCAGGATGCCGCCGCCGATCACCAGGAGGTCGTACGTCGCCTTGGAGAGCTGCTCCCGGGTCTCGGCACGGCTCGGGAGGGAGCCGGAGGCCGGATGCGTCCCGAGTGCGGGGACGCTCTGCAGGGTGGTCATGTTCTCTACTCCTCGTCGTCCAGCCAGCCCATGGTGCGTTCCACGGCCTTGAGCCAGCTCTTGTACTCGCGGGCGCGGGTGTCCGCGTCCATGCGGGGGGTCCACTCGGCGGCCCGGCGCCAGTTGGCGCGCAGCGCGTCCGTGTCCGGCCAGAAGCCGACGGCCAGGCCGGCGGCGTAGGCGGCGCCGAGGCAGGTGGTCTCGGCGACCATCGGCCGCACCACGGGCGCGTCCAGGAAGTCGGCGAGCGTCTGCATCAGCAGGTTGTTGGAGGTCATGCCGCCGTCGACCTTGAGCGCGGTCAGCTCGACGCCGGAGTCCTTGGTCATGGCGTCGCTGATCTCACGCGTCTGCCAGGCGGTGGCCTCGAGCACGGCGCGGGCGATGTGCGCCTTGGTGACGTACCGGGTGAGACCGGCGATGACACCGCGGGCGTCGGGGCGCCAGTACGGGGCGAACAGGCCGGAGAACGCGGGCACGAAGTACGCGCCGCCGTTGTCCTCCACCGAGGAGGCCAGGGTCTCGATCTCGGCGGCGGACTGGATCAGCCCCATCTGGTCGCGCATCCACTGCACCAGCGAACCGGTGACGGCGATCGACCCCTCCAGGGCGTACACCGCCTTCTGGTCGCCGATCCGGTAGCCGACCGTCGTCAGCAGCCCGTTGTACGAGTTGACGGGCGTGTCACCGGTGTTGATCAGCATGAAGGTGCCGGTGCCGTACGTGGACTTGGCCTCGCCCTCGGAGAAGCAGGTCTGGCCGAACAGCGCCGCCTGCTGGTCGCCCAGCGCGGAGGCCACCGGCACGCCGTCGAGCACGCCGCCCTTGGTGGTGCCGTAGACCTCCGAGGAGGACCGGATCTCGGGCAGCACGGCCATGGGCACGCCGATGGAGGAACAGATCTTCTCGTCCCACTGCATGGTGTGCAGGTTCATCAGGAGCGTCCGCGAGGCGTTGGTGACGTCGGTGACGTGGACGCCGCCGTCGGTGCCGCCGGTCAGGTTCCAGATGACCCAGGAGTCCATGGTGCCGAAGAGGATGTCGCCGCGCTCGGCCCGCTCGCGCAGCCCCTCGACGTTGTCGAGCAGCCAGCGCGCCTTGGGCCCGGCGAAGTACGAGGAGAGCGGCAGCCCGGTCTCGCGGCGGAAGCGGTCCGCGCCGACGTTGCGCCCGAGCTCCTTGCAGAGCGCGTCCGTACGGGTGTCCTGCCAGACGATCGCGTTGTGGACGGGCTCACCGGTGTGCTTGTCCCACAGCAGGGTGGTCTCGCGCTGGTTGGTGATGCCGATCGCCTTCACGTCGGCGGCGGTGATGCCCGCCTTGGAGATCGCCCCGGCGACGACTTCCTGGACGTTCTCCCAGATCTCGGCCGCGTTGTGTTCGACCCAGCCCGGCTTGGGAAAGATCTGCTCGTGCTCCTTCTGGTCGACGGAGACGATCCGCCCGTCCTTGTCGAAGACGATGCAGCGGCTGGAGGTCGTGCCTTGGTCGATGGCCGCGATGAACGGCCCTGCGCCGTGGCTGCCGGTGGTGTGTGCGTCGGTCACGGTGTGCTCCCGGAGGTCTGTGCGGTGTGGTGTGAGGGCGGATCAGGCGAACGCGAGGTTGTAGAGGCCGCCCGCGAGTGCGCCGCCGATCAGTGGGCCGACGATCGGGACCCATGCGTAGCCCCAGTCGGAGCCGCCCTTGTTCGGCAGCGGAAGCAGCGCGTGCACGATACGCGGACCGAGGTCGCGGACCGGGTTGATCGCGTAGCCCGTCGGCCCGCCGAGCGACAGGCCGATGCCGACGACGACCAGGGCGGTGATCAGCGCGCCCAGCGTGCCGAGCCCGTTGCCGTCGTCGTTGAGGCCCTGGGTGAGGATGGCGAGGACCAGCACGACCGTGGCGATGACCTCGGTGAGGACGTTCTGCACGGCGTTGCGGATCTCGGGGCCCGTCGAGAAGACACCGAGGACCGGTCCCGCCTTGGGGGCGGCGGCCTGGTCGACCATGCCCTCCTCACCCGAATGGGCGCGCAGGATCTCCGGATCGGTCAGGTGCGCCCGGAACTGCCCGTAGTAGGTCAGCCAGACCAGCACCGCGCCGATCATCGCGCCGAAGAGTTCGGAGGCCAGGTAGAGCGGTACGTCGCTCCACTTGGTACCGCCCTCGATGGCCAGGCCGATGGTGACGGCGGGGTTGAGATGCGCCCCCGACACGCCGCCGGCGAGATACGCGCCGGTCAGTACCGCGAAGCCCCACCCGAAGGTGATGGCGACCCAGCCGGCGTTCTGCGCCTTCGAATGCTTGAGCGTGACGGCGGCACAGACACCGCCGCCGAGCAGGATGAGTACGGCGGTACCGATGGTCTCGCCGATGAAGATGTCGGAGCTGGACACCCGCGACTCCTTTGTCCTTCGTCCAGGAAGCCGAACCCCGGGTCCCTCCGGTGGTCCGCGCCCTCGTGTGAGGGCTTGGCCGGCCCTAGGCACCGTCACACCCTAACGCGAATATCCGTTAAGTGTTCGACAATGCCGACCGATGAACGGCAGTGTTTCTCCCGGGTGAAGGCAGCGTCAAGAGGGATGTGACGTACGAATCGATCGTTACGGGAAAGCCGGCCGGGTACCCGGGCGGCTCAGAAGCGACGGGCGCCCAGGTCCCGCGAGACCGCGCGGGCGCAGTCACGGACCGCCGCGACCAGCTCCGGGCGCAGCTCGCCGTCCTTGCGGACGCGCTCCACCGCACCCGTGACGGCTATGGCCCCCACCGGCATCCGGCGCCGGTCGTGGATCGGCGCGGCCACCGCGGCCACGCCCTCCCAGGTCTCCTCCACGTCGGAGCCCCAGCCCCGGGCCCGTACGACGTCGAGCACCGCTTCGAACTCCTCGGCGTCGGTCACCGTCCGGGGCGTGAACGGCTGCCGCTCGGCCTCCATGGCCTCGGTGTGCGCCACCGGGTCGTACGCGGACAGCACCTTGCCCAGGGCCGTGGAGTGCAGCGGCTGCATGGCGCCCACCTCCAGGACCTGGCGGCTGTCGTCGGGCCGGAAGACGTGGTGGACGATGAGGACGCCCTGCTGGTGCAGTACGCCCAGATGGACGCTCTCGCCGCTGGACCGGGCCAGGTCGTCCGTCCAGACCAGGGCCCGGGCCCGTAGCTCGTGCACGTCGAGATAGCTGTTGCCCAGGCGCAGCAGCTCCGCGCCCAGCTGATAGCGGCCCGAGGCGGCGTCCTGTTCCACGAAGCCCTCGTGCTGGAGGGTGCGCAGGATGCCGTGTGCGGTGCCCTTGGCCAGGCCCAGTGAGGACGCGATGTCGGACAGCCCCAGCCGCCGCTCCCCGCCTGCCAGCAGACGCAGCATCGCGGCCGCCCGCTCCAGCGACTGGATGTTCTTGGCCATCGCGCCGTACTCCTCCACCTTGTTCGACAATGCTGAACACTATCGGCCGATGCCGACCCGTGCTCGACCGCGGGGGAATTCCGCAGCACCCCGTGACACCGGAACCCCCCGTCATCAGGATGCCGTCCGGCTCGTGGGACAGAGTGACGGCCCTGGTCGCGGCCCGGCTACCCTGGCCGGGTGCGCCTTCCGCCGAAGACGCAAAGCCGACAGCCGTCGCATCCCAGGGAGTACATCCATGGCCTCGTCGCCGACCCCTTCCGCCGACAGCCGGAACCGATCCGCAGCCCTCCGTGAGGCACTCGCCACCCGCGTGGTGGTGGCCGACGGCGCGATGGGCACCATGCTCCAGGCCCAGGACCCCACGCTCGCGGACTTCGAGAACCTCGAAGGCTGCAACGAGATCCTGAACCTGACCCGGCCGGACATCGTGCGTTCCGTGCACGAGGCGTACTTCGCCGTGGGCGTGGACTGTGTCGAGACGAACACCTTCGGTGCCAACACGGCGGCGCTCGGCGAGTACGACATTCCCGAGCGGGTCCACGAATTGTCCGAGTCCGGCGCGCGCATCGCCCGCGAGGTCGCCGACGAGTACACCGCGTCCACCGGCGAGCAGCGCTGGGTCCTCGGCTCGATGGGTCCCGGCACCAAGCTGCCCACCCTCGGCCACATCGCGTACGCCACCGTCCGCGACGGCTTCCAGGCGAACGCCGAGGGGCTGATCGCGGGTGGCGCCGACGCGCTGATCGTGGAGACGACGCAGGACCTCCTGCAGACCAAGGCCGCCGTCCTCGGCGCCCGCCGCGCCCTGGACGCCCTGGGCAGCGACCTCCCGCTGCTGTGCTCCCTGGCCTTCGAGACGACCGGCACCATGCTCCTGGGCTCCGAGATCGGCGCGGCCCTGACCGCCCTGGAACCCCTCGGCATCGACATGATCGGCCTGAACTGCTCGACCGGTCCGGCCGAGATGAGCGAGCACCTGCGCTACCTCACCCGGCACTCCCGCATCCCGCTGCTCTGCATGCCCAACGCCGGACTGCCGGTCCTCACCAAGGACGGCGCGCACTTCCCGCTGGACGCCGAGGGTCTGGCCGACGCGCAGGAGACGTTCGTCCAGGAGTACGGCCTCTCGCTGGTCGGCGGCTGCTGCGGTACGACCCCGGAGCACCTGCGCCAGGTGGTCGAGCGCGTACGGGGCACGGTCCCGGGCGCCCGGGACCCGCGCCCGGAGCCGGGTGCCGCCTCGCTCTACCAGACCATCCCGTTCCGTCAGGACACGGCGTACCTGGCGATCGGTGAGCGGACGAACGCCAACGGGTCGAAGAAGTTCCGGGAGGCCATGCTCGAAGGCCGCTGGGACGACTGCGTGGAGATGGCCCGGGACCAGATCCGTGAGGGCGCGCACATGCTCGACCTGTGCGTGGACTACGTGGGCCGCGACGGCGTCACCGACATGGACGAGCTGGCCGGCCGGTTCGCGACCGCCTCCACGCTGCCGATCGTGCTGGACTCCACGGAGCTGCCCGTGCTCCGGGCGGGCCTGGAGAAGCTGGGCGGCCGCGCGGTCCTCAACTCGGTCAACTACGAGGACGGCGACGGCCCCGAGTCCCGCTTCGTCAAGGTCACGCAGCTGGCCGCGGAGCACGGCGCCGCGCTGATCGCGCTGACGATCGACGAGGAGGGCCAGGCCCGCACCGCCGAGCACAAGGTCGCCATCGCCGAACGGCTCATCGCGGACCTGACCGGCAACTGGGGCATCCACGAGTCGGACATCCTCATCGACACCCTGACCTTCACCATCTGCACGGGGCAGGAGGAGTCCCGCAAGGACGGCATCGCCACCATCGAAGCCATCCGGGAGCTGAAGAAGCGCCACCCGGACGTGCAGACCACGCTCGGCCTCTCCAACATCTCCTTCGGCCTCAACCCGGCCGCCCGTGTCGTGCTGAACTCGGTCTTCCTGGACGAGTGCGTGAAGGCGGGCCTGGATTCGGCGATCGTGCACGCGTCGAAGATCCTGCCGATCGCCCGCCTGGAGGAGGAGCAGGTCAAGGTCGCCCTCGACCTGATCTACGACCGGCGCGCCGAGGGCTATGACCCCCTGCAGAAGCTCATGGAGCTGTTCGAGGGCGTCAACATGAAGTCGATGAAGGAGGGGAAGGCCGAGGAGCTGGCCGCCCTGCCGCTGGACGAGCGCCTTCAGCGCCGCATCATCGACGGGGAGAAGAACGGCCTGGAGGACGACCTCTCCGAGGCGCTGAAGGACACCCCGGCGCTCGACATCGTCAACAACACCCTCCTGGAGGGTATGAAGGTCGTCGGCGAGCTCTTCGGCTCCGGCCAGATGCAGCTGCCGTTCGTCCTCCAGTCCGCCGAGGTCATGAAGAGCGCGGTCGCCTACCTCGAACCGCACATGGAGAAGTCGGACGCCGAGGGCAAGGGCACCATCGTGCTGGCCACCGTCCGGGGCGACGTCCACGACATCGGCAAGAACCTGGTCGACATCATCCTGTCCAACAACGGGTTCAACGTCGTCAACATCGGCATCAAGCAGCCCGTCTCCGCGATCCTGGAGGCTGCCGAGGAGCACAAGGCCGACGTCATCGGGATGTCCGGCCTCCTCGTGAAGTCCACGGTGATCATGAAGGAGAACCTGGAGGAGCTGAACCAGCGCAAGCTGGCCGCCGACTACCCGGTCATCCTCGGCGGCGCCGCCCTCACCCGCGCCTACGTCGAGCAGGACCTCCACGAGATCTACGAGGGCGAGGTGCGCTACGCACGCGACGCCTTCGAGGGCCTGCGCCTCATGGACGCGCTCATCGCCGTCAAGCGGGGGGTCCCCGGCGCCACCCTGCCCGAGCTGAAGCAGCGCCGCGTCCCCAAGCGCGACACCCCGGTCCTGGAGGTGAACGAGCCGGAGGAGGGCGTGCGCTCCGACGTCTCCGTCACCAACCCGGTCCCCACCCCGCCGTTCTGGGGCAGCCGCGTCGTCAAGGGCATCCAGCTCAAGGAGTACGCCTCCTGGCTGGACGAAGGCGCCCTGTTCAAGGGGCAGTGGGGCCTCAAGCAGGCCAGGGCCGGGGACGGCCCCACCTACGAGGAGCTCGCCGAGAGCGAGGGACGCCCCAGGCTGCGCGGCCTCCTGGACCGCCTCCAGACGGACAACCTGCTCGAAGCGGCCGTCGTCTACGGCTACTACCCCTGCGTCTCCAAGGGCGACGACCTCATCCTGCTCCACGAGGACGGCTCCGAACGCACCCGCTTCACCTTCCCCCGCCAGCGCCGCGGCCGCCGCCTGTGCCTCGCGGACTTCTTCCGCCCCGAGGAATCCGGCGAGACGGACGTCATCGGCCTCCAGGTCGTCACCGTCGGCTCCAGGATCGGCACCGAGACCGCCAAGCTCTTCGAGGCCAACGCCTACCGCGACTACCTGGAACTGCACGGCCTCTCCGTCCAGCTCGCCGAGGCCCTCGCCGAGTACTGGCACGCCCGGGTCCGCTCGGAGCTCGGCTTCGCGGGCGAGGACCCGGCGGAGGTCGAGGACATGTTCGCCCTGAAGTACCGGGGCGCGCGCTTCTCGCTCGGTTACGGCGCCTGCCCGGACCTGGAGGACCGCGCCAAGATCGCGGACCTGCTCCAGCCGGAGCGGATCGGCGTCCACCTCTCCGAGGAGTTCCAGCTCCACCCCGAGCAGTCGACCGACGCGATCGTCATCCACCACCCGGAGGCGAAGTACTTCAACGCGCGGTAAGACTCCGTTCGACGCGTCGTAGCCGATCACGTCGTACACTGGTCGGTCCAGCGCAGGCCGGTCGCCCATCCTCCGGGACGGGTGGCCGGCCTTCTCGTCCCTCATGGAAGGTGTGCCGGATGACCAGTACGGTTCCCGCGTCCCTGACCCGCACGGCGGAGGGCGCTGCCCTCCAGGCCGTCTTTCTCGACATGGACGGCACCCTGGTCGACACCGAGGGCTTCTGGTGGGACGTCGAGGTCGAGGTCTTCGCCGGCCTCGGCCACCGGTTGGACGAGGCATGGCGCGACGTGGTCGTCGGCGGGCCCATGTCCCGCAGCACCGGATACCTCATCGAGGCGACCGGCGCGGACATCACCCTCGAAGAGGCCGCCGTACTGCTCAACGACCGGTTCGAGAAGCGCATCGGCAACGGGGTGCCGCTGATGCCCGGCGCCGCCCGCCTCCTCGCCGAACTGCGCCGCCACGAGATTCCCACCGCCCTCGTCTCCGCCTCGCACCGCCGCATCATCGACCGGGTCCTGGACTCCGTGGGCCACCACCACTTCGCGCTCACCGTCGCCGGCGACGAGGTCACCCGCACCAAGCCGCACCCCGAGCCCTACCTCACCGCCGCGCGCGGCTTCGGCGCCGACCCCCGGCTGTGCGCCGTCATCGAGGACACCGCGACCGGGGTGGCCGCCGCCGAGGCCGCCGGCTGCCGGGTGGTCGCCGTGCCCTCGGTCTCCCCGATCGCGCCCGCCGAGGGCCGGGTGGTCGTGGGTTCGCTGGAAGAAGTGAATCTCACATTCCTCCGGAATCTCATCAACTGAATGCGCAGATGCGGGCACCGAGAGTATTCCTGTGAATAAAGAGAAAAGCTCTCGCGGTGGCCGTGCGAAAGAATTCCGCGCACGACCCCCGTCCCATATTGCGGAACGGGCCCGCTAATGTATTTCTCCCTGAACCGATGAGGGAGAACGGCCAACCATGAAACGCAAGACCCTGGTGCTGCCGGCCGTCGCGGGCATCCTGGCGCCCGTGCTCGCCGGCTGCGGTACGGCGGGCGGCACAGGGAGCGGGAGCGGCGCCGTCGTCGTCGGCACCACGGACCGGATCGCCGCGTCCGCCGAAGCGCCCGCCCCGCTCGACCCGGCCGTCGGCTACGAGGCGGGCGTCTGGAACGTCCTGCGGCAGACCGTGCAGACCCTCATGGCCACCCCGCGCGGCGGCGGCCCCCCGGTCCCCGAAGCGGCCGAGAGCTGCGGTTTCACCGACCGCGAGAGCGAGAGCTACCGCTGCCGGCTGCGCGACGGGCTCACCTTCGCCGACGGCACCCCCGTCACCGCCGACGACGTCAAGTACTCCCTCGACCGGGTGCGGCGCATCAAGTCCGCGAACGGGCCCGCCGCCCTTCTCGACAACATCGACACCGTCGAGACCGCCGGCACCCGTGGGGTCGTCTTCCACCTCAAGACGCCCGACGCCACCTTCCCGTACAAGCTCGCCACCCCGCCCGCCGGAATCGTCCCGCGCGATCAGTACCCCGCGAATTCCGCCCGCAGCGGATTCCAGGTGGACGGCTCGGGGCCGTACACCATGAAACCGGAAGTGAAATCCGGGCGGGTTGTGAAAATCTCCTTCACCAGGAATCCCCATTACCGGGGGAGTTACGAGGTGCGGAGCGGGTCCGTCGAACTCGACCTCTTTCCCGACGCCACCGCCATGGGCAAGGCGTTCGACGCCGAGAAGATCGACATGATGGCCCGCACCCTCTCCACCGGGCAGGCCCAGCGCATGCTGGACAAGCCCGAGGACGGGGTCCGGCTCACCGAGATGCCCGGGCTCTCCATCAGCTACCTCGGCTTCGACACCGAGGAACCCGCCCTCCGGAACAAGGCCGTCCGCCAGGCCGTCGCCCAGGTGGTCGACCGGGGCAGGATCGCGAGCGAGGTCTACGGCACGACCGTCGAACCGCTGTACTCGCTCATCCCGAGCGGGATCACCGCCCACGACAACGCGTTCTACAGCACCTACGGCGAACCCAGCGCCGCCAAGGCCGCCGACCTCCTCAAGAAGGCCGGGATCCGCACCCCGGTGCGCTTCACCCTGCACTACACCGACGACCACTACGGCCGGGACACCGCCACCGAGTTCCGGGCGCTGAGGAAGCAGCTCAACGACACCGGGCTCTTCGAAGTCACCGTCGAGGGCACCCCGTGGAGCCGCTACCGCCCCGCCGAACTCCGCGGCGACTACGCCGCCTACGGCATGGGCTGGTTCCCCGACTTCCCGGACCCCGACAACTACACGGCGCCCTTCCTCGGCCCGGACAACTTCCTCGGCTCGCCCTACACCTCCACCGAGGCCCGCGAACTCATCGCGCACTCCCGCCGCCAGGCCGACCGGGGTGCCGCCGCGCCCGCCTTCGAACGGCTCCAGGACATCGTCGCCCGGGACGTGCCGGTCCTGCCGCTCTGGCAGGGCAAGCAGTACGTCGCCTCCCGCGACGGCCTGAGCGGCGTCGAATGGGCGGTCGACTCGAGCGCCGACCTCCACCTCTGGGAACTGGGACGCGGCACGGACTAGAGCCGGCCCCCGCGCCCCGGTGTCACTGCGCGCCGGGGCGCACCAGGCCGCTCTCGTACGCGTACACCGCGGCCTGGACCCGGTCGCGCAGGCCCAGCTTCGTCAGCACATGGCCCACATGGGTCTTCACCGTCGTCTCGCTGACGAACAGGTCGGCGGCGATCTCAGCGTTCGACAGGCCGCGCGCCACCAGCTTCAGCACCTCGACCTCGCGATCCGTCAGCGTGTGCAGCGTGTCCGGCACGGGCTCCTCGCCCGACGGCAGATGGTCCGCGTACTTGTCGAGCAGCCGGCGCGTCACGCTCGGGGCGAGCATCGCCTCGCCGCCCGCCACCACCCGGATCGCCTGCACCAGCTCATCGGCCGGCGCGTCCTTCAGCAGGAAGCCGCTCGCCCCCGCCCGCAGCGCCTCCACCACGTACTCGTCCAGGTCGAATGTGGTCAGCACCAGCACCTTCGCCGGACCGTCCCGGCCCGGACCGGTGATCTGCCGGGTCGCCTCGACCCCGTCCATCCGCGGCATCCGGATGTCCATCAGCACCACATCGGGCTGGAGCGCGCGCACCTGGTCGAGAGCCTGGAGACCGTCACCGGCCTCACCCACCACCGCCAGATCGCCCTCGGCCTCCAGAATCATCCGGAAGCCCGTGCGCAGCAGCGGTTGGTCATCGACCAGAAGGACGCGGATAGCCACCAGATCTCCTCAATGCCCGTCGTGGGCCACAGGCCGGCCGGCCTCGGCCCGGACCGGCTCCATTCTGCCCTGGTCATCCTCCGCCGGACCGGCCGGGCGGATCGTCAGCGGATAGACCGGGGGAGTCCCGCCGAATTCCGGACAGAGCGCCTGGTGGTCGCACCAGCCGCACAACTTCGTCGGACGCGGCCGCCACTCGCCCGTCCGCGTCGCCAGCGAGATCGCCTCCCACAGCGCCAGCAGCTTGCGCTCCACCCGCTCCAGGTCCGCCACCACCGGGTCGTACGTCAGCACGTCACCGCTGCCCAGATAGACCAGCTGGAGCCGGCGCGGCACCACACCCTTCAGCCGCCAGATCACCAGGGCGTAGAACTTCATCTGGAACAGCGCGCCCTCCGCGTACTCCGGACGCGGCGCCTTCCCCGTCTTGTAGTCCACGATCCGGACGTCGCCCGTCGGCGCCACGTCGATCCGGTCGATCACCCCGCGCAGCCGCAGCCCCGACTCCAGCTCCGTCTCCACGAACAGCTCGCGCTCCGCCGGCTCCAGACGCGTCGGGTCCTCCAGCGAGAACCAGCGCTCCACCAGCCGCTCCGCCTGGGCCAGCCACCCCGCAAGCCGCTCGCCCCCCGGATCCTCCGCGAAGAGCTCGCCCAGCTCCGGCTTCGACTCCAGCAGCCGGTCCCACTGCCCCGGGATCAGCGCCGTCGCCCGGCCGGGCGTGCGCTCCACCGCCGGATTGTCGAACAGCCGCTCAAGCACCGCATGGACCAGCGTCCCGCGGGTAGCCGCTTCGCTGGGCTTCTGCGGCAGCTTGTCGATGACGCGGAAGCGGTACAGCAAGGGGCACTGCATGAAATCGCTCGCCCGCGACGGGGAGAGCGAGGAAGGCGGCTGCGGCACCGGCTGGGACGGCGGCGGAACGGAGGTCATGCGAAGACCCTACGACCCGCCACTGACACCAACCGGCATACCATCGACCACAGACCCTCGAACACCGCATCATCGTGCCGAATGGCACCGAACCGAAGGGACCTCGTGGACGAGAGCGGCGACGGCCGGCGACCGCAGCCCGGCCCGGCGGCCCCCGGCCCCGGAGACGGCCCCGGCAAGGACGCGCCCCCGCGCCGGGACGAGCCCGGAGGCGGCATCCTCATGGGCCGCCCCTTCGGCGTACCCGTCTACGTCGCCCCCAGCTGGTTCCTGGTGGCGGCCCTGATCACCTGGGTCTTCGGCGGCCAGCTCGACCGGGTGCTGCCCGACCTCGGCGCCGTCCGCTACCTCGTCGCGCTCTTCTTCGCGATCGCCTTCTACGCCTCCGTCCTCGTCCACGAACTCGCCCACACGGTCGCCGCCCTGCGCTACAAGCTCCCCGTCCGGCGTATCCAGCTCCAGTTCTTCGGCGGCGTCTCGGAGATCGAGAAGGAGTCCGAGACCCCCGGCCGCGAATTCGTCCTGGCCTTCGTCGGCCCGCTGCTCTCGCTCGTCCTGGGCGGGCTCTTCTACGTGCCCCTGCGCTTCGTGGAACGCGGCACCGTCCCGGCCGTCCTGCTCGGCGGGCTGATGATCTCCAACCTCATCGTCGCCGCCTTCAACCTGCTGCCCGGCCTCCCGCTCGACGGCGGCCGCATGCTCAGGGCCGTCGTCTGGAAGATCACCGGCAAGCCGATGAGCGGCACCGTCGCCGCCGCCTGGGTCGGCCGGGCGCTCGCCGTCGGCACCCTCGTCGGCCTCCCGCTCCTCACCCGCAGCGGCTCCCTGGGCAACGACGCCGGCGAGATCAGCGGCATGGACACCGTCACCGACGCCCTGCTCGCCGCGATCCTCGCCGCCATCATCTGGACCGGCGCCGGCAACAGCCTGCGCATGGCCCGGCTCCGCGAGCATTTGCCCGGCCTGCGCGCCCGCAGCCTCACCCGCCGCGCCGTCCCCGTCGAGGCCGCCACCCCGCTCTCCGAGGCCCTGCGCCGGGCCAACGAGGCCGGCGCCCGCGCCCTCGTCGTCGTGGACGGTACCGGCGAGCCCAAGGCCCTCGTCCGGGAGACGTCCATCGTCGCCGTCCCCGAGCACCGCCGCCCCTGGGTCGCCGTCAGCGGCCTCGCCCAGGACCTCACCGACGGCATGAAGGTTCCCGCCGAACTCGCGGGCGAAGCCCTCCTGGACCGCCTCAAGGCCACCCCCGCCACCGAGTACCTCGTGGTGGAGGAGACCGGCGAGATCTACGGCGTCCTCTCCACGGCCGACGTCGAGCGCGCCTTCGTCGCCGCGATGGCCCGCCCCGCCGCCTGACGCCCACCCGCATCCCCGTACATCCGTACGGGCGGCGGTCGGCGGCCCACGAAACACCGGTACGCTGGTCACATGTCTGAACCGACCGGTGCCGCCCGCCGACGCGGGCCCTTCAAGGTCGGGGACCAGGTCCAGCTCACCGATCCCAAGGGACGCCACCACACCTTCACGCTCGAAGCCGGAAAGAACTTCCACACCCACAAGGGTTCTTTCCCGCACGACGAGCTGATCGGTGCCCCCGAGGGCAGTGTGGTCCGTACCACGGGAAACGTCGCCTACCTCGCGCTGCGCCCCCTGCTCCCCGACTACGTCCTGTCCATGCCCCGCGGCGCCGCCGTGGTCTACCCGAAGGACGCGGGCCAGATCCTCGCCTTCGGCGACATCTTCCCCGGCGCACGCGTCGTGGAAGCGGGCGTCGGCTCGGGCGCGCTCTCCACCTTCCTGCTCCGCGCCATCGGCGAACAGGGCATGCTGCACTCGTACGAGCGCCGCGAGGACTTCGCCGAGATCGCCCAGCAGAACGTCGAGCGCTACTTCGGCAGCCCGCACCCCGCCTGGCAGCTCACGGTCGGCGACCTCCAGGACAACCTCACGGACACCGACGTGGACCGCGTCGTGCTGGACATGCTGGCTCCCTGGGAGTGCCTGGACGTCGTCTCCAAGGCGCTCGTCCCCGGCGGCATCCTCTGCGCGTACGTCGCCACCACCACCCAGCTCTCCCGGACGGTGGAGTCCATCCGTGAGATCGGCTGCTTCGCCGAGCCGCAGCCCTGGGAGTCGATGATCCGCAACTGGCACGTGGAGGGCCTGGCCGTGCGCCCGGACCACCGCATGATCGGGCACACCGGCTTCCTCGTCACCGCCCGCCGGCTCGCCGACGGCGTCGAGGCCCCGGCCCGTCGCCGCCGCCCCTCCAAGGGCGCCTACGGCGAGGACTACGACGGCCCGGGCGGCCGGAGCGCTCCCTCCCGCGACTGACCCCGCGGCAACGCACCGGCGCCGCCGCCGAGTTCCCGGACCGACCCGGGGACCCGGCGGCGGCGCCTTCTCCGTATGCGGCGCGTCATCCCGGCGCACCCCACCGTTCCGCTGCCGTGTGAGGTGTGGCACGATGCTGGCCACCCCCGTACCGCCGACGCCGACGGCCGCACCACAGGAACCACAGGAGACAGCCCGCGTGCAGACCTCCGCGCTCCCGGACCTCGCGCACACCGATACCAGGCCCATGCACTGGCTCGCCACCGCGGCGGCCATGGCCGCGGTCATCGCGGCGGCCGGTCTGCTCCAGCCCCACAGCAGCGCCTCGGCCTCCACCCGGCACCGCACGACGGCCCAGCAGCAGCACGAGGAAGCGGCCGTCGCCCCGGATCCGGCCAAGGCGGCCTTCCCCCTGGACTGCGGCAACGTCGGCAACACCGTCGCCAAGCAGGCCCCCGGCGACCTCGACGGCGACGGCAGGCCCGAGACCGTCGCGGTGGTCCACTGCGCGGCCGGATCGGGCACCCCGCCCAGCGGCGTCTACGTCCTCACACAGGCGAGCGGGGCCGCACCCAGGATCGTCGCGACCCTGGTGGACCCCGCCCAGCAGCTGACCATCGGCGACTTCACGGTCCGCGACGGCGTCATCTCCGCCACGCTCCTCGGCTACTCCTCCTCGTCGGTGCCCTCGTGCTGCCCCGACCAGCAGGAGAAGGTCACCTGGAAGTGGCAGAACGGCGCCTTCACGCGGAACAGCGATACGGCGGGGAGCACCGGCGCCGGCGTCTGAGCCCGGCCCGGCACCGCCTCCCGGCACCCGGACGGTCAGGCGGCCTCGGGCCCGTAGACCTCGACCCTGTCCGAAACGCGACGCACATGAATGCAGTCGCCCGGACACTCCTTGGCCGAATCCACGACGTCCTGGAGCAGCGGCAGCGGCACCGGCGTGGTCGCGCCCTTGTCCTGCAGCAGCTCGTCGTCGTCGCTCTTCACGTACGCCAGACCGTCGATGTCCAGCTCGAACACCTCGGGCGCGTACTGCACGCAGATGCCGTCCCCCGTGCACAGGTCCTGGTCGATCCAGACCTCCAGGTCCTGCGTCTCGCCACCGGTGGGAGAGTCCTGCCGCACGGTCATGTCGCCTGCCGTTTCCTGCGTAGCCGGACCGGGAAAGAGCCAGCCCTGACGGGTGTTGAACGCTTTGACGATACAACCGGCCGCTTTCCGATGTTGAACGGTGGGTATCCACCTGGCACGGGGGAGAGCGCAAGGGTGAAGATCGGACACACCTCACAGTCTTTGTGATCTAGGGGTTTCAATCACCACCCACGCAGGTAGGGTCAGGAAGCGTCCAGCTCCCCTTGGAGGAGGTGAGGACCGTGGCAGCCCACGACGACGACATCAACCGCGGCATCCGGCCCGGGCGGGGGTCCGACGACCCAGCCGGCCAGGTCGCCTATCTCGAGCAGGAAATCGCCGTCCTGCGACGTAAGCTCGCCGACTCTCCGCGTCATACGAGGATTCTCGAAGAGCGGATCGTCGAACTGCAGACCAACCTCGCAGGCGTGTCCGCCCAGAACGAGCGGCTCGCCGGCACTCTCCGCGAGGCCCGCGACCAGATCGTGGCCCTCAAGGAGGAAGTCGACCGGCTCGCACAGCCGCCGGCCGGCTTCGGGGTTTTCCTGCAGGCGAACGAGGACGGCACCTGCGACATCTTCACCGGGGGCCGCAAGCTCCGGGTGAACGTCAGCCCCAGCGTCGAACTCGAAGACCTCAGGCGCGGCCAGGAGGTCATGCTCAACGAAGCGCTCAATGTGGTCGACGCCATGGAATTCGAGCGTGCCGGGGACATCGTCACCCTCAAGGAGATCCTTGAGGACGGCGAACGCGCCCTGGTGATCGGGCACACCGACGAGGAAAGGGTGGTGAGGCTCGCCGAGCCGCTGCTGGACATCACCATCCGCCCCGGCGACGCCCTGCTGCTCGAACCCCGTTCCGGCTACGTCTACGAAGTCGTGCCCAAGAGCGAGGTCGAAGAACTCGTCCTCGAAGAAGTGCCCGACATCGACTACGACAAGATCGGCGGCCTGGGCGACCAGATCGAGCTGATCCGCGACGCGGTCGAGCTTCCCTATCTCCATCCCGACCTCTTCAAGGAGCACGAGCTCCGCCCGCCGAAGGGCATCCTGCTCTACGGTCCGCCCGGCTGCGGCAAGACGCTCATCGCCAAGGCCGTCGCCAACTCCCTGGCGAAGAAGGTCGCCGAAGTCACCGGACAGCCCGCCGGCAAGAGCTACTTCCTCAACATCAAGGGCCCGGAACTCCTCAACAAGTACGTCGGCGAGACCGAGCGGCACATCCGCCTGGTCTTCCAGCGTGCCCGCGAGAAGGCGAGCGAGGGTACCCCCGTCATCGTCTTCTTCGACGAGATGGAGTCGCTCTTCCGCACCCGTGGATCGGGCGTCAGCTCGGACGTGGAGAACACCATCGTCCCGCAGCTGCTCGCCGAGATCGACGGCGTGGAGGGCCTGGAGAACGTCATCGTCATCGGCGCCTCCAACCGCGAGGACATGATCGACCCGGCGATCCTGCGGCCGGGACGGCTCGACGTCAAGATCAAGATCGAGCGCCCCGACGCGGAGGCCGCGAAGGACATCTTCGCGAAGTACCTCACGCCTTCGCTGCCGCTGCACGCGGACGACCTGGCCGAGCACACCGGCTCGAAGGAAGCCGCGGCGCACGCCATGATCCAGTCGGTCGTCGAGCGGATGTACACCGAGTCCGAGGAGAACCGCTTCCTCGAGGTCACGTACGCCAACGGCGACAAGGAAGTCCTGTACTTCAAGGACTTCAACTCCGGCGCGATGATCCAGAACATCGTGGACCGGGCCAAGAAGATGGCCATCAAGGCCTTCCTCGACCACGGCCAGAAGGGCCTTCGCGTCTCCCACCTCCTCCAGGCATGCGTGGACGAGTTCAAGGAGAACGAGGACCTGCCGAACACCACCAACCCGGACGACTGGGCCCGTATCTCCGGCAAGAAGGGCGAGCGGATCGTCTTCATCCGCACGCTCGTCACCGGAAAGCAGGGCGCCGACACCGGCCGCTCCATCGACACGGTGGCCAACACCGGTCAGTACCTGTAGAAGGCGTACCGGCTGCGGATGCCCGGCCGGGCATCCGCAGCCGGTTGCTTTCCGGCCAGCCGCGGGCGACACCGCGGCAATGACGACGCAATTGATCTCCCCACCGGCACGCGGGCGTTCTAGGCTCAGGCGTACCGCCCGTTCGCGCAGCGCGGGACGGGCAGACCGCGCACGCACCGAACAAGCAGCGGTACTTGAGCGCCGCCCCCGGAAGGGAGCGCCGCCGGGCAAGGAGGGCCGCATGACCGTACGGCGAGTAATGGGCATCGAGACGGAGTACGGGATCTCCGTCCCCGGACACCCCAACGCCAATGCCATGCTCACCTCGTCCCAGATCGTCAACGCCTACGCGGCGGCGATGCACCGGGCGCGCCGCGCCCGCTGGGACTTCGAGGAGGAGAATCCGCTGCGGGACGCGCGAGGCTTCGACCTCGCCCGCGAGACCGCCGACTCCAGCCAGCTCACGGACGAGGACATCGGCCTGGCCAATGTCATCCTCACCAACGGGGCCCGGCTCTACGTCGACCACGCGCACCCCGAGTACAGCTCCCCGGAGATCACCAATCCCAGGGACGCGGTCCTGTGGGACAAGGCCGGCGAGCGGATCATGGCCGAGGCGGCCGAGCGCGCGGCGCAGCTCCCGGGCGCCCAGCCGATTCACCTCTACAAGAACAACACCGACAACAAGGGCGCCTCCTACGGGACGCACGAGAACTACCTGATGAAGCGGGAGACCCCGTTCTCGGACATCGTGCGCCACCTGACGCCGTTCTTCGTCTCGCGGCAGGTGGTCACCGGCGCCGGACGGGTCGGGATCGGCCAGGACGGCGGTGAGCACGGCTTCCAGCTCAGCCAGCGCGCCGACTACTTCGAGGTCGAGGTCGGCCTGGAGACCACGCTCAAGCGCCCCATCATCAACACCCGCGACGAGCCGCACTCGGACGCCGAGAAGTACCGCCGGCTCCATGTGATCATCGGCGACGCGAACCTCTCCGAGATCTCGACGTATCTGAAGCTCGGCACCACCTCGCTCGTCCTGTCCATGATCGAGGACGGCTTCATCAACGTCGACCTGGCCGTCGACCAGCCGGTGCGCACCCTGCACCAGGTCTCCCACGACCCCGGGCTCCAGCAGCTGATCACGCTGCGCAGCGGCCGGACACTCACCGCGGTGCAGCTCCAGATGGAGTACTTCGAACTGGGCCGCAAATACGTCGAGGAACGGTACGGGGCGGACGCCGACGAGCAGACCAAGGACGTCCTGAGCCGGTGGGAGGACACCCTGAACCGGCTGGAGAACGACCCGATGAGCCTGGCCGGCGAGCTGGACTGGGTGGCGAAGCGGCAGCTCATGGAGGGCTACCGGCGCCGCGACGGCCTGGACTGGGACGCCGCCCGGCTGCATCTGGTGGACCTGCAGTACGCGGACGTACGGCAGGACAAGGGGCTGTACAACCGCCTGGTGGCCCGCGGCCGGATGAAACGGCTCCTGGACGAGCGCGAGGTCGAGGAGGCCCGTACGGCGCCGCCCGAGGACACCAGGGCGTACTTCCGGGGCCGCTGCCTCGAACAGTACGCGGACGACGTGGCCGCGGCCTCCTGGGATTCGGTGATCTTCGACCTGCCGGGCCAGGACTCCCTCCAGCGGGTGCCCACGATGGAGCCGCTGCGGGGCACCCGGGAGCACGTGAAGTCGCTCCTGGACCGCTGCCGCACGGCGCAGGAGCTGGTCGACGTCCTCTCGGGCCGCTGAAAGCGCCTGAAAGGGCTCCCGGCTGGGAATCATTCCGATGACCTCCGGACGTTGAGACAAGTACCGGGCCAATGTCGGACCCCATGGGTAGGGTCTGATCAAGTGCTTCGAACCGAGCGGGGTGAGCTAGATGGCGACCAAGGACACCGGCGGCGGACAGCAGAAGGCGACGCGCTCCACGGAGGAGGTCGAGGAGCAGGCGCAGGACGCGCAGGCTTCCGAGGACCTCAAGGAACGCCAGGAGAAGCTGAGCGACGACGTGGACGACGTCCTGGACGAGATCGACGACGTACTCGAGTCCAATGCCGAGGACTTCGTCAGGTCATTCGTACAAAAGGGCGGCGAGTAACCGGCCCCGCGCCGGAGGCCGGCGGCGGGTGTGCGGCACGGGCGGACCGCCCGTGCCGCACACCGCGGGCACGGTCCGCGCCCCCCGTCCGATTGCCTGCGTCTTCTATGTGGATCACTGCCGCGGGGCGGGTAGGGTCCGGGACGTAACGAGCTTCAACTGCAATGCGGCGCAGGGTCATCGCATACCTGGAGGGAAACGCGTGGAAGCCAACACTCGTAGCACCGGGCGTCTGCCGGCTGCCTTCCTGACGCCGGGATCGTCCTCCTTCATGGACTTCCTGTCCGACCAGGCGCCGGAGATGCTGCCGGGCAACCGTCAGACACCGCCCCTGAAGGGAGCCGTCGAGGCGCCGCACGGCACGACGATCGTGTCCGCGGCCTTCCCCGGCGGTGTCGTCCTGGCCGGTGACCGGCGGGCGACCATGGGCAACATGATCGCGCAGCGCGACATCGAGAAGGTCTTCCCGGCCGACGAGTACTCGGCGGTGGGCATCGCCGGTACGGCGGGTCTCGCCGTGGAGATGGTCAAGCTCTTCCAGCTGGAGCTGGAGCACTTCGAGAAGGTGGAGGGCGCCCAGCTCTCCCTGGAGGGCAAGGCCAACCGGCTCTCCACGATGATCCGGAGCAACCTGGCGATGGCCATGCAGGGCCTCGCCGTCGTCCCGCTCTTCGCCGGTTACGACATCGACCGCGAGCGCGGACGCATCTTCAGCTACGACGTCACCGGGGGGCGCTCCGAGGAGCACGTCGGCTACGCGTCCACCGGTTCCGGTTCGATCTTCGCCCGGGGCTCGATGAAGAAGCTCTACCGCGAGGACCTCACGGAGGAGGAGACGCTCACGCTGGTCGTGCAGGCGCTGTACGACGCGGCGGACGACGACTCGGCGACGGGCGGCCCGGATGTGGGCCGGCGTATCTATCCGATCGTCACCGTCATCACGGAAGAGGGCTTCCGGAAGCTGACCGACGCGGAATCCGCCGGGATCGCCCGCTCGATTCTGGAACGCCGCCTGGAACAGCCCGACGGCCCGCGCGCCGCGCTGCTCTGAGCACGCGTTCGTTTCCAGCCTTCTTCGATGCTCCCGCCACTGACAGAAAGGGACGGATAGCCGGTGTCGACGCCGTTCTATGTCTCACCTCAGCAGGCCATGGCCGACCGGGCGGAATACGCCCGGAAGGGTATCGCCCGCGGTCGCAGCCTGGTTGTGCTGCAGTACGCCGACGGAATTGTGTTCGTCGGCGAGAACCCGTCCCGTGCGCTGCACAAGTTCAGCGAGATCTACGACCGGATCGGTTTCGCCGCCGCCGGCAAGTACAACGAGTACGAGAACCTCCGTATCGGCGGAGTCCGTTATGCCGATCTGCGCGGTTACACCTATGACCGCGACGATGTGACGGCCCGTGGACTGGCGAACGTCTACGCGCAGACGCTCGGCACCATTTTCTCCAGCGCGGCCGAGAAGCCGTACGAGGTGGAGCTGGTGGTGGCCGAGGTGGGCGCCGAGCCCGAGGGCGACCAGATCTACCGGCTGCCGCACGACGGCTCCATCGTGGACGAGCACGGCTCGGTCGCGGTGGGCGGCAACGCGGAGCAGATCAGCACCTTCCTGGACCAGCGCCACCGCGACGGGATGTCCCTCGCCGAGGCCCTGAAGCTGGCGGTGCAGGCGCTGTCCCGCGAGGCCAACGGCAACGAGCGGGAGATCCCCGCCGACCGCCTTGAGGTCGCGGTCCTGGACCGTACGCGGCCGCAGCAGCGCAAGTTCAAGCGGATCGTCGGCCGGCAGCTGGCCCGGCTCCTCGAAGCGGAGGCTGCCGCTTCGACTCCGACCGATGCCCCGTCCGACGCGGAGGACGGCGAGTCCACGGACAGCCCGACGGCCACGACGGACCCGAAGGGCGCCACGGACCCGAAGAGCACCGACACGACGGATTCCGGCGGCGACGTGGAGTAACGCCCCCGCCCCGCCGAGCCTCGGCCCGCTCCACGCGGACCGGGGCTCCGTCATGCCAGCGGTGGGGCGGTGGAGCCTCGGGCCACCAGCCGCACCGGCAGGCTGCCCGGCTCGGCGGCCCGCCCGTCCAGGACCGCCAGCAGGGCGGCCATCCCGCGCTCGCCGACCTGCACGGCGGGCAGCCGGACCGTGGTCAGCTCCGGCTCCACCGCCGTGGCCAGGGCCAGGTCGTCGAAGCCGGTGACCGAGACGTCGTCCGGCACCCGCAGCCCGAACCGCCGGGCCGCCTTGCACGCGCCCGCCGCCAGGATGTCGTCGTCGCAGACGATCGCGGTGGGCCGGGGCCCGGGCAGCCCGAGCGCGCGTTCCGCGGCGTCCCGCCCCGCCCGCACGTCCAGCGCGGCGGTCACCGTGCGGACCTCGGTGCCCGGGGTCCGGCGCAGCTCCTCGCGCAGGGCGTCCGCCCGGCAGGCGAAGGTCCAGGTGTCGACGGCCGAGGCGAGGTGGAGGAAGTGCCGGTGGCCCAGGGCGAGCAGATGGCGGGCCACCTGGCGCATCCCGTCGGCGATGTCCAGGTTGACCCGGGCGGCGGGCCCGGGCGCCGAGGGGTCGCTGTCCAGCATCACGAGGGGGACGTCCGCGCCGTGCAGGGCATCGAGCGCGTCGGCGGCCATGGAGGAGGCGATGACCCCGTCCAGCGCGGCCCGGGCCGACGGGAACGGGTCGCGGGCCGGGCCGGTGCCGTCGGGGGAGGGGTAGAGGACGACCCCGAAGCCGTGCTCGGCGGCGACCGCGGCGGCCCCGGTGTACACCCGGGCGAAGAACTCGTTGGTGAGGGCCGGGACGACCAGGAGCGCCGTCCGGGTGCGGCCCAGGCGCAGATTGCGGGCGGCGAGATTCGGCCGGTAGCCCAGGCCGCGGGCGGCCTCGCGGACCCGGCCGGCGGTGGCCTCGGAGACCCGGCCCCGCCATTTGTCGCCGAGCACCAGCGAGACCGTGGCCTGGGAGACGCCGGCGGCCCGGGCCACGTCACGGCTGGTGGGCCGGGGCGGGCCGGGGGGTGCGGGGCTGGTCACGCGGGCCTCCGGGCCGTTCGGTTCAGGCCCGTGAGGTGGACCTGCGGACGGGCTCATGGTACGTATGAACCCGGAAGTTATACGTAAAACCTCGCAGGCCCGCACAGGCACCCGAGGGAGAGGGGCGGGACATGGCCGCGGGATATCTGGACATCCTCCGGGCGCGGCACGCCGCCAGGCTGTTGACGGGCACCCTGGTGGGACGGCTGCCGAACGGCACGGCGAGCATCGCAATCGTGCTGTTCGTCCGGGCCGAGGGCGGCAGCTACAGCATCGCGGGCGCGCTCGCGGCGGTGTACGGGCTGGCCACGGCGGTCGGGCAGCCGCTGCTCGGCCGGGCGGTGGACCTGTACGGGCAGCCGCGCGTCCAGCTGCCCGCCGCCGTCGTCTCCGCGCTCGGCATGGCCGTCCTCGCCGTGGCCGGGACCGGCTCGCTCGCCCTCGCCTACGCGGCGGTGGCGGTGGCCGGTCTCTTCACGCCCCCGCTGGAGGGCGGCCTGCGGGCGCTGTGGCCGAGCGTGCTGGGCGGTGAGGAGCGGGTGCACCGGGCCTACGCCATGGACGCCGTCGCGCAGGAGATCATGTTCACCGCGGGGCCCCTGCTCGTGACGCTCCTGGTCGCCCTCTGGTCGCCTGCCACGGCGCTGCTGGTCATCAACGCGATCGGGGTGCTCGGCGCGCTCTCGGTCGTGCTCTCGGAGCCCTCGCGGGCCTGGCGCTCCGCCCCGCGCGAGGCGCACTGGCTGGGCGCGCTGCGCTCGCCCGGGCTCCTGGCGCTGCTCGGCTCGTTCTTCTTCGTGGGCCTGGCGCTGGGCTCGATCACGGTGGCCGCGATGGCGTACGCGGACGACCGGGGCCGGGAATCGGTGTACGGCTGGCTGATGGCCGCGCTAGGCCTCGGCGCCCTGCTCGGCGGGGTGGTGTACGGGGCGCGGCAGTGGGCGGGGGCGCCGGAGCGGCGGCTGCGGGTCATCGTGGCGCTGCTCGCGGTGGGCTATCTGCCGCTGGTGCTGACGCCCGGCCCGGTCGCGATGACCGTGCTGGCGGCCGTCTCCGGGGTGTTCCTCGCCCCGGCCGTCGCGTGCTCGTTCATCGTGGTCGACCGGCACGCGCCCCGGGGGACGGTGACGGAGGCGTTCTCGTGGCTCGTGACGACCTTCGGGGTGGGCGCGGCCGTGGGGACGGCGGTGGCCGGTCCGGCCGTCGAGCTGGGCGGGACGGCGTGGAGCTTCGCGGTCGCGGGGGCCGGTGGAGTGGCGGCGCTGCTCGTTCTCCTGGCCACCGGATCGGTACTCGCGGCTCCCGCCCGTACCGCCGTAGCGGTGCACGGGTCGGAAAATGATCGAAACGGTGCCGTCGAACCCGGTTTCAGCTCGGGCCATCAGGCGTAATGTTCAGTCATGGACCGCCGCATTTTCGGGCTGGAGAACGAGTACGGCGTCACGTGCACGTTCAGGGGACAGCGCCGACTGTCTCCTGATGAAGTGGCGCGCTACCTCTTCCGCCGTGTTGTGTCATGGGGCCGCAGCAGCAATGTCTTTCTGCGGAACGGCGCCCGCCTCTACCTCGACGTGGGATCGCATCCGGAATATGCAACCCCCGAATGCGACAACCTGACCGAACTGGTCACCCACGACAAGGCCGGCGAGCGCATTCTCGAGGGCCTGCTCGTCGACGCCGAACGCCGCCTGCACGAGGAGGGAATCGCCGGCGACGTCTATCTCTTCAAGAACAACACCGACTCCGCGGGAAACTCCTACGGCTGCCACGAGAACTACCTCGTGGCCCGGCACGGGGAATTCTCCCGCCTCGCGGACATCCTCATTCCCTTCCTCGTCACCAGGCAGCTGATCTGCGGCGCCGGCAAGGTGCTCCAGACCCCCCGGGGCGCGGTCTACTGCGTCAGCCAGCGTGCCGAGCACATCTGGGAGGGCGTCAGCTCCGCGACGACGCGCTCCCGCCCGATCATCAACACCCGCGACGAGCCGCACGCGGACGCGGAGCGCTACCGCCGCCTCCACGTCATCGTCGGGGACTCCAACATGTCCGAGACGACCATGCTGCTCAAGGTCGGCGCGACCGATCTGGTGCTCCGCATGATCGAGGCGGGCACGGTGATGCGTGACCTGACCCTGGAGAACCCGATCCGGGCGATCCGCGAGGTCAGCCACGACACCACCGGGCAGCGCAAGGTCCGCCTCGCCAGTGGCCGGGAGGCGTCGGCCATAGAGGTGCAGCGCGAGTACTACGAGAAGGCCGTGGACTTCGTGGACCGCCGCGGCATCCGCACCGGCAACGTCGAGCGCGTCCTCGAACTCTGGGGCCGCACGCTCGACGCGATCGAGGCCGAGGACCTCGACCGGATCGACACCGAGATCGACTGGGTCATGAAGTACAAGCTCATCGAGCGGTACCGGGCCAAGCACAACATGACCATGTCGAATCCGCGGGTCGCGCAGATAGACCTCGCCTACCACGACATCCACCGCCGGCGGGGGCTGTACTACCTGCTGGAGCGCAAGGGGCAGGCCGCCCGCATCTGCAACGACCTGAAGATCTTCGAGGGCAAGTCGGTGCCCCCGCAGACGACCAGGGCGCGGCTGCGCGGGGACTTCATCCGGCGGGCCCAGGAGCAGCGGCGGGACTTCACCGTCGACTGGGTGCACCTCAAGCTCAACGACCAGGCGCAGCGCACGGTGCTGTGCAAGGACCCGTTCCGGTCGGTGGACGACCGGGTGGAGAAGCTGATCGCGGGTATGTGAGGCGCAGGATACGCTCCGGCGTCGGCGCGACTCGGGCCCCGTACGTTCCTCGTACGGGGCCCTTCGCACGGCCTAGAGTGGCGGGGTCCCCGGACCCCCGGGGCGTGTCCCCCACATATGCCGTCTGAGATCTGAGGAACCAGTGCGCCGACTTGCCGGCCTTCTCGTCGTCCCCCTGCTGCTGTTGTCGTCAGCGGCCTGCGGCAGCGACGACGACAAGGGCTCCGACTCCGCTTCCGCCTCCGCGTCCGCCCCCTCCAAGGGCGGCTTCCCCGCCATCACCGCGGGCGAGAAGTTCGGCGAGAAGCCCACCCTGGCCAAGGGCACGGGTACGCCGCCCAAGGAGCTGAAGACCAAGGTCATCAGCGAGGGCGACGGCGCGAAGCTGAAGAACGGCGACGTCACCCAGGTCAACTACCTCGGCCAGGCGTACGACTCCACCAAGCCGTTCGACAACAGCTTCGACCGCAAGCAGCCGTTCGACCTGACGCTCGGCGCAGGCATGGTCATCCAGGGCTGGGAGAAGGGCCTGGTCGGCCAGAAGGTCGGCAGCAGGGTTCAGCTGGTCATCCCGCCGGACCTCGGTTACGGGGCCCAGGGCCAGGGCGACATCAAGCCGAACGCCACGCTGGTCTTCGTCGTGGACATCCTGAAGGCGAAGCAGATCCCGGCCTCGGCCAAGGGCACCGCCGTCGCCCAGGACAACATGGACCTGCCGAAGGTGGGCACCAACACCGACGGCAAGGCGCCGAGCCTGACCATCCCGAGCAAGGTCACCCCGCCGAAGAAGCTGGTCTCCAACTACGTGCTGGAGTCCAAGGGCGACGTGGTCAAGGAGACCGACTCGGTCGTCGTGAACTACGTGGCCAAGCTCTGGAAGGACGGCAAGGAGTTCGACAACACGTACACCACGGGCAAGACGCAGACCTTCCCGCTGGCGCAGGTCACCCTCAAGGGTCTGAAGGACGGCCTGGTCGGCAAGAAGATCGGCAGCCGGGTGCTGCTGGTCGTGCCGCCGGACCAGGGCCTCGGTGACAAGGAGCAGTCGGGCGTGCCCGCCAACTCCACGCTGGTCTTCGCCGTGGACCTCCTGGCGAAGATGTAAGACTGTCCCGGTTGCCCAGTTCATCTGTAAGAGGAGCAAGTCAGTGAGCATCGAGAAGCCCGAGATCGACTTCCCGGGTGGCGAGCCGCCGGCCGACCTGGAGATCAAGGACATCTGGGAGGGCGAGGGCGCCGAGGCCAAGGCCGGCCAGACGGTCTCCGTCCACTACGTGGGTGTCGCCTTCTCCACCGGCGAGGAGTTCGACGCCTCCTGGAACCGCGGCACTCCGCTGCAGTTCCAGCTCGGTGCCGGCCAGGTCATCGCGGGCTGGGACAAGGGCGTGCAGGGCATGAAGGTCGGCGGCCGTCGCCAGCTGACCATCCCCGCGCACCTCGCCTACGGTGACCGCGGCGCCGGCGGCGGCGCGATCGCCCCGGGCGAGACGCTGATCTTCGTCTGCGACCTGGTCGCCGTCTGATCCGCGCATAGCAGCACCAGGGCCCGCACCGCGAGGTGCGGGCCCTGGTGCCGTGGTGGGCAACGCTTGCCCACCACAGCACCGGCTTTTGTCCGGACACCCCGGGGCGGTACGGTCGAGCGTCGTAGAGCACGAGGGAAAGGGCGCCGATGGCGATTGCCAAGGCCGAGCGGCTGATGAATCTGGCGCTGTGTCTGCTGGGGACCCGGCGCCCGCTCAGCAAGCGCGAGCTGCGCGGCTCCATCGAGGCGTACCTCGAAGCGGCCTCCGACGACGCCTTCAACCGGATGTTCGAGCGCGACAAGGACGACCTGCGCGAGCTCGGCCTGGTCATCGAGACCGTGGAGAACCTGGACGGCGACACCGGCTACCTCGCCCGCCGCGACAGCAACCGGCTGCCGCCCATCACGCTGGACGCCGAGGAGGCCGCCGCGCTCGGCCTGGCCGCCAAGGTCTGGCAGCAGGCCCGCCTCGCCGGCGCGGCCAGCGGGGCGCTGCAGAAGCTGCGCGCGGCCGGGATGCCCGAGACCGAGGACGCGTACGAGGTGCACAGCGCCCTCGAACCCCGCATCCCCGTCCACGAGGCCGCGTTCGAACCCCTGATGCTGGCCTGCCGCGACCGCCGCCCGGTCACCTTCGACTACCGCAAGGCCAACGCCGCCCAGCCCGAGCAGCGCCAGGTCGAGCCGTGGACCCTGGAATGCTGGCGCGGCCACTGGTACCTCGCCGGCTGGGACCGCGAGCGCGGCGCCGAGCGCGTCTTCCGGCTCTCCCGGATCACCGGCAAGGTGCGCTCCCGGGCCGGCGCCTTCACCGCCGAGGTGCCCGACGTGGTCACCGTCCGCGAGACCGTGGAGAGCTGGGCCGGGGAGACGGCCACCCGGACCGCCCTGATCCGGCTCCGCACCGACTCCGGCTACCCGCTGCGCGCCCGCGCCCTGTCGGTCCGGGAACTCGGGAACGGGTGGGACGAGTTGGAGATCCCGTACGGACACGGGCTGGACGCCTGGCTCGTGGAGTTCGGGCCCGACGTCGTCGTCACCGGACCCGAGGACCTGCGGGCCGACGTGGTGGACCGGCTGCGCGCCGTGGCCAAGGACTGAGGGGACCGACTTCCATGGCCACGAACGCCATCGACCAGACGCGCCGGATGCTCTCCCTGGTGACGTACCTGCGCGAGCGCCCCGGCGCCCACGTCCAGGACGTCGCCCGGGCCTTCGGGATCACCGAGGACGAGCTGATCTCCGACCTGGACGTGCTGCCCATGTGCGGGACCAGCTTCCGGGGCGGCGACCTGCTCGACATCGACACTGACGGCGACCGCATCTGGTGGCACAACGCGGACGACGTCGCCGAACCGCTGCGGCTCGCCGCCGACGAGGCGACGGCCCTGCTGGTCGCCGCCCGCGCCGTGGCGACCCTGCCCGGGCTGCGCGAGAGCGACCGGCAGGCGCTGCTGCGGGCCACCGCCAAGCTGGAGACCGCCGCCGGAGAGGTGGGCGCCGCCAGCTCCCGGCTCTCGGTCACCTTCGAGTCCGAGGGCGGCGTCTTCGCCGAGGTGGACCGGGCGATCTCGGAGCGGCGCCGGCTCTGGCTGCGCTACTACTCGCCCGCCCGCGACGAGCTCACCGAGCGCGAGGTGGACCCGATCCGGCTCTTCGCCGTCGGGCACACCTATATGGAGGCGTGGTGCCGCTCCTCCGAGGACCGGCGC
Source organism: Streptomyces sp. NBC_00523 (assembly GCF_036346615.1). Classification (NCBI taxonomy): domain Bacteria; kingdom Bacillati; phylum Actinomycetota; class Actinomycetes; order Kitasatosporales; family Streptomycetaceae; genus Streptomyces; species Streptomyces sp. NBC_00523. The sequence goes on along the minus strand of NZ_CP107836.1, from coordinate 1,373,779 downwards.
ACCTTCCGCCTCGACCGGGTCGCCGAGATCCGGCTCCTCGACGAGCCCGCCGCCCCGCCCGAGCTGGAGCTGCGGGACCTGTCCGAGGGGCTCGTCCAGCCGGCCGCCGAGGACCCGGAGGTCGTGATCGAGGTCGGCCCCGGCGGGCGCTGGGTCGCCGAGTACTACCCGCACGACCGGGCGGAGGAACGGCCCGACGGCGGTCTGCGGATCACCCTGCGCACCCCGGACCCGGCCTCGCTGCGCCGGCTCGCGCTGCGGCTCGGCCGGGAGGGGCGCATCGTCTCGCCCCCGGAGCTGGCCGGAAGCGCGCGGAGTGCGGCGCGGGCGGCGCTCGCCGCGTACGACGGCACGGCCTGAGGGGGCGGCCGCACCCATGGGCCACCTGTCCGCGCTGCCGGGCCGCGCCGCCGTACCCACCGTGGCGGTGCCGGAGTCGGCGCGCTTCAAGGCCGCCTGCCCGGACTGCCGTGCGCGGTTCGAGCTGGCGGCGGCGGAGTTCCGGCTGGTGATCGGCGCGACCAGCCGCACCACGTTCTACTCCTTCACCTGCCCCGACTGCGCCGCGTGCGTCCGTAAGCCGGCGGGGGAGCGGATAGTGGAGCTCCTGACCGACGGCGGCGTCCGCACGCTGCGCCTGCACACCGGCTCCTGAAAGGCTCCTCGCGCATGTTCTGGCCCATGCTCGCCATCGCCCTGGGATTCCTAGGAATCGCCGTGCTCGGCACGCTGGCCATCAGGGTGTTCACCGAGGCCCAGCGCCTCGGCCACCAGGTGACCCGCACCACGGAACGCATCAACCGCGCCGCCGACGACCTGGAACGCGCGGCCGAACGGCTCGCCGCGACGGGGAAGGCCAGGCCCTAGAGGGCCCGTGGACGCGGCCTCCTGTTTCGGAGGCCCGGGAGGTACGCTGCTGCAGGACGGCCCAGGCAGGGAGGTGCGGGCCGCTATCGAAAGTATGCACGGGCATTGCCTCGCGTTTACTCCCGCGGGTTACGATCGCTGCCGGCGAATGGTCGGATGTGTATCCGCCACTCAAGGGCAGCGAGCCCACCTCCAGCCGCCTCAGCTAGAAGGAAGCACATCATGGGCAATCTGAAGCCTCTCGAGATCGTACTGATCATCGCTGTCATCCTGCTGTTGTTCGGCGCCAAGAAGCTTCCCGACATGGCCCGTTCGCTCGGCAAGTCGGCCCGCATCCTCAAGAGCGAGGCCAAGGCCATGAAGAAGGACGACGAGCCGACGGCCCCCGCCACCACGGACGCCCCCGCCGACGCCCCGCAGGCCGCCGCCCGTACGATCCAGGCCGCGCCCGGCGACGTCACGAGCTCCCGTCCGGTGAGCGAAGCGAAGCCCACCACCCAGAGCTGACCGCGCTGACGGATTCTTCCGCCGGCCGCCGCACGAGACGAGGGAAGTGGGTTGCTCAAGTCTGCCCGCAAGCAGGAGAAGGACAGCGAGGGGCGGATGCCTCTCGCTGATCACCTGCGAGAGTTGCGTAACCGACTGCTGATCGCGGTTGTGGCGATCCTCGTGATCACCGCGATCACGGCCTTCTTCTACCAGGACCTGATCACCTTCCTGATCAAGCCCATCCTGGAGTCGGTCGGCTGCGCCCATGGCGAGGCGAGGCAGCTCAACGGCAAGCCGTGTGCCGAGATGACGGTGAACGGAATCGTCGCCCCGTTCTCCATCGCCCTCAAGGTCTCCCTCATGGCAGGGGTGGTGATCTCCTCCCCGGTCTGGCTGTACCAGTTGTGGGCGTTCCTCGCGCCCGGCCTGCACAAGCACGAGAAGCGGTACGCGCTCTCCTTCGTGGGCGTCGGTGCGCCGCTCTTCCTGGCGGGCGCGAGCCTCGCCTACCTGCTGATGCCGCAGACCGCGTCGGTGCTGCAGGAATTCACCCCCGACGACACGAAGCCCCTGCTGCCGGTCGACGAGTACCTCGACTTCATCACGCGCATGGTGGTCGTGTTCGGCCTCGCCTTCGAGCTGCCGCTGCTGCTCGTCCTGCTGAACTTCACCGGGATTCTCACGGCCAAGCGACTCGCCTCCTGGTGGCGCTGGATGGTCATGGGCATCACGATCTTCGCCGCCGTGGCGACCCCGACCGGGGACCCGCTCACGATGATCACGCTGGCCGCGCCCATCGTGCTGCTCTACTACCTCGCCCTCGGCGTCTGCATGGCCAACGACCGGCGCCGGAAGCGGAACAACCCGGACGCCGACCTCGATGACGACGAGGCGTCGGATCTGGACCTCACCCCCGAGGACATCGGCGACATGGAGCAGGTGTCGGCGTCCCCGACGGTGCCCGGCCAGTCCGACGGCGGACGGTCCTCCGCGCGCGACGGTTACGACGACATCACCTGACCTTGTAGGGTCCCCGGGTGACCAGCGAGATCACCCTCTTCGTCAATCCCACCGCGGGACGCGGCCGGGGCGCGCGAGCCGCGCAGCCGGCCGCTTCCGCGTTGCGGGCGGCCGGCTTCTCCGTACGCACGATCCTCGGCGAGGACGCCGGTGACGCGCTGCGCCGGGCCCGGAACGCGGTCGCGGAGGGGACCGGCGCGCTCATAGCCGTCGGCGGGGACGGGCTCATGTCGCTGGCGCTCCAGGCGGTCGCCGGGACGCTCACCCCGCTCGGCGTGGTGGCGGTGGGGACCGGTAACGACTTCGCGCGCGCCCTGGACCTGCCGATACGCGACCCGGAGGCGGCGGGACGGCTCGCCGCCGACGCGCTCAAGGGCCGGGCGCCGGTGCGCGAGACCGACCTCGGCCGGGCCGGGGAGCGCTGGTTCGGCTCCGTGCTCGCCTCCGGCTTCGACTCCCGGGTCAACGACCGGGGCAACCGGATGCGCTGGGGCGGCCGCTTCAAGTACGACCTGGCGATCCTCGCCGAGCTGGCCGCCTTCAAGCCGGTCACGTACCGCATGACCCTCGACGGGGGGCCGCCCCGGGAGCTCCGGGCGACGCTCGTCGCGGTGGGCAACGGCACCTCGTACGGCGGCGGCATGCGGATGTGCGCCGACGCGGACATGGGCGACGGGCTCTTCGACATCACGGTGGTCGGCGAGTGCAGCCGTACGACCCTGCTCAAGGTCTTCCCCCGGGTGTACAAGGGAACGCACCTCAGCCACCCCGTCGTCACCGTGCACCGGGCCTCGTCGGTCACCCTCGAAGCCGTCGGCGTCACCGCCTACGCGGACGGCGAACCGCTCGGCGCGCTCCCGCTGACCGCCACCTGCGTGCCGAAGGCGGTACGGGTTCTCGGAGCCCGGACCATGGGCGATTAAAGATCGCGTCACTGTCAGAGGTGGCGGGTAGGCTCGACAGCAAGATGACAGACGACCTCTCACCAGCTGAGCGCTACCAGGCTTCCCGGCTCCGGGCGGCCGAGCAGGCGACCGCTCTCGGGCCGTTCCGCGAGATGTACGACTTCGATCTCGACCCGTACCAGATCGAGGCGTGCAAGGCGCTGGAGGCCGGGAAGGGCGTGCTCGTCGCCGCCCCCACCGGCTCGGGCAAGACGATCGTCGGCGAATTCGCCGTGCACCTCGCCCTGGAGCAGGGCCGCAAGTGCTTCTACACCACCCCGATCAAGGCCCTGTCGAACCAGAAGTTCGCCGACCTGGTCCGGCGCTACGGCTCCGACAAGGTCGGCCTGCTCACCGGTGACAACAGCGTCAACGCGGACGCCCCGGTCGTCGTCATGACCACCGAGGTCCTGCGGAACATGCTGTACGCGGGCTCCCAGGCGCTGAACGGCCTCGGACACGTGGTCATGGACGAGGTCCACTACCTCTCCGACCGCTTCCGGGGCGCCGTCTGGGAAGAGGTGATCATCCACCTCCCCGAGTCGGTCACCCTGGTCTCCCTCTCGGCGACCGTGTCCAACGCGGAGGAGTTCGGCGACTGGCTGGACACCGTGCGCGGCGACACCGAGGTGATCGTCTCCGAGCAGCGGCCCGTCCCGCTGTGGCAGCACGTGCTGGCCGGGCGACGGATGTACGACCTCTTCGAGGAGGAGACCGACCACGGAGGCCGCGGCACCGGCCGCCGCGAGGTCAACCCCGACCTCGTCCGCCTCGCCCGTATGGAGAACCAGCGCGGGTACAACCCGCGCGAGCGCCGACGCGGCAAGATGGTCCGCGAGGCCGACCGCGAGCGCGAGCGGCGTCAGCGCAGCCGGATCTGGACGCCCTCGCGCCCCGAGGTCATCGACCGGCTGGACGCCGAGGGGCTGCTCCCCGCGATCACGTTCATCTTCAGCCGGGCCGCCTGCGAGGCCGCCGTCCAGCAGTGCCTGCACGCCGGGCTCCGGCTCAACGACGAGGACAAGCGCCGCCTCGTGCGGGAGATCGTGGAGGAGCGGACGGCGTCCATCCCGTCCGAGGACCTGCACGTCCTGGGCTACTACGAGTGGCTGGAGGGCCTGGAGCGGGGCATCGCCGCGCACCACGCCGGGATGCTCCCGAGGTTCAAGGAGATCGTCGAGGAGCTGTTCGTCCGGGGCCTCGTCAAGGCGGTCTTCGCGACGGAGACGCTGGCGCTCGGCATCAACATGCCCGCCCGCTCGGTGGTCCTGGAGAAGCTCGTCAAGTGGAACGGCGAGCAGCACGCCGACATCACCCCCGGCGAGTACACCCAGCTCACCGGCCGGGCCGGGCGGCGCGGGATCGACGTCGAGGGCCACGCCGTGGTGCTCTGGCAGCGCGGCATGGACCCGGGCGCCCTCGCCGGACTCGCCGGCACCCGCACGTATCCGCTGCGCTCCAGCTTCCGCCCCTCGTACAACATGGCCGTGAATCTGGTCCACCAGTTCGGGCGGCACCGCTCGCGCGAGCTCCTGGAGACCTCCTTCGCGCAGTTCCAGGCGGACCGGTCGGTGGTCGGGATCTCCCGCCAGGTCCAGCGCAACGAGGAGGGCCTGGAGGGCTACCGCGAGGGGATGACCTGCCATCTCGGTGACTTCGAGGAGTACGCGCGGCTGCGCCGCGACCTCAAGGACCGGGAGACGGAGCTGGCCAAGCAGGGCGCCTCGCAGCGGCGGGCCGCCGCCGCTGCGTCCCTGGAGAAGCTGAAGCCCGGCGATGTCATCCATGTGCCGACCGGCAAGTTCGCCGGCCTCGCGCTCGTCCTCGACCCCGGGCTCGCGGCCGGGCGTACCAACGGGCACGGGCACCGCGGCATGGAGTACCACGACGGGCCCCGCCCGCTGGTGCTGACCGCCGAGCGGCAGGTGAAGCGGCTCGCCTCGATCGACTTCCCGGTGCCGGTGGAGGCCGTGGAGCGGATGCGGGTGCCGAAGTCGTTCAACCCGCGCTCGCCGCAGTCGCGCCGGGACCTGGCCTCCGCGCTGCGGACCAAGGCCGGGCACATCGTCCCGGACCGGCACCGCAAGGGGCGTGCCCCCGCCGCCGACGACCGCGAGATCGCGCGTCTGCGGGCCGAGCTGCGCGCCCACCCCTGCCACGGGTGCGACGAGCGCGAGGACCACGCCCGCTGGGCCGAGCGCTACCACCGGCTCCAGCGCGACACCCGGCAGCTGGAGCGCCGCATCGAGGGGCGCACCAACACCATCGCCCGCACCTTCGACCGGATCGTCGCCCTGCTCACCGAGCTCGACTACCTGCGCGGCAGCGAGGTCACCGAGCACGGGAAGCGGCTGGCCCGGCTCTACGGCGAGCTGGACCTGCTGGCGAGCGAGTGCCTTCGGGCAGGCGTCTGGGAGGGGCTGAACGCGGCGGAGCTCGCGGCGTGCGTCTCCGCCCTGGTGTACGAGGCGCGGCAGGCCGACGACGCGGTGGCGCCGAAGCTGCCGTCGGGGCCCGCGAAGACCGCGCTGGGCGAGATGGTCCGCATCTGGGGGCGGCTCGACTCCCTGGAGGAGGACTTCAAGATCAACCAGGCGGAGGGGGTCGGCCAGCGCGAGCCCGATCTCGGCTTCGCCTGGGCGGTGTACATGTGGGCGTCCGGCCGCTCGCTGGACGAGGTGCTGCGCGAGGCGGACATGCCGGCGGGCGACTTCGTGCGCTGGTGCAAGCAGGTCATCGATGTGCTGGGCCAGGTGGCCGCCGCCGCGCCGCGGGAGAACAGCACGGTGGCCCGGAGCGCCCGCAAGGCGGTCGAAGAGGTGCTGCGGGGCGTGGTGGCGTACAGCTCGCTGGGCTGAGACCCGCGGCCACGGGCCGGGACACGCGGAAGCCGGCCGGATCCCTTCGGGGCCGGCCGGCTTTCGTACGGGGTTTCCTTCCCCCGGGGGAGGACCGGCTAGGACCGGCCGCCTCGGCTCATTTTCATCGACGCGCCCGCGCAGACCAGTCCGAGCAGGGCGGTCAGTCCGCCGATGATGACGTTGTTGAGGATGACGCCGGTGTCCGGGCTGCTGCCCACCACCCAGGGCGAGATGATCATCCACGCACCCATGGCGCAGATGGCCCAGCTCAGGCCGTACATCCGCTGCGGCATCGCCGTGAACCCGAGGCCGAGCACGGCGATCGCGATGCCCATGACCAGGTTGTGCGTCACCAGGGCGGACTGCGAGGTGGTGAAGTGCAGCACCCACGGAGAGACGGCGCAGTAGAGACCGACCAGGAAGACCGGTGCGTCCACCAGCGCCACGTCGCGGCCGCCCATCACACGGGCGTAGCGGTCGCTCATTTCCGATACATCGGGGTGTCCGGCCATGTCGTGGCCGACGTGCGAGACGTTTGACATGAGTTTCGTCCCCTTCGGATCATGCGGACCCGGTCACCGCCACACGCGGGAAGTGGCCCGCACTGTCCATTCTGCTCTTATCCGTCGCTTATGTGTAGGTTCAAGTCGACTGGATTCCGCAGGATCCGCACCGGCCCGCCCGGGGCCCCGCGGTGGGCCGGTGGCCCACCGCGGGGGGTGTGATCAGGCGGCGGGCGGCATCAGGACCGTGTCCACGATGTAGACCGTGGCGTTGGCCGTGGGGACGTTGCCGCAGACGACCTTCGACGAGTCGTTCACGGTGTACGTCATGTCCGAGCCCGAGGTCGTCAGCTCGCCCTTCTCCAGGGTCTCGAAGGAGCCCTTCTCCAGCTGCGCCGGCGTCAGCTTCTGGCCCACCACGTGGTACGTGAGGACCTTGGTGAGCGCGGCCTTGTCGGCGAGGAGCTTGTCGAGGTCGGCCTTCGGGACCTTGGCGAAGGCGTCGTTGGTCGGGGCGAACACCGTGATGTTCTGGGCGTTGTTCAGGGTGTCGACCAGGCCGGCCTTCTTGACCGCGGTGACCAGGGTGGACAGGGCCGGGTTGTGCGAGGCGGCCGTGGCCACCGGGTCCTTCGCCATGCCGTTGAAGGAGCCCGCGCCGCTCTTCGGGACCGAGGCGCAGGCCGGGCCGAAGGGCTTGTCCGGGTCCATGGACTTCTCGGCGGACGGCGAGGCGGGGGCCTTCGCGGAGCTGGCGCTCGATCCGGACGCGCTGTCCTTGGAGTCGCTGGAGCAGGCCGTAAGGGCCAGCGGCAGGATCGCCGCCGCGGTGAGGGCGAGGGCGGCGCGGCGGGCGTGGATGACCTTCATGGTGTTCTCCTGTTGGGTAACCGGTTGATTGCGTACGGTAGTTGACTGGGGGTGCGCGAAGCCCGGGCGGACCTGCGCACGGCGTGGGGGAGGCGGCGGGCCCGCGGGGATCAGGTCACGTCGACCACCACCGAGTGCCGGCCCGTCGCCCCGTCCGGCACGGTGCCGGCGCGCCGGGCGGTCTGGACGGCGCCGGTCCCGTCGGTCGCACGGACCTCCAGGGTGTGGTTGCCCGGGGTGGCCTGCCATTCCCACACCCACTGGCGCCAGATGTCCCGGCCCGCCCCGGCGGCGAGCCGCGCCGGGTGCCAGGGGCCGCCGTCCACCCGGACCTCGACCCGGGTGATCCCGCGGTGCTGGGCCCAGGCCACCCCGGCGACCGCCACCGTGCCCGCCTTCGGGGACGCGAAGGGGCGCGGGGTGTCGATGCGGGCCTGGGTCTTGATGGGCGCCCGCCGGGACCAGGACCGCTTCACCCAGTACGCGTCGTACGCGTCGAAGGTGGTCAGCTCGATGTCCTTGATCCACTTGCAGGCCGACACGTATCCGTACAGGCCGGGGACGACCATCCGGACCGGGAAGCCGTGCTCGAAGGGCAGCGGCTCCCCGTTCATGCCGAAGGCGAGCAGGGCGTCGCGGCCGTCCATGACGTCCTCGACCGGGGTGCCGATCGTCATGCCGTCCACCGAACGCGCCACGAGCTGGTCGGCCCGGCCGCCCTCGGACGGGGGCCGCACCCCCGCCTCGCGCAGCAGGTCGGCCAGACGGACGCCGAGCCACCGGGCGTTGCCGACGTACGGCCCGCCCACCTCGTTCGAGACACAGGTCAGCGTGATGTTGCGCTCCACGGCCCGACGGCGCACCAGGTCCTCGAAGCCGAGCGTCACCGGACGGGTCACGCCCTTGCCGTGGATCCGCAGCCGCCACGCCCCGGCGTCCACCCTCGGCACGACCAGGGCCGTGTCGACGCGGTAGAAGTCCTTGTTGGGCGTGACGAACGGGCTCAGCCCCCGGACGTCCAGCTCCGCACCGGCCGGTACGGCGGGGGCGGGCGAGGCAGGCGCGGGGAGCTTCAGATCGCGCCGGGACGCCTCCGCCCCGGCCTGCACGGCCGAGGTGAGCCGCCGCCCCAGCAGCCCGGCCCCGGCCGAGACCACCGCAACGGCGCTCGCCGCGAGGACGAACCCGCGCCGGTCGAATCCGGTCGCGGCCCCTTCCCCCGAGGAGGGGGCCGCGGCCGGGGACAGCCGTCCGGCCAGGAAGTACAGCACCCCCGCGGCCAGCACGGCACCCACCACGGAGGGCAGGGCGTCGGAGACCCGGCCCTCGGGCCGGCCGATCGCCGCCACCGCCCCGACCGCGCCGAAGACCAGCACGGCCGCCGACCCGGCGATCCGGTGGCGGAGCGTCAGCAGCCCGACCGCCACGGCGAACAGCGCCAGGACCGCCAGGATGCCGAGCTCCAGGACCAGCTTGTCGTTGGTCCCGAAGTTCCGTACGGCGAAGTCCTTCAGCGCCGGGGGAGTGCGGTCGATCACCGCACCGCCCACCGCCGTGACCGGACCCGCCTCGGGACGCACCAGCGCCGCCACCAGCTCGGCGACCGCCAGGGCGCAGAACCCGGCGATGACTCCGCCGAGCGCGGCGCAGGCCGCACGCACCCAGCGGGACCGCCGGGGCACGACGGCCCCGCTCTCCGGATCGTTCCGATCTTCACTCACGACGGGAATTCGGTGCCGGACTGCGAGCGGATTGGTCTGTCACCCGATCGGATGAACGACGGGTTCCGCCAATCCGCCGGGCGACCCGCAACGAATCACTTCCAAAGAGGCATCCGCCGCGCCTCCGCCTCCGGGGGAGGGCGTCGGAGCCGGTCCGGAAGGAGCGCAATGAGCGACAGGCGGCGACGCACGGCCGTCGTGGGCAGCGGGGTGGCGGGGCTCACGGCCGCGCACATCCTGCGAAGGGCCCATGACGTGACGCTGTTCGAGGCGGACGACCGGGTGGGCGGCCACGCGCACACCCACGACCTGCCCGGGGCCGACGGCCGCGTCCACCACGTCGACTCCGGCTTCATCGTGCACAACCGGCGCACCTACCCCCACCTGCTCCGGCTCTTCGCCGAACTCGGCGTGCCCACCCAGGAGTCCGAGATGAGCATGTCCGTCCGGTGCGAGGGATGCGGCCTGGAATACGCGGGGGCACGCGGCCCGGCCGGTCTCCTCGCCCGGCCGGCGTCCTTCCGCGATCCCGCGTATCCCCGGATGCTCGCCGCCGTCCCCCGCTTCCACCGGCTGGCCCGGCGGCTGCTGCGGGACGGCGGACCGGACGCGGAGACGCTGACCCTGGGCGAGTTCGCCGCGCGCGGCCGCTTCTCGCCGTACTTCACCGCGCACTTCCTGACGCCCGTGGTGGCGGCGGTCTGGTCCTGCGACCCGGTGACCGCGATGCGCTACCCCGCGCGCTACCTGTTCCGCTTCCTGGACCACCACGGCATGCTCGCGATCGGCGGCTCCCCGGTCTGGCGGACCGTCACCGGGGGCTCGCGCGCGTACGTGGAGCGCGTGACCAAGCAGCTCTCCACCGTCCGCACCGCCACCCCGGTCCGCAGCGTCCGGCGGCGCGCCGACGGCGTCGGGATCACCACGGACGACGGCACCACCGAGCCCTTCGACCACGTCGTCGTCGCCACCCACCCCGACCAGGCCCTCCGCCTCCTCGCCGACCCCACCGACGACGAGACCCGCACCCTGGGCGCCTTCCGCTACTCCCGCAACGCGACCCTGCTGCACACCGACACCCGGCTGCTGCCCACGGCGCCCGGCGCCCGCGCCTCCTGGAACTACCTGATGCCGGACTGCGCCGCCGACGCCTCCCACGTCACCGTCAGCTACGACATGAACCGGCTCCAGCGGCTCGACGCCCCCGAGACCTACGTCGTCACGCTGAACGGCGCCGACCGGGTCGCCCCCGGCCTCGTCCGGGCCCGCATGCTCTACGAACACCCCGTCTACACCCCGGAGTCCGTGGGCGCCCAGGCCCGGCTGCCCGCCCTGTCCGGGCCGGTCACCGCCTACGCGGGCGCCTACCACGGCTGGGGATTCCACGAGGACGGCTGCCGCTCCGGCGCCGAGGCCGCGGCCGCGCTGGGGGTGGACTGGTGAACGCCCTCTACCCGTGCACGATCACCCACATACGGACCGCGCCCACCCGGTACGGCTTCCAGCACCGCACCTACCTGTGGCTGACCGACCCGGACGGGCCCCCGCCGCTCCCGCGCGCCCTGCGCTTCCTCGCCCGCTTCGACGCCCGCGACCACTTCGGCGGCACCGCCCCGACCATCCGGGCCGGGCTCGCCCGCTTCCTGGCCGCGCGCGGCGTCGACCTCGCCGACGGCACCGTCCTCATGCTGACCCAGGCCCGGGTCCTCGGCTACGTCTTCAACCCGCTCACCGTGTACTGGTGCCGGCGCGCCGACGGCACCCCGCTGTGCACGGTCGCCGAGGTGCACAACACGTACGGCGAACGCCACTGCTACCTGCTGCGCCCCGACGACCGGGGGCGGTCGGTCACCAGCAAGGAGTTCTACGTATCGCCGTTCTTCGGCACCGACGGCGCGTACTGGATGCGGCTGCCCGAACCGGGCCCGCAGCTGCGGCTGACGGTCCACCTGGAACGCTCCGGCACCCGCCCGTTCACCGCGACCGTCCGGGGCGAGCGACGCCCGGCGACCGCCCGCGTCCTGCTCGGCCTGGCCATGCGCCACCCCTGGTCCACGGCCGTCGCATCGGCCGCCATCCGCCTGCACGGCATACGCCTCTACCTGCGCGGGCTGCCCGTCCGGCCCCGCCCCGACCACCGCACCCAGGAGGGCATGCGATGACCGCCTCCACGTTCCGTACCCCGTCCGTGCCCGCCCCCGCCGCGCGCGTGGGCATCGACCCGGCACGCTGGCCGGACGTCGTGGCCCTGCCCCGTGCCTCCCGGCTCCGGACGGCCGTCGCCGAGCGGATCGTCCGCCGCGCCCTGGCCCGGCTGCCGCTGCGGGTGCGCCTCGGCGGACGGGAGGACATCGGGCTCGGCGGACCGCTGATGGACGTCCACGACCCGGACGCCTTCTTCCGCAGGATCGGCGCGGCCGGGCTCATCGGCTTCGGCGAGTCGTACATGGCACGGGAGTGGGACGCGCCCGACCCCGTCGGCGTCCTGACGGTCCTGGCCGGGCAGGTCGCCACCCTGGTCCCGCAGCCCCTGCAACGGCTGCGCGGACTGTGGGCGCGCCGCCACCCCGAGGCGCAGACCGGCACCCGCGAAGGGGCCCGGACGAACATCAGCCACCACTACGACCTGTCCAACGACCTGTTCGCGCTCTTCCTGGACGAGACGCTCAGCTATTCGTCGGCGCTGTTCCGCGGCTTCCCCGCCGAACCGGCCCTGCTCCCCGACGCGCAGCACCGCAAGATCGACCGGCTGCTTGACCTGGCCGCCGTCGGCCCCGGCACCCGGCTCCTGGAGATCGGCACCGGCTGGGGCGAACTCGCGCTCCGTGCCGCCGCGCGCGGCGCCCACGTCGTCTCCGTCACCCTCTCCCGGGAACAGCGCGATCTGGCCCTGCGGCGGATCGCGGCGGCGGGTCACGCGGACCGGGTCGACGTCCGGCTGTGCGACTACCGGGAGATCGAGGGGACGTACGACGCGATCGTCAGCGTCGAGATGATCGAGGCGGTGGGCGCGGAGTTCTGGCCCGCCTACTTCCGCACCCTGGACCGGCTGCTCGCCCCCGGGGGCCGGATCGCGCTCCAGGCCATCACCATGCCCGACGACCGCATGAGGGCCGGCCGGTCCACCTTCACCTGGATCCAGAAGTACATCTTCCCGGGCGGCCAGCTCCCGTCCACCGAGGCCATCGACCGGGTCACGGCCGCCCACACCGGACTGCGCGTGGAGCGCTCCGACGGCTTCGGCACGCACTACGCCGAAACGCTCAGGCTGTGGCGCGACCGCTTCACCGCGGAGGCGGAGGCCGTCGACGCCCTGGGCTTCGACGCGACCTTCCGCCGCATGTGGACCCTCTACCTCGCCTACTCCGAAGCGGGCTTCCGCTCCGGCTACCTCGATGTGCGGCAGCTGCTGCTGACCCGTCAGGAACAGGAAACGGCATGACACTCACCGACAAGCGCCCCGCCCACGGGGCCGCCCAGCGCATCGAGCCCCTGGCCGAGCAGTTCCTCGGCGGCCGGCTCCCGGTCAGGGTGCGCATGTGGGACGGCAGCGAGACCGGCGCCGCCGACGGCCCCCTGATCCACGTACGGACCCGCCGCGCCCTGCGCCGCCTCCTGTGGGAACCGGGCGAACTCGGCCTCGCGGAGGCGTACATCACCGGGGACATCGACATCGAGGGCGACCTCGCCGAGGGCCTGCGGGCCGTGCACCGCGCCGTACGCGAACGCGGACTCGCCGCACCCCGGCCGCGCCTCGCCGACCGGCTGCGCGCCGCCGGCACCGCCGTGCGCCTGGGTGCGGCCGGGCCCCGGCCGCCCGTGCCCGCCGCCCGGGCCACCGGACTCGACGGCGCCCTGCACAGCAAGGCCCGCGACCGGGCCGCGATCAGCCACCACTACGACCTCTCCAACGCCTTCTACGCCCTCCTCCTGGACGAGACGATGGCGTACTCCTGCGGCTACTGGACCAGCGACGACCCGGCCTACGGGTCCGCCGACGCGCAGCGCGACAAGCTGGAGCTGATCTGCGGCAAGCTCGGGCTGCGCCCCGGTGCGCGGCTGCTGGACATCGGCTGCGGCTGGGGCTCGCTGACGCTGTACGCGGCCGAGCGGCACGGCGTCCGCGTCACCGCCGTCACCCTCGCCGCCGAACAGGCCGCCCATGTGCGCCGACAGGTCTCCGAACGCGGCCTGGACGACCTGGTCGAGGTGCGCTGCCGCGACTACCGCGACATCGCGGACGCCCCCGACCACGAGGGCGGCTACGACGCGGTGTCCACCATCGAGATGGGCGAGCACGTCGGGGACGCCCAGTACCCGGCCTTCGCCGCGACCCTGCACGGCATGGTCCGCCCGCGCGGCCGGGTGCTCGTCCAGCAGATGTCGCGCGGGCGGGATGCGCCGGGCGGCGGCGCGTTCATCGAGGCGTACATCGCGCCCGACATGCACATGCGACCGCTGGGCGAGACCGTCGCGCTGCTGGAGGGCGCCGGTCTGGAGGTGCGCGACGTCCACGGGCTGCGGGAGCACTACGTCCGGACCGTCGACGCCTGGCGCCGGACCCTGGAGGAGAACGAGGCGCGCTTCACGGACCTGGTCGGCGAGGAGACCGTACGGGTGTGGCGGCTGTACCTGGCCGGTGGCGCCCTCGCCTTCGCGGAGCGGCGGATGGGCGTGGACCAGATCCTCGCCGTACGGCCCGCTGGTGACGGGGGGTCGGGGATGCCGGCCACCCGCGAGGCGTTGCGCACCGTCGGGGACGCGTCATGAGCGGCTTCGCCTGGGAGGCGTTCGCGCGGGGCCTCGCGCCCTGCGCGGGCGCCGCGCTGGTCGTCCTGCTCGTCGCGTTCGCCGCCGGGGTCCGCAAGGGCATGCACCGGGGCGTGGACGTCGCCTGGGGTCTCGGCTTCGCCGCCGTCGCCCTCGTCTCGTACGGCCTGTCGGCGGGGGAGGGGGACGCCACGCGCCGCCTCCTCGTCACGGCGCTCACCACGGTCTGGGGGGTGCGCCTGGCGTGGCACATCGCCCGGCGCGGACGCGGTCACGGCGAGGACCCGCGCTACGCGAAGATGCTCGCGAAGGCGCCCGGCAACCCGGACCTCTACGCCCTGCGGAAGGTGTACCTCCTCCAGGGCGCCCTGGTCTGGCTGATCTCGCTCCCTGTGCAGGCGGGCGGCTACCTCACCGGGCCGGTGAACGCCCTCGCCTGGGCCGGGGCCGCGCTCTGGGCGCTCGGCATGTTCTTCGAGGCGGTGGGCGACCACCAGCTCGCCCGGTTCAAGGCCGACCCCGGCAACCGGGGGAGGATCATGGACCGGGGGCTCTGGTCCTGGACCCGGCACCCCAACTACTTCGGGGACTTCTGCGTCTGGTGGGGCCTGTTCCTGATCGTCTGCCAGGCCCCGGCCGCCGCGGCCGCCACGCTGGTCGCGCCCGCCCTGATGACGTATCTGCTCATCGGCGGCAGCGGCAAGGCCCTCCTGGAACGGCACATGGCCGACCGCCCCGGCTTCGCCGCGTATGCCGCGCGCACCAGCGGCTTCTTCCCGCGCCCGCCGCGCCGTGGCTGAACGCACGCGCGGACCGTGCGCCCGGGGGACCGTCCCCGGGCGCACGCCTCACGCGGGGAACTCCATCAGTGCCACCGGGTCCGAGGTCGGCCGCGCCGAACCGCCCGCCGGTTCCACGGTGATGCCCATGCCCGTGGCCCCGTCCACCGGCCCGTCGAGCAGCGTCGTGTACGTGGTCGAGGACGGGCCCGACGCGCGCAGCAGGCCCGCCGAACGCATCGTGCCGCCGTCGTCGAACCACAGCTGGTAGACCTTGCCGCTGGGCGCCTCGGCCAGCCCCGTGGCCAGGAACACCGCCCGGTCCTCGCTGCGGGAGACCACCACCGTGCCCTGCGCCCCGTCGTCCAGCGTGCCGGACGAGGTCTTCGCGTCGGGCGCGGCGAGGACCCGGGCCACCTGCTCGGCCCGGAGCCCGGCCGCGTCCGCCCGCTGCCGGGCGTCCCGGGCCTCCTGGTGCTGCCAGACGGCGATCCCGCCGAAGCCCACCGCCGCGGCGAGGCACGCGGCCAGGGCGAACCGGGACCACCGGGCCGCCCCGCCCCGCCGGTCCGGCGAGCGCCCGCGGCGGGGGAGGGCGGGCGGCTCCTGGCGTACGGTCGTGATCTCCCGGAGCACCCGCTCCCGCAGCTCGCGGGGGGCGGGCGCGGCGACGGCGAGACCGAGGCGGGTCGCGGTCTCGGAGAGCTCGCGCACCTCGGTGGAGCAGGCTTCGCAGTCGCCCAGGTGCCGTTCGAAGTCCCGGCGTTCGGTGTCCGGCAGGGCGTGCAGGGCGTAGGCGCCCGTCAGTGTGTGGAGTCCGGCGTCGGTCATGAGGTCACCCCGAGGCAGTCGCGCATCCGGATCAGCCCGTCGCGCAGTCGAGTCTTGATCGTGCCGAGCGGTACCGCGAGCAGTTCGGCCACCTCGCGATAGGTCAGCCCCCGGTAGTACGCCAGGGTGACGGACTCCCGCTGGATCTCGGACAGCGTCCGCATGCAGCGGCGCACCTGCTCGCGTTCCAGCCGGGTCTCGACCTGTTCGGTGACCTCGTCGAAGGCGGGCGTGCGGTCGAGCAGGGCGGCCTTGTGCTCGCGGGCGGCCGACGCCTGCGCGGAGCGGACCCGGTCGACGGCGCGGCGGTGGGCGAGGGTCAGCACCCAGTTCATGGCGCTGCCCCGGGCGGCCTGGAAGCGGGACGCGGTGCGCCACACCTCCACCAGGACCTCCTGGGCGACCTCCTCCGACTGGGCGGGATCGCGCAGCACATTGCGGACGAGCCCGAGCACCGGGCCGCTCACCGCGTCGTAGACCTGGGCGAACGCGTCCTGGTCGCCCCGGGCGACCTGCCCCATCAACTCCTGGAGATCGGGCCCCGCCGAGGCCATTCCGCTGATGTACACGGCTTCTTTCACGCGGGGTTCCCTTCGGTGGTCATCGCTCTCCGGGGGTGATTCGGAGCCGGTGCCCTGGCGGATTGGCCGGAATCCGGGGATCCTTCCACGACTTCCCGGCGGTCCGCTCAGAAACGACTCCGAGAATCGCGATACATCGCGGTTGACCCGTCGTCGGAAATCGAGCTATGTTCGGCTACGAGTATTCGTGAACGAGGAAGTCTGCGGAGGTGGGCGGCGGTGGCCAAGCGGCGCAAGCTCGGCAATCCGCTGGCGCTCACGGTGATGGTGCTGCTCGCCGAGCGGTCCATGCATCCGTACGACATCGCCCAGACCCTCCGCAGGCGCGGCAAGCAGCACAGCGTGAAGATCAACTTCGGTTCGCTGTACACCGTCGTCCAGAACCTCGAGAAGCACGGCTACGTCGAGGTGACGGGCGTACAGCGCCAGGGCAACCGCCCGGAACGCACGCTGTACGGCCTCACCGAGGCCGGGCGCGCCGAGATGCTGCACTGGCTGTCCGACCTGATCGCCGTGCCGGCCGAGGAGTACCCGGTCTTCGACACGGCGCTGGCCCTGCTCCCCGCGCTGCCCCCGGAGGAGGTGGGGGAACTCCTCGCGGACCGCGAGCAGGCGCAGACCGTGCGGGCTGCCGCGCTGCGCGGGGTCCTCGCCCAGCTCGGGGGCTCGCTGCCCCGCGTCTTCGTCGTGGAGACGGAGTACCAGCTCCACATGCTGGAGGCGGAGCTGGAGTGGATCGCCACGTTCCGCCAGGAGATCGGCGAGGCCACCATCAGCGGCATCGAGGAGTGGAGGTCGTTCCACGAGACCGGCGAGGTCCCGCAGGACTGGCAGGACCTCGACGACCTGGAGTAAAGACGAAAAAAAGACCCCGGCGGGACTGTTGCAGCAGTCCGCGCCGGGGTCTTGAACCCCAATGCCGGACCACCGTGGAGGCGGCCCGGGCGATCGAGGTGCGGCACACCCAGGATAGCCCGGCACTTCTCAGGCGGACCGGCCCGACGGCGTCCGGGCAACCGGACGCCCGGCCGACCACAGGAGAGCTCCGTCATGAGCACCCGTGCGCCCGCTGTCGAGGCGCGACAACTCGTCAAGACCTATCCGGGAGGGGTCACCGCACTGCGCGGCATGGACCTCACCGTCACCGCCGGCACCGTCTTCGGGCTCCTCGGGCCCAACGGCGCCGGGAAGTCCACCACCGTCAAGATCCTCACCACCCTCGCCCGCCCCGACTCCGGGACCGCGTCCGTCGCCGGGCACGACGTCCTCGCCCACCCGGACCGGGTGCGCCGCGCGATCGGTGTCGTCGCCCAGAAGTCCGGCGCCGACCCGGTCGCCACCGGCCGCGAGAACCTGCTCCTCCAGGGCCGGCTGTACGGGATGCGCGGGGCCGCCGTGCAGCGCCGCGCCGATGAGCTGCTGGCGCGGTTCGCCCTCGCGGACGCCGGGAAGCGCCTGGTCAAGGGGTACTCGGGCGGCATGCTGCGCCGCCTGGACGTGGCGCTCGGGCTGATGCACCGCCCCGAGGTGCTGTTCCTGGACGAGCCGACGACCGGGCTCGACCCGGAGGCCCGGACGGCGATGTGGGACGAGATAGCCCGGCTGGCCGGTGACGAGGGCCTGACCATCGTCCTCACCACGCACTACCTGGAGGAGGCGGACCGGCTCGCGGAACGCATCGCGATCGTGGACCGCGGCCGGATCGTGGTCGAGGGCACCCCCGACGAGCTCAAGGGCGAGCTGCGCGGCGACGCCGTCCATGTGGAGCTGCGCGCGGACGCCGGTCCCGAGGCCGTCACCGCGCTCGCCGGGCTGCCCGGGGTGCACGAGGCGGTGGCCGAGGGGCGCCGGGTCAGCGTCCGGGCCGAGGACGGCGCAGCCGCCGTACCGGTGCTGCTGGCCGCCCTCGAACGGGCCGGGGCCACCGTCGCGACGGCCACCGTCGCCCGGCCCTCGCTGGACGACGTCTATCTGCGGTACGCCGGACGCCGCTTCCAGGACGCGGAGTCGGAGGACGCGGCGACCGCCCCCGAGCCGGCCCTCGCGGGAGGTGCCCGATGAGCAGTCAGGTCCTTTCTGACACCTGGTACATGACGCAACGCCAGCTGATGGCGATCCTCCGGCAGCCCGTCTTCCTGGCGATGGCCCTGATCCAGCCGGTGATCTGGCTCTTCCTCTTCGGCAACCTGTTCCGGAAGGTGGTGGAACTCGGCGGCTTCGGCACCACCTCGTACCTGGACTACCTGGTCCCCGGCATCGTCGTGATGAGCGCCCTCGGGTCGAGCATGTGGGCCGGGATGGGCACCCTGGAGGAGATCGAGCGCGGCACGCTCAACCGCTTCCTGACCACGCCGGTCAGCCGGAACGCCCTGATGAACGCCAACGTCGTGCAGAACGGCATCGCCAACACCGTCCAGTCCGTGGTCATCCTGCTGCTCGGCTGGGCGGCCGGGGCCGGCTACCCGGGCGGGGCTGCCGGCCTGCTGATCCTGGTCGCCGCCTCGGTGCTGCTCGGCACCGTCTTCGGAGCGCTCTCGAACGCCGTGGGCATGATCGTGCGGGAGCGGGAGTCGATCATCGGCATCAACACCTTCCTGCTGATGCCGCTCACCTTCCTGTCCACGTCCTTCATGGCGCCCAGTCAGATGCCCGGCTGGATGCGGGACGTCGCGGCCTTCAACCCGGTCAACTGGGCCATGGTGGCGGGACGTTCCGCGCTGGGCGCCGACCCCGACTGGCAGCTGGTCGGCACCCGTTGCGGCGGGCTGCTGCTGCTCGCCGTGGCCGCCGTGGCGTTGTCGACCCGCACGTTCCGCTCGTACCAGAAGTCCGTCTGACGGAACAGCTGTGCCCCGGTCCACCGGACCGGGGCACAGCTTCGCCTACGAGAGGTCAGGCCGCGCTCTCCTGCTCGCGCTCGACCTGCTCGTTCCACTCGCGCTTGACGGAGCGCCAGGCCTCGTCGTCGTGGCCGAGGCGCCAGTAGCCGGAGATCGACAGCTGGGAGGCCGGGATCTCGCGCTCCAGGCGCAGGTGGCGGCGGATCTCCTTGACGAAGCCCGCCTCGCCGTGCACGAAGGCCTGGACCCGGCCGGACGGGAACTCCAGTCCCGTCACCGCCTCGGTGAGCGCCGCGCCGACGGGCCGTCCGGCCCGGTGCAGCCAGGTGACCTCCACGCCGTCCGGCGTGGCGATCTTCTGCTCCTCCGCCGCGTCCGCCACCTCGACGTACGCGTGCACCACCGCACCCGCCGGCATCTGCTCCAGCGCGGCGGCGACGGCCGGCAGCGCGCTCTCGTCGCCCACCAGCAGGTGCCAGTCCGCCGAGGCGTCGGGGGCGTAACCGCCGCCGGGGCCCAGGAACGTCACCTGGTCGCCCGGCTTCGCGCCCGCCGCCCAGGGCCCGGCGAGGCCCTCGTCGCCGTGCACCACGAAGTCGATCGCCAGCTCCCGGGCGGCCGGGTCCCAGGAACGCACCGTGTAGGTACGGGTGGTGGGCCACAGCTCGCGGGGGTACTCCTCGCGGATGCGGGCCATGTCGAAGGGGTGGGTGTAGTCCGCGCTCTCGGGGGCGAAGCACAGTTTGACGTAATGGTCGGTGAAGCCCGCGAGCGCGAACTCGGCGAGACCGTCGCCGCCGAGCACCACCCGGGTCATGTGCGGGGTGATCTGCTCGGTGCGCAGCACGTGCGCCCCCTGAGCCTTCGGTGCCCGCCGCTCCGGTCGTTCTGCCACGAGGTCAGCTCCCTGCTGCCGGAATTGGAAAACCGCCAACCGATGCCCCCGATGCCGACATCGGCCTTAGGGTTACCTAACTTAACACCTCAGGTTCGCAGAGCGGAGTGGAGGCGCCCGAGGGCCCCGCCCAGCCCCCACCGGGCCGCGAGCGCGTCGAGCGCGGCCGGATCGCGCGGCGCGGCGGGCAGCGCCGGGTCGAAGTCCGGCAGCGGTACGTCACCGGCGACCCGCACCACCTTCGGCGCGACGGCCACATAGGCGCGGGCCTCGTCCAGCCGCTTGCGCTGGGAGCGTGTCAGCTTGGCCGCCGGATCGTCCACCGCCGCCATGATCCCGGCCAGGTCGCCGAAGGCGTCCAGCAGCTTCGCCGCCGTCTTCTCGCCGATCCCGGGCACGCCCGGCAGCCCGTCGCTCGGGTCGCCGCGCAGCAGCGCCAGGTCCACGTACCCGGCGCCGTCCACCCCGTACTTCTCGCGCAGCCACGCCTCGTCCGTCAGCTGGAGGGTGCCGACCCCCTTCAGCGGGTAGAGCACCCGCACCCCGCGGGCGTCGTCCACCAGTTGGTACAGGTCCCGGTCGCCGGTGACGATGTCGACCGGGCCGGCCGCCCGCCCGGTCAGCGTGCCGATCACGTCGTCCGCCTCGTACCCCTCGGCGCCGACCCGGGCGATGCCCAGCGCGTCCAGCACGTCCGCGATGACCGGGACCTGCGGGGCCAGGGTGTCCGGCGTCTCCTCCTCGTCGGGCACGCCCGCTCCGGTCTCGACGGCCACCCGGTGCGCCTTGTACGTAGGGATGAGGTCCACCCGCCACTGCGGCCGCCAGTCCGCGTCCCAGCAGGCGACGAGGTCGTCCGGCCGGTGGTCCTGCACCAGGCGGCCGATGAAGTCCAGCAGCCCGCGTACGGCGTTGACCGGGGTGCCGTCCGGTGCGCGCACCGAGTCGGGCACGCCGAAGTAGGCGCGGAAGTAGAGGGAGGCGGTGTCGAGGAGCATCAGGCGTCGCGTCACACGCCGATGATGCCGCACGGCACCGACAGTGGCCGCCGCGGACGCGGTTCCCGGAAAACCAGGCTGTTTCATGTGATCCAGGTCACTCTTGTGTTTGCTCCGGATAAGCCGGGGCAGGCGCGCCATCGGAGCGGACCACGTCGCGTTTTCAACCAGTGCACGTGCCATGCGGACGGAATCCGTGCCGCTCCACGGTCTGCCGGCGGGGGTGGCAGACCGTTCTCGGTTCAACGCGTGAGGTGTATGTGTCCAGGCTGCAAGCCGAGCACTTGTACAAAGTGTTCGGCAGACGACCCGATCAAGCCGTGCAGAAGCTGAAGAGCGGCACCGGCCGCGACGCGCTGCGCGCCGACGGAACCACCGCAGCGGTGATCGACGCGTCGTTCACCGTCGAACCGGGCCAGATCTTCGTCGTGATGGGTCTGTCCGGCTCGGGCAAGTCCACCCTGCTGCGGATGCTCAACGGCCTGCTGGAGCCCACCTCCGGCCAGGTCCTCTTCGACGGCCAGGACCTGACCGCCCTGAGCCCCGCCGAGCTCCGCCGCGTCCGCTCCACCAAGATCAGCATGGTGTTCCAGCACTTCGCGCTCTTCCCCCACCGGAGCGTCCTGGAGAACGCCGCGTACGGCCTGGAGGTGCAGGGCGTCCCGCGCGACGAGCGCAATCGCCGCGCCACCGAGGCCCTGGAGCTGACCGGCCTGGCGGGCTGGGAGAAGTCCTGGCCCGACGAGCTGTCCGGCGGCATGCAGCAGCGCGTGGGCCTCGCCCGCGCGCTCGCCACCGACGCCGACCTGCTCCTGATGGACGAGTCCTTCAGCGCGCTCGACCCGCTGATCCGCCGCGACATGCAGGACCAGCTCCTGGAGCTGCAGAAGCGGCTGAAGAAGACCATCGTCTTCATCACCCACGACCTCAACGAGGCCATGCGCCTCGGCGACCGCATAGCCGTGATGCGCGACGGCGAGATAGTCCAGCTCGGCACCGCCGAGGACATCCTCGTCACCCCGGCCAACGACTACGTCGCCTCCTTCACCCAGGACGTGGACCGTGCCCGGGTGCTGACCGCCGGCGCGATCATGGCCGAGACGGACACCGTCATCGGCACGCTCTGCGACCAGGGCAAGGAGATCCGGACCACCGACGACGTGCTGAAGGCCACCCCGGCCACCGTCACCGAGGCCACGCCGATCATCGAGCTGTTCACGCCCTGCTCGCAGAGCCGGGTCGCGGTCGCCGTGACCGACGACAAGGGCAAGCTCCTCGGCGTCGTGCCCCGCGAGCGGCTGCTGGCCGTGCTCGGCGAGCCGATGACCCCCGCCCAGGCTTCTCAGGACGCCGCGACCACGCTGAAGAAGGTGGCCGGTGTTTAGGCTCCATCTCGGCGACTGGGTCGACTCCGCGGTCGACTGGCTCCAGACCCACCTCTCCTGGCTCTTCGACTTCATCAGCTCCGTCGTGAGCGGCATGTTCGACGGCATCGCCGCCGTGCTCTCCGCTCCCGCGCCCCTGCTCTTCGCGGGCATCGTCGCCGTCATCGCCTGGTGGCTGCGCGGCCTGCTCGCCGGTGTCCTCGCGTTCGTCGGCTTCGCCCTCATCGACTCGGTCGAGCTGTGGGACGAGGCGATGGACACGCTCACGCTGGTGCTCGTCGCGACGATCGTGACGCTGGTGCTGGCCGTGCCGCTCGGCATCTGGGCCTCCCGCTCCAAGACGGTGAGCGCGGTGACCCGGCCGGTCCTGGACTTCATGCAGACCATGCCCGCCATGGTCTACCTGATCCCCGGCGTGATCTTCTTCGGTGTCGGTGTCGTTCCCGGCATCATCGCCACCATCATCTTCGCGCTGCCCCCGGGCGTCCGGATGACCGAACTCGGCATCCGCCAGGTCGACGGCGAGCTCGTCGAGGCGGCCGAGGCCTTCGGCACCACCTCCCGCAACACCCTGCTGCGGGTCCAGCTGCCGCTGGCGCTGCCCACGATCATGGCGGGCATCAACCAGGTCATCATGCTGGGCCTGTCCATGGTGGTCATCGCCGGCATGGTCGGCGGCGGCGGCCTCGGCGGCTCCGTCTACCGGGCCATCGGCAACGTCGACGTCGGCCTCGGCTTCGAGGCCGGTGTCTCCATCGTCATCCTGGCCATGTACCTGGACCGGATGACCAGCGCCCTGGGCCGCGAGGTCTCCCCGCTCGCCCGCCGCGCGCTCGCCAAGGCGCAGTCGATGGCCGGCGGCCTGAAGATCTGGCACCACCGCCCGCAGCCCGTCGTCGCCGTCGCGGGCGTCGTCGCCCTGGCGCTCGTCGCCGGCGGCATGGGGATCTTCGGCTCCTCGGACGACGACTCCGCCACCGCCTCGGACACGACGAAGATCGGTGCCGGCAAGAAGATCAGCATGGGTTACATCCCGTGGGACGAGGGCATCGCCTCCACCTTCCTGTGGAAGGAGCTGCTGGAGCAGCGCGGCTTCGAGGTCGACGTCAAGCAGTACGAGGCCGGCGCGCTGTACACCGGCATGGCGAGCGGCCAGATCGACTTCGAGACCGACTCCTGGCTGCCGGTCACCCACGCCTCGTACTGGAAGAAGTACAAGGACCGCCTGGAGGACATGGGCTCCTGGTACGGCCCCACCTCGCTGGAGCTGGCCGTTCCCAGCTACGTCAAGGACGTGAAGTCCCTGGCCGACCTCAAGGGCAAGGCCTCGCAGTTCAAGGGCCGGGTCGTCGGCATCGAGCCCAGCGCCGGTGAGATGGGCCTGCTCAAGGACAAGATCCTGCCGGGCTACGGCCTGGACAAGGAGTACAAGGTCGTCGACGGCTCCACGCCGTCCATGCTGGCCGAGTTGAAGCGCGCGTACGCCAAGAAGGAACCGATCGTCGTCCCGCTGTGGTCGCCGCACTGGGCGTACAACCAGTTCGAGCTGACCAAGCTCAAGGACCCCAAGAACCTCTGGGGCAAGGGCGACGGCATCCACACCCTGACCCGCAAGGGCTTCACCGGGGACAACCCCGAGGTCGCCCAGTGGCTCAAGGACTTCAAGATGAGCGAGGACCAGCTCACCAGCCTTGAGGCCCAGATCCAGAAGAGCGGCTCCGGCAAGGAGCAGGAGGCCGTCCGCACCTGGCTGAAGGCCAACCCGGACGTCGCCGCCAAGTGGACCCCGGTGAAGAAGTCCGCCCCGGCCAAGGGCGCGAACGGCAAGGACGAGCGCGACCGCCCGGTCGAGATGGCCTGGTTCCCCTGGGAGGAGGACATCGCCGCCACGTACCTGTGGAAGGCCGTCCTGGAGGAGCGCGGCTACAAGATCAACCTCAAGCAGTTCGAGGTCGGTCCGATGTACACCGCGATGTCGCGGGGCCAGATCGACGTGCAGTTCGACGGCTGGCTCCCGTTCACCCAGAAGAACTACTGGTCCAAGTACGGCTCCAAGCTGACGGACGTCGGCTCCTGGTACGGCCCGACCTCCATCGAGGTCGCGGTGCCCGACTACGTCAAGGACGTGAAGTCCCTGGCCGACCTCAAGGGCAAGGGCTCGAAGTTCAAGGGCCGGATCGTCGGCATCGAGCCCGGCACCGCCACGATGGAGAACCTGAAGAAGAACGTGCTTCCGGCCTACGGCCTGGACGACGAGTACAAGGTGGTCGACTCCTCGACCCCCGGCATGCTCGCCGAGCTGAAGCGCGCGTACGCCAAGAAGGAGCCCATCGCCGTCCTGCTGTGGACCCCGCACTGGGCGTACAGCGAGTACGGGATGACCAAGCTGCAGGACCCGAAGAAGGCGTTCGGTGAGGGCGACCGGCTGCACACCATCGCCTCCAAGGAGTTCCCGGAGAACTACCCGCAGCTGACGAAGTGGTTCAAGGACTTCAAGCTGAGCGAGAAGCAGCTCGCCGGTCTGGAGAACCAGATCCAGAAGCTCGGTACAGGGCACGAAGAGGAAGCCGTGAAGGCCTGGATGGAGAAGAACCCGGGCATCGCGGACAAGATGGCCCCCCAGTAGGAGCCGTCACCGGCCCCGACCAGGGCCGCAGCCCGTGAAGGGGTGGGTCGCGCCGTCCGCGCGACCCACCCCTTCCGGCGTTCCGGAGTGCTCACTTTCCGGGCCGTCCTCGCCTAACGGTGTGCGCGAAGGGCCCACAACCGGAAGGATGGCGTTTCGGGAGGGAGCCGGACATGGACGAGAAGGAAACACTCCGGGTGGGCGCTGCCGTCCGCCGACAGCGCAGATCCCTGGGACTCACCCTGGCCGCGGTTGCCTCGCGCAGCGGCCTTTCCGTGCCGTTCCTCAGCCAGATCGAGAACGAGCGCGCCAGACCCAGCGCCCGGTCGCTCGACCGGGTCGCCGAGGCGCTGGAGACCACCACGGCCCGGCTGCACGCCGCCGCGGACTCCGCACGCGCGGTCGACGTCGTGCGCGCCGCCCAGGAGGACGGGGTGCACCGGGTGGTCCGCGGACGCCACCAGCTCAGCGCCCTGGAATTCACCGGGGAACTCGACCTCGGGCGCGAGTTCCAGCACCGCAACGACGAGCTCCTGTACGTCGCCGAGGGCGCCGCCGAAGTGGAGGCCGAGGGGCGGGCCTACCGGCTGGTCCAGGGCGACACGCTCTTCCTGTCCGGCGGGGTGCGCCACCGCTGGCGGGCCACCCTCCCCGGCACCCGGCTGCTGTGCGTCGCGGTTGCCGAACACATCGACGCCACGTCCGACCCCAGGCGCTGAGGGCCGCCGTGCGCGTCGTCTCCCTGGTCCCCTCCCTCACCGAGGCCGTCGCCGGGACGGCCCCCGGGCTGCTCGTCGGCGTCACCGACTGGTGCACCCACCCGGCCGGACTCGCCGCCGTCCGCGTCGGCGGCACCAAGAACCCCGACGTGGACGCGATCCTGGCCCTGCGCCCCGACCTGGTGGTGGCCAACGAGGAGGAGAACCGGGCCCCCGACCTCGCCGCCCTGGAGGACGCCGGCGCGGACGTCCTCGTCACCACCGTCCGCACCCTGGACGACGCCTTCGGCGAACTGGACCGGCTGCTGACCGGAGCCTGCGGGCTGCCCCGTCCGTGCTGGCTTGACGAGGCCGAGGCCGCCTGGGCGTCCCTCCCGCCGCCCGGTCCGCCGCGCCGCGCGATCGTCCCGGTGTGGCGCAGGCCGTGGATGGTGCTGGGTCGCGACACCTTCGCCGGTGACCTGCTGGCCCGGCTCGGCGTGGCCAACGTGTACGCGGACCACGCCGAGCGCTACCCGCGCGTCCCGCTCGACGAGCTCAACGCGGCCGGCGCCGAGCTGGTGGTCCTGCCCGACGAGCCCTACCGCTTCACCCGGGATGACGGGCCGGAGGCCTTCCCGGGCCTGCCCGCCGCCCTGGTCGACGGGCGGTACCTCACCTGGTACGGGCCGTCGCTGGTACGGGCCCCCGAGGCGCTGCGAGCAGCACTCCGCTGAGCAGCCCGCGCACCGTGCGTACGCCCGCCACCGCCCACGCCGACACCAGCAGCACGTACAGCGCGACGGCCAGCCAGGTGAACGCGGTCAGTCCGGTGTGCCGGGCCAGGCCCGCCGCGCCCGTCACACAGGTGCCGACGGGGAAGGTGAAGCCCCACCAGGTCATCGAGAACGTCATCCCACCCCGGACCGCCCGCGCCACCAGTGCCACGGCCAGGGCCAGCCACATCAGGGCGAAGCCCATCACCGGCACCCCGTACAGCACCGCGAAGGCCCGCAGCGCCGAGGCGTACGGGCTTCCGATCGCACCCGGCGCCACATCGGCCAGCGCGTTGACCGCGGTGGTCGACTGGCCCAGCGGGCCGAGCACCAGGAACAGGGTGGGCGTCAGGGCGAGCGGCAGCGGGCCCCCGTGCACCAGCCGTCCGAAGACCAGCGGGAGCATGACCAGCGTCGCCAGCAGGCTCAGCCCGAACATCGCGTAGCAGCCCAGCAGCAGCGCCTCGCGCCCCTGGCCCGGGGGCAGCTCCGCCACGAGCAGCGGGCCGAGCGCGGCCGACACCATCGGCGCCACCACCGGCAGCAGCCACACGGGGGACGCGGTGCCCGGCTCCGGCCGGTGGCGCGTGATCATGAGGTACGGGACCGCCACGGCCGCCACCAGGCCGGTCACCGTGCCCGCCGTGTACAGGACCACGTCCAGCGCGAGCGCCGCCGGGTGCCCGATGAGGTCCTTGCCCACGGTCATTCCGGAGCCGCCGACGGCCAGCAGCGCCATCGACAGGCAGCCGTAGAACGGCGCGACGGCCTGGTCCGCGAGATGGGCGCGCGCCTGGTCGCGGTGGGCCGCCCAGTGCCCGGCGCGGGCGGCCAGCACGGCGGCGAGCAGCAGCGCCGAGAACAGCCAGACCACCGTGCAGGCGCCGCGCAGCCCCGGCACGTGCACCGGCAGCGCCGCACCCGCGCTCGCGACGATCGCGGTGCCCATCACCGTGGCGTACCAGTTGGGCCCGAAGTGCCGCAGCGCGGGCCGCCGGAAGATACCGGAGTACGGGGGAGAGGTGCGGGTCCGCAGATAGATGGCCATGCCACGATCTTCTGCGGCGCCGGAGAACCCCACCAGGGAGCACCGCTCTATGAGGTCATAAGGTGGACTTATGTCCAGCGAACCGCCCGCCCCCCTGTCCCACCGGGTGCCCGACCTGGGCGCACTGGAACTGCTCCTCGCCGTCGCCCGGCACGGCAGCCTCGGCCGGGCCGCCCGGGACGTCGGCATCACCCAGCCCGCCGCCAGCAGCCGGGTCCGCTCGATGGAACGGCAGCTCGGCCTCGCCCTCCTCGACCGCTCGCCCCGGGGCTCCCGGCTCACCGACGCGGGTGCCCTGGTCACCGACTGGGCGCGCCGGGTCGTGGAGGCCGCCGAGGCGTTCGACGCGGGCGCCCAGGCGCTGCGCGACCGCCGCGACTCCCGGCTGCGGGTCGCCGCCTCCATGACCATCGCCGAATACCTGCTCCCCGGCTGGCTCATCGCCCTGCGCGCCGAACGCCCCGGCACCGCCGTCTCGCTGCTCGCAGGGAACTCCGCGGTGGTCGCCGAGCGGCTGCTGAGCGGCGAGGCGGACCTGGGCTTCGTGGAGGGGCTGTCCGTCCCGGCCGGGCTCGACGGCACGGTCATCGCGCACGACCGCCTCGTCGTCGTGGTCGCCCCCGCCCACCCGTGGGCCCGCCGCCGCACCCCGCTGACCCCGGGCGAACTGGCCGCGACCCCGTTGATCCTGCGCGAGCACGGCTCCGGCACCCGCCAGGTCCTGGACGCCGCGCTCGCCGTCCACGGCCCGCTGGCCCCGCCGCTCCTGGAACTCTCCTCGACCACCGCGGTCAAGGGCGCGGCGGAGAGCGGCGCCGGTCCCTGCGTCCTGAGCGAGCTCGCGCTCGGCGAGGAGCTGTCCGCCCGCCGCCTGGTCAAGGTCCCGATCGCCGGGGCCCGGCTGCGCCGCCAGCTGCGCGCGGTCTGGCCCTCGGGCCACCGCCCGACGGGCCCGGCCCGCGATCTGCTCTCGCTGACCCGGTCGGAACCCTCCGGGGGGACGGTCTAGGCGGAGCCCGTGGAAAACCGCGCGACGCGCCGGGCCGGACACGACACCCTTGCGGGGCACGGCACTTCAGCGAAAGGACGAACCATGGGCACTTCGCCGCACCTCAGGCGGGCCGGCGCGGACGACGCCGCTGAACTCACCCGGCTGCGCCTGATCATGCTCGCCTCCCTCGGCGACGTTCCGGAGGCGGGCTGGACACGGGAGTGCGAGGCGGCCTTCCGCGAGCGGCTGAGCACCGACCCGCAGTTCGTCGCCTATGTGATCGACGGCGGGGACCGGCTGCTGTCCAGCGCGGTGGGCCAGTACACGCGGTCGCTGCCCCGGCCCGGCCGCCCCTCGTACGTCGGGCACATCGCGTCGGTCGCCACCGATCCCGCCCACCGGCGGCAGGGCCACGCCCGCCGGGCCTTCGAGGCCGTCCACGACCACCTCGTCGCGGCCGGCTGCTTCCGCATCAATCTGACCACCACCCCCGAGGGCGAGGGCCTCTACCGGGCGCTGGGCTACGCGGACCCCGGCGGCCCCACGCCCCTGAGCTGGTTCGCCGCCCCCACGCCCGGCACCACGGGGAAGTCGGACCGATGACCTCCACCGCACCGCCCGCGCAGGGCGTCCGCCATCCCTGGTCCGGACTGCCCGCCACCGTACGGGCGGCCGTCGAGGACATCCTCGGCGCGCCGGTCACCGAGGCCCGCACCCAGAACGGCGGCTTCTCGCCCGGCGTCGCCGCCCGGGTCCGCCTCGCGAACGGCGGCCGGGCCTTCGTCAAGGCGGTGAGCGCCGAGGTGAACGCGGACAGCCCCGACATGCACCGCGCCGAGGCCCGCGTCACGGCCTCGCTGCCCGCGCACGCCCCGGTGCCCCGGCTGCTCGGCTCGTACGACGACGGCACCTGCGTCGCCCTCGTGCTGGAGGACATCGAAGGCCGCCAGCCGCGGGTGCCCTGGGACCGCGCCGAGCTGGACCGGGTCCTGGCGGCGGTGGGGGACCTCTCCCGGGCCCTCACCCCGGCCCCGGCCGACGTGGCGTCGGCCGACTGGGGCAAGTCCTCGATGTTCGACGGCTGGCGCACCCTGCACGCCGCCGGCGGCGACGCCCGCCTCCACCCCTGGGCCGCCGGCCACCTCGCCCTCCTCGCGGAGCTGGAGTCCGGCTGGGCCGAGGCCGTCGCCGGGGACACCCTCGCCCACAGCGACCTGCGCGCCGACAACATCCTGCTCACCGGGGACCGGACGGTCTTCGTGGACTGGCCGCACGCGGTGCGCGCCGCGCCCTGGTTCGACCTGCTGGTGATGCTCCCGTGCGTGGCGGCCCAGGGCTACGCCTCCGGAACGGACCGCCCCGACCCCGAGGCCCTGTTCACCGCCCACCCGCTCGGCCGGGACGCGGACCCCGCCGCCGTCACCGCCGTACTCGCCGCCGTCGCCGGGTACTTCGCGGAGCACACGCTGCGCCCCGACCCGCCGGGCCTGCCGACGCTCCGGGCCTTCCAGGCGGCCCAGGGCGCCGCCGCCCTGACCTGGCTCCGGCAGAGGCTCTAGCTTCGTACGGCCTCCACCAGACCCCGCACCACGCGGAAGTCCTCGCCCATCTCCGGATGCCACTGGACCCCCAGGACCCAGTGGTCTCCGGGAAGTTCGACCGCCTCCACGGTGCCGTCCGCCGCGTGCGCCGACGCCACCAGGCCGGTGCCGATCCGGTCCACGGCCTGGTGGTGGTACGTGGGCACGGCGCACACCTCCGGCGCCAGCGCCGCGTAGCGGGTGCCCGGGACCGGCGTCACCGGGTGCGCACCGAACACGCCCACCGGCCCGCCGTGGCCGTCCAGATGCTGGGTCAGGGTGCCCCCGCACACCACGTTCAGCAGCTGCATCCCCCGGCACACCCCGAGCAACGGCGTCCCCGTCTCCAGCGCCGCGCCGATCAGCGCCGCTTCCCAGGAGTCCCGCTCCGGCGCCGGCGGCCCGGTACGCGGATCGCGCCCGGCCCCGTACCGCGCCGGGTCCACATCGGGGCCGCCCGCCACCACCACCGCGTCCAGCCGGGCCACGGTCTCCGCCGCGAGCTCCGGCGCGTCCGGCGGCAGCAGCACGGCCAGGCCGCCCGCCTCCCGCACCATCCGTGCGTACCCGGCGGGCAGCAGCGCCGCCGGCAGATCCCATACGCCCCAGCGCGCCGAAGCCACCAGATAGGTGCTGATCCCGACCAGCGGACGGTTCACCGGTGCCCTCCCTCGTACGGCGCGCGGAACACCCCGGCACCGTACCCACAACAACCCACCTGCCCATAGATTTGTACGCGCCAGCCGGCCCGCGAGGAGAGGACCCGTCCGTGTCCGACCGCACCGCCCCGCTCGCCCTCTCAGACCTGCGCCGCCTCGTGCACAGCGGCGAGATCGACACCGTCGTCCTGGCCTTCCCCGACATGCAGGGGCGGCTCCAGGGCAAACGCTTCGCCGCCCCCTTCTTCCTCGACGAGGTCGTCCGCCACGGGACCGAGGGCTGCGCCTACCTCCTCGCCGTGGACACCGACATGAACACCGTCGACGGCTACGCCATGTCCTCCTGGGACAACGGCTACGGCGACTTCGCCCTGCGCCCCGACCTCGACACGCTGCGCCGGGTGCCGTGGCACGAGGGCACCGCGCTGGTCCTCGCCGACCTCTCCTGGGCCGACGGCACGCCCGTCACCGCCGCGCCCCGGCAGATCCTGCGCCGCCAGCTCGCCCGCCTCGCCGAGCACGGCTACACGGCCCACGTCGGCACCGAGCTGGAGTTCATCGTCTTCAAGGACACCTACGAACAGGCGTGGGACCGGGGCTACCGCGACCTGACCCCCGTCAACCAGTACAACGTCGACTACTCCGTCCTCGGGACCGGCCGCGTCGAGCCCCTGCTGCGCCGCATCCGCAACGAGATGGCGGGCGCGGGCCTCGCCGTCGAGTCCGCCAAGGGCGAGTGCAACCCGGGCCAGCACGAGATCGTGTTCCGCTACGACGAGGCCCTGGTCACCTGCGACCAGCACGCCGTCTACAAGACCGGAGCCAAGGAGATCGCCGCCCAGGAGGGCATGGCGCTGACCTTCATGGCCAAGTTCAACGAGCGCGAGGGCAACTCCTGCCACATCCACCTCTCGCTGCGCTCCACCACCGACCCCGGACGCTCCGTCATGGCCGGTGCCGACGGGGAGATGTCCCCCGTGATGCGGCACTTCCTGGCCGGCCAGCTCGCCGCCCTGCGCGACCTCTCCCTCCTCTTCGCGCCGAACATCAACTCGTACAAGCGGCTGCGCCCCGGCTCCTTCGCCCCGACCGCCGTCGCCTGGGGCCACGACAACCGCACCTGCGCGCTCCGGGTCGTCGGCCACGGCGCCTCGCTGCGCTTCGAGAACCGGCTCCCCGGCGGTGACGTCAACCCGTATCTGGCCGTCGCCGGACTCGTCGCCGCAGGGCTGTACGGCATCGAGCACAAGCTCGAACTCCCCGACCCCTGCGAGGGCAACGCCTACACCGCCGCGTACGACCACGTCCCGGCCACCCTGCGCGAGGCCGCCGCGCTCTGGGAGGAGAGCGGGATCGCCCGCGAGGCGTTCGGCGAGGACGTCGTTGCGCACTACCGCACCATGGCCCGCGTCGAACTCGACGCCTTCGACGCGGCCGTGACCGACTGGGAACTGCGCCGCTCCTTCGAACGCCTGTGACCACGACGCCCGCGAGGCCACGACTGCTGTGAGGACCACGTGATCCACGAGCACCACGTCCTGAACCCGGCGACCGAAGAGGTCGTCGCCACCGTCCCCGCCACCCCCGCCCCGGCCGTCCACACCGCCGTCGCCCGCGCCACCACCGCCCAGCGCACCTGGGCCGCGCTCGCCCCCGCCGACCGGGCCCGGCTGCTGCGCCGGTTCGCCGCGGCCGTCGACGCCCGCACCGAGGAGCTGGCCCGGCTGGAGGTCCGGGAGGCAGGCCACACCCTCGGCAACGCCCGCTGGGAGGCCGGCAACGTCCGCGACCTGCTCGACTACGCGGCCGGGGGAGTGGAACGCCTCAACGGCCGGCAGATCCCCGTCCCCGGCGGCATCGACCTCACGATCCTCGAACCCCTGGGCGTCGTCGGCGTCATCGCCCCCTGGAACTTCCCGATGCCCATCGCCGCCTGGGGTACCGCCCCCGCCCTCGCCGCCGGCAACGCGGTGATCCTGAAACCCGCCGAGACCACCCCGCTCACCGCCCTCCGCCTCGCGGAGATCGCCCTGGAGGCGGGTCTGCCCGAACACCTCTTCCAGGTCCTGCCCGGCGCGGGGGACGAGGCGGGCAACGCCCTGGTCGAACACCCGGGCGTCGCCAAGATCGTGTTCACCGGCTCCACCCGCACCGGCAAGCGGATCATGGCCAAGTGCGCGGACCGCCTCAAGCGGGTCACCCTCGAACTCGGCGGCAAGAGCCCCAGCATCGTCTTCGCCGACGCGGACATCGAGGCCGCCGCGGCCGCCGCCCCCGACTCCTTCCTGGACAACGCCGGCCAGGACTGCTGCGCCCGCACCCGCATCCTCGTCCAGCGCTCCGCGTACGACCGCTTCCTGGAACACCTCGCCCCGGCCGTCGCCGCGTACACCGTCGGCGACCCCGCCGACGAGAAGACCCGGATGGGCCCGCTCATCTCCCGTACCCAGCTCGAACGCGTACGCGGTTACGTCCCCGAGGGCGCCACCGCGATCCGGGGGAGTGCGCCCGAGGGGCCCGGCTTCTGGTTCCCGCCGACCGTCCTCACCGGCGTCCCGGCGGACGCGCCCGTCGCCACCGAGGAGGTGTTCGGGCCCGTCGCCGTCGTGCTGCCCTTCGAGGACGAGGCGGACGCCGTGCGGCTCGCCAACGCCACCGACTACGGGCTCGCCGGCTCGCTCTGGACCCGTGACGTGGGGCGCGCCCTGCGGGTGTCCCGGGCCGTCCGGGCGGGCAACCTCTCCGTCAACTCGCACTCGGCGGTGCGCTACTGGACCCCCTTCGGCGGGTTCAAGCAGTCCGGCATCGGGCGCGAGCTGGGGCCCGACGCCCTCACCGCCTTCACCGAGACCAAGAACGTCTTCCTGAGCACGGAGGTCTGAAACGCATGACCACGGACCACGGGAACATCTGCCGCCGCCTCGTCGGCCGCACCGCCGTCATCACCGGCGCCGGCAGCGGCATCGGCCTGGCCACCGCCCACCGGCTCGCCTCCGAAGGGGCGCACGTCGTCTGCGGCGACATCGACGCGAAGGCCGGCGAGGCGGCGGCCGAAGCGGTCGGCGGCACCTTCGTACGCGTCGACGTGACCGACCCCGGACAGGTCGCCGAGCTGTTCCGCACCGCCGACGACACCTACGGCTCCGTCGACATCGCGTTCAACAACGCGGGCATCTCCCCGCCCGAGGACGACTCCATCCTCACCACGGATCTGGAGGCGTGGAAACGCGTCCAGGACGTCAACCTCACCTCCGTCTACCTCTGCTGCAAGGCCGCCCTGCCCTACATGCGCCGCCAGGGCCGCGGCTCCATCATCAACACCGCCTCCTTCGTGGCCCGGATGGGCGCGGCCACCTCGCAGATCTCGTACACCGCCTCCAAGGGCGGGGTGCTGGCGATGACCCGCGAACTCGGCGTCCAGTTCGCCCGCGAGGGCATCCGCGTCAACGCGCTCTGCCCGGGACCGGTCAACACCCCGCTGCTCCAGGAGCTGTTCGCCAAGGACCCGGAGCGGGCGGCCCGCCGGCTGGTGCACATCCCGCTCGGCCGGTTCGCCGAGGCCACCGAGATCGCCGCCGCCGTCGCGTTCCTGGCGAGCGACGACGCCTCGTTCGTCAACGCCACCGACTTCCTGGTGGACGGCGGCATCTCGGGCGCCTACGTGACCCCGCTGTAGACCTCTCCTCCTGGAGCTGTGGACCTCTCTCCTAGAGTGGAGCGATGAGCTACCCGACGCCGCCCGGCTGGTACCCGGACACCGCAGCGCCCGGCACCGAGCGCTGGTGGGACGGGACGGCGTGGACCGCCCACACCCGGGCACCCGCCGCGCCCGCCCCGGCGCCGATGCCGATGCAGTTCCAGGCCCCGGTCCAGGCCCCGGTCCCGGCTCCGGCTCCGCAGGGCGGCGGCAGCGGCCGGGCCGTCGCGCTCGTGGTGGCCGGGGCGGTCGTCGTCGGCGCCGTCGTGACCGGGGCCGTGCTCCTCACCCGGAACGACGACCCGGGGACCCCGGCCGCCCACGCCTCGCAGTCGCCCACCCGGACCGGCAGCGACGGGGTGCCCGGCGACGACGACCCCTCACCGGACGGCACCCCCGCGCACGAGGACGCGAATGTGCTCACCGACCAGCTCAACGGCATCACGCTGCCCATCCCGGACGGCTGGGAGCGGCCGGAGCGGACCGCCGACCAGGCGCTCACGATGCGCACCAAGGACTCGTACGAGTGCCCCGGCGCGTCCTCCTCGTACTGCTACCACGGCACCGTCACCACCCGGACCCCCGGCGGCACCGACGCCACCACGCCCGAAGCCCTCGCCAAGGAGGACATCGCCGACGCCGCCGACCGCGCCTACGAGGAGGACATCGTCGGGCGGCGCATCCACGGCGGCATCACCGCGCACCGGCAGACCGCCGCGGGCGAGGTCACCGTCGCCGGCCGCACCGGCTACTTCATCCGCTGGAAGGTCACCACCGCCAAGGGCCCCGGCGGCTACGTGGAGTCGCTCGCCTTCCCGTCACCCGCCGGCAGCGAGTCGCCCGTCATCGTGCGGTTCGCCTTCGACGCCGGTCCCGACGGACCGTCACCGGCCCTCATGGACACCGTCACGAAGGGCATCCGCCCCATCGGCGCGAAGGCGACGGACGGCGGCGTCGGCAGCGCGGTCGAGCACCCGGGCGGCTGAGGAGACGTACGGCTGAGGAAACGTACGGCTAGAGGAACGTAAGGCCTTCGCCCCGGTACGTGGGAACCGTCGCCGTCACCCGGTCGCCCTCGATCAGGTGCAGCGCGTCGAACCGCTCGCACAGCTCACCGGCCTTCGCGTGCCGGAACCACACCTTGTCACCGATCAGCAGATCGTCGGCCGGGGCGCCGAGCAGCGGGGTCTGCACCTCGCCCGGGCCCTCCTGCGGGTCGTAGCGCAGCCCCTCCGGGAGATACGGGACCGGCAGCCGGTCCGCCCCGGCCGCGCCCGACGCCGGATAGCCGCCCCCGAGCACCGTCACCACGCCCACGCCCGGCCGCCGCACCACGGGCTGCGCGAACAGGGCCGCCGGGCGGGCCGTGAACGAGGTGTAGTTGTCGAACAGGCGCGGCACGTACAGCCCGGAACCGGCGGCGATCTCCGTCACCGCGTCCTCCGCCGCCGTGTGCTGCACGCTGCCCGTGCCGCCGCCGTTCACGAACTCCAGGTCCGGCGCCACCGCCCGGACCGCCCGCACCACCTCGGCCCGCCGGGCCGCCAGCTCCTTGCGGGCCGTGGCCTGCATCAGCCGGATCGCCCGGGACCGCAGCGGACGCCCCGTCACCGAGTCCCCGACGCCCGCGATGTGCCCCTCGTACGCCATCAGCCCGACCAGCCGGAAACCGGGGCGCCGGACCACGGACCTGGCCAGGTCGGCCAGCTGGGCGGGGGAGCGCAGCGGCGAGCGCAGGGCCCCGATCCGGACCCGGCCGCCGAGCATCCGCAGCGAGGTGTCCAGCTCCAGGCAGACCCGGATCTCCTGGGTGCCGCCCGCCCGCGCCGCGTCGATCAGGTCCAGCTGGGCGTGGTCGTCCACCATCACCGTCACGGCGGCGGCGAGCTTCGGATCGGCGGCCAGCTCCGCGTAGGCCGGGCGGTCGGCGGAGGGGTACGCCAGCAGCACGTCGTCGAAGCCGGCCCGGGCCAGCCACAGCGACTCCGCGAGCGTGAACGACATGATCCCGGCGAACCCGGGCCGGGCCAGCACCCGTTCCAGCAGGGCCCGGCAGCGTACCGACTTGCTCGCCACCCGGACCGGCTTGCCCGCCGCCCGGCGGACGAGATCGTCCGCGTTGGCGTCGAACGCCTCCAGATCCACGACGGCTACGGGAGCGTCGAGATGGGCGGTGGCCCGGTCGTAACGGGCCCGGTCAGTGGCTCGGGCAGTCATGGCCGCAGCTTGCCAGACGGTTCTACCGCTGGGTAGGGGGAAGATCCGTGCAGATCCGCCGGTGCGCGGACCGCCCGCTCCCACCCGGGTCTCCGCAGCCCGTAGAGTGACGCCCACGCGGCGCACGGGGTCCCGCCCACGCGGGCGGAGGGACGCGCGGTACGGAACGGACCAGGGGGGCGGATGAGCACCGAAGCACGGCGTGCCCCCGTCCCACCCCGCCCCACCGCACCACCGCCTCACGAGCCCGCGCCGCCCGCCCCGTCCCCCGCCGACTGGCCGCCCCCCGAGGCCCCCGCGCGCCCCCGCCGGACCCTGGCCGCCGGTGTCTGCGGCGTCCTCGGGCTCGGGCTGATCGCCGGGGCCGCCGCCGGCAGCTGGCTCACCGGCGGCTCCGACGACGACCCCGCCGCCCGCAGTGCCTACACCGTGGGCCGGGAAGCCTGGCACAGCATCCCCGTGGACACGCTCTTCCCCCGCACCCTGAAGGGCGACGGCACCGGACCCGGCGGCGCCGACCGGGTCTGGACCCGGCTCGCCGTCGCCCCCGAGGGCGGCTGCGCCGACGCGCTCGACCCGCTGCTCGCCAAGACCCTGCGCACGGTCGGCTGCGCCCGCGTCCTGCGCGCCACGTACACCGACGCGACCGCCAGCAGCGTCACCACCGTCGGGCTCGCCTTCACCGAGGCCGACACCGGCGCGATGCGGGCCCTCGGTGCCCGGTTCGCCGACCAGCACCTCGACCGCCGCACCGACCTGCTGCCCCGTACCTACCCCGTGAAGGACAGCCCGGCCGCCTCCTTCGGCGCCCGGCAGCGCGCCAGCTGGTCCGTCCACGTCCTGACCGAGATCCCGGTCGTCGCCTTCGCCGTGACCGGGTTCGCCGACGGACGCGCGAGCACCCCGCCCCAGCCCGCCGACCGGGCCATGGCCGACGGTGCCACGACCCCCGCCGCCCAGGCCGGACTCGGCCACGAGGCCAAGGGCCTGGCCGACGGCGTCGAACGCGCGCTGCGCACCCACGTGGCCGACCTGACGGAGCAGCCACGATGAAACACGCCCCAGGGCCTGTCCGGCGGATCTTCGCGGGCTCGCGACGCCTGGCACGCACTCTCGCCGCACGCCCGGATCACCCAAGTACGTCCAGTACGAGGGTGATGCGGGCGTACGCCGAGAGCACGCACCAGACGCCGCGGGCTGATCCACGAAGATCCGCCGGACAGGCCCTGGGCGTCCTCTGCGCGGCCACCGCCCTCGCCCTGCTCCCCGCGACCCCCGCCGCGGCCGACACCATCCGGGCCCAGCAATGGGGCCTGGCCGCGATGCACACCGACCGGGCCTGGGAGACCACGCGCGGCAAGGGCGTCACCGTCGCCGTCGTCGACACCGGGGTCGACGGCAGCCTGCCCGACCTCGCGGGCCAGGTCCTGCCAGGCAAGGACCTCATCGGCTTCGGCGCCGGGCGCGGCGACAAGGCATGGGCCAGGCACGGCACCGCCATGGCCGGGATCATCGCGGGCCGGGGCCACGGCAGCGGCCGCGCCGACGGCGTCCTCGGCATCGCGCCCGAGGCCAGGATCCTCCCGGTCCGCGTCATCCTCGAAGCGAGCGACCCGGACCGCGCCGAGGCCCGCAGGACCCGGGGCACCGCGCTGGCCGACGGCATCCGCTGGGCCGCCGACCACGGCGCCGACGTCATCAACCTCTCCCTCGGCGACGACAGCGAGTCCGCCCACCCCGAGCCCGGCGAGGACGCCGCCGTCCAGTACGCGCTGAAGAAGGGCGCCGTCGTCGTCGCCTCGGCCGGCAACGGAGGCGAGAAGGGCGACCACATCTCGTACCCCGCCGCCTACCCCGGGGTCATCGCCGCCGCGGCCGTGGACCGGTACGGCACCCACGCCTCGTTCTCCACCCGCCGCTGGTACGCCACTGTGAGCGCCCCCGGCGACGACATCGTCGTACCGGCGCCCGACCACAAGTACTACGTGGAGTGGGGCACGTCCGCCGCTGCCGCGTTCGTCTCCGGCGCGGTGGCCCTCGTGAAGTCCGCGCACCCCGGGCTCACCCCCGCGCAGATCCGGACGCTGCTCACCGACACCGCGCGCGACGCCCCCGCCGACGGCCGCGACGACGCGCGCGGCTACGGGATCGTCGACCCGGCGGCGGCCATCGAGGCGGGCGGCGCCCTGCGCTCCGCCGATGCGCGCGGCGACTCCGCCCCGGCCGGCTACCGCAAGCGGTACTTCGGCGCCGGACCCACGCCCGAACCCGAGGACGACGGACCGGCCGGGTGGCTCGCCCCGGCCGCCGGGGGCTTCGGCGTGCTCCTGCTGGCGGCGGGCGTGCTGCTGTGGCGGGGCCGCTCCCCGTTCACCCGGAACCGCTGACCGGGCCCCTGCGGCCAGGCACTACGCTCGCCCTGTGGCGCAGAAGAACATCCCGGACCCCGGTTTCTCCGACGACGACGGCACCGCCGACCCCGCTCTGGCCTCGGCGCTCGCCGCCTGGGCCGAGGACCGCGGCGCCGTCGCGCCGGTCCTCGAAGCGTTGAAGAGCGCCCGGCTGCTCGTCCCCGTTGTGGCCGTCCTCGGCGAGGTGGAAGAAGACGAGAACGGGCTGCGGCGCGAGAAGACGAGCGACATGGCGGTGCCCACCCTCCAGGCCGGCGACCGCCGCGCCCTGCCCGCCTTCACCTCCACCGCGTCCCTGGCCCGGTGGGACCCGCAGGCCCGCCCCGTCGCCGTACCCCTGCACCAGGCGCTCCAGGCCGCCGCGCACGAGAAGGCCGACACGGTGGTGCTCGACCTCGCCGGGCCGGTGGCCTTCGAACTGACCGGGGCCGCCCTGCGCGCCCTCGCCGAGGGCCGTACCAGCGCGGACCCGCTGGACGACCCCGCGGTCACCGCCGCCGTCCGCGCCGCGGTCGCCGCCGAGCCCGCCGTGCTCCGCGCCCACCTCGGCCCCGGCAGCGCCGACGGCACCCTCGCCCTGGTCCTCGCCCCCGACGCCGACCCGGCCCAGGCGGCGGGCCGGGTCGCCCGCGCCCTGGCGGCCGACGAGGTGCTGCGGGCCCGGCTGGTCCGGGGCCTGGACCTCGCGCTGCTCCCGGCCGGGGCGAACGCACCGGGTGAGCCCCTGTTCACACGCTGAATCACCCGCCCAGCTCAACGCGCGCGAAGCCGCGCGCAGCCGGAGAATTGCGAAGAAAAGGAACGATCTTCGCGAGGTGGTTGTATGCAGACGCGGACAGCCGTGTCGGAGTTCCTCGGCACCCTGCTGCTGGTTTTCTTCGCCGTGGGAGCGGCGGTGCTGTGCGTCGACTACATCGGAACTCTGGGCATCGCCCTGGCCTTCGGTTTCGTGCTCCTCGCACTCGCCTACGCCCTCGGCCCGATCTCCGGCTGCCACATCAACCCGGCGGTCACCCTCGGCATGCTGATGGCCCGGCGGATCGACGTGCGCACGGCCGTGACGTACTGGATCGCGCAGTTCCTCG
The DNA here is from genome assembly GCF_036346615.1 of Streptomyces sp. NBC_00523. Lineage (NCBI taxonomy): Bacteria > Bacillati > Actinomycetota > Actinomycetes > Kitasatosporales > Streptomycetaceae > Streptomyces > Streptomyces sp. NBC_00523. Next base: position 1,333,637 of record NZ_CP107836.1, on the reverse strand, counting down.
GCGGCATCGCCGGTGCGGCGCTGCTGTTCCTGCTGGCCAAGCAGGTGCCGGGGCTGAAGACGAGCGGCAAGTTCGGCAGCAACGGATACGGCAGTCGCTCGGACGTGCACATCAACCTCGGCGGCGCCTTCCTGGCCGAGGTGGTGCTGACCTTCCTGCTGGTGTTCGTGGTCCTCGCGGTGACCCACAAGGTGGCGGTCGTGGGCTTCGACGGACTGCCGATCGGTATCTCCCTCGCCGTGATCCACCTGGTCGGCATCCCGCTCACCGGCACCTCGGTCAACCCGGCCCGGAGCCTCGGCCCGGCCCTGTTCGCGGGAGGCGCGGCCCTCTCCCAGCTGTGGCTGTTCATCGTGGCCCCACTGGTCGGCGGCATCCTCGCGGCGCTCGCCCACCGGCTGACCCACCCCTCCATGCGCGGCGGCGAGACGACCGCGGAGGTCTGACCCGCGCCCGCGAAGCGAAGAGCCCCCGCCGGGAGGACCGGCGGGGGCTCGTTCTCGTACGGGAAAAGGGGCGGTGGGCGGACGGCTCAGCCGAAGACCGCGCCGGTGTACTTCTCGCCCGGGCCCTTGCCCGGCTCGTCCGGGACGAGCGACGCCTCGCGGAAGGCCAACTGGAGGGACTTCAGGCCGTCGCGCAGCGGGGCGGCGTGGAAGGAGCTGATCTCGGTGGTGCTCGCGTCCAGCAGGCCGGCCAGGGCGTGGATCAGCTTGCGGGCCTCGTCCAGGTCCTTGTGCGCCTCGCCGTCCTCGGTCAGGCCGAGCTTCACGGCGGCGGCGCTCATCAGGTTGACGGCGACCGTCACGATCACCTCGACGGCGGGCACCTCCGCGATGTCGCGGGTCATCTCGTCGAAGCCGGGGGAATCACTGCTGGGGGTCGCGTCACTCATGCGCCTTACGATAGGCCCACGGCGACGGCCCCTGTTCTGCGGGAGTCGATGAGACCCGTGGTTCGCGCACCCCTCGGCGAGCTGCTAACCTTGTGTAACGACCGGCCGGACAGCTATGTGCCCGGCCCACAAGTGGAGGCTCCGTTCTCCCACCTGACCGCCCTCAGGGCGGCGGGTCACCGGTCAGGCGGTCCCCATCGTTCCGTACGGACGATGGAACCGCCCGATGCGCCCCGCGGTTCACCGTGGCGGTGTTCCGGTTTTCCAGGAGCCCCGCCTGTGTCCCGTCCGGGGCATTTTTGTTGCTCCGATGCGGTTGGTCTGTCTGAAACAGACGTTACGTGGCTGTCCGCCAGGCGGTCGCGTGGTGCTACCGAGGAGGATCCATCAGCGCCGAGCCCCGCATCAACGACCGGATTCGCGTGCCCGAGGTGCGACTTGTCGGTCCCAGTGGCGAGCAGGTCGGGATTGTGCCGCTTGCCAAGGCCCTGGAACTCGCACAGGAGTACGACCTCGACCTGGTCGAGGTGGCGGCAACCGCCCGTCCGCCCGTGTGCAAGCTCATGGACTACGGGAAGTTCAAGTACGAGTCGGCCATGAAGGCCCGTGAGGCGCGCAAGAACCAGGCGCACACGGTCATCAAGGAGATGAAGCTCCGGCCGAAGATCGACCCGCACGACTATGACACCAAGAAGGGTCACGTCGTCCGGTTCCTCAAGCAGGGCGACAAGGTCAAGATCACGATCATGTTCCGCGGTCGTGAGCAGTCCCGCCCCGAGCTGGGCTTCCGACTGCTCCAGCGGCTTGCTTCGGACGTGGAGGAACTCGGCTTCATCGAGTCCAACCCGAAGCAGGACGGCCGGAACATGATCATGGTTCTGGGCCCGCACAAGAAGAAGACCGAAGCCATGGCCGAGGCCCGCGAGGCCCAGGCCGCCCGCAAGGCGGAGCGCCAGGGGAACAACACCCCCGACGCCGCGCCCGCGGAGACGGCCCCCGAGGCTCCTGCCGAGGCGGCGCCCGAGGCCGAGGCCGAGACACCTTCCGAGGCGTGACCGCGGGGGGTGCCATCCAGGCACCCCCGGGTCCCCCCGGAACCCCCATCAAGATCTGACGCCCCTGCAGTCCGGTGCTCGCACCGAGAGGGGCGCCACTGACGAGGAGAGAACGGCGCGATGCCGAAGAACAAGACGCACAGCGGTGCCAGCAAGCGTTTCAAGATCACCGGCTCCGGCAAGGTGCTGCGCGAGCGGGCCGGCAAGCGCCACCTGCTCGAGCACAAGTCGTCCAAGAAGACGCGTTCGCTGACCGGCACGGTCGTCGCGGCTCCGGCCGACGCCAAGAAGGTCAAGAAGCTTCTCGGCAAGTGAGGCCGTCGTCCCCGGTGAGTCCGGGGACGCGCCCTCGATCCGACCGGGACCAATTCGTTTCCGGGCCGTGTGAGTACGACCACGGCCCCGCTACAAGGAGTTAACAAGTGGCACGCGTCAAGCGGGCAGTCAACGCCCACAAGAAGCGCCGGGCGATCCTCGAGCAGGCCAGCGGTTACCGCGGTCAGCGTTCGCGCCTGTACCGCAAGGCCAAGGAGCAGGTCACCCACTCCCTGGTCTACAACTACAACGACCGCAAGAAGCGCAAGGGCGACTTCCGTCAGCTCTGGATCCAGCGCATCAACGCGGCTGCCCGCCAGAACGGCATGACGTACAACCGCCTCATCCAGGGTCTGAAGGCCGCCAACATCGAGGTGGACCGCAAGATCCTGGCCGAGCTCGCGGTCAACGACGCCAACGCGTTCGCCGCCCTCGTCGAGGTCGCCCAGAAGGCCCTCCCGAGCGACGTCAACGCCCCGAAGGCCGCCTGACCCAGGGCGCACTTCTCGGTTTTGAGCCGGACCCGCAGGCGCTCGCCGTCTGCGGGTCCGGTGCGTTGTACCCCCAGGACCTTTTCGTACCGCAGAGAGGCTCGCCGCCGATCATGGGCATCCCCGAACTGATCTCCCCGCGTTCGCCGCGCGTCGCCGCCGCCCGGCGGCTGGCCCGGCGCAACTTCCGCGGCAAGGAGCGCAGGTTCATCGCCGAGGGGCCGCAGGCCGTGCGCGAGGCCGCCGAGCACCGGGGCGACGACGGCGAACCGACCCTGGTCGAGCTCTTCGCCACCGTCGAGGCCGCCGACCGCTACGCCGCCATCATCGACGCCGCCCACGCGGCCGGCGCCCGCGTCCACCTCGCCGGCGCCGACGTCCTGGCCGACGTCTCCCAGACCGTCACCCCGCAGGGCCTCATCGGGGTCTGCCGCTTCCTCGACTCGCCCTTCGACGCGATCCTCGCGGCCCGGCCCCGCCTTGTCGCCGTCCTGGCCCACGTCCGCGACCCCGGCAACGCCGGCACGGTGCTGCGCTGCGCCGACGCGGCGGGCGCCGACGCGGTCGTCCTGACCGACGCCTCGGTGGACCTGTACAACCCCAAGTCGGTGCGCGCCTCGGTCGGTTCGCTCTTCCACCTGCCGGTCGCCGTGGGCGTCCCCGTCGAACAGGCCGTACGCGGGCTGCGCGAGGCGGGCGTCCGCATCCTGGCCGCCGACGGAGCGGGCGCGGACGACCTGGACGACGAACTGGACGCCGGCACGATGGGCGGGCCCACCGCCTGGGTCTTCGGCAACGAGGCGTGGGGCCTGCCGGAGGAGACCCGGGCCCTGGCCGACGCCGTGGTGCGGGTGCCGATCCACGGCAAGGCGGAGAGCCTGAACCTCGCCACCGCGGCCGCCGTCTGCCTGTACGCCTCCGCGCGCGCCCAGCGCCCCCGCCGCACCACCGGCTGACCCCGGCGGGCGCCCCCACTTCGACGGAGAGCCGCCACAGGGTGTCGCTCCGTCACCGACGACTAGTAGGGTGACGCACTCGGGGGCCCACTGCACCGGTCGAGAGTGGGGTACGGAATGGCTGTCGGCATGAGCGGACCGCGCGCGGCACGGGCGGGCGTCGCGGACGCGGCGGGCTGCCTCGGGCTGGACCCGGACGACCTGCCCGACGGGCTCGTGGTCGCGGACGCGGCCGGCCGGATCATCTGCTTCAACGCCGCCGCCGTCCGCATCACCGCCGTGCCGGAGAGCGCCGCCCTCGGTCGCCCGGTCGAGCAGGTGCTGCCGCTGGAGGACCTCAAGGGCCGCCGCTGGTGGGAGCTGACCGACCCCTACGGCGGCCTCGCCACCCGGACCGGCCAGCCCGAGCGCAACCTCCTGCTGCCCGGCGGGCGCGAGGTCCTGGTCTCCGCCCGCTACGTGCGCGAGACCCCCGCCGGACCGGTTCGCCGCCTGGTCGTCAGCCTGCGCGGCACGGAGGCCCGCCGCCGCACCGAGCGCAGCAACGCCGAGCTCATCGCGACCGTCGCCCACGAACTGCGCTCGCCGCTCACCTCGGTCAAGGGCTTCACGGCGACGCTCCTGGCCAAGTGGGAGCGGTTCACCGACGACCAGAAGCGCCTGATGCTGGAGACGGTGTACGCGGACGCCAACCGGGTCACCCGCCTCATCACCGAGCTCCTGGACATCTCCCGGATCGACTCCGGCCGCCTGGAACTCCGCCGCCAGCCCGTCGACCTGTCCGCCGCCGTCGAGCGCCACGTCCAGGCGCACACCGCGGCCGGCCAGGACCCCGGCCGCTTCCTCGTCCGCACCCTCCAGCCGCTGCCCGCGGTGTGGGCCGACCCGGACAAGATCGACCAGGTGCTCGGCAACCTGCTGGAAAACGCGGTGCGGCACGGTGAGGGAACTGTCACCATCGACGTGGCACCCGCACCGGCGAAGAGCGACGAGAGGGGAGCGGCCGTCACCGTGAGCGACGAAGGTCCCGGCATCCCCGAGGAGTCCATGAGCCGCGTCTTCACCCGCTTCTGGCGGGGCAGCAAGCGCGGCGGCACGGGCCTGGGCCTCTACATCGTCAAGGGCATCGTCGAGGCCCACGGCGGCACCATCACGGTCGGCCGCGGCCCCGGAGGCGGCGCGGAGTTCCGATTTATGCTGCCCGTGAGCACGCCGGCCTACCTCGCGTAAGGCCCCGAGCGGCCCACGGGCGCCCCACCCGCCCCGCGACCCTTAGACTCGACCCTTGGCACCTTTGCGTCCTCCGGTCTTCGAGCGAGGTCACGGGGGTCCGGGAGTATCCCCCGGCAAGCGCAGCACTCAGCCAATCGGAAGTACGGGAAGAGATGTCGGCACCGAACAAGTCGTACGACCCAGTCGAGGTCGAGGCACTGAAACCGGAAGAGATCGAGCGCATCCGGGACGAGGCGCTCGCCGCCTTCGCCGCCGCGGGTGACCTCGACGCGCTCGCCCAGGCGAAGACCGCGCACACGGGCGGCACCTCGCCCCTGTCGCTCGCCAACCGCGAGATCGGCGCACTGCCCCCGCAGGCCAAGGCCGAGGCCGGCAAGCGCGTCGGCCAGGCCCGTGCCGCCGTGGGCCGCGCCCTCGCGGCCCGCCAGACGGAGCTGGAGGCCGAGCGTGACGCCCGCGTGCTGGTCGAGGAGGCGGTGGACGTCACCCTGCCCTACGACCGCACCCCGGCCGGCGCCCGCCACCCGCTGACGACCTTCATGGAGCGCGTCGCCGACGTCTTCGTGGCCATGGGCTACGAGATCGCCGAGGGCCCCGAGGCCGAGGCCGAGTGGTTCAACTTCGACGCCCTCAACTTCGTGCCCGACCACCCGGCCCGGCAGATGCAGGACACCTTCTTCGTCCAGGGCGCCGACGGCGCGAAGAACGACGAGTCCGGTGTCGTGCTGCGTACGCACACCTCCCCGGTCCAGGCCCGCACCCTGCTCGACCGCGAGCCCCCGGTCTACGTCGTCTGCCCCGGCCGCGTCTACCGCACCGACGAGCTCGACGCCACGCACACCCCGGTCTTCCACCAGATCGAGCTGCTCGCCGTGGACGAGGGCCTGACCATGGCCGACCTGAAGGGCACCCTCGACCACATGGTCCAGGCGCTCTTCGGCCCGGACATGAAGACCCGGCTGCGGCCGAACTTCTTCCCGTTCACCGAGCCGTCCGCCGAGATGGACATGGTCTGCTACGTCTGCCGCGGCGCGTCCGTCGGCAACCCGGACCGCCCCTGCCGCACCTGCGGCAGCGAGGGCTGGATCGAGCTCGGCGGCTGCGGCATGGTCAACCCCAAGGTGCTCACCGCCTGCGGCGTCGACCCCCAGAAGTACAGCGGATTCGCCTTCGGGTTCGGCATCGAACGGATGCTGATGTTCCGCCACAACGTCGAAGACATGCGAGACATGGTCGAAGGTGACGTCCGGTTCACCCGGCCCTTCGGGATGGAGATCTGATGCGCGTCCCGCTTTCCTGGCTGCGGGAATACGTCGACCTGCCGGCCACCGAGACCGGCCGTGACGTGCAGGCCAAGCTGGTCGCCGTCGGCCTGGAGGTCGAGACGGTCGAGCAGACCGGCGCCGGCCTCACCGGCCCGCTGGTCGTCGGACAGGTGCTGACCATCGAGGAGCTGGAGGGCTTCAAGAAGCCGATCCGCTTCTGCACGGTCGACGTCGGCACCGCCAACGGCACCGGCGCGCCGCAGGAGATCGTCTGCGGCGCCCGTAACTTCGCCGTCGGCGACAAGGTCGTCGTGGTCCTGCCCGGCGCCGTGCTCCCCGGCGACTTCGCGATCGCCGCCCGCAAGACGTACGGCAAGACCTCGCACGGCATGATCTGCTCCACCGACGAGCTCGGCATGGGCGACGACGGCACCCACGGCATCATCGTGCTCCCGCCCGAGTACGAGGTGGGCACCGACGCGATCGAGCTCCTGGAGCTCCGCGACGAGGTCCTGGACATCGCCGTCACGCCCGACCGCGGCTACTGCCTGTCCCTGCGCGGCGTCGCCCGCGAGACCGCCATCGCCTACGGCCTGCCGCTGCGCGACCCGGCGCTCCTGGACGTGCCCGCGCCCAACGCGTACGGCTACCCGGTCAAGGTCTCCGACCCGATCGGCTGCTCCCGCTTCACCGCGCGCACCGTCACCGGACTCCAGCCCGAGGCCCGCACCCCGATCTGGATGCAGCGCCGGCTGCAGAAGGCGGGCATGCGGCCGATCTCGCTCGCCGTCGACGTCACCAACTACGTGATGCTCGAACTCGGCCAGCCGCTGCACGCCTACGACCGGTCCCGCATCGACGGCCCGATCGGGGTCCGCCGTGCCGAGCAGGGCGAGAAGCTCACCACGCTCGACGGCGCGGTCCGCGTCCTGGACTCCGGCGACCTCGTCATCACCGACAACCGCGGCCCCATCGGCCTCGCGGGCGTCATGGGCGGTGCCGACACGGAGATCGCCGACGCGGCCGAGGGCGCGCACACCGCCGAGGTCGTCATCGAGGCCGCGCACTTCGACGCGATCTCGATCGCCCGCACCGCGCGCCGCCACAAGCTGCCCTCCGAGGCGTCCAAGCGCTTCGAGCGCGGCGTCGACCCGCAGGCCGCCGCCGCTGCCGCGCAGCGCACCGTCGACCTGCTGGTCCTCCTCGCCGGCGGCACCGCCGAGGCGGGCGTCACCGAGGTAACCGCCCCGTCCGCGCCCCGCACCATCACGATGCCGGCCGACCACCCCGACAAGGTCGCCGGTGTCGCGTACGGCCGCGAGACCGTCGTCCGCCGCCTCCAGGAGGTCGGCTGCGACGTCTACGGGCAGGACGAGCTCCTGGTCACCACGCCGTCCTGGCGCCCCGACCTCACCGAGCCGAACGACCTGGCCGAAGAGGTCATCCGCCTGGAGGGCTACGAGAACCTGCCCTCCACGCTCCCGACGCCGCCCTCCGGCCGCGGCCTCACCGACCGCCAGCGGCTGCACCGCCGCGTCGGCCGGGCCCTCGCGGGCGCGGGCTACGTCGAGGCGCTGAACTACCCGTTCATCGGCGAGGCGGTCCTCGACCAGCTCGGCCTGGAGGCGGACGACGCCCGCCGCCGCACCGTCCAGCTCGTCAACCCGCTCTCCGACGAGGAGCCCTCGCTGCGCACCACGCTGCTGCCGGGTCTCCTCGGCGCACTGCGGCGCAACGACGGCCGCGGCAGCCACGACCTCGCGCTCTTCGAGACCGGCCTCGTCTTCCTGCCCACCGGCGAGGAGACCAAGCCCGTCCGGCTGCCCGTCGACCGTCGCCCCTCCGACGCGGACATCGCCGCGCTGAACGTCGCGCTCCCGCGTCAGCCGCGCCGCGCCGCCGTCGTCCTCGCGGGCGCCCGCGAGCAGGCCGGCTGGTGGGGCAAGGGCCGCCCGGCCGACTGGGCGGACTCCGTCGAGGCCGCGCGTACCATCGCCCGCGAGGCCGGGGTTGAGGTCATCGTCCGCGCCGACCGGCACGCCCCCTGGCACCCGGGCCGCTGCGCCGCGCTGTACGTGACCGTGGCCGGCGAGGAGACCCTGTTCGGACACGCGGGCGAGCTGCACCCGCGCGTCGTCAAGGAGCTCCACCTGCCCGAGCGCACCTGCGCCATGGAGGTCGACCTCGACGTCCTGGAGCAGGCCGTCGACGGTGTCCTGCGGGCCCCCCGGATCTCCGCCTTCCCGGTGGCGACCCAGGACGTCGCGCTGGTCGTCGGCCAGGACGTCCCCGCCGCCGACGTGGAGCGCGCGCTCCAGGAAGGTGCGGGCGAACTCCTGGAGTCGCTGCGGCTGTTCGACGTCTTCACGGGCGAGCAGATCGGCGAGGGCAACAAGTCCCTGGCGTACGCGCTGCGCTTCCGCGCCGCCGACCGCACCCTGACGGTCGACGAGGCGAGCGCCGCCCGTGACGCGGCGGTGGCCCTGGCCGCCGAGCGTACGGGCGCGGTGCTGCGCGGGGCGTAGGACCACCCCGCTGTACGAAGGAGGGGCGCATCCGGCCACCGGATGCGCCCCTCCTGTGTGCTCGCCGTCCGTCCCCGCCGTGGAGTGTCGGGCAGGCCGGCGGGGTGGACTGCGCGGATGCGGGCCGCCCTGCTGTACGAGGGGGAGCAGACGGCCCGTTCGCGCCCTGCGAGGGGAATCATTCAAGCGAGCCCGGGGCCGCCGCGGCAGCGTGCGCGGCGGGACGGTTCGGGCATTCCGTTCACACCCCGTGTGAATCGTGCTCCACTGGGGCGACACGTCCAGGCGTGCCGAACCACCGGAGGGGGACATGGGGCCCAAGGAGCCCAACACCGCGCTGGAGGCCCTGATCGAGGAGGCGGGCGTCTCCCGGGCCGGACTGGCCGCCCATGTGAACCGGGCCGGCCGTGCGCGCGGTCTCGGACTGCGTTACGAACACACCGCCGTCGCCCGCTGGCTGAAGGGCCAGCGCCCGCGCGGCCAGGTGCCCGACCTGATCTGCGAGGTGCTGGGAAACCGCCTGCGCCGGGCCGTTTCGCTGGACGACATCGGCATGGCGGCCCCCGACGCGGGCCACCCGCCCGTCCAGGGCTCGTCGCTCACCGGCTTCGTGGAACGGGCCACCGCGGTGTGGCGCTGCGACGCCCAGCAGCGCCCGCACGTCGTCGCCGCCCCGGCCGTGACCGGGACCGGTGCCGTGATGCCCGTCTGGGAGTGGGAGAACCCGCCGGAGGACGCCGATGTGTCGCGGGCCGGGCCGTCCAGGGTCGGCGCGCCCGACCTGGCAACGCTGCGGGCCGCCCGTGGCCACTACGAACTGATGTACCGGAAGGCGGGCGGGATCGCGACGCGGGCGCGTGTCGTCGGCTTCCTCAACGCCGGGGCCGCCCCGCTGCTGCGCGGCGGCTACAGCGACGCGACGGGCCGTCAGCTGCACCGCGCGACGGGCGCGTTGGTGGCCGTCGCGGGCATCTGCGCCTACGACTCCGACGCGCACGGCCTCGCCCAGCGCTACTTCCACCAGGCGCTGCGGCTGGCCAAGGCGAGCGGGGACCGGGCGCTCGGCGGCTATGTGATCGCGCTGCTGGTCAACCAGTCGCTGTTCCTCGCCGAGTTCCGCCAGTCCGTGGCCTTCGCCGAGGCGGCCCTGCGCGCGGCCGGCCGCGAGATCACGCCCGCGCTCGCCGCCGACCTGCACGCGATGCAGGCCAAGGCGTACGCGAGGCTCGGCGACCGGGCGAACGCGCTGGCGTGCATCGGCCGCGCCGAGTCCGAGGCCGCCCGCATCCGGCCGGGCCGGGAGCCGGACGAGACGGGCTATGTGCAGCCGGGTCTGGTCGATGTGCAGGTGGCGGAGGCGCTGCTGAGCCTCGGGGACCTGCCGGCGGCCCGGGAGCACGCGGTGGCCGCGGTCCGGACCCCCGCCCACGACCGGGGCCGGGTCCACCGCCTCGCCATGCTCACCACGGTCGAGCTCCGCCGGGGCGAGGCGGACCGGGCCGCTGCCACGGCGGTCGAGATGGCGGACCGGGCCCGGGGCATGGAGTCGCAGCGCCTGCGCGACCGGCTGCGGGCGGTCCGCGCGGACCTGGCCGCCAGCGGGAGCGCCGACGCGGAACAGGCCGCCGAACGCGTGGAGGGGGCACTGCGCGTACCGCTGTGAGCCGAAGTCTGCTGCGATACCGCCACCAACGATCGAAAGGTGGCAGAACCGTGCAATGGACGAACCTGAACGAACAACCCGTGTACGAGAACCCATGGTTCCGGGTCAACCTGGCCGAGGTAGAACTTCCCGACGGCGCCCGGCTCGACCACTTCGTGATCCGGCTGCGCCCCGTCGCGGCGGCCACCGTCGTCAACGCGGCGAACGAGGTGCTGCTGCTCTGGCGCCACCGCTTCATCACCGACAGTTGGGGCTGGGAGCTGGCGGCGGGCGTGGTCGAGAACGGCGAGTCCCTGCCGGAGGCGGCCGCCCGCGAAATGGAGGAGGAGACCGGCTGGCGCCCCGGCCCGCTCCACCCCCTCCTGACCGTGGAACCGTCCAACGGCCTCACCGACGCCCGGCACCACTTCTACTGGTCCGAGGAAGCGCACTGGACGGGCGATCCGCACGACGCCTTCGAGTCCTCCCGCCGCGAGTGGGTCCCCCTCAAGCTGGTCCCGGACCTGATATCCACCGGCGAGATCCCGGCAGCGGGCATGGCGGCGGCCCTGCTGATGCTGCACCACTTACGACAGGGCTGAGCCCCGTTCCGTACGTGCGAGGGCGCCCCGGCCCCCGCACGTACGGGCCGAAGGCATCACGCGTACGGGTAGAACCCCGACCCCGACTTCCGCCCCAGGCGGCCCGCGTCGACCATGCGCTGGAGGAGCGGGGGAGCGGCGTACAGGGGCTCCTTGTACTCCGCGTACATGGAGTCGGCGACCGAGGCGACCGTGTCCAGGCCGATGAGGTCCGCGAGCTTGAGCGGGCCCATCGGGTGGGCGCAGCCCATCTCCATGCCGTTGTCGATGTCCTCGCGGCTGGCGATGCCCGACTCGAACATCCGGATCGCCGAGAGGAGGTACGGAATCAGCAGGGCGTTGACGACGAAGCCGGAACGGTCCTGGGCGCGGATCGGGTGCTTGCCCAGTATGTCCTGGACCACGGCCTCCGAGCGCTTGATCGTCTCGTCCGACGTGGTCAGCGCGGGGATCAGCTCCACGAGCCGCTGCACCGGCGCCGGGTTGAAGAAGTGGATGCCGATGACCTGGTCCGGGCGGGAGGTCGCGACGGCCAGCTTCACCAGCGGGATCGAGGAGGTGTTGGAGGCGAGGATCGCGTCCGGGCGGGTCACGACCTGGTCGAGCACCTGGAAGATCTCGGTCTTGACCTGCTCGTTCTCCACGACGGCCTCGATGACGAGGTCGCGGTCGGCGAACTCGCCCAGGTCTGTGGTGAAGCTGAGCCGGGCCAGGGTCTCGTCGCGCTCCTCCGCCGTGATCTTGCCGCGCTCGGCGGCCTTCGACAGGGAGTTGTGGAGCCGGGTCCGGCCGATCTCCAGCGCCTCGCCGGTCGTCTCGGCCACCTTGACGTCGAGGCCGCTGCGCGCGCACACCTCCGCGATGCCGGCGCCCATCTGGCCGCAGCCCACCACTCCGACGCGTGCAATGTCGGCCATAGAGTCCGTCACCTCGTGCCTTTCGCTGTTCCCGTTCGGCGGCTTCCGTCTGGTTCCGGGCTCCACCACGACTCCCCGACGTTACTCCGCGCCTTACCAGGGATCGCAGGCCGGGGCGTGCATGCTCGGCTCTGAACACCCCCTGTGCCCGGATTGCGAGGATACGGCGGGGCTTCGACGTGTACGGAGAGAGAGCGGGTGCGACGCGATGCGAGGTATGGCCCGGAGAGGGTTCGTGACGGGGGCGGCCGGGGCGGTCGCCGGGGTGGTGGGAGCGGCGGCGGTGGCCGGTGACGCGGTCGCGGGGCCCGGGCGGGCGCGGGCCCTGCCCGGTCCGGCCGCCGGACGCGATGTGGTGCGGCGCGAGCTGCGCGGCGTGTGGGTGGCGACCGTCGCCAACACGGACTGGCCGTCGAAGCCGGGCCTGTCCGCCGCCGCGCAGCGGGACGAGCTGACCGCCCTCCTCGACCGGGCGGTGGCGCGGAAGCTGAACGCGGTGATCCTCCAGGTCCGCCCGACCGCCGACGCGCTGTGGCCCTCGGCGTACGAGCCGTGGGCCGAGTGTCTGACCGGGACGCAGGGCAAGGATCCCGGCTGGGACCCGCTGGGCACCGCCGTGCGGGAGGCGCACGACCGGGGCCTGGAGCTGCACGCCTGGTTCAATCCGTACCGGGTCGCCAACCACACCGATCCGTCCCGGCTGACCGCCTCCCACCCCGCGCGCCGCAATCCCGGCTGGGTGCTCCCGTACGGCGGCAAGCTCTACTACAACCCGGGCCTGCCCGAGGTCCGCGCCTTCGTCCAGGACGCGATGCTCGACGCGGTCCGCCGCTACGACGTCGACGCCGTGCACTGGGACGACTACTTCTACCCGTACCCGGTGGCCGGCCAGAGCTTCGCGGACGGCGACGCCTACGAGAAGTACGGCGCCGGCTTCCCGGACCGGGCCGCCTGGCGCCGCGACAACACGGACCGGCTGGTGCGCGAGATGTCCGAGCGCGTCAAGGCGCTGAAGCCCGGCGTCCGCTTCGGGGTCAGCCCGTTCGGCGTCTGGCGCAACGCGGACACGGACCCGGCGGGCTCGCGGACGAGGGCGGGGGTGCAGACGTACGACGATCTGTACGCGGACACGCGCGGCTGGATCAAGAAGGGCTGGCTGGACTACGTCGTCCCGCAGCTGTACTGGCACATCGGCAACGCCGCCGCCGACTACGCGGAGCTCGTGCCGTGGTGGTCCGACACGGTGCGCGGGACAGGCGTCGACCTGTTCATCGGCGAGGCCCTGTACAAATGCGGCGACCCGGCCCAGCCGGCCGCCTGGCAGGACCCGGCGGAGCTGTCCCGCCACATCGACCTCGCCGCCCGGCACGACCAAGTCCGCGGCCACGCGTACTTCTCGGCGAAGAGCGTGGCGGCGGACCGGATCGGCGCGATGGACCGGGTGGTCGCCGACCACTACCGGTCCCGCGCGAGGCCGCCGCGTTGAGATCTACGTGATGTCCGCGTCCCGGCCCGCCGTGCAGCCCGTGTGCTCGACGACGGTGTCGGGGCCCGGTGCGAGCAGATGTTCGTGTCCGTCCTCGAAGCGGACGCGGAACGGGGGAGTGCCCCGGTCCCCGAGCACTTCCACGATCTCCGCGACCCGGTCGTGCTGCCCCACGGTCCTGCCGTGCGTCAGCAGCCGATCGCCCTTGTGTGCCTCCATTGGGAGTGACCTCCTCGCGGGTGGCGTGCGGTGCCGTGCTGCTGACCAGTCTAGGACCGGGTCCGCGTCGCGCGCTGGGTGAGCGCGATGCAGACCAGGACCGCGACGGCCGCCGCCGGGGCCGCCGCCGCGACCTCCTCGTCCAGCAGGAAGAACGACCAGAACAGCGTCAGCAGCGGCTGGGCGAGCTGGAGCTGGCTGGCCCGGGCGACCCCGATCTCGGCCATGCCCCGGTACCAGACGTACAGCCCGAGGAACGTGGAGCCGGCCGCCACCCAGACCAGACCGACGACCCCGTGCACGCCGAGCCGCACCGGCTCGTACGCCAGCGCGACGGCGGCGCCCGCGAGGTTGAGCGGCAGGGTGAGGATCAGCGCCCAGCCGGTCACCTGCCAGCCCGGCATCACCTTCGCCAGCCTGCCGCCCTCCGTGTATCCGGCCGCGCACACCAGCAGCGCGCCGAACAGAAAGAGGTCCCCGGCCGACAGCGCCCCGCCGCTCTGCGCGACGGTGAAGGCGATCACCACGGCCGCCCCGGCCACCGCCGCCGCCCAGAAGGCGCGGGGCGGGCGCGCCCCGGTCCGCAGCGAGGAGAAGATCGCCGTGGTCAGCGGGAGCAGCCCCACGACCACCGCGGCGTGCGAGGTCGTGGACGTCCGCAGCGCCAGCGTCGTCAGCAGCGGGAAGCCGACCACCACCCCGCCGGCCACGACGGCGAGCCCCGCCCAGTGCTCCCGGGCCGGCACCCGCACCCGGGCCGCGAGGAGGAAACCGCCGGACAGCACCGCCGCGAGCAGGCTGCGCAGCGCGACCAGGGACCAGGGGCCGAAGCTCTCCAGGCCCCAGGCGGTGGAGGGAAAGGTCAGCGAGAACGTCACCACGCCCAGCAGCGCGAGCAGCGTGCCCCGGCGGGCCGGGACGGAAGCCGGAGCGGACGGGCGCGGGAGACTGCTGGAGGGTGCGACCGCTATCGTGTTGGGCGCAGTAGCGCTACTCTCTGCTCTCATGCATGAGCGTAGCAGCGTGGCGGAACTCGTCACAGCCCTGCGGTCTGAGCTGGACCGCTACTCACCGGGTGAGAAGCTGCCGTCCAGCCGGGCCCTGGTCGAGCGCTTCCGGGCCAGTCCCGTGACCGTGTCGCGGGCCGTGGCCCAGCTCGCCGCCGAAGGGCTGGTCGTCACCCGCCCCGGTTCCGGCGCCTACCGGGCCCAGTCCTCCGCCCGTCCGGCGCCCCCGGCCGGTGACACCTCCTGGCAGGAGGTCTCGCTCAGCGGTGACGGCTCCCCGGAGGCGGTGCCCCGCAGCGTCGACGCGTCCGGCCTCCTGGTCAGCCTCGTCCCCCCGCCCACCGGGGTCATCGAGCTCAACGGCGGCTATCTGCACGCCTCGCTCCAGCCCGAACGGGCCCTGGCCGCCGCCCTGGCCCGGGCCGGCCGCCGCCCGGGCGCGTGGAGCCGCCCGCCGGTCGACGGGCTCACCGAGCTGCGCGCCTGGTTCGCCCGCGACATCGGGCCCTCGCTCGGCGCCGCCGATGTGCTGATCACCGCGGGCGGGCAGAGCGCCCTGGCCACCGCGCTGCGCGCCCTCGCCCCGCCGGGCGCGCCGGTGCTGGTCGAGTCGCCCACGTACCCCGGCATGCTGGCGGCGGCCCGCGCGGCCGGGCTGCGGCCGGTGCCGGTCCCGGTGGACTCCGAGGGCGTCCGGCCCGACCTGCTCGCCGCCGCCTTCCGGGCGACCGGGGCCCGCGTCTTCGTCTGCCAGCCGCTGTTCCAGAACCCGACGGGCACCGTGCTCTCACCGGCCCGGCGCCCCGAGGTCGTCCGGATCGCCCGGGAGGCGGGGGCCTTCGTCATCGAGGACGACTTCGCCCGTCTCCTCGCGCACGACGACGCGGGCCCGCTCCCGGCGCCGCTCGCCGCCGACGACCCCGACGGCGTCGTCGTCCACTCCCGCTCGCTCACCAAGGCCGCCTCGCCCAGCCTGCGGGTGGGCGCGCTCGCCGCCCGGGGCCCGGCCCTGGAACGGCTGCGCTCCATCCAGGTCGTGGACAGCTTCTTCGTGCCCCGGCCGCTCCAGGAGGCCGCGCTCGAACTGGTCGGCTCGCCCGCCTGGGCCCGCCACCTGCGCGCCGTGTCCGCCGAGCTGGGCGCCCGCCGTACGGCGATGACGGCGGCGCTGCGGACGGCCCTGCCGGGCCTCGGCCTCCCGCACATCCCGTCCGGCGGCGGCTACCTCTGGCTGACCCTGCCCGGCTCCGAGGCGGGCACGGACGAGTCCGCGATGGTTCAGGAGGCCCTGCGCGCGGGCGTGGCCGTCGCCCCGGGGCGCCCGTACTTCTCCGCCGAACCCCCGGCCCCGCACATCCGCCTGAGCTTCGCCTCGGTCGCCGGGCCGCCGGAGATCGCGGAGGGCGTCCGCCGGCTGCGTACGGCCTGGGAGGGCACGCCCGCCGCCCTGATTCCTACTCGGGCGTAGGAGTGCCCGAACGACCTCTTGACCCGCGTCGCGATCCGCCCCACGATCGCGGCCATGAGTGTTCGGGTCACGCTCCTCGCCGCGGCGCGCGGTTCCGCCCTGCTCGGCGAGCGTTTCGACGACGACCGGCCGCTCGACGAGGCCGGCTGGTACGCGGTGCAGTTCGCCGCGCCGGCCCTGGCGCCGCTGGGCTCCGCCGAGCTGCGCTACTGCTCGCCGACCCCGCGCAGCCGCGCGACCGGTGAGGCGCTGGGCTTCCACCCGCTGGTGCAGCCCGCCCTGCGCGACTGCGACATGGGGCGCTGGCGGGGCCGTACGCTCGCCGAGGTCACCGCCCGGGAACCGGCGGCCGTGGACGCCTGGCTGGCGGACCCGCGCTCCGCGCCGCACGGCGGTGAGCCGCTGCTCGCGTTCATCTCGCGGATAGGCGGCTGGCTGGACACCCGCCCCGCCTGTGACGGCGCGATCGTCGCCGTCGCCGAACCCGCCGTGGTCCGGGCCGCCCTCGTCTACGCGCTGAAGGCCCCGCCGTCCACGTACTGGAACGTCGATGTCGGCCCGCTCTCCACCGTCACCCTCACCGGCCGCTCGCGCCGCTGGAGCCTGCGCCTGGAGTAGGCGAAGACCCGTCGGAGCCCTCCGTGTCGATGTGCGGCAGCACCCGGTCCAGCCACCTCGGCGACCGCCACGCCGCCCGCCCCAGCAGCGTCATCACGGCCGGGACGAGCAGCAGCCGTACGACCGTGGCGTCGATCAGCACGCTGACCGCGAGGCCCAGGCCCAGCATCTTGACCACGATGTCGTCGCTGAGGATGAACGCCGCGAAGACGCTCACCATGATCAGCGCGGCGCAGGTGATCACCCGGGCCGTGATCTCCAGGCCGTGCGCCACCGCGTCCCGGCTGTCCCGGGTGCGCAGCCACGCCTCGTGCACCCGGGAGATCAGGAACACCTCGTAGTCCATGCTCAGCCCGAAGACGATGGCGAACATCATCATCGGGACGTAGCTCTCGATCGGTACGGTCCCCGACACGCCCAGCGAGGGTCCACCCCAGCCCCACTGGAAGACCGCCACCACCACCCCGTACGAGGCGGCGATCGAGAGGAGGTTGAGGACGGCGGCCTTCAGCGCGACCAGCACACCCCCGGAAGACGATCAGGATGATGAGGAAGGCGAGGCCCACCACGACGGCGATGATCCCGGGCAGCCGGGCCGCGATGATGGCGAGGAAGTCCTCCTGGGCGGCGGTCGTCCCGGTCACATAGCCCGAGGCGGCCGTGCCCGACACACCCTCCGGCAGCGCGTCGTCCTTGAGCCGCTTGAACAGGTCCGTCGTCCCCGCGTCCTGCGGGGCGTCCTTCGGGACCGCGGTCCCGACGAGCAGCGCGTCGTCGCTCGTCGGCTGGAGCGCGCTGACGCTCGCCGCGCCCGGCACGTCCGTGAGCGCCTTCTTCAGGTTCGACGCGAGTGCCGAACGGTCCGCGTCCGGCACCGAGCGCTGGTCGACCACCAGGGTGAGCGGCCCGTTCGCGCCGGGCCCGAAGGCGGAGGAGACCAGGTCGAACGCGCGCCGGTCCGTGAAGCTCGTCGGATCCGCCCCGTCGTCGATGTGCCCGAGCCGGATCGAGAACAGCGGGATCGCCAGGACGCCGACCACGACCGCCCCGGCGACCAGGAACCACCACGGCCGACGCTCGACCCGGCGCGCGTAGCGGTGCCAGCCGCCCTGCTGCGTCACGCCCGCCCCGGCCCCGCCCTCGGCGACCGGCGGCCGGACCCGGAAGCGGTCGATCCGCCGGCCGACGAGCCCCAGCAGGGCGGGCACCAGCGTGAGCGCGCCGAGGACCGCGGTGACGACGGTGACCGCGGCGGCGGCCCCGAGCTTGCCGATGAACGTCACGCGCGAGACGTAGAGACCGGCGAGCGCGACGACGACGGTGCAGCCGGAGACCAGCACGGCGCGCCCGCTGGTGGCCACCGCCCGCCCGGCGGCCCGCACGGGATCGTCGCCGTCCATGACGAGCTGGCGGTGGCGGGTGATCAGGAAGAGCGCGTAGTCGATGCCGACGCCGAGCCCGATCATGGTGGCGAGCGTGGGCGAGACACTGGCGAAGGTGGTCAGCGCGGCCAGCAGCCCCAGACAGCTCACGCCCACGATCACCGCGATCAGCGCGGTGATCAGCGGCATGCCCGCGGCGATGACACTGCCGAAGCCGATCAGCAGGACGACCACCGCGACCGCGAAGCCGATGGCCTCGCTGGTGAAGTCCTTGGTTTCGGGCCGGGCGAGCTCGCCGAGCGGACCGCCGTACTCCACCTGCACGCCGGCGCTGCGCAGCGGCTTCACCGCCGTGTCGACCTGGTCGAGGTAGGAGTCGTCCAGCGAGGTCGGGTTCACGTCGAACCGGACAGTGATGTACGCGGTCTTCCCGTCCTTCGACAGCGCGGCGGACGAGGCGGAGGACGACGAGGGCAGCGGGTTCTGGGCGGACAGGACGTGCGGCAGCTTCTCCAGGTTCCCGACCACCTGACCGACCTGGTCGCTCACGTCCGTCAGCGGTTTCTGCGCGTCGTGCAGGACCACCTGCGCGCCGGTGCCGCCCGCGGCCGGGTCGTGCGCCCGCAGCAGGTCGGCACCGGTGCTGGACTGCGTACCGGACAGGTCGAAGTCGTCGGAGTACGTGCCTCCGAAGGCGCTCTGGAGCACGTGCAGCCCGCCGAGCGCCAGCAGCCACAGGACGAGGACCACCACACAGTGGCGGGCGCACCACTCACCGAGCCTGAGGAGCCGCCCGCGCCGCCCTGCCCCTGCCTCATACGTACTCACGCCGAGAACGTAGAGGCCGGGCGCGGGGCGGCCGGTGCGACACGTTCAGCCGACGGCGCGGTTCCACCGCACGGAGGTCACTCCGCCCGGCCGGGCGCCTGCTTTCCCGCCGTGAGGATCGACAGCGCCGCGGCGATGGCCTGCTCGGCGGCCGCCTTGTCGATGCCGAGGCCGCTGAGCACGCCGGAGCCGTCCTCGTGCTCCAGCAGGGCGAGCAGGATGTGCTCGGTGCCGATGTAGTTGTGGCCCATCCGCAGGGCTTCGCGGAAGGTCAGCTCCAGCGCCTTGCGCGCGTCACCGTTGTACGGGATCAGCTCGGGGATCTCGCCCTCGGTGGCCGCCGGGAGCGCGGCGGTGGCCGCCTGCCGGACGGTGTCCAGGACCACGCCCTGCGCCTTGATGAACGCCGCCGCCAGGCCCTCGGGCTCGCTGAGCAGGCCGAGGACGAGGTGTTCGGTGCCGATCTCGGCGTTGCCGGCCGCCCGGGCCTCGTTCTGGGCCGCCATCACCACGTTCTTGGCGCGCTGCGTGAAGCGGCCGAAGCCCTGGCTCGGGTCGAGGGCGGCGCCCTCGCCGGGGTCCTTGGCGACGAAGCGCTTCTGGGCGGCCTGCCGGGTCACGCCCATGCTCTTGCCGATGTCGGTCCAGGAGGCGCCGGAGCGGCGCGCCTGGTCCACGAAGTGGCCGATCAGGTGGTCGGCGACGTCGCCGAGGTGGTCGGCGGCGATGACGGCGTCCTGAAGCTGGTCCAGGGCGTCGGAGTGCACCTTCTTGATGGCCGCGATCAGGTCGTCCAGGCGGACGGGCTGCGACGGCACTACGGGATTCGTCATGTGTCAACCGTAAGTTGACAGTCGTGGAGTGTCAACCGATGGTTGACAGTGAACGTGCTTCCGAATGCGGAAACGCGCCGCCCGACGGGAAACGTCGGACGGCGCGTTCGGTCAGCCGGGGATCCGGGATCAGAGGATGCCGGAGTCCGCGATGGTGACCTTCGCCTGGGTGCGGCCGCTCTGCGAGCCGAGGCCCTCGATGCGCTTGACCAGGACCATGCTGTCCTCGTCGGCGACCTCGCCGAAGACGACGTGCTTGCCGTCCAGCCAGGACGTCACGATCGTGGTGATGAAGAACTGCGAACCGTTCGAGTTCGGACCGGCGTTGGCCATCGACAGCAGGCCCGGCTTGGTGTGCTTCAGCTCGAAGTTCTCGTCGGGGAACTTGTTGCCGTAGATGCTCTTGCCGCCGGTGCCGTCGCCGCGCGTGAAGTCGCCGCCCTGGAGCATGAACTCCGGGATGACCCGGTGGAAGGAGGAGCCCTTGTAACCGAAGCCGTTCTGGCCGGTCGCCAGCTGGCGGAAGTTCTCGGCGGTCTTGGGAACGATGTCGTCGAACAGATTGAAGACGATCCGCCCGGCGGGCTCGTCGTTGATGGTGATGTCGAAGAAAACCTGGCTCGTCATGGATCCCATCCTGACATCTCCCCGGAGCGACCCGGAAACCCGGCCCGCCAGATACCGGTGCTCCCGTCGATCCGCTCCCGGAGCAGATCGGCGTGACCGCTGTGGCGGGCGTACTCGCCGATCATGTGGTGATAGATCCAGCGGAGCTTCACCTCGCCGCCCATGAAGGGCGCCGAGTCCTCCAGTGAGCGCTCGGCGCAGGCCGCGCGGGACACGGCGATCTCCTCCCGCCAGACCGCCAGGGCATCGGCGAAGGAGGCGTCCGCGGAAAGGCCGAATCCTCCGCTGTGGACCCCCGGACCGGCCGGCGGGTCGTACAGCGACGGCACGTCCTCACCGGTCAGGACCCGCCGGAACCAGTTCCGCTCGACCTCCGCGAGGTGCTGGACGAGCCCCATCGGCGTCAGCGACGACGGCGGTACGGAGGCGCTGCGCGCCTGCTCGTCGGTCAGGTCCTCGCACTTCTGGGCCACGGTGGCCCGGTAGAAGTCGAGCCAGCTCTCCAGGCCGGTGCGCTCGTCGGCGTCGAGGGGCGGCATCGGGCGTTCGGTGTGCGTCATGCTCCCCGATGCTGCCAGGCGGGTCCGACAACGGCCCGGCTACGGCCTCCGGCGGGGCTTCCCGCGCTTCGCGGCGGCGCCGCGCGCGCCCTTGGCCGCCTTGGAGCCGCCGGAGCCTCCCGCGCCGCCCCGGGAGCCCTTACCCGCCCCCGTAGCGGAAGCGCGCTTCGCCTTGTCCTTTGCCTTGTCCTTTGCCTTGTCCTTGGCCTTCGGCTGAGCGGCGGGCGCCGCCCCCGCCCGGCCGCGCGAGCTGTTCACCGTACGGCCGCGGACGATGCCGATGAAGTCCTCCACCTGGTCGGTGGTCTTCTCCTGCGGCCAGGACAGCGCGACGCGCGACTCCGGCGCGTCCGTCACCGTCCGGTACGTCAGGTCCTTGCGGTGGTGCAGCCGGGCCAGCGACTGGGGGACCACGAGGACCCCGATCCCCGCCGCGACCAGCTCGACGGCGTCCCCCGTGGTCGCCGGCCGCTCCAGCGCCGGACGGCCGGGCAGTTGCTCCCAGGGCAGGGCGTCGTCCATCGGGTGGAGCACGATCTCGTCGGCCAGCTCCGCGACGGACACCTCGTCCACCGCCGCGATCAGGTGGTCCTTGGGGACCACGACGACCGTGGTCTCCGTGTACAGCGGGATCGCGCTGAGGTCCGTGCCCTCCACCGGCAGCCGGAGGAACGCCGCGTCGGCGCCACCGGCGCGCAGCAGCTCCTGGGCGCCGAGCGCGGGGGCCTGGACGAGGTGCAGCGGGATGTCCGGCAGGCGCTCGTTCCAGATCCGCACCCATTTGGCGGGAGTCACTCCGGGGACGTACGCCAGCCGGAACGAGGGGGTTGCTTCGGGGCCTGTCACCCCGCCAGGTTACCGGCCGTGGTCGAGGGCGCCGCACGCGCTGGATACCCTTGACCCCATGAAGTCCCACCAGACCACCCAGACGATGAAGCCCGCGACCGCGGCGAAGAAGCTGGGTGTGTACCTCGACGCCACCCCCGCCGAATTCCAGGAGGGTGTCGTCTCGCGCGCCGAGCTGGCGGCCCTCCAGGCCGATCCGCCCGAGTGGCTGCGCGACCTGCGGAACAACGGCCCGCACCCCCGCCCGGTCGTCGCGTCCAAGCTGGGCGTCTCCATCTCGGGCCTGGCCCGCGGCGGGGTCACCGAGGCGCTGACCACCGAACAGATCGACGCCCTGAAGCAGGACAACCCCGAGTGGCTGCAGAAGGAGCGCGCCACCCAGGCGGACGTCCGCAAGGAGAACATCCGCATCAAGGAGCGGAACGCCGAGCGCGAGGCGAAGGATCGCGACGAGCGCGACTGACGCCCTGAACGACACTGTGAGGGGCCCGTCCCGCATCCGCGGAACGGGCCCCTCACGGCGTGCTCGTCAGTTGTAGAGACCGAACCCGTTGTCGCCACCCAGGTTCAGGCCGAACCGGGCCTGCTTCGCCAGGATGCCCAGGTCCACCGGGTTGAAGGCGAGGGCGCCGGTCGTCGTCAGCCCCGTCGGGGTGCCGCGCAGCGACCACACCGCACCGCCGTCCGCGATCGCCTCCAGGTCCTCGTCCGGCGCACCGGCCGTCAGCTCAGCCCTGCCGTCCCCGGTGACGTCCAGCAGCCGCACCGAGGCGCCGAAGTGGTCGCCCTTCTCCGCCACCCCGGGCATGCCCGCCGTGTCCTGGTGGAACGACTTGGAGCCGGTGCCGCTCAGGCCGCCGGGCCCGCCCTTCAGCAGGACCACCGCGCCCGCGCCCGCCTTGGACTCCAGGGCCTCGAACGGCACGCCCACCGCGAGGTCGTCGTAGCCGTCGCCGGTGACGTCGCCCGCGCTGAGCCGGGCGCCGAACTGGTCGCCCTTCTCGCTCACGCCCGGGACGCCCGCGGTGTCCTGGGTGATCACCTTGGTCCGGGTGGTGCTCGGACCGGACGCGGAGCCGTAGTAGATCTTGACGGTGCCCGGGTCCGTGGGGAAGTCCTCGTAGATGCCGTTCGGCACCACGCGGACGGCGAGGTCGTCCTTGCCGTCCTTGTCGAAGTCGCCGACCGTCGGGGACGTGCCGGAGGGCAGCCGGGTGGAGGTGGTCGACAGGCCCTGGGGGGTGCCCAGCCACAGGCTCCCGCCCTCGGCGTGCTCCTCGTAGCTGAAGAAGGTGCACAGGTCGTCGATGCCGTCGCCGTTGAAGTCGCCCACGGCCGGGTCGGACATGAAGTTGTCCGACGTGAACATGGTCACCCGCTGCTCGCGGACCGGCTTCCCGGCCCGGCTGAAGGGCCCGTACAGCACGCTCCGCTGTTCGAGGTCCCCGTCGCCCCAGCCGTGCGCGAGCATCAGGTCCGTGTCGCCGTCGCCGTTGAAGTCGCCGGCGATGACGTTGTTCCCCATGTCGCCGGTCTCGGGCCCGGGGATGCGTACCGCGCCCTCGCCCGTGATGCCGCCGGTGCGGCCCCACAGCACGATGACCGAACCCCGGTTGGTGGGCAGGGCCTCGTACGTGTACACCGCCAGGTCCGTCAGCCCGTCGTGGTCGAGGTCGGCGGGGACCAGCCGGAGGCCGAACAGATTGCCCTCACCGGGTTCGCCCGGTACCCCCGAAGTGCTCTGGTCGATGGTCATCGTGCGGGCGGCGCTCAGACCCTGCGCCGAACCGTAGGCGATGGTGAGGTATCCGGAGTAGGGCTGCCCGTTCACCGCCGCTTGCGTCGTGCCGACGACGACGTCCTGGTACCCGTCCCCGTTGAAGTCCTCGCGGACGGTGGTGCCTGCCGTTCCCCCGGCCGTGCCCGCGTGCGCGCCCCCCGGCGCTGCGACGGCCACGCCGCCGGTCAGCGCCGTGGCGGCACACACGGCCACGGTCAGCATGGTGCGAATGCCCACAAAATTCTCCTTGGTCGCGTACGTGGAGCCAATGGCGTACGAGGTGTGAGGGCTCGCATAGGAGACACGTACGACGCGGAGAAGGTTGCACGGCGAACGGAAGGTGAACTCGGCGCGGGGGCAGGGGAGTCGGGGGCGGTCCGTGGCCGCCCCCGCACCCGTTCCTAGCGGCCGGCCAGCAGGGTGAGCGTGTCGATCACCCGGTTGGAGAAGCCCCACTCGTTGTCGTACCAGGCGGACACCTTGATGTGGCGTCCGTCGACCCGGGTCAGCTCCGAGTCGAAGATGGACGACGCCGGGTTGCCGGTGATGTCGGCCGAGACGAGCGGGTCCTCGGAGTATTCGAGTACGCCCGCGAGCGGGCCCTCGGCGGCCGTCCGGTACGCGTCGAGCACCTGATCGCGCGTCACGTCCCGTGCCACGGTGGTGTTCAGCTCCACGATCGAGCCGACCGGGACCGGTACCCGGATGGAGTCGCCCGACAGCTTGCCGTCCAGCCCGGGCAGCACGAGCCCGATCGCCTTCGCGGCGCCGGTCGTGGTCGGCACGATGTTGACACCGGCGGCGCGGGCGCGGCGGGCGTCGCGGTGCGGGCCGTCCTGGAGGTTCTGCTCCTGGGTGTAGGCGTGCACGGTCGTCATGAAGCCGTGCTCGATGCCGGCGAGGTCGTCCAGGACCTTGGCCAGCGGCGCGAGCGCGTTGGTGGTGCAGGAGGCGTTCGACACGACCGTGTGCAGCTCGGGGTCGTACGCCTCGCTGTTGACGCCGTACGCGAGCGTCACGTCCGCCCCGTCCGACGGCGCGGCGACCAGCACCCGCTTCGCTCCGGCGTCGAGGTGGGCGCGGGCGGCCTTCGCCGAGGTGAAGCGGCCGGTGGCCTCCACGGCGATGTCGACGCCCAGCTCCGCCCAGGGCAGCCGCGCGGGCTCCCGCTCGGCGAGCACCTTGATGCGGCGGCCGTCCACGACGAGGGTGTCCCCGTCCACGGTCACCGGGCGGCCGAGGCGGCCCGCGGTGGTGTCGAACGCCAGCAGCCGGGCGAGGGTGGCGGGCTCCGAGAGGTCGTTGACGGCGACCAGGTCGAGGTCGCTGTCGCGTTCGAGCAGCGCGCGCAGCACGTTGCGTCCGATGCGGCCGAATCCGTTGATGGCGATGCGAGTCACGTGAGATGTCCCTTCTCTCTTCGCCCTCCACGATCGCGCTCGCCGCGCGCCCCGGACAGCGGCGGGATCGCCACGGTCCGCAAGGATCCCGCCAGCGGGGCGTGGCAGCGGCCCACCCCTTCTGCTCGCCCCTATTTACCCCTATTCACCCCGGGTGAAGGTACGCCGGTACTCGCTCGGGGTGGTGCCCAGGATGCGCTGGAAGTGCAGGCGCAGATTCGCGCCGGTCCCGAGCCCCACATCGGCGGCGATCTGCTCGACGGCCCGCTCCGAGCGTTCGAGGAGTTCGCGGGCCATGTCGATACGGGCCCGCATCACCCACTGCATCGGCGTGTACCCGGTGTCCTCCGCGAACCGCCGCGAGAACGTGCGGGGCGACACCGCCGCGTGCCGGGCCAGCGCGTCGAGCGTGAGGGGTTCGCCGAGCCGGTGCAGCGCCCACTCCCGGGTGGCCGCGAACCGCTCGCCCAGCGGCTCCGGGACGCTGCGCGGCACGTACTGCGCCTGCCCGCCGCTGCGGTACGGGGCCGCGACGAGCCGCCGGGCCGCGTGGTTGGACGCGGCGATGCCCAGGTCGCCGCGCAGGACGTGCAGGCACAGGTCGATCCCGGACGCGGCGCCCGCCGAGGTGAGGACGCTGCCCTCGTCCACGAACAGCACGTTCTCGTCCACCCGGACCAGTGGGTACTTCGCGGCGAGCGCCCGTGTGTAGTGCCAGTGCGTGGTGGCCCGGCGGCCGTCGAGCAGCCCGGTCGCGGCGAGCGCGAACGCCCCGGTCGAGATGGCGGCGAGCCGGGCCCCCCGCTCGTGCGCGGCGACCAGCGCCTCGATCACGGCCCGGGGCGGATCCTCCCGGTCCGGCTGCCGGTACCCCGGTACGAAGACGATGTCCGCCCAGGCCAGCGCTTCGAGCCCGTGCGTCACGTGGTAGGCCAGCCCGTCACCCCCGGTCACCGGCCCCGGGGCCGCCCCGCACACCCGTACCTCGTACGGCATGCTCGCCCGGGTCGTGAACACCTGGGCCGGGATGCCCACGTCGAGCGGCTTCGCCCCGTCGAGCACGAGGACGGCGACGCGGTGCAGACGGGGCGCGGGGGAGGGGACGGGCATGGGCGCGAGCGTACGTGCCGCGCCGCCCGGATCAGTCGAGGCAGAACTCGTTGCCCTCGACGTCCTGCATGTTGAGGCAGGACTCGTTCTCCTCGTCGGCCAGCAGCAGCTTCCCGCGCACCGCGCCGAGCGGGAGGAGCCGCGCGCATTCGGCCTCCAGCACGGCAAGCCGCTCCTCGCCCTTGAGCCCGACGCCCACCCGGACATCGAGGTGCAGCCGGTTCTTGGCGACCTTGCCCTCGGGAACCTTCTGGAAGTACATGCGCGGACCGGCCCCGGTGGGGTCGGAGGCCGCGAACCACGTGTTCCGCTCCTCGGCCGGCAGCGAGGCGTTGTACGCGTCCCAGGACTCGAACCCCTCCGGCGGCTCCGGCGCGACATAGCCCAGCACCTCGCACCAGAAACGCCCCACCCGCTCGGGGTCCGCACAGTCGAAGGTCACCTGGAAATGCTTGATCGTTGCCATCGGGCCACCCTAGAGGCCGCATCCGGTGCCACTCCAGGGAAATTCTTTGCATAAAAGTGCATCACTGCGTATAGTCATGCCATCAATGAGGAGGCTTTCATGGCGGTACGCGCAGCAGTGGCAGGAGCGAGCGGATACGCGGGCGGGGAACTGCTCCGTCTGCTGCTCGCCCACCCCGAGGTGGAGATCGGCGCACTCACCGCCAACTCCAACGCGGGCCAGCCCCTCGGCGCGCTCCAACCGCACCTGCGCCCCCTCGCCGGCCGCATCCTCCAGCCCACCACCGCCGACGTGCTCGCCGGGCACGACGTCGTCTTCCTGGCCCTGCCGCACGGCCAGTCCGCCGCCGTGGCCGAACAGCTCGGCGACGACGTCCTGGTGGTGGACATGGGCGCCGACTTCCGCCTCCGGGACGCCGGTGACTGGGAGAAATTCTACGGCTCGCCGCACGCCGGCACCTGGCCCTACGGCCTGCCCGAACTGCCCGGCGGCCGCGCCGCCCTCGCCGGCACTAAGCGGATCGCGGTGCCGGGGTGCTACCCGACCGCCGTGTCGCTCGCGCTCTACCCGGCGTACGCGGCCCAGCTCGCCGAGCCCGAGGCCGTGATCGTCGCCGCGTCCGGGACCTCCGGCGCCGGGAAGGCGGCCAAGCCGCACCTGCTCGGCTCCGAGGTGATGGGCAGCATGTCCCCGTACGGCGTCGGCGGCGTCCACCGCCACACGCCGGAGATGATCCAGAACCTCAGCGCCGCCGCGGGCGAGCCGGTCACCGTCTCGTTCACGCCGACCCTCGCGCCCATGCCCCGCGGCATCCTCGCCACGTGCAGCGCGAAGGCGAAGCCCGGGACGAGCGCCGAGAGCGTACGCGCCGCCTACGAGAAGGCGTACGCGGACGAGCCGTTCGTGGACCTGCTGCCCGAGGGGCAGTGGCCCGCCACCGCCGCCGTGTACGGCTCCAACGCGGTGCAGGTCCAGGTCGCGTACGACGAGGCGGCCGGGCGGATCATCGTGATCAGCGCCATCGACAACCTCGCCAAGGGCACCGCGGGCGGGGCCCTGCAGTCCATGAACATCGCCCTCGGACTGCCCGAGGACACAGGTCTTTCCACGATCGGAGTCGCACCGTGAGCGTCACGGCAGCACAGGGATTCTTGGCGGCGGGCATCGCCGCCGGAATCAAGGAGAACGGCAACCCGGACCTGGCCCTCGTGGTCAACAACGGTCCGAGCCGCGCCGCCGCGGGCGTCTTCACCTCCAACCGCGTCAAGGCCGCGCCGGTCCTCTGGTCGGAGCAGGTCGTCAAGGGCGGCGAGGTCTCCGCCGTCGTCCTCAACTCCGGTGGCGCCAACGCCTGTACGGGCCCGCAGGGCTTCCAGGACACCCACGCCACCGCCGAGAAGGCCGCCGAGGTCCTTCAGGGCCACAGCGCGGGCGAGATCGCCGTCGCCTCCACCGGGCTCATCGGCCTCCTACTCCCCATGGACAAGCTGCTCCCGGGCATCGAGAAGGCCGCGGCGGCGCTCAGCGAGCACGGCGGCGAGAAGGCCGCCATCGCCATCAAGACCACCGACACCGTGCACAAGACCGCCGTCGCGGGCGGCGAGGGCTGGACCGTCGGCGGCATGGCCAAGGGCGCGGGCATGCTGGCCCCGGGCCTGGCCACCATGCTCGTCGTGCTCACCACCGACGCCGACGTGGACGCCGCCGGTCTGGACGCCGCCCTGCGCGACGCGACCCGCACCACCTTCGACCGGGTCGACTCCGACGGCTGCATGTCCACCAACGACACCGTGCTGCTCCTGGCCTCCGGCGCCAGCGGGATCGCCCCGGAGCAGAAGGAGTTCGCCGAGGCCGTCCGGACCGTCTGCGACGACCTGGCCCGGCAGCTCATCGGGGACGCCGAGGGCGCCTCCAAGGACATCCGGATCGAGGTCGTGAACGCCGCGACCGAGGACGACGCCGTCGAGGTGGGCCGCTCCATCGCCCGCAACAACCTCCTCAAGTGCGCCATCCACGGCGAGGACCCCAACTGGGGCCGGGTGCTCTCCGCCATCGGCACCACCAAGGCCGCCTTCGAGCCGGACGCGCTCAACGTCGCCATCAACGATGTCTGGGTCTGCCGGAACGGCTCGGTCGGCGAGGACCGCGACCTGGTCGACATGCGCTACCGCGAGGTCCGGATCACCGCCGACCTCGCCGCGGGCACCGAGTCCGCCGTCATCTGGGCCAACGACCTCACCGCGGACTACGTCCACGAGAACAGCGCGTACAGCTCATGACGACGGCGCGGAAGCACACCGCACTCCCGAAGGCGCAGATCCTCATCGAGGCCCTGCCCTGGCTGACCCGGCACAACGGCAAGACCGTCGTCATCAAGTTCGGCGGCAACGCCATGATCGACGAGGAGCTGAAGGCGGCCTTCGCCCAGGACGTCGTCTTCCTGCGCCACGCAGGCCTCAAGCCCGTCGTCGTGCACGGCGGCGGCCCCCAGATCAGCGCCCAGCTCGACAAGCAGGGCCTGGTCAGCGAGTTCAAGGCGGGCCTGCGCGTCACCACGCCCGAGGCGATGGACGTCGTCCGCATGGTGCTCGCCGGACAGGTCCAGCGCGAACTGGTCGGCCTGCTCAACCAGCACGGGCCGCTCGCCGTCGGCATGACCGGCGAGGACGCCCACACGATCACCGCCATACAGCACCGGCCCACCATCGACGGCGAGCTCGTCGACATCGGCCGGGTCGGCGAGATCACCGCCATCGACACCGGCGCCATCCAGGCCCTGCTGGACGACGGCCGCATCCCGGTCATCTCCTCCATCGCCCGGTCCGCCGACGACAACCACGTCTACAACGTCAACGCCGACACCGCGGCCGCCGCACTCGCCGCCGCGCTGAACGCCGAGACGCTGATGGTCCTCACCGACGTCGAGGGCCTGTACGAGGACTGGCCCAACAGCGACGACGTGATCAGCCGGCTCACCGCCACCGAGCTGGAGAAGCTGCTGCCCGAGCTGTCCAGCGGCATGGTGCCGAAGATGCAGGGCTGCCTGCACGCCGTACGCAACGGGGTGGAGACCGCCCGCGTCATCGACGGCCGGGTCCAGCACTCGATCCTGCTGGAAATCTTCACCGACGAGGGAATCGGCACGATGGTCGTGCCCGACGCACAGGGGGAGTCATGAGCAACGCCGAGCTTGCGCAGCGCTGGCAGCACGCACTGATGGACAACTACGGCACCCCGAAGCTGTCCCTCGTGCGCGGCGAGGGCGCCCGCGTCTGGGACGCGGACGGCACCGAGTACCTCGACTTCGTCGGCGGCATCGCGGTCAACGCCCTGGGCCACGGCCACCCCGCCGTCGTGGAGGCGGTCACCGCCCAGATCTCCACCCTCGGGCACGTGTCCAACCTGTACATCGCCGAACCGCCCGTCGCGCTTGCCGAACGGCTCCTCTCGCTGTTCGGCCGCACCGGCAAGGTCTACTTCTGCAACTCGGGTGCCGAGGCCAACGAGGCCGCGTTCAAGATCGGCCGGCTGACCGGGCGCACCCACATGGTCGCCACCGACGGCGGCTTCCACGGCCGGACCATGGGCGCGCTCGCGCTCACCGGCCAGCCCAAGAAGCGCGAGGCCTTCACCCCGCTCCCCGGCGACGTCACCCATGTGCCGTACGGGGACGTGGAGGCGCTGCGGTCCGCCGTCACCACCGACACCGCGCTCCTGATCATCGAGCCCGTCCAGGGCGAGAACGGCGTCGTCGTCCCGGCCAAGGGCTATCTGGAGGCCGCCCGGGAGATCACCCGGGCCACCGGCACCCTGCTCGTCCTGGACGAGGTCCAGACCGGCATCGGCCGGTGCGGTACGTGGTTCGAGCACCAGGCCCACCAGGGCGTCGAGCCCGACGTCGTCACCCTCGCCAAGGGGCTCGGCGGCGGACTCCCGATCGGCGCCGCGGTCGCCTTCGGCGCGGCGGCCGACCTCCTCGCACCCGGCCAGCACGGCACGACGTTCGGCGGCAACCCGGTCGCCTGCGCCGCCGGTCTCGCGGTCCTGGACACGCTGGCCGCCGACGGCGCCCTCGATCAGGTGAAGCGGCTCGGCGAGCGCATCCGGGAGGGCGTGGAGGGGCTGGGGCACCCCCTGGTCTCCCATGTCCGTGGCTCCGGGCTGCTGCTGGGTATCGTGCTCACCGAGCCCCTCGCGCCCCAGGCGCAGCAGGCGGCTCAGGGTGCCGGTCTCCTGGTGAACGCGCCCGCGCCCGACGTCCTGCGGCTGATGCCGCCGCTGACGATCGGCGACGCGGAGGTGGACGCGTTCCTCCGGGCGCTGCCGGGTGCCCTCGACGCGGCATACGGGGACGGACGATCCGGCGAGAAGCGCTCCGGAGAATGAGGCGACGACGATGACCGAGGCGCAGGAATCCGAGTTCGGCGGGCCTTCGGTGCCGCAGACCCGCACGGCCCGCCACCGCCGGATCGTGGACATCCTCAACCGGCAGCCGGTGCGCTCGCAGAGCCAGCTGGCCAAGCTCCTCAGCGACGACGGGCTGAGCGTCACTCAGGCGACGCTCTCCCGGGACCTGGACGAGCTGGGCGCGGTGAAGATCCGCAACACCGGCGGCGAGCTGATCTACGCGGTGCCGAGCGAGGGCGGTTTCCGTACCCCGCAGGCGCCGCTGGGCGGCTCCGCCAAGGAGGAGCGGATGCGGCGGCTCTCCGCCGAGCTGCTGATCTCGGCGGAGGCCTCGGCCAACCTGGTGGTGCTGCGTACGCCGCCGGGCGCCGCGCAGTTCCTCGCCTCGGCCATCGACCAGGCCGAACTGCACGACATCCTCGGCACCATCGCGGGCGACGACACGCTCATGCTGATCAGCCGCGACCCGGCCGGCGGGCAGGCGCTCGCCGACCATCTGCTGCGGCTCGCGCAGAACGAGCGCTAGTGCGGGGACGTCAGTAGTTGGTGATCGCGGTCGCGCCCGCGACGGTGCCGATCGCGATGTGCGGGCTGCGGGCCGGGTCGGCCCAGGCCAGGATGCGGTCCATCGCGTCCGCCGGTACGGAGACGCAACCGGCGGTCGCGCCGGACCCGTTGACGTGCAGGAAGATCCCGGCGCCCCGGCCGCGTACCGGCTTGTCGTAGTTGAAGCCGATGACGAGCGCGCGGGCGTACTGCGTGGGGTACGCGGTGATCTGCTCGGACTCCGAGGCCCGGCAGTCCGAGGGCAGCGGCTCGACCCAGCGGTTGTAGGCGGCGGCCTCGTTGTCCTCGCACCACCAGGACTTGGTGGTGGCCTGCCGGTACGAGAAGCGCGTCCCGGCAGGGGCGGCCTTGACCCCGAAGGCGTACGGCAGGTCGTAGAGACCGGTCGGCGTCGTGTACGTGCTCTGCTGACGGGTGCTGCCCTCGGTGAGCCCCTTCGAGCCGAACCGGGCGGCGGCGGTCCCGGCGGCGACCCACTTCCCGTCGCGCAGGTCCCACCAAGTGAGGGTGCCGACGGTGGACGAGGTGGAGTCCGCCATGGCGGTGATCAGCTGGGTGCCGCCGCCCGTGTCGGCGAGCCGGGTCGGCAGCGGGGCGGTGGCCAGCGGCGGCCGCCCGGCCCCGACGACGGTGCCGAGAGCCAGCAGAACGGCGGCGGTTGTCACAAGTCTTCGCATGCCACGGACTTTAGGCCGCTGATCGTTCGGCCGCCCCCGAAATGACTCGTCAGCCGACGTAGGGACGGCCGGCCGCCCGCAGCAGCCGCTGCGCCCCCACCCGCACCGCCCGGCGCGCTTCCGGGGTGTCGCGCTCGCGCAGCCACTCCACGGGGAACTCGGCCGCGTGGGGGAGCAGGGCCCGGGTCGCCGCCCGGACGACGGCGGATGACGGGTCGTCCAGCAACGGCGTCAGCCCCTCCCGCCGCACCGCGTCCAGCGCCCGCAGCCCGTTCACCGCCTGGGCGCGCACGGCCGGGTCCGGGTGGCGGACCAGGGCCCACAGTGTGCCCGCGTCCTCCTTCAGGTCGCCGCACTCGCCGAGCCCGGCGGCGGCGCCCGGCGCGACGGCCTCGCCGGTGCACAGCGCCCGGTACAGCGGCAGCGGGTCGGTCCCGCCCTGGCGCACCACGTACCGGGCGCAGGCCCGCACCACGCCCGAACGGTCCGTCAGATGGGCCCGCGCCTCCTCGTACCGTCCGGCACGCCGCAGCGCGGTGACTCCGGCGGCCCGGACGCGGCCCGAGCGGCCGGTCAGCAGGATGCCGAGGACGCCGTCGTCGTGCCCCGTCCCGCGCACCGCGGCGACGGCCGCCTCCGCGCACAGGTCCTGGAGGACGGCGTCCCCCGAGCGCGCGGCGATGCGGGCCAGCCGGAGCGGCGGCAGCAGTCCGCGCTCGACGGCGATGCGATGGGCGAACCGGCGCGTCGCCCGGTCGGCGCTTTCCAGCAGTGGGTGCAGGGCCTCGGCGGGGCCCTCGCGCAGCGCCCGGCCCAGCTGCTCCGCCGCGAACCCGCCCCGCTCGCGCCGGTCCAGGAGCAGGATCAGCTCCGCCTGCGCGACGAGCCCGGCGGGCGGTGCCTCGGCGAGCAGGGCCCGGGCCCGCTCACGTACCGGAGCCGCCCAGTCCGTGCAGCGCACGACGAGGAGGGGGAGCAGGTCCGGATAGCGGGACACGCGGTCGAGCGCGGCCTCCCGGATGTGGCCGTTGGGGTGGCAGAGGCCGAGTGCGGTCCCGGATTCCGCCGCAGCCGCCCGCTCCCGGGTGCGCCGGAAGGACGGCAGCAGGGCGTTCCAGCCCTCGCGCGGCGACGGCCCGCCGCGTGAGAAGTACATGGGAAGGGTGTCCGGCGTCAGCCGCCGCACCGCCAGGTCGAGCGCAAGCCAGTGCTCCGCCGCGTCCCGCCCGCCGAGCGCCTCGCGCAGCGGCACGCCGTTGGCCAGCTTCCACGCCGTCGTCCAGGCTTCGTCCATGATCCCCCCAGGTGTTCCGGAGACCGACCGTACCGGCGGCCTCGCAGCCCCGGCACTCGCTTTGACAAACCATGCAGAGCTCTGCATAGTTATGCCTATTACTGATCGTGGCACTTCCGAGGAGCGCGTAGTGAGCAACGGCAACGGCAACGGCGACGTACGTCTCTGGGGCGCCCGCTTCGCCGACGGACCGGCCGAGGCGCTGGCCCGGCTGTCCGCGTCCGTCCACTTCGACTGGCGCCTCGCGCCGTACGACATCGCCGGCTCCCGTGCCCACGCCCGCGTCCTCCACAAGGCCGGTCTGCTCACCGAGGACGAGCTGAACCGGATGATCGCCGGGCTCGACCAGCTCGAAGCGGACGTGGCCGACGGCTCCTTCACCGGCACCATCGCCGACGAGGACGTGCACACCGCCCTGGAGCGCGGCCTGCTGGAGCGGCTGGGCCCCGACCTCGGCGGCAAGCTCCGCGCCGGCCGGTCCCGCAACGACCAGATCGCCACGCTCTTCCGGATGTACCTGCGCGACCACGCCCGCATCATCGGCTCCCTGGTCGCCGACCTCCAGGACGCCCTGGTCGGCCTCGCCGAGGCGCACCCGGACGTCGCCATGCCCGGCCGTACGCACCTCCAGCACGCCCAGCCGGTGCTCTTCGCCCACCACGTCCTGGCCCATGTGCAGTCCCTGTCCCGGGACGCGGAGCGGCTGCGGCAGTGGGATGAGCGGACCGCCGTCTCGCCGTACGGCTCCGGCGCGCTGGCCGGGTCCTCGCTGGGCCTCGACCCGGAGGCGGTCGCGGCCGACCTCGGCTTCGAGCGGGGCTCGGTGGGCAACTCGATCGACGGCACGGCGTCCCGGGACTTCGTCGCCGAGTTCGCGTTCGTCACCGCGATGATCGGCGTCAACCTCTCCCGGATCGCCGAGGAGGTCATCATCTGGAACACGAAGGAGTTCTCCTTCGTCACCCTGCACGACGCCTTCTCGACCGGCTCCTCGATCATGCCGCAGAAGAAGAACCCGGACATCGCCGAGCTCGCCCGGGGCAAGTCGGGCCGGCTCATCGGCAACCTCACGGGCCTGATGGCCACGCTGAAGGCCCTGCCGCTCGCGTACAACCGCGACCTCCAGGAGGACAAGGAGCCGGTCTTCGACTCCTGCGACCAGCTGGAGGTCCTGCTCCCCGCCTTCACCGGCATGATGGCGACGCTCACCGTCAACCGGGAGCGCATGGAGGAGCTGGCCCCGGCCGGTTTCTCGCTCGCCACCGACATCGCGGAGTGGCTGGTCAAGAAGGGCGTGCCGTTCCGCGTCGCCCACGAGGTGGCCGGCGAGTGCGTCAAGGAGTGCGAGCACCACGGCATCGAGCTGGACGAGCTGACGGACGAGCAGTTCGCGAAGATCTCCGAGCACCTGACCCCGGAGGTCCGCACCGTCCTCAACGTGGCCGGCGCCCTCGCCTCCCGCAGCGGGCGTGGCGGCACCGCCCCCTCGGCCGTCGCCACCCAGCTGGCCGAGGTCAAGGCCGACCTCGCCGTGCAGCACGCCTGGGCGGACGCGCGTAAGTAGCCGGAGAGGCATCGCGGGCTACGTTGAAGGGTAGGCGCGTCCTGCCCGACGACGAGGAGCCCGCGATGCCGTTCGCCCGACTGTCCGAAGCGACCACCCCCACCGCCCACATCGGGCTCGGCCTGGCCGCCGTCGGCCGGCCCGGCTACATCAACCTCCACCGCGACCGCGACCTGCCCGGGGAGCGCTCGCCCGACGCCCTGCGCGCCCGTACGCACGAACTCCTCGACGCCGCCTACGCGCAGGGTGTCCGCTACTTCGACGCCGCCCGCTCCTACGGGCGCGCCGAGGAGTTCCTGGCCGGCTGGCTGGCCGCGCACCCCGAGGCGGACGACGTGGTCGTCGGCAGCAAATGGGGCTACACCTACACCGCCGACTGGGGCCTCGACGCGGAGACGCACGAGGTCAAGGACCACAGCCTCGCCGCGTTCGAACGCCAGCGCGCCGAGACCGCCGCCCTGCTCGGCGACCGGCTCGACCTCTACCAGATCCACTCGGTGACCCCGGACAGCCCGGCGCTCGCCGACAAGGAGCTGCACGCCCGCCTCGCCGAACTGGCCGCGCAGGGCGTCAGCGTCGGCATCTCCACCAGCGGCCCCGCGCAGGCCGAGGCGATCCTCGCCGCCCTCGCCGTCACCGTCGACGGCGCGCCCCTCTTCCGTACGGTCCAGGCCACCTACAACGCGCTGGAGACCTCGGCGGGACCCGCGCTCGCCGAGGCGCACGCCGCCGGGCTCACCGTCATCGTCAAGGAGGGCATGGCCAACGGCAGGCTCGCGGGGGAGCAGGCGCCCGCCGTCGTGCGGGAGATCGCGGACGAGGAGGGGCTCGGGAGCGACGCGGTCGCCCTGGCCCTGGTGCTCCACCAGCCGTGGGCCGGCGTCGTGCTCTCCGGCGCGGCCACCGTCGCCCAGCTCTCCGGCAATCTCCACGCGGCCGTCCCCGTCCTCGACGAGGAACGGCGGACCAGGCTGGAGGCCCTGGTCGAGGAGCCGGAGGCGTACTGGCGGCACCGCGCCTCGCTGCCCTGGAGCTGACCGACGGAATGGGACGCCACTCACCCGAATGAGACGTTGATGTCTCATTCGGGTTAGTGTTGTCCCATGACTCTTGATCGTGAGCAGGTGCTGCGCAGTGCCGCCGCCCTGCTGACCCGTAAATCCACCGCGACCATGGACGAGGTCGCCAAGGCGGCCGGGATCGGGCGCGCCACCCTGCACCGGCACTTCGCCGGGCGGGACGCCCTGGTCAGGGCGCTGGAGGAGCTGGGCATCCAGGAGTTCGAGGCCGCGCTCGACGCCGCCGCGATGGACGAGGGCACGAGCGAGGAGGCGCTGCGCCGGTTCGTCGTCGCCGTCGAGCCGGGCGCCGGACTGCTCTCGTTCCTCGTGACGGAGAACCAGCTCTGGGAGGACGGCGACCAGAACGCCGGCTGGGACCGGCTGGACGCCCGTGTCGCCGCCTTCTTCCGGCGCGGCCAGGAGCGCGGCGAATTCCGCATCGACCTGACCCCGGCCTGGCTGACCGAGGCGCTGTACGGGCTCATCGGCAGCGGGGCGTGGGCCGTTCAGGCGGGCCGGGTGGCCGCCCGGGACTTCCCGTACATGATCGCCGAGTTGCTGCTCGGCGGCGCACGCCGGAGCGTGGAGCAATGAGCAGCGTCGAAGAGCACCCGGAGCCCCCCGTCGATCCGTACCGCCCCGGACGGTGGATCGCGCTGGCCGTCCTCGTCCTCGCCGTGCTGCTCGTGGCCGTCGACGCGACCGTGCTCGGCCTGGCGACCCCCTTCCTCAGCGAGGACCTGGAGCCGACCGGCACCCAGCTGCTCTGGATCGGCGACGTCTACTCCTTCGTGATCGCCGGGCTCCTGGTCTCCATGGGCAGCCTCGGCGACCGCATCGGCCGCAAGAAGCTGCTGCTCTGCGGCGCCACCGCCTTCGGCGCGGTCTCGGTGCTCAACGCCTACGCGCACACGCCCGAGATGATGATCTTGGCGCGGGCGCTGCTCGGCGTCGCGGGCGCCACCCTGATGCCGTCCACCCTCGCGCTGATCCGCAACCTCTTCCACGACCCCCGCGAGCGCAGCCTCGCCATCGGCATCTGGGGCGCGATGGCCTCGGCCGGCGCCGCCGTCGGCCCCGTTGTCGGCGGATTCCTCCTCGAACACTTCTGGTGGGGCTCGGTCTTCCTGATCAACCTGCCCGTCATGGCGGTGCTCGTGGTGGTCGGCATCAAGATGATCCCCGAGTCCAAGAACCCGGCGCCCGGGCCGTGGGACCTGCCGAGCGTGGGCCTCTCGCTGGTCGGCATGATCGGCGTCGTCTACGCCATCAAGGAGATGGCCGCGCACGGCGTGGGCTGGACCCCCGCCCTGGTGGGCGTCGCAGGGCTGCTGGCGCTGATCTGGTTCGTACGCCGTCAGTTCCGGCTCCCCGCCCCGCTGCTGGACATGCGGCTCTTCCATCACCGGGGCTTCTCCGGCGCGGTCCTCGCCGACCTGCTGACCATCCTCGGCCTGTCCGGGATCGTCTTCTTCCTCTCCCAGTTCCTCCAGCTGGTCCAGGGCCGCGGACCCCTGGAGGCCGGGCTCGCCGAACTGCCCGCCGCCATCGGCGCCGTCACCGCGGGCCTGCTGGCGGGCACGGTCGCCCGGCGGTTCACCGTACGGACCGTGGTGGCCGGCGGGCTCGGCGCGATCGGCCTGGCGCTGGCCGCGGTCGCCGCCGTCCACCGCGACACGGCCTACCCGCTGATCGGGGCGCTGCTCCTGATCGTCGGCGTGGGCGCGGGCTTCGCGTTCACCGTGACGTCGGACGTCATCCTGTCCAGCGTCCCCAAGGAGCACGCGGGCTCCGCCTCCGCGGTCTCCGAGACGGCGTACGAGCTCGGCGCGGCGCTCGGCATCGCGCTGCTCGGCTCCATCGTGACCGGCGCCTACAAGAGCTTCCAGGCCCCGCCCGGCACCCCGCCCGCCGTCTCCGACGCCGCGCACGAATCGCTGGGCGGCGCCGTGGAGTCCTCGCACCTGCTGCCGCCGCACGAGGCCGCCGAGATGGTCACCGCGGCCCAGGACGCGTTCGTGGACGGGCTGCACCTCGCCTCCGTCGTCGGCGCCGTCGTCCTCGTGGCGACGGCGGCCGTCGCCTGGTTCCTGCTGCGCGGCCAGGAACTGGAGGAGGGCATCGTGCACGACTGACACACGTGTGAGGGCCCGCCCCCGGACCGGGGGCGGGCCCTCACACGTGTGTCAGCGGATCAGGCGGCCTTCGCCTTGGTCGCGTACATGTCCACGTACTCCTGGCCGGACAGCCGCATCACCTCGGCCATCACGGAGTCGGTCACCGCGCGCAGCACGTAGCGGTCGCGGTCCATGCCCTCGTAGCGCGAGAACTCCATCGGCTCACCGAAGCGCACCGTCACCTTGCCCGGACGGGGCAGACCGGAGCCGCCCGGCTGGAGCTTGTCCGTGCCGATCATCGCGAACGGCACCACCGGCGCGCCCGTCATCAGCGTCAGCCGCGCGATGCCCGTACGGCCCCGGTACAGGCGGCCGTCGGGGGAGCGGGTGCCCTCGGGGTAGATCGCGAACGCCTTGCCCTCTTCGAGGATCCGGCGCCCCGTCATCAGCGCCGCGACACCGCCGCGCCCGCCGTCCCGGTCCACCGGGATCATGCCGACGCCCGTGAAGAACCAGGCCATCAGGCGGCCCTTGAGCCCCTTGCCCGTCACGTACTCGTCCTTGCCGATGAAGTAGACCGGACGGTCGCAGCAGATCGGCATGATCATCGAGTCGATGAACGTCAGGTGGTTGCCCGCCAGGATCACCGGCCCGCTGCCCGGAATGTTCTCGATGCCCTCCATCCGGGGACGGAACATCAGGCGCAGGATCGGTCCGAGCACTGCCTTGATGAGTGCGAGACGGGACAACGCTTCCTCCGGTGTAGTGGCCGGGCCGGCCGGGGCGACGGATTGTAAAGGTCCATGCAGGTGAGGACGATACTCGCGGGTACCGGCCGATCGCACATCGGGTTCACACACCGGATACGCCGTGTTGACATGTGTTCGCGCCATGTTCGTCCAGGTGCCGCCCTCAGGACCGTACCCCTGCCTACGCTCGATCCTCGCTCGACAGGTGCCGTACATCACATGCGAGGAGCATTCATGACAGAGCGTGCGCAGGCCGCGCCGGGACGCCGGACCGTCATCGGAGCGGGGGCGGCCGTCCTCGGAACCGCCGCCCTGGGCGTCACCACAACGGCGCAGGCGGCCGACCGCAACGGCGGACACGGGGGCCACGGCGGCCACCGCCTCGACCTGCCGGTCCCCACGGTCATCGGCCACCGGGGCACCAGCGGCTACCGCCCCGAACACACGCTGGGCTCCTACCAGCTCGCCCTGGACATGGGCGCGCACATCATCGAGCAGGACCTCGTCCCCACCCGCGACGGCCACCTCGTCTGCCGCCACGAGAACGACATCACCGCCACCACCGACGTCTCCGCGCACCCCGAGTTCGCGAACCGCAGGACCACCAAGAGCGTCGACGGCGTCTCCCTCACCGGCTGGTTCACCGAGGACTTCACCCTCGCCGAGCTCAAGACGCTCCGCGCCAAGGAGCGCATCCCGGCCAATCGCCAGAAGAACACGCTGTACGACGGCCGCTGGGAGATCCCCACCTTCGAGGAGGTCCTGCGCTGGGCCGACCGCGAGGGCCGCCGCCGCGGCAAGCCCGTCTGGCTGTACGTCGAGACCAAGCACCCCACCTACTTCCGGGGCCTCGGGCTCGGCCTGGAGGAGCCGCTGGCCAAGCTGCTGCGCCGGTACGGACGCCACCGCGCCCAGTCCCCGGTGATCCTCCAGTCGTTCGAGCCCGGCAGCGTCCAGCGCCTGGCGCGGCTCGTGGCGACCCCGCGCATCGTCCTGCTCTCCGGCACGGGCACCAAACCCTGGGACTTCGAGGTGTCCGGCGACCCGCGCACCACGGACGACCTGGTGAAGCCGGGCGGCCTGAAGTGGATGGCCTCCTTCGCGCAGGGCATCGGCCCCACCCTGGACCTGATCATCCCCAAGGACGCCGCCGGCCGGCTCACCGAGCCCACCGCCCTGGTGCGCGACGCCCACGCGCAGGGCCTCGTCCTCCACCCGTACACGATGCGCAACGAGAACACCTTCCTGCCCGCCGACTTCCGGCGCGGCAGCGACCCCAACGCGTACGGGGACGCGTTCGGCGCGTTCGCCGCGTACTTCGCGACCGGGATCGACGGCATCTTCTCCGACAACCCGGACACCGCCCTGCTCGCGGCGGCGGACTTCACGGCGAAGAAGGCGACGAGGTAACGCGGCGGGCCCGACTCCCCGTCAGCCCCCCGCTTCCGTCACATCGCAGGGGAGTTGGCTATGTCACAGGGGAGTTTGGGCCCCATCCGTTCCCGATGCCTTGGATGTCTGCGCAGAATGCTCGCGGCGGAGGTTGTCGCTCCTGAACCGTGGGAAAGGAGCGGGAGACAACCGGCGGATCAGGTGAGCGGGAGGCATGCGCACATGGGCATGAGCGTGACCATCTCGGCGGCGGACGTGCGGGACGCCGAAGAGATTCTGAAGCTGCAGTACCTCTGTTTCCAGAGCGAGGCGGAGCTGTACGGCAATTACCGCATCGACCCGCTCGTCCAGACCCTCGACTCGGTGCGCGCCGAGATCGCGGAGAACCTGGTCTACGTGGCACGCCTCGGCGACGAGGTCGTCGGCTCGGTGCGGGGCTCGACCGACGAGGAGGGCACCGGCCAGATCGGCAGGCTCTGCGTCCACCCCCGCCTGCGGGGCCACGGCCTCGGCGCCCGGCTGCTGCGCGCGGCGGAGTCCGGCCTCGCCGACGAGCGCGCCGCCACCCGCTTCCGGCTGCACACCGGCCACCGCAGCGAGGGCAATCTGAGGCTCTATCAGCGCGCGGGCTACGCCGCCGTGGGCAACGCCCCGGGCAACGACGGGGTCATGATGATCCTGCTGGAGAAGGAGGCCCCGGCGCCCGCCGCGTACGTGGCCAGTGCCTAGCCGTACACGCGCCGCGCGCGGGCCCTCACGCGGTCCGGGCGCGGCGCAGCCACATCATCCCGGTCACCGGCAGGATCACCGGGATGAACAGGTAGTCCCGGCCGCAGTACGACCACACGGTCGCGTCGGCGAACGCGGACGGCTCCACCAGCGTCCACGTCCCCACGATCAGCACCCCGGCCAGCTCGGCGGCGCAGCACACCAGCGCCGTCCGGCGCGCCCGCTCGCCGCCGCGCACCAGCGAGTACGTGATGAAGCCGTAGACGAGCGCGGCGACCGCGGACAGCACGTAGGCGAGGGGCGCGCGGCCGAAGTCCAGGATCATCTGGACGATCGAACGGGACGCCGCCGCCACGGTGAACACGCCGTAGAACCAGACGAGGACCCGGCCGGGACCGGTGCCGAGGTCGAAGGGCGGCTTCTCGCCGGCCGTCGCCTGCGTGGTGTCGGTGTCGGTCACGGTCAGCTTCCCCAGATGTCGTAGAGCCGTACTTCGAGGACGGCCAGGACGACCGCGCCCGCCGCCACCGTCACCGAGCCCCAGCGGGTCCGCTCGCTCAGCGACAGGAACCCCGCCGCCGGTACGGCGAGGAACGCCCCGGCGAGGTACGCGATGAAGATGGTCATGCCCTGCTCGGGCCGCTCGCCGCGGGCCAGCTGCACGATCCCCGTCACCAGCTGCGCCAGGGCCAGCAGCGAGACGACGGCCATGCCGATGAAGTGCCAGTCCTTGGTGGGCTGGTCCCGGTAGGCGGCGTATCCGCACCAGGCGGCGAGGGCGAGGGCGGCCACGGCGACCGCGACCGTCAGGGCGTCGAGCATGAGCCGAGGGTATTACGGCGCGCCGGGCCCGCCGCCCTCGCCCCCGGTTCGCCGGGGATCGTGGCCTTGACCACAGGGTGCGCTGCTTCCGGGCGCCGGGGGAGTGGCATGGGAGGGGGCGCTATGAGCGCATCACCGCAGGTCAGAGCGGTGTGGCTGGAAAGCGCCGGCCGATACGAGACTGTCGCAGCGACCCATCCACGGCTGTCCGCTATCCGGACAGCCGGTCCGGCGGCGAACTCACGTCTGTTTTACTTGTGCCCATGACCACGACGAGCAGCCGCATCCTTGCGACCGAGGCGATCACGACGCCCGGTGCTCGTTGTATGGGTCGAATGCGCGCCTTCTGAGGGCCCACGACCGAGCCTCGCGCCCCGAAGCGAGATCCTTCCCGGCCGCCCGTACGGGCCCCGGCCCGCGGTGACCGCCGCGCCCGGACGCCCCGGGAATCCGCTCGGAACGTCCGATCGAAATCGTCCGGATCACCCCCGGACGCATGCCCCGTGCCCGGCGGACACCGCGCCGCGCACTCGACAGTGACGGAAACCCCTGTGATCACCACGACGGGCCTCACGAAGGTCTACCGTTCGCGCGACCGCGAGGTCACCGCCCTGGACGGCGTCGACCTGCACGTACGCGAGGGCGAGGTGTACGGCGTCATCGGCCGCAGCGGCGCCGGCAAGTCGTCCCTCATCCGCTGCGTCAACCTCCTGGAACGCCCCACCTCCGGCACCGTGACCGTGGCCGGCCAGGACCTCACCGCCCTCGCGGGCCGGGGCCGCCGGGCCGGCAAGGAGCTGCGCGAGGCACGCAGCCGCATCGGCATGGTCTTCCAGCACTTCAACCTGCTGGCCTCCCGCACCGTGCAGCGCAACGTCGAACTCCCCCTGGAGATCCTCGGCGTCACCGGCCGCGAACGCTCCCGCAAGGCCCTCGAACTCCTCGACCTGGTCGGCCTCGCCGACAAGGCCAAGTCCTACCCGGGCCAGCTCTCCGGCGGGCAGAAGCAGCGCGTCGGCATCGCCCGCGCCCTCGCCGGCGACCCCAAGGTGCTCCTGTCCGACGAGGCGACCTCCGCCCTGGACCCCGAGACCACCCGCTCCATCCTCCAGCTCCTGCGCGACCTCAACCAGCAGCTCGGGCTCACCGTCCTGCTCATCACGCACGAGATGGACGTCGTCAAGACCATCTGCGACTCCGCCGCGCTGATGCGGGGAGGCCGGGTGGTCGAGTCCGGCACCGTCGGTGAACTGCTCGCCACCCCCGGCTCCGAGCTGGCCCACGAGCTGTTCCCCGTCGGCGGCACCGCTTCCGCGCCCGACCGCACCGTCGTGGACGTCACCTTCCACGGCGAGGCCGCCGCCCGCCCGGTGATCTCGCAGCTCTCCCG
The DNA here is from genome assembly GCF_036346615.1 of Streptomyces sp. NBC_00523. Classification (NCBI taxonomy): domain Bacteria; kingdom Bacillati; phylum Actinomycetota; class Actinomycetes; order Kitasatosporales; family Streptomycetaceae; genus Streptomyces; species Streptomyces sp. NBC_00523. The sequence continues at coordinate 1,290,342 of NZ_CP107836.1, read as the reverse complement.
TACGTACAACATCGACATCTCGATCCTCGGCGCCGCCATGGACACCGTCGGCGGCCGGCAGATCGGCCGCATGCGCATCGAACTGCCCGGCCGGTTCGAGGAGAACGTCGTCCCGATCGGCTTCCTCCGCGAACAGGGCCTCCAGGCCGAGATCGTGGACGACGCCCCCGTGTCCGTACCCGCACCGCTCACCAAGGAGGTGGCGAAGTGACCTGGTCCGAAATGCAGCCGCTGCTGACGCAGGGCACCTTCGACACCCTCTACATGGTGCTCTGGTCCGCCCTCGTCACCGTCCTGGTCGGACTGCCCCTCGGCGTCCTTCTCGTCCTCACCGACAAGGGCGGACTGCTCCAGAACACCCCGGTGAACAAGGTCGTCGGCGTGATCGTGAACATCGGCCGCTCGCTGCCGTTCATCATCCTGCTGATCGCCCTGATCCCGTTCACCACCTGGGTCGTCGGCACCTTCATCGGCCCCACCGCGATGATCGTGCCGCTCGCCGTCGGCGCCATCCCGTTCTTCGCCCGGCTGGTCGAGACGGCGGTGCGCGAGGTCGACCACGGGCTCGTGGAGGCCGTCCAGTCGATGGGCGGCTCCATCCCGACGATCGTCCGCAAGGTGCTGCTCCCGCAGGCCCTGCCGTCCCTGGTCTCCGGGATCACCACCACCGTCATCGTGCTCATCGGCTACTCCGCGATGGCCGGCGCGGTCGGCGGCGAAGGGCTCGGCTCCAAGGCCGTCACCTACGGATTCCAGCGCTTCGACAACCGCTTCATGCTGATCACGGTCGCGCTGCTGATCGTCATCGTGACCCTCGTCCAGCTGATCGGCGACCTCGCCGGCCGCCTGCTGGCCCGCCGGGGCCGCACCTCCTGAGACCTCCTCTCCCCACCAAGCCCGCACTCCTTGTCCGGGCGCTCCACCATCACCACCTGAAAGAGGCACTTTTCGTGCGTACCAGCATCAAGATCACCGCCGCCGCGGCGGCCACCACCGCCCTCGCCCTCGGCCTCACCGCCTGCGGCACGGACTCCGACCCGTCCGCCAAGAGCGGCGACACCTCCAAGGCGCTCGTCGTCGCCGCGTCCCCGACGCCGCACGCCGACATCCTCGGCTTCGTCAAGAAGAACCTCGCCGAGAAGGCCGGGCTCAAGCTGGAGGTCAAGGAGTTCACGGACTACGTCCTGCCGAACACCGCCACCGAGACCGGCCAGGTCGACGCCAACTTCTTCCAGCACCAGCCCTACCTGGACGACTTCAACCAGAAGAACAACACGCACCTGGTCTCCGTCGGCACCGTCCACCTCGAACCCCTCGGCCTCTACTCCAAGAAGGTCAAGAGCCTCGACGCCATCAAGGCCGGCCAGACCATCGCCGTCCCCAACGACACCACCAACGAGGGCCGCGCGCTCCAGCTGCTCGCCGAGAACAACCTCATCACCCTCAAGTCCGGTGTCGGCACCAGCGCCAAGCTGAGCGACATCACCGACAAGAAGGGCCTGGAGTTCAAGGAGCTGGAGGCCGCCACGGTCCCGCGCGCCCTCAACGACGTGGACGCCGCCGTCATCAACGGCAACTACGCCATCGAGGCCAAGCTCAAGCCCGCCAAGGACGCCCTCGTCCTGGAGAAGGCCGACGGCAACCCGTACGCCAACATCATCGCGGTGAAGAAGGGCAACGAGAAGGACCCCCGCGTCCAGAAGCTCGTGAAGCTCCTCCACTCCGACGAGGTCAAGAAGTTCATCGAGGACACCTACCAGGGCTCGGTCGTCCCGGCCTTCGGTGACGCCAAGTCCTGACCCGTAAGCGGCACTTGCCCCAGGAGCCCCGCACACCCCGCCCGGGGGGTGCGGGGCTCCGCCGTACCCACCCGGCCATGCACGCGCCCCCCGCGATGCTGCATGCTGTGCATTTACACGGTCTTCGGCATGGAGCTGCGCATGACTTCCACCTTCCCGGACATCTCCATCAGCACGGACCGGCTGGTGATGCGCCCATTCGACATGGCGGACCTCCCCGCGTACATCGAGATGATGAACGACGAACTGGTCACCGCCTGGACCGACGCCCCCCACCCCTACACCCAGGTCGACGCCGAACGCTGGGTGCGCAGAATCGCTCCGGCACACCGCACCAAGGGCGACGGGATCGCCCTGGCCGTCACCGAGTTCCTCACCCAGCGCCTCGTCGGCTCCGTACGGCTCCACAACACCGACTGGCGCACCCTGTCCACCGAGGCCGACTACATCACCGCACCCTGGGCCCGCGGCGAGGGCTACGCCACCGAGTCCGTGCTCGCCGTCGCCCAGTGGCTCTTCCGCGACCAGGGCTTCGAGCGCATCGAACTGCGCACCGCAGCCGACAACACCGCCTCCCAGCAGGTCGCCCAGAAACTCGGCTGCATCAGCGAGGGCGTCCTGCGCAACGCCCGCATAGCGCGTACCCGGACCGAGAACGGCACGGACGGCGGGTGGACCGACATCCGCACCGACCTCATCGTCTGGGGCCTGCTCCCCGAAGACCTCGAAGGCGTCGCCGAACAGCTCGCCGACGCCGGCGGCTACGGCACCTACAACGACTGGAACTGACCGGCACCGGGGCCCCGGCGCCCCGTGGGAGGCGACCCGGTAACCTCACCCTGCCTGCTCCCGGGCAACCCGCCCCGCCTGCGACGACTCCAGGAGAATGACACCAAGATGGCCGACCGGGTCACAGTGATCGGCTGGGACGGTTCGCCGCTGACCAGAGCGGCCACCGCAGCGCTCTCGGCCGCGACCCTGGTCGCCGGAGCCGCCCACCACCTCGCGCTGCCCGAAGTCCCCCGGAGCGCCGAACGCATCCGCCTCGGCTCCGTCGACCTCGCCGCCCGCCGCATCGCGGGCCACCGCGGCAGCGCCGTCGTCCTCGCCGACGGCGACCCCGGCTTCTTCGGCGTCGTCCGCACCCTGCGCGCCCCGCAGCACGGCCTGGAGGTCGAGGTCGTCCCGGCAGTCTCCTCCGTCGCCACCGCCTTCGCCCGCGCCGGCATGCCCTGGGAGGACGCCCAGACGGTCGTCGCCCACCCCCGCACCCTGCGCCGCGCCGTGAACGTCTGCCGCGCCCACCACAAGGTCGCCGTCCTCACCTCGCCCGGCGCCGGACCCGCCGAACTGGCCCTGCTCCTCGAAGGCGTCCACCGCACGTTCGTCATCTGCGAGGAGCTGGGCACCGACCGCGAACAGGTCACCGTCGTCACCTCGGACACCGCCGCCGACCACGTCTGGCGCGACCCCAACGTCGTCATCGTCATCGGCGGCGGCCCCGAACAGCAGGCCGAGGGCGCCTGGATCGCCGGCCGCCACCCCGCCTACCCGCAGGGCGTACGGGGATGGGCCCTGCCCGCCGGCGCCTACCCGGACCCCGGCGCCCGCCCGGCGGGGGAGAGCGGCGAGGGCGAGGGCCCTGTCCTGCGCGCCGCCCAGCTCGCCCACCTCGGCCCCCGCACCGGCGACCTCGTCTGGGACATCGGCTCCGGCGGCGGCGCGCTGGCCGTCGAGGCGGCCCGCTTCGGCGCGGCGGTCCTCGCCGTGGACAGCGACCCCGACGCCTGCGCCCGCACCGCGGCCGCCGCCCGCGCCTTCGGCGTCCAGCTCCAGGTGGTCGAGGGCCGCGCCCCGCACGTACTGGAACGGCTGCCCGAACCCGATGTCGTACGCATCGGAGGCGGCGGTGTCCCCGTCGCCACCGCCGTAGCGGACCGCCGCCCGGAGCGGATCGTCACGCACGCCTCCACCCGCGACGAGGCCGAGGCACTGGGTGCCGCACTGGCCGGAAACGGCTACACGGTCGACTGCTCGCTCCTCCAGTCCGTCGAACTCGACACGACCGCCTGGTCGGAGCGCGAACGCACGGTCGTCTTTCTGCTTTCCGCACTTCGTTCGGACCTTGCCCCCTGACCCGTCGGCAAGTGGTGCGAGGTAGGCTGGCCGATCGTCGCACCGCTCCCGGACGTTCGTCGCTTCGTTCGTCAATGTCCGGAAAAGGGGACCGTTTTGGTCCCCGTTGTGGTACGGCAGAACCCTGGGACGCGCAACGTGGCGCAGTCCACAGCGGGCCGTGGCGAAATGAGCTGCCGCGGCGGCGAACGACCGCGAGAATGCAGGATGTCCGCGACCGATTCGTGCCGCGCGGCGCGCCCGCTCGTTCCACCGGACGAGCACCGCGTGCCGTGTCCGGGCGTCCCGGGCGAAGGGCCGAAGGAGCACTGACGATGGGCGAGGGGAACGCATGAGTGACACCGGCCGGATCCCGGGCGAGGGACTGCCGGAGAACGCGGGCACGGTGGAGCAGACGGGCGTCCCCGCGCCTGACTCCTACACCTACCTCGAACCCTCCGCGCACACCCCCGAGGACGACGACCTCCTCCTGATGCCGAGTGCCCAGGGCGCCTGGGGCGAACCCCAGCCGACGGCACAGGCGGCGGACCCCTACGCGGACCCCGCCGCGCAGGGCGCGTACCAGCCGCTCTTCCACCCCCAGCCCGCCGACCCGGCGCACGCCCAGGGCCCCGTCCAGCTCCAGGAGCAGGCCCCCGCGTACGCGATGCACCAGGCCGCCGCCGCGCCGCTGCCCGAGACCGGGCCCGGCGCGCACGAGTCCGGAGGCCGCGACTCCGGCTCCGTCGACCTCGGCGCCGTCCGCACCCCCGCCCCCGCCGCGCAGCCCCCCGCGCGCCGCCCGCTGCACCGCGGACCGGCCTCGCCCGAGCCGTCCTACGGCGGTACGTCGGGGGCCGGTGTGGTCCGCTCCCTCGCCGACCGCGGTCCGGCCGGGGTACCCCCCGCCCGCCACGCGGGCCCGGCCACGGCCGAACCCGAGTACTTCGACCCGCAGCCCGCGGACCAGCCCCTCCCGGGCCCCCAGCTGGGCGAGATCCCGCCGCAGACCGCCCACCAGTGGACGGCCCCGGCGGCGCCGGAGCAGGCCGAGCCCGGGGCGCCGGTGGCGCCGGAGGAGCCAGTCGCGGAGCCCGCGCCCGTGGCCCCGGCGGCCGAGGTGCCGGTGCCCGCACCGGAACCGGCCCCCGAGGTGCAGGAGCCCGTGGCACCGGTCGCCGAGCAGCCGGTGGCGGAGCCCGAGCCGGTGGCCGTGGCCGTCGCCGTGGAGGAGCCCGCCCAGGTCGTGGCGCCGGAGCCCGTCGCCGTGGTGGAGTCCGAGCCGGTCCCGGTCGTCGAGGCCGCCCCGGCACCGGTCGCGGAGCCCGTAGCGGCCGCCGAGCCGGTGGCGGAGCCCGTGCAGGCAGCCGAGCCGCAGCCCGTTCCGGCCGTGGAGCCGGAGCCGGTGGCCGTCGCGGAGCCCGTACAGGCCCCTGAGCCGCAGCCCGTTCCGGCGCCCGAGCCGCAGCCGGAGCCCGTCGCCGTGGCGGAGTCCGTGGCGGCCCCCGAGCCGCAGCCCGTACCGGCCGCCGAGCCGGAGCCCGTAGCGGTGGCTGAACCCGCACCGGCCCCCGAGCCGCAGCCCGTCGCGGTGGAGGAGCCCGCCCCGGCCCCCGAGGCCGCAGCCGAGCCCGCCCCGGCCCCCGAGCCGGAAGCCGCCCCCGTTCCCGAGCCGGAGGCCATCGCTCCGGTCGCCGGACAGCCGATACAGCCCGAGGCCCCCGCCGCCGCACCCGAGCCGGAGGCCGAGGCCGGTCCCGAGGTCATCGAGACCCCGGACCTGAGCGACGAGGCGGAGCCCGTACCGGCGGAGGCCCCCGAGGCGGCGCCCGCCACGCCCGCCGCGCCCGGCTACGACGACGCCGAGCGCGAGGCCGTCCTGCGCGTGATGCGGGAGCGCCGGGACATCCGCAACGGCTTCCGCAGCGACCCCATCCCGCACGAGGTCCTGCTGCGCGTCCTGGAGGCCGCGCACACGGCGCCCAGCGTGGGCCACTCGCAGCCCTGGGACTTCGTGGTCATCCGCTCCGCCGAGACGCGCCGCTCGATGCACGAGCTGGCGCAGCAGCAGCGGGAGGCGTACGCCAAGTCGCTGCCGAAGGCGCGGGCGAAGCAGTTCAAGGAACTGAAGATCGAGGCCATCCTCGACACCCCGGTGAACATCGTCGTGACCGCAGACCCGACGCGGGGCGGCCGCCACACGCTCGGCCGGCACACACAGCCGCAGATGGCCCCGTACTCGTCGGCGCTCGCCGTGGAGAACCTGTGGCTGGCGGCACGCGCCGAGGGCCTGGGCGTGGGCTGGGTGAGCTTCTTCGACGAGCGCGAGATGGTGCGCGCGCTGGGCCTGCCGGAGCACCTGGAGATCGTGGCGTACCTCTGCGTGGGGTACGTGGACGAGTTCCCCGAGGACCCGGAGCTGATGCAGGCGGGCTGGTCGAAGCGGCGCCCGCTGTCCTGGGTCGTCCACGAGGAGACGTACGGCCGCCGCGCCCTGCCCGGCGAGGCGCCGCACGATCTGCTGCAGGAGACGATCTCCAACATCCGCCCGCTGGACGCCAAGGCGCTCGGCGAGGCGTGGGAACGCCAGAAGCGGATGACGAAGCCGGCCGGTGCGCTCGGCATGCTGGAGATCATCTCGGCGCAGCTGGCCGGGCTCTCCCGGATGTGCCCGCCGCCGATCCCGGAGCCCGCCGCCGTCGCGGTGTTCGCGGGCGACCACGGGGTGCACGCGCAGGGCGTCACGGCGTGGCCCCAGGAGGTCACCGGCCAGATGATCGCCAACATGCTCGGCGGCGGCGCGGTGTGCAACGCGTTCGCGGCGCAGGTGGGCGCCGAGGTGTGCGTGGTCGACGTGGGCGCGGTCGCGGAACTGCCCCCGATGCCGGGCCTGCTGCCCCGGAAGGTACGGGCGGGCACGGCGGACTTCACCACCGGACCGGCGCTCACCCGCGAGGAGGTCCACGCGGCGATCGAGGTCGGCATCGAGACCGCCCGCGACCTGGTGGCGGCGGGCAACAAGGGCCTGCTGACCGGTGAGATGGGCATCGCGAACACGACGGCGTCGGCCGCCCTGATCTGCGTGTACACCGGCATGGACCCGGCCGAGGTGACGGGCCGGGGCACCGGCATCAACGACGAGATGCACGCCCGCAAGATCGACGTGGTGCGGCGCGCCCTGGAACTCCACCAGCCGGACCCGGCGGACCCGATCGGCGTCCTGGCGGCCGTCGGCGGCCTGGAGCACGCCGCGATGGCCGGCTTCCTGCTCGGCGGCGCGTCGCTCCGTACGCCGGTGATCCTGGACGGCGTCAGCGCGGGCGCGGCGGCCCTGGTGGCCCGCGCGATCGCCCCGGAGGCCTTGGCCGCCTGCATCGCCGGCCACCGGAGCGCGGAGCCGGGCCACGTCGCCGCCCTCAACAAGCTGGGCCTGCGCCCGCTGGTCGACCTGGACCTCCGCCTCGGTGAGGGCACGGGTGCGTTGCTGGCGCTGCCGATCGTGCAGAGCGCCGCGCGTGCGATGCACGAGGTGGCGACGTTCGACTCGGCGGGCGTGACGGAGAAGTAGCGCGGCGCGTTGCGGGGGCGCTGCCCCCGTACCCCCACTCCTCAATCGCCGGAGGGGCTTGATTTTGGCCGCACGGTCACTTCCAGCCTCGCCGGCGTTTGAGGCGCGGGGTCCGGGGCGGAGCCCCGAAAGCCCAGCCCCTCCGGCGCTTGAGGAGCGGGGGCCCGGGGCAGCGCCCCGGTTTCGGGAAGGGGCGGGGAGGGGACAAGGCCCGCCGCAGGCGCCCCGCCCACCGCACACCGTGGCCCCCGGGCCACCCCGTATCGTGAACACCACCCACCACGCCGCTCCACCGCCGCAGCGGCCCGCGCTTCCGCCCCGCCCCGAGGAGCCCGCACCACCATGGCCGAGCACGCCGATCGCCCCGCCTACCCCGTCGGACTGCGCCTCAACGGGCGCCGCGTAGTCGTCGTCGGCGGCGGCCAGGTGGCGCAGCGCCGCCTCCCCGCCCTCATCGCGGCCGGCGCCGACATCGTCCTCGTGTCGCCGTCCGCCACCCCCTCCGTCGAGGCGATGGCGGACGCCGGCGAGATCCGCTGGGAGCGCCGCGGGTACGTCGACGGCGACCTCACCGACACCTGGTACGCGCTCATCGCGACCGACGACGACGCCGCCAACGAGGCCGCCTCCGCCGAGGCGGAACGCACCCGCACCTGGTGCGTCCGCAGCGACGACGCCGAAGCGGCCACCGCCTGGACGCCCGCCACCGGCCGCAGCGAGGGCGTCACCGTCGCCGTGCTCACCGCCGGCGCCCACGGCCGCGACCCGCGCCACTCCGCCGCCGTCCGCGACGCGATCGTGGAGGGCCTGCGCGACGGCAGCATCGCCGCCCCGCACCACCGCACCCGGACCGCCGGCGTCGCCCTGGTCGGCGGCGGCCCCGGCGACCCGGACCTCATCACCGTCCGGGGCCGCCGCCTCCTCGCCGAGGCGGACGTCGTCATCGCCGACCGCCTCGGCCCCCGCGACCTGCTGGACGAGCTCCCGCCGCACGTCGAGGTCATCGACGCCGCGAAGATCCCGTACGGCCGCTACATGGCCCAGGAGGCCATCAACAACGCGCTGATCGAGCACGCCAAGGCCGGCAAGGCGGTCGTCCGGCTCAAGGGCGGCGACCCGTTCGTCTTCGGCCGGGGCATGGAGGAGGCGCAGGCGCTCGCCGCCGAGGGCATCCCGTGCACCGTCGTGCCCGGCATCTCCAGCTCCATCTCGGTCCCCGGCGCGGCCGGCATCCCCGTCACCCACCGGGGCGTCGCCCACGAGTTCACCGTGGTCAGCGGGCACGTCGCCCCCGACGACGAGCGCTCCCTGGTCGACTGGGCCGCCCTCGCCCGGCTGCGCGGCACCCTGGTGCTCCTGATGGCCGTCGACAAGATCGGCGCCATCGCCCGTACGCTCGTGGAGCACGGCCGCTCGCCCGAGACCCCGGTGGCCCTCGTCCAGGAGGGCACCACAGCCGCCCAGCGCCGCGTGGACGCGACCCTCGCCACGGTGGCCGAGCGGGTGGCCGCCGAGGACGTCCGCCCGCCCGCCGTCATCGTGATCGGCGCGGTCGTGGAGATCGGCGCGGACCGTGGCTGAACCCCTCACCATCGACACACCCGACGACCCCCGCCTCAGCGACTACGTCAGCCTCACCGACGTGGAGCTCCGGCGCAGGAAGGAGCCCGCGGAGGGCCTCTTCATCGCCGAGGGCGAGAAGGTCATCCGCCGCGCCCTGCAGGCCGGGTACGAGATGCGCTCCATGCTGCTCTCGGCGAAGTGGGTCGACCGGATGCGGGACGTCATCGAGGAGAGCGACGCCCCCGTCCACACGGTCGCCCCGGACCTCGCCGAACGCGTCACCGGCTACCACGTGCACCGGGGCGCCCTCGCCTCCATGCAGCGCAAGGCCCTTCCGGCCGCCGCCGAACTCCTCCGCACGGCCCGCCGCGTGGCCGTCATGGAGGCGGTCAACGACCATACGAACATCGGCGCGATCTTCCGCAGCGCCGCCGCCCTCGGGATGGACGCCGTCCTGCTCTCCCCGGACTGCGCCGACCCGCTCTACCGGCGCTCCGTCAAGGTGTCGATGGGCGCGGTCTTCTCCGTACCGTACGCCCGCCTCGACACCTGGCCGCAGGGTCTTGAGACCGTACGCGAGGCCGGGTTCACGGTGCTCGCGCTGACGCCCGCCGAGAAGGCCGTCAGCATCGAGGAGGCGGCACCGCACCGGATGGACCGGGTCGCCCTGATGCTCGGTGCCGAGGGCGACGGCCTCTCCGCCCGGGCCCTCGCCGCCGCCGACCGGTGGGTGCGCATCCCGATGGCCCACGGCGTGGACTCGCTGAACGTCGGCGCGGCGGCCGCGGTCGCCTTCTACGCGGTGGCCACCGGCCGTCCGGAGAGCTGAACTACGGCCTGACCTGGCCCTGGCTCTGGCCGTGGCCGAGGTCCACGCCCAGCCCCCGGGCCGGGCCCTGGCAGCCCTGCGCCGCCGCGATCCCCAGCGCCACCAGCAGCGTCACCACCACGAAGACGACGAGCCGCTGCCGCAGCAGCTTCGGGTTGGCCGGGCGCCGCCCCGTCGAGGTGGTCCGGGTCCCGGGCCGGGTGCCCGGCCTGCCGTTCGTCCCGTTGGTGCCCTGCGGACGCCTGGCCGGACGCGCCGTCCCGCGCGGCGGCTGCTGCACCGGCCGGCCACTGCCGGTGCGGGCGGAACGCGCCGCCGACGGCCGGTTCTGCGGGCGCGATCCCGGCGCCGGACCGGCCGCCCGGCGGGTCTGCTGCTCGGTGTACGGGCCGTCCAGCCGGCCGGTCGGGCGGTCCGCCTCCTGGGCCGAACGCTGGACCGGCGGCCGGCTCTCGTGCAGCCCCTGCGCCTCGCGCGCCGCGATCTCCTTGAGCCGCATCGAGAGCTGGAGCGTGCTCGGCCGCTCCTCCGGGTCCTTCGCGAGACAGGCGCTCACCAGCGGTGCCAGCGCGTCGTGCACATCGAAGAGCTGGGGCTCCTCGTGCACCACGCGATACAGCATCACCTCGGAACTGCCGTGCCCGAAGGGCGAGTCGGCCATCGCCGCGTACGCCAGCGTCGCCCCGAGCGAGAACACGTCCGTCGCGGGCGTCACCGCCGCGCCGCGCACCTGCTCGGGCGCGAGGAAGCCGGGCGAGCCCACCGCCGTACCGACGTGTGTCAGCGTGGACGCGCCCGTCGACCAGGCGATGCCGAAGTCGATGATCCGGGGGCCCTTGGGGGAGAGGAGGATGTTCGACGGCTTCAGGTCCCGGTGGACCACCCCGGCCTCGTGCACCGCGACCAGGCCCTCGGAGAGCGCCGCCCCGATCGAGGCCACCTCGGCGGCCGACAGCGGGCCCTCCTCGGCCACCTTGTCGTGCAGCGAAGGCCCCGGAACGTACTGCGTGGCGAACCAGGGGCGGTCCGCCTCCAGATCGGCGGCGACCAGCCGGGCCGTACAGCCGCCGCGGATCCGCCGGGCGGCGGACACCTCGCGCGCGAACCGCGAACGGAACTCCTGATCCTCCGCCAGGTCCGGGCGGATCACCTTCAGCGCGACGCGCTGGCCCCGCCGGTCCGAACCCAGGTAGACGACGCCCATCCCGCCGGCCCCGAGCCGCCGGTGCAGCCTGAACGAGCCGACGACACGCGGGTCCTCGCGCCGGAGCCGCATCATCGCCATGTCTGCCCATCCCCGCTGCCTGGTACGCCTGACGAGGCACAGCTTACGTACCCGCCGCCCGGGGTGCTCAGAGGCCGCGCCCTCCGGGGAGATTCGATTGTCAGTGGCGGGTGGGAGACTTGAGGAGTGGTCAGGGAGCCGCGGATCCAGGCGCCCCGGCCCGTGCGAGATCTCAAAGGTCCGTCGCAGAAGGGGGATTGGATCAATGAAGGGCGATCGAGTCGAGATAGTCGTGGACGCCGGGGACAGCACCCGGACCTACGAGGTGGTGGCCTCCCGGGCAGGCCGCAGGGTGGAGACCGCGGTCCGCCGGGGCGTGGTCGAAGTGAGTGAAGTCACCCGGAACGGGTCCGTGGTGCGCACGGCCCGCTTCATGGCGACCAGGGTCCTCGCCCTGGTCGAACAACCGGTCCCCAGGGAGGACAGCTCCGAGCGTCCCCTCCGGGAAGACCCCAACCCCGCGTAGCCCGGTCTCCACCCAGGGGAGTACGCCGACCGAGCGCGGCTCATCCTCCGGGAGGCCCGGGACTCGGTACGCGGGCATGACGCCGCCCGCTCCCCGGATCCCTAATGTTGAGTCCAAGCGGCGGGCGTCGCACTCGTCCCCCGAGGTCAAGCGCCCGTCGCCCCACATCAGGTCAGGAGAGGAACCATGGCTGACACGGCAGCACGGACGGTGGTCCGCACGCGGTCCCGCGGCTCGTCCGCCGCGTCCGGCCGCCGCCACCCGCTGGTGGCGACCGCCATGGTCCTTCCCCTGGCGGCCCTGCTGGTCGTCGTCTTCGGCGGCTGGGAAGCAGTGGTCACACAGGCGTCGTCCGTGGGCGTGATGCTGGGGCGCTGAGCGGCGCCCCGGGTCCGGAAGAGCGGTCCGGACCGGGACATCCGGCCAACAACCCCGTGGGGACGGGGGTGCGGCGGACGGCAGCGTTTGTCCGGTCAGCTGGGGAGCTGACCGGACATCGCGCTGTCCGGGGGCGGAACCCTCCGGCCGCCACGGCCCGGAGCCACGGCACCGCGCCTCCGCGTACGCTCTGCCGGGGCGTGACCTCCACAGCCCGTCGGCGCCACCGGGGGAGACCGTGACCACCGCACTCGTACGCGCACTGGGGGATCTCGCCCACGGGGCGGTCCACCCGGCCGGCTGCGGTCCCCGCGCCTGCCCGCCCCCGTCCGTGCTCGCCGAACGCGAGGACGGGATCGTCGTCCGCAGCGGCCCCGTCGTCGCCAAGGCGCACGCCGCCGACACGGATACGGCCGCTCTGGCCGGGCGGCTGCGCCTGGCGGCCGCACCGGGGCAGGACGGCATCCTGCTGGCGCCCCTGCCCGTGGCACCCGGCGTCCCCTTCACCGAACTGGACGGCCGCCCCGTCACGCTCTGGCCCCACGGCGAGCCCGTCGACCCCGGCGACCCGGACGCGGCGCCCTGGGAGGAGGCCGGGGCGCTCCTGGCCCGGCTGCACCGCACCGCAGTCCCGGGTCCGCTCCCCGCCATGCGCGGGCCCGCGAAGGCCGCGCTCGCCGTCGCCCGGATGCGCACCGCCCGCCCCGGCGACCCGGCCGTCGCGCCCGTGCTCGCCGCCTGGCGCGGGCTGCCGGGCTGGGCGCGGGGCGGGGCGGCGCCCCCGGCCGGCCGGGAAACGTACCTCTGCCACGGAGACCTCCACCTGGGCCAGCTCGTACGCCACCCCGCCCCGCACGGCCCCTGGCTGCTCATCGACGTGGACGACGCGGGCCTCGGCGACCCCGCCTGGGACCTCGCGCGCCCCGCCGCCTGGTACGCGGCCGGACTGCTCCCGCCGGACGTCTGGCTCCGCCTCCTGGACGCCTACCGGGCGGGCGGCGGCCCCGCCGTACCGGCCGACGGCGACCCCTGGCCCGCCCTCGACGTGCCGGCCCGCGCGCTGACCGTGCAGACCGCCGCGCTCGCCTGGGCCAAGTCGTCGGCGGAGGGCCGGGCTCCGGATGAGGTGGAACAGGTGATGATCGACGCCTGTGCCCGAATTGCCTCGCTCCCGCCCGAGTTGGGGGCGGCACCCACGTCGTAGGGTGAACCGACCGTCGGCGGGCACGCATTCCGGCGACGGCGAACCGACGGCGAGGAGTGAGCCCGAACATGCAGTGTCCCAAGTGCCACGCACAGATGCACACGTACAACCGCAACGGCATTCAGATCGAGCAGTGCAGCGGCTGCCGGGGGATATTCCTGGACTACGGCGAGCTGGAGACGCTGACCCGCATCGAGTCCCAGTGGACGCAGCAGGCCCCGCCGCCGGCCGCCCCGCCGCAGGCCTACCCCTCCGCCCCCGCGCCCGCCTGGGGCGCCCCGCACCACGGCGGCCACCACGGTCACTACCGGCAGAAGAGCTTCGGCCGGATGCTCTTCTCCTCCTGACCGAACACGACGAAGCCCCGGTCGCCGAGACGACCGGGGCTTCGTGACAGTGCGCGATACTGGGATTGAACCAGTGACCTCTTCCGTGTCAGGGAAGCGCTCTCCCGCTGAGCTAATCGCGCAGGTGAACCTGCGTGTACTGCGTGCGCGATACTGGGATTGAACCAGTGACCTCTTCCGTGTCAGGGAAGCGCTCTCCCGCTGAGCTAATCGCGCGGGTGATCCTTGCGGATCAGTGGACGATACTGGGATTGAACCAGTGACCTCTTCCGTGTCAGGGAAGCGCTCTCCCGCTGAGCTAATCGTCCGTGGAGGTGGAGACGGGATTTGAACCCGTGTAGACGGCTTTGCAGGCCGTTGCCTCGCCTCTCGGCCACTCCACCAGGGGTGGGAGACCGGTGAAGATCCCCACCTTCTGCGAGCGGACGACCAGGTTCGAACTGGCGACCTCAACCTTGGCAAGGTTGCGCTCTACCAACTGAGCTACGTCCGCTTGTCTTTCCCGGTCCGCTTGCGCGTCTCGGCGACGTGTTGAACTCTAGCGGATTCCCGGGCCAGTACAAAAACGCGTTTGTGCAGCGTGCTGAGGTGCGCTCGCCCCGGCGCGGGTCACCGTGCGCCGTCCTACACTCACGGACGTGCACGACCTCGCTCCCATGGCTCGCTTCGGCGGCCTCGTCGCCTCCGGTCTGCGGGATGTGACCAGTGATCCCGCCGCCCTCGACTCGTCCGGCTTCTGGGCCGTCTGCGCGGGCTTCGAAGGTTCCCTGACCTGCGCCCGCTTCGACACCGTACGCCCCGCTCCCGTGCCCGCCCCGGCCCCCGGCGCCTGGCGCGGCCCGGGCACCGGGCACTGGACGTCCTCGCTCGACCGGGAGGCCTACACCGAAGGCGTACGGCGCATCCGCGCGTACATCGCGACCGGCGAGGTCTACCAGGCCAACCTCTGCCGGGTGCTGACCGCACCGCTGCCCGGGCCGGGCCCGGCCGACGTGGACGCCCTCACCGCACTGCTGGCGCGCGGCAACCCCGCCCCGTACGCAGGAACGATTCGGCTCCCCGCGCACGGCGTCGAGATCGCCACCGCGTCCCCCGAGCTCTTCCTGCGCAGGGACGGCCGCACGATCGAGTCCGGCCCCATCAAGGGCACCGGGCGCACCGAGGCGGACCTGCTGGAGAAGGACCACGCCGAGAACGTGATGATCGTGGACCTGGTCCGCAACGACCTGGGCCGGGTCTGCGCCACCGGCTCGGTCACCGTCCCCGACCTCTGCGCCGTCGAGAAGCACCCGGGCCTCGTCCACCTCGTCTCCACCGTGCGCGGCCGCCTCGCCGAGGGCGCCGGCTGGCCGGAGATCCTCGCCGCGGCCTTCCCGCCCGGCTCGGTCACCGGCGCCCCCAAGTCCAGCGCGCTGCGGATCATCCGCGCACTGGAGACCGCTCCGCGCGGCCCGTACTGCGGCGGCATCGGCTGGGTGGACGCCGACCGCGGGACCGCCTCGCTCGCCGTCGGCATCAGGACCTTCTGGACCGACCGCACCGGAGCCGCCCCCCTCCTGCGCTTCGGCACCGGGGCCGGGATCACCTGGGGCTCCGATCCGGAACGCGAATGGGACGAGACCGAACTCAAGGCGTCCAGGCTGCTCGCTGTAGCGTCGGGCGCATACGAAGCAACCGGAAGGACCGCACCATGAGGATCTGGGTCAACGGCGAGCTGCGCCCCGCCGACGACGCCCGGGTGTCCGTGCTCGACCACGGCCTCACCGTCGGCGACGGCGTCTTCGAGACGCTCCGGGTCTCCCACGGCCGCCCCTTCGCCCTCACCCGCCACCTCGACCGCCTGGCCCTTTCCGCCCAGGGGCTCGGCCTGCCCGCCCCCGACCCGGACGAGGTGCGCCGCGCCTGCACCGCCGTCGTGGAGGCCAACCCGGTCGGGCTCGGACGGCTCCGGATCACGTACACCGGCGGCATCTCGCCCCTCGGCTCCGACCGGGGCGACGCGGGTCCCGGCCTCGTCGTCGCACTCGGCGAGGTGAGCCGGCGCCCCGACACCACGGCCGTCGTCACCGTGCCCTGGACCCGCAATGAGCGCTCGGCGCTCACCGGCCTCAAGACCACCTCGTACGCGGAGAACGTCGTCGCCCTCGCCCGTGCCCACGAGCAGGGCGCGTCCGAGGCGCTGTTCGCCAACACCGTCGGCCGGCTCTGCGAGGGCACCGGGTCCAACGTCTTCGTCGTCCTGGACGGGCAGCTGCACACCCCGCCCGTCGCCTCCGGCTGCCTGGCCGGCATCACCCGGGCGCTCACCGTGGAGTGGACCGGCGCGCAGGAGACCGACCTGCCGTTCGACGTCCTGGACCGGGCCGACGAGGTCTTCCTGACCTCCACCCTCCGGGACGTGCAGGCCGTCCACCGGATCGACGGCCGGGAGCTGCCGGGCGCACCGGGACCGGTCACCGCCAAGGCGATGCGGATCTTCGAGGAGCGCGCGGCCGACGACCTCGACCCGTGACGGCAACGGCCCGTCCGCGCAAATACGGGTGACGGGCCCGCGCGCAGGGGATAGAAACCACCTGATGACGACGACACTGCGGCCGGCCGGGCCGATCCAGTCAGGCGCCGACGGCGCACAGCGGCGCGCGTACGACGTGTGCGACAACGGGCGCCCCGTCGGCTCCGTCGCGCTCGCCGTCGAGCCGGGCGCGGGCGGAGCGACGGGCCTGATCAGAGCCCTGCGGATCGACGAGGCCGTCCGCAGGCGCGGCCGGGGCACCATCGCCGCCCTGGCCTCCGAGGAGATCCTGCGCGGCTGGGGCTGCACCCAGGTGTGTACGGAGGTGGCCGCCGGGGACGCCGCGGGGCAGCGGCTGGCCGCCGCCCTCGGCTACACCGAGCGCAGCCGCAACATGGTCAAGACGCTGCCCGAGGAGCCCCCGGTCCTCCCGGACGGGCTCACCGCCCACCCGATGACGCCCGAGGAGTTCGCCGTCTGGGAGCGCGACGCCGTCGCCGCGTACACGGAGAACCTGGTGAGCCGGGGCGTCCCGCGCGAGGCGGCCCCGGCCGCGGCCCGTGCCTCCCACGCCCGCCACCTCCCGGACGGCCTCGCCACCGAGGGGGTACGGCTGGATTACCTGCGCCGCGAGGGCGAGACCGTCGGCCATGTCTGGGAGGCGCCGTTCGAGATGCATCCCGGGATGCGCATCGGCTACGTGTTCGACGTGGAGGTGGCGGAGCCGTACCGGGGGCGCGGCTACGGGCGGGCCCTGATGCTCCAGGCCGAGCGGATCGCGCTGGCGGCGGGCGAGACGCGGATCGGGCTGCACGTCGTCACGGCCAACACCCCGGCCCTGCGGCTGTACGAATCGCTCGGTTACGAGCCGACCCAGTACAACCTGGCCAAACCGCTGTAGATCCTGCCCCCTCAGCCCTGTCCGGCCAGGAGCCGGTCGGCGATCTCCTCGATCCGCGCGCGCAGCCCGTCCTGGCTCCTGCCGCCGTCCAGGCGCTCCCCGCCGATCACGTACGTCGGTGTGCCGGTGACCCCGATGGCCTTGCCCTCGGCCTGGTCCGCGTCCACGATCAGCATGTGCCGGCCGTCGATGAGCGCGGTGTCGAACTCCTCCGCGTCCAGCCCCAGCTCCCCGGCCACCTCGACCAGCAGCTTCTCGCCCCGCGCCCCGAGGTCACCCGTGCGCGCGAGCACCGCCTCGATGTACGGCCAGCCGCTGCCCTGGACCACGGCCTCCTCGGCGGCCTGCGCGGCGGCGTAGGCGTGCTTGTGCTTCTCCAGGGGGAAGTGCCGCAGCCGGATGTCCAGCCGGTCGCCGTACCGGGCCCGCAGGGCGTGCACATCGGTCAGGGCGTGGTGGCAGTCGGGGCACTGGAGCTCGCACCAGACGTCGAGGACGACCGGTGCGGCGGGGGTGGAATCGCTCATGGGGCCAGTCTCGCAGGGTGCACGGCGGGGCGGCCGCCCGGCACCTGGGGAGGAGCCCGGCCCCTGAGATCTCCCTGATACGGGCCCGGGGCATGGCCGCCCGGCCGGTGCCCGGTGCAGGATGGAAGGGACGTATCCCCCTGCGCCAGGAGGCACCGATGCTTGCCGAGACCATTTGTTCCGCGGTGTCCGCGGCGGGCCTGGGCATCGCGGCCGTCACCGCGTACCGCAAGCGGTTCCTCACCGCGACGAGAATCGCCGCCTACTCGCTGGTGCCGGTCGGCCTGGTGCTGACGGGCGTCGTGAAGTGGGTGTCGGACATCGCCTTCAAGCCGAGCGTCTGGCTGGGCTTCGGCCTGCTGGGCGTGGCCTGGCTGCTCTTCATGCTCACGCGCGCGGTCGAACGCCGGGGCGGCGGCAGCCGCAAGGAGCGCCGGGCCGCAGCCCGGGCCGCCCGGGGCGAGGCCGTGGAGCCGGGCGCCTCGGCCCCTTCGCTCGGCGCGGGCTCCTCCCCGGCGGCCACGCGTCCGCGCGGCAAGCAGGGCAAGCAGTCCGCCTCCTCCGGCACCGGCGAGGACTTCAGCGACATCGAGGCCATCCTGAAGAAGCACGGCATCTGATACCGGGAGCCGTCCGGACCCACGGGCCCCGCCGCAGCACGCGGTGGGGCCCGCCCCGTCTCACCAGGTGAATCGTTTCGCCCGGGCCTCCCGGGATTCCTTGACCCTGCCCGGCGGCGCCGCATAGCGTCCCGCTGGGCCGCGAACGTATGCGTTCAAGGCCCCATGTCACCGGGGGCGGGACGCGTGGACCTGTGCGGCGGACGCCGCCCCCTTCCGCGTGCCCGAAACGGAGAAGTCATGGCCCTGTTCGACCTGCCCCTGGACCAGCTGCGCGGCTACCGGCCCGACCCCGACGAGCCGGAGGACTTCGACGCCTTCTGGCAGCTCACCCTGGACGAGGCCGCCGCCCACCCGCTGGACGCCGAGTTCGCGCCCTACGACGGCGCGCTGGCCGCCGTCGACTCGTACGACGTGTCGTTCGCGGGCTGGGGCGGGCACCGGATACGCGCCTGGCTGAACGTCCCCGCGGGTGCCGAGGGCCCCCTGCCGACCGTCGTGCACTACCTCGGTTACAGCGGCGGGCGCGGGCTGCCCCACGACCACCTGGTGTGGCCCTCGGCCGGCTGGGCCGCGCTGATCGTGGACACCCGCGGCCAGGGCGCGGTCAACCACCACTCGGCGGGCGCCACGCCGGACCCGTACGGCGCCGCCAACCCGCAGGCGCCCGGCTTCATGACCAACGGCGTCCTCGACCCGGAGACGTACTACTACCGCCGGGTCTTCACCGACGCGGTGCGGGCCGTCGAGGTGGCCCGCAGCCACCCGGCCGTCGATCCCGCCCGCATCGTCGTCAACGGCGCCAGCCAGGGCGGCGGCATCTCCCAGGCCGTGGCGGCCCTCAGCCCGCACGTGAAGGCCGCCTTCGTGGACGTGCCGTTCCTGACGCACTTCCGGCGGGCCGTCGAGATCACCGACGAGGACCCGTACCAGGAGATCGTCCGCTTCCTCGCCACCCGGCACGGCGCGGACGCCCAGGTGTTCCGCACCCTGTCGTACTTCGACGGCGTCAGCTTCGCCGCCCGCGCGAGCGTGCCCGCCCTCTACTCGGTCGCCCTGATGGACGCGATCTGCCCGCCCTCCACCGTCTTCGCCGCCTACAACCGCTGGGCCGGGCCCAAGGAGATCGAGATCTACCCCTGGAACGGCCACGAGGGCGGCACCGGCGTCCAGCGCCAGGTCCAGCTGCGGAAGCTGCGCGAGCTGAGCTGAGCCGCAGGGGGAGCGGGGGTTAGGAAATGTGCTGGGCGCTCGCACGCCGGAGCGATTAACGAGGCCCCCATGACGAGTGAACTCCCGTCGTGAAGAGGCATGTTGGTACGAAGCACCCCCGGGACTGCGTCATGATCGTCCCGAAATGGTGGACACCTCTCGGGGCGACGCCCCCGCACCCCCTGGCGAAGAGCCGCGCGGCTGCCTCTTCGCGCTTTCCCAGCCCCCTCTGATGATCTTCCTCACGGTCATCGGCAGCCTGCTGCTGATGGCCGCGTTGCACGATCTCTTCCTGCTGTGAGCCGTCAGCCGGCCGCTTCCCGGCGGCGCGCCCGGTACGCGGCGACGTGCAGGCGGTTACCGCAGGTGCGGCTGGAGCAGTAGCGGCGGGAGCGGTTGCGCGAGAGGTCCACGAAGGCGTTCCGGCAGTCCGGCGCCTCGCACCGCCGCAGCCGCTCCGTCTCGCCCGCCACGATGATGAAGGCGAGGGCCATGCCGCAGTCGGCCGCCAGGTGGTCGGCGATCGAGGCGTCCGGCGAGAAGTAGTGCACATGCCAGTCGTAGCCGTCGTGGGCGGTGAGCTGCGGCGTGGTGCCCGCGGCGGCCACCAGGGCGTTCACCAGCCCGGCGGCGGTGCGCGCGTCCCCGGCGGCGAAGACCTCGGCGAACCGGGCGCGCACGTCGTGCACGGCCTTCAGGTCCTGCTGGTCGAGCTCGCCGATCCCGCTCACGCGGTGGCGTACGGCGAACGCGTGGAGTGCCGTGACGTCGGCGAGCCCGTCGGCCGGTGCCCCGCCCCCTTCCGGCTCGCTCTCCGGCGCGGTGTTCACCAGATCGACCACTAGGTCGAGGGCGATCCGGGTGTCGTGGGGGATCAGCACGCTTTCGCTCCCTGGCCTCCGGCGTGCGGGCGCCCGCCGATGCCGGACGACTCTACTGGCTCGGGCCGGACGCGGACCGGCGCCGGTCACCGCGGTGGATCCGCGGTCACCGGCGCCGGTGTCAGCCGTATGAGGTTGTCCGCGCGACGCCGTCTCCCCGAGTCGGACGGCGTCGTGCAGCTCTCGGCCTGGCTCAGCTCTCGGCCAGGATGTGTGAGAGCTCCGTATCGAGGTCGAAGTGACGGTGTTCGGTGCCCGGTGGAACCGCGGCGTCGGTCCGCTTCAGGAACGACTCCAGGGCCCGTGCCGGGGCCTCGAGCAGTGCTTCGCCCTCTGGGGAGCTCAGCGCGATGCAGACGACGCCCTGGCCGTGACTACGGGATGGCCAGACACGTACGTCTCCGGTGCCGGTGGGCCGGTGCAGCCCCTCGGCAAGGAGGTCGCGGGCGAAAACCCACTCGACCGTCTCCTCCGCTCCGGTGTGGAAGGTGGCGTGCACGGCATACGGATCGGCCGTGTCATACCGCAGGCCCGCGGGTACAGGCAGTGAGGACTCGCTCGACACAACGAGGCGCAGGTGCAGCTCGCAGCTGACCGTGGTGTTCATAAGCGCCAGGGCCTTTCGCTCAGTGTGCGCTCGGGGATTCGCACGTCGGCGAAATCGACATGCCACCTACGGTGGCGTTGTAAACCCCTCTGACCGTTTTGAGATGCTTCGGGTAGCTCGTACAGCGGTGTGTAACTTTGCGTCATGCGGCCATTCAAGTGAACGGAAGCCGGTCCGGTAGGTTGGATCCATGAATGCGGAGAGTGACGAGCGGGACGGTGCCGCCGCGGCGAAGACACCGGCTCCCGCCGCGGGGGAAGCGCCCCGCGACGCGACGGGGGACGTCATACCGGGAGTGACCAAGGAGGACCCGTCGCTCGGCTCCAGAGCGCCGGGCTTCATCAAGGCGTCCCGGGCCCTGCACATCAGCTGGCAGGTCGGCGTCTTCGTCGTCGGCCTCGCCGTCGTCGTGGCCGGCATCATCATGCTGCCGCTGCCGGGCCCCGGCTGGCTGGTGATCTTCGGCGGCATGGCGATCTGGGCCACCGAGTTCGTCTGGGCCCAGCTGGTGCTGCGCTGGACCCGGCGCAAGGTCACCGAGGCCGCCCAGCGGGCGCTCGACCCCAAGGTCCGGCGGCGCAACATCATCCTCACGGTGATCGGACTCGTGATCATCGCCGTGCTCGTCGGGATCTACGTGTGGAAGTTCGGGATCGTCATGCCCTGGAAGATCCACGAGTGACCCCCGGGCGGTCCCGGGGATGGTCGGGGGACGCCGCTGACATGGGGTAATGTTTGCGGTGCGCCCGGGCGATTAGCTCAGTGGGAGAGCGCTTCGTTCACACCGAAGAGGTCACTGGTTCGAACCCAGTATCGCCCACCCCGGACCGATGGCCCGGAAGCTCCAAGAGCTTCCGGGCCATCGGCGTTCCCGCCCTCACCTCACCGCATCCGCCCCAGCGCCTCCTTCAGCCGCCGGGCGTCCCGCAGCCGCTTCTCGTACGTCGCCCCCACGACCAGCAGCAGCACCCCGGCCAGCGCCGGCGCCACCCACCGCGGCAGCGCCCCCGCCACCTGCACCACGTACGGCGCCAGCTCGTGCAGCGCGTCCAGCGCCAGCACCGCGCCGCCCAGCACCAGCAGCGCCTGGAGCCGCAGCCGCGCCCCCGCCAGCGTGACCCCCAGGGCCGCCACGCCCAGCAGCAGCGGGCGCGTCCAGTGCGGGTCCGTCCAGGCCGCGCCCAGCGACGGCACCAGCGTCACCGCGAGCCCCGCCCCGTACGCCGCCCACGACGAGGCCGACGGATCGCGGCGACGGCGCAGGACCCCGACCACCAGCGCCGGCACGGTCACCGGCAGGGTGTACGCCTCCGGGGCCGACACCCCCGACACCGCGAGCCGCACCCACGCCGCCAGCACGAACAGCCCCGTCGCCAGGTACCCCGCGAGCGGCCGCCGCTCCGGGCGCAGCGCCGTCCCCGCCGCGAGCACCCCGCACAGCGCCAGCACCAGCGCCAGGAACCGCGCGTCGTCCACCGCCATGGCGACCGCCACCACACCCGCCGCCGCACCGGTCACCTCGACCGGCACCGCCACCGGGTGACCCCTCAGCCGCGCCCCCACCAGCACCGTCGCCGTCGGCACCGCCAGCAGGGGTACCGCCGCCTCGTACACCGCGAGGCCCAGCGAGGACCCCAGCGCGGCCACCGGCACCACGGCGCACGCCACCGCCGCACAGGCCGCCGCCGACACCACCGGCGGCGCGACGCCCTCCTGCCGGTCCAGGGCCACCGCGAGCGCCACGAACACCACCATCAGCAGACCGAACGCCGTGTACGTCGCCGCCTCCGTCGCCAGCGCCAGCAGACCCGCGCCCACCGCACCGGCCACCCCGACCGCACCGGCCGTCACCGCCAGGGCCCGCGCCCCGGCCCGCAGCCCGGCCACCGCCAGGCCGAACGCCGCCATGGCCAGGACCAGCTGCCCCGCCTGGGCCGCCGCGAAGGACAGGTCCAGCGCGGCCGGCAGCACCATCAGCCCCGCCCAGCCCAGCGCCACCCCGGCCGCCCCCGCCGCACCCCGCCACGCGGGCCCGGGCACCAGCAACGGCCCGGCCCACCGGAGCAGACCGTCCCACCGGCGGAACGCGGCGCCCAGCGCCACGGCCACCAGCAGCAGCACCACCGGCGCGGACGCCATCGCGTCCCACGGCAGGTCCGTCGCACCCACCGCGCCCCGGGCCCCGCCGCGCGGCGCCCCGGACCACACCGCGCCCAGCCGCGTCACCGGACCCGCCGCGACCACCGTCACCGGCACCAGCGACACCAGCACCGCACCCGCCACCACGGCCGCCGACGCCCACGCGAGCCCCCGCGCCGCCGCGACGCCCAGCGGAGCGCGTACGGAGAACAGCACCGCCCCGGCGCACAGCAGGTACGCCAGGACCCGCCAGCCGTCCGGCACCCCGGCCGCCGGTACCCCGCCCACGGCCGCCACGGCCACGAGACCGGCCACCAGCCCGCCGGCCGTCGCGAACGCCACCGGAGCCCGGCGCGCCCCCGCCAGGGCGAGCGCCGCACCGGCCAGCAGCAGCGCCCCCGGCACCACCGCACCGGCGGGCCCGGCCGCCGTCAGCGACTCCACGAGCGCCACCAGCAACCCCGCCCCGCCCGTCGCGCACAGGGCGACGCACGCCACGACCCGTACCGACGCCCGTCCGACGGCCAGCGCCACCACGCCGTCCAGCGCGGCCGTCACCAGCAGTGCCCCCGAGAACCACAGCGGCCCGCCGTCCGCCGCCCACACCCACAGCACCAGCGGCAGCTGCGCCGAGACGACCGCCAGCGGCAGCGGCAGCCGCAGCCGGCCCAGGAGCAGCCCGTAGGCCGTCCACAGCAGCGCGAGCACCGCCGCCGCCGTCCCCGTGTACGCCGCACCGCCCGCGTCCGGCAGCGCCACCGCGTACACCGCGTACGCGTCGAGCACCATCAGCACCGACGCCACCGCCACCAGCGCCTCCGCCGTCGCGGCCAGACCCCGGCGCAGCAGCGTCGCCGGAGCGGCCAGCGCCCCGGCCGTCACCGCGGTCAGCACCGCGCTGCGCCCGCCGATGCCCAGGTCGCCCCAGCTGACCAGGGTGAACGCGAGGGCGGCGACCGCGAGGAGCAGCCCGCCGAGGACCAGCAGCACGTTCTGCACACTGCGCTTCGAGGCCGGACGCGCCGGGCCGAACCCGCCGGGGCCCCAGGGCGCGACAGAGCCCTGAGGCGGCCCCCAGGGGGCGGGTCCGGTGGCTGCGAGTGCCCGCAGCAGCCAGGCGCGGCGGGTCAGCAGCTGGGCCCGGCGGGCGTCCAGCCGGGCCAGTTCACGATCGAGGAGCGCCAATTCCTCGGCGGGCGGCGGCACATGTTCCATGAAGGCGAGTGTGCTGCGCGCCACGCGGCCGAACATGCGTCCAGGTACTCAGATGCCCGTCTGAGTACGCGCATCCTGGGGAAATGAACTGGAACCACTACCGATTCGTCAGCGTATGGGAGTTCCGGGCGCCGCCCGAGGCCGTGTACGCCGCGCTCGAACGCGTCCAGGACTATCCCCGGTGGTGGCCGCAGGTCCGCGAGGTCACCCGGTCCGGCAGCGAGTCCGGCACCACCCGGATCCGCTCCCTCCTCCCGTACGACCTCGTCACGACCGTGCGCGAACGGCGCCACGACCCGGCGCACGGCGTCCTCGAAGCCGCGCTCGGCGGCGATCTCGACGGCTGGGTCCGCTGGACGGTCGCGCCCCGCGGCTCCGGCACCCGGGTCGTCTACGAGCAGGAGGTGGAGGTGCGCCGGAGGCTGCTGCGGGTCCTCGCGGTGCCCTGCCGGCCGGTGTTCCGCGCCAACCACGCTCTGATGATGCGGGCCGGGCGGCGCGGACTCGCGGCCCGGCTGGAAGCGGTTTGAACCCCGGCCGTCCGGCCCTGTATGGTTCAACCCGTTCCCGGGCGATTAGCTCAGTGGGAGAGCGCTTCGTTCACACCGAAGAGGTCACTGGTTCGAACCCAGTATCGCCCACCCCGGAGAAGCCGGTCCGTCAGCACCACCGACGGACCGGCTTCCGCATGTCCGGCCGCTGCTTCGCCTCACGCGGCCGTGCGCAGCTCCGGGCGCAGCGGCCAGGCCGGGTCCACCGTCTCCGGCGTCCCGCTCCGCGCGAACCACGCCTGGAGCCCCCGCGCCTGGGCGGCGTGCCACACCGCCTGGAGCGTGTGCAGCTCCGCCGGGGTCAGCCGTTCGAGCCGGGCCGAGAAGCGGCGCCCCACCGCCCGGACCAGCTCCAGCGAGGCGGCGGCGTCCGCCGCCGCGTCGTGCGCCCCGTCCAGCAGCACGCCGTACAGCTCGCAGAGATCCGTCAGCGTGCGACGGCCCTTGCGGTAGCGGTCCAGGTGCTTGTCCAGCACCCGGGGGTCCAGCACGCACAGCGGCGACCGCTCCAGGTACGCGCCCAGCGACGACGCCCGGTGCCGCTTCAACTCCCGGTCCAGCAGCGTCAGATCGAACGGCGCGTTCATCACGACGAGCGGCCGCCCCGCCGCGCACTGCTCGGCCAGCGCCCGCGCCATCTCCTCGACCGCCGGCGCCGGCCAGCGGCCGTTGCGCTGGAGGTGGTCGTCGGTCAGCCCGTGTATCTCCGTCGCCCCCGGGGGGACCGGCACCCCCGGATTCACCAGCCAGCGGGTGACGCGCACCGGCCCGTCCGACCGGTCCTGTACCACCAGGGCGGCCGAGACGATCCGGTCCTCCTCGACGTCCACACCCGTCGTCTCCGTGTCGAAAGCGGCCAGCGGCCCTTCGTACCAATGAGTCATCCCCGAACTCCTCGCGCACGCACGGCAGATGGCGGGATTCCTCTGCCCGGTTCGGTGATACCCGCACCCTTTGCCTGATACGCCGTTTGCGCACGGTCCCGTGCGGTGACAACACAAGTACCGGCAGCGGAAGTTGACCGCCCGGTACCCCTCATCCCCATTGGTACGGCCCGGAAGGCTTACGGAGCCATGGCGCTCGCGCAGCCCGAACCGAGCGGGCTGCTGCCCCAGCGGACCGCACCGCTGCGCGGCGGACTCGCCACCACCGCCTGCATGGAGACCCTCCAGGTGGGCTACCTCCACGCCGTCGCCGCGGCGGCGGGCTGCTCGCTGTCGCAGCCCTTCCCCGACAACGGCATCGACTGGCACGTGAGCCACGGTTCCCCCGGTCACCTCGTGGACGACGAGGTGACCATCAAGGTCCAGCTGAAGTGCACCTACCAGATACCGGCCCGGCCGCCCGGCCCGACCTTCGCCTTCACGCTGGACAACGCCCACCTGGTGAAGCTCGCCCGGACGCCCGTGTCCGTGCACAAGATCCTGGTCGTGATGCTCGTGCCGCGCAGCCAGGACGACTGGCTGCGGGCCGGCCCGGACAGCCTCGACCTGCGGCACTGCTGTTACTGGACCAATCTGGCCGGACACCCCGTGACCGGCCGCCACCGGACCACCGTGCGGCTCATGACCTCGCGCGTCTTCAACGACCGGGCGCTCTGCGAGATCATGACCCGCGTCGGGGCGGGAGGGAGACCCTGATGCACGAGTCCGTACGCGTCCACGGCGAGGCCGCCCCAGCCACCTGGGGCCTGCCCGACCCGGCCCGCGTCGACCCCGCCGATCTCGGCGCCCTGCTCGCCCGGCACGGCTGGCGGCGCCGCGGCACCGACGGCGGCCCCTACAGCCGCTGGACCCCGCCCGGCGGCACCACCAGCCTCCTCGTGCCCCGCACCAGGACCTTCCCCGACAGCGAGGACCTGCTCGCCGAGGCCCTGACCGCGCTCGCCCGCAGCGCCGCCCCCTCCGCCCGCGAGATCCTGGTCGCTCTCGCCGTCCCCAGCGACGAGATCCGCTGGCACCGCGAGGTCCCCGAACCCGCCGCCGGGGCCGCCGACTGGCTCGGCGCGGAGCAGCTGCACGGCGCCGCCCGCCAGATCCTGCTGGCCGGCGCGCTCGCCGTCCGGGGCACCGCCGGCTACCACGGTGCCCGCCGCCGCAGCCGCGCCCTGGCCGCCCTCGGCCCCGTGCTCACCGGCCCCGGACCCGGCGGCCGTTCCCTCACCGCGTTCGTCCCGGTCGTCCCGGGCCGCCCCGTCGCCGTCCGGCTCCACCACGCCCTGCACGCCACCCGCGAGGCGGTGGACTACCAACGGGCCACTGGCGGCATGGAAGCCTTCGACAACGCCGTCGCGGCGGGCGTCAGCCGGGAGCTCACCGAGGCGGTCGTCGCCCTCGTCCGGGGCTCGGAGGGCGCCGCCATCGCGCTGGACTGGGCGCCCGCCGCCGGAACCCCCGCCGGCTGCCCCGCCCGCCCCGAACCCGTCGAGTTCTCCCCGGGCGATCTGCCCGCCCTGCGCCGGGCCGGGGCGCGCTACCTCCGCGACGAGCCCGCCGTCGCCGTACGGATCACCGGGGCCGTCGTCCGGCTGCGGCGGTCCGGGCCGCGCGGGGCCGGGATCGTACGACTGCGGGTGCTGGCCGGGGCCGAGGTGCCGCACGTCCGGATCGAGCTGGACGAGGAGGCGTACCGGATCGCGGGCCAGGCCCACCTGGTCGGGCTGCCGGTCCGGGTGGAGGGCCGGCTGGAGAGCCGGGGCGGCTTCCGGCGGCTGACCGGGGCCTCGCAGGTCGTCCCCGTCCAGGTGGACGACGAGGAACGGGACCGGCTGATGAAGTCGCTCCAGGAGAACGTGGACTTCTTCGAGGAGGCGTGCACGGGGGAGTAGGGCCTTTCGCAATGGGGGCCCTCGGCTCGGTACGATTCCTATGGCGTACGCAATACGACTGCGGGCGCATCCCCCTGAGTCAGGAGAGACCGGTGTCAGACGTCCGTGTGACCATCCAACGCGATTCCGAGCGGGAAGAGCGCGTGGTGACGACGGGCACTACGGCTGCCGAGCTCTTCCCCGGTGAGCGCACCATCGTCGCGGCCCGCGTCGGCGGCGAGCTGAAGGACCTCGCGTACGAGCTCAAGGACGGCGAGACCGTCGAGCCCGTCGAGATCTCCTCCGAGGACGGCCTCAACATCCTGCGCCACTCCACCGCGCACGTCATGGCCCAGGCCGTGCAGGAGCTGCACCCCGAGGCCAAGCTCGGCATCGGCCCGCCGGTCAAGGACGGCTTCTACTACGACTTCGACGTCGAGAAGCCGTTCACGCCCGAGGACCTCAAGGCCATCGAGAAGAAGATGCAGGAGATCCAGAAGCGGGGCCAGAAGTTCTCCCGCCGGGTCGTGACGGACGAGGCCGCCCGCGAGGAGCTGGCCGACGAGCCTTACAAGCTGGAGCTCATCGGCATCAAGGGCTCCGCCTCCTCGGACGACGGTGCGGACGTCGAGGTGGGCGGCGGCGAGCTGACCATCTACGACAACCTCGACCCGAAGACCGGCGACCTGTGCTGGAAGGACCTCTGCCGGGGTCCGCACCTGCCGACCACTCGGTTCATCCCGGCGTTCAAGCTGATGCGGAACGCCGCCGCGTACTGGCGGGGCAGCGAGAAGAACCCGATGCTCCAGCGCATCTACGGCACCGCCTGGCCGACCAAGGACGAGCTGAAGGCGCACCTGGAGTTCCTGGAGGAGGCCGCCAAGCGCGACCACCGCAAGCTCGGCAACGAGCTGGACCTCTTCTCCTTCCCCGACGAGATCGGCCCCGGCCTCGCCGTCTTCCACCCCAAGGGCGGCGTCATCCGCCGGGCCATGGAGGACTACTCGCGCCGCCGCCACGAGGAGGAGGGCTACGAGTTCGTCTACTCGCCGCACGCCACCAAGGGCAAGCTCTTCGAGAAGTCCGGCCACCTGGATTGGTACGCCGACGGCATGTACCCGCCCATGCAGCTCGACGACGGGGTGGACTACTACCTCAAGCCGATGAACTGCCCGATGCACAACCTGATCTTCGACGCGCGCGGTCGTTCGTACCGTGAACTCCCCCTGCGACTCTTCGAGTTCGGCACCGTGTACCGGTACGAGAAGTCGGGCGTCGTGCACGGCCTGACCCGCTCGCGCGGCTTCACGCAGGACGACGCGCACATCTACTGCACCCGTGAGCAGATGGCCGAGGAGCTGGACCGGACGCTCACCTTCGTCCTGAACCTGCTCCGCGACTACGGGCTCACCGACTTCTACCTGGAGCTGTCCACCAAGGACCCGGAGAAGTTCGTCGGGTCGGACGACGCCTGGGAAGAGGCCACCGAGACCCTGCGCCAGGTCGCCGAGAAGCAGGGCCTGCCCCTGGTCCCGGACCCGGGCGGGGCCGCGTTCTACGGCCCGAAGATCTCGGTGCAGTGCAAGGACGCCATCGGCCGGACCTGGCAGATGTCGACCATCCAGCTCGACTTCAACCTGCCGGAGCGGTTCGACCTGGAGTACACGGGTCCGGACGGCTCCAAGCAGCGCCCGGTCATGATCCACCGTGCCCTGTTCGGTTCCATCGAGCGCTTCTTCGCGGTGCTCCTGGAGCACTACGCGGGCGCGTTCCCGGTGTGGCTGGCCCCGGTCCAGGCGGTCGGCATCCCGATCGGCGACGCCCACATCCCGTACCTCCAGGAGTTCGCGGCCAAGGCCCGCAAGCAGGGGCTCCGGGTGGACGTGGACGCCTCCTCGGACCGCATGCAGAAGAAGATCCGGAACCAGCAGAAGGCCAAGGTTCCGTTCATGATCATCGCGGGTGATGAGGACATGGCCAACGGTGCCGTCTCCTTCCGCTACCGCGACGGTTCGCAGGAGAACGGGATCCCGGTGGACGAGGCCATCGCCAAGATCGCCGAGGTCGTCGAGGACCGCGTCCAGGTCTGATCCGAGCCGTTCCAGGAGCCCCCGGCCGAGCTACCCGCTCGCCGGGGGCTCCTTCTCGTCCTCCCGCCGGAACACCTGGATCAGCCACGACGAGAACGAGCCCGTCACCGCCCCCAGCAGCCCCAGGCCGCACGCCATCAGGCCCGCCGCGATGATCCGGCCCCCCGCCGTCACCGGCACGGCATCCCCGTAACCCACCGTCGTCAGCGTCTCGCACGCCCACCAGACCGCGTCCCCGAACGTGCGGATCGAGGCGCCCGGGGCGTCGTGCTCCCAGTGGTACACGCTGAGGGCCGCCGAGAGGCCCAGCAGGACGGCGGTCATTCCGGCGTACGAGATCACCCGCGCGTACAGGCCGAGGCGCGGGCGGTCCCGCTTCTCCTGGACCGCCGTGTAGACCTTCACCATGCGCAGCGGGCGCAGCAGCGGCAGGACCAGGACCAGGGTGTCGAGCCAGTGGACGCGGACGAAGCGGAGGCCCGGGCCGAGGCCGCTGAGCCGCACGCGCACCGCGTAGTCGAGGACGAAGAGCAGCCAGGTCGCGCCGACGAGGGCGAGGGAGATGTCGTGCCAGGGCTGCGCGTCGTGCGGGGTGAGGACGCGGAACGCGTAGCCGGCGAGGAAGACCAGGGAGGCGGCGAGGAGCGGGACCTCGGTGCGCCGCTCCCAGCGGGTGAGAGCGGGAGGGGGCCGGTCGGGGGTGCGCGCGCTCATCGGCCCAGCATCGCGGGGCGTGTACGGGATCAGCCCCGGCGACACGCTCCGCACAGGTGAAGCAATATGCTGGCCGGCATGACGAGTGAGCCGGAGCAGCAGATCGGAGTGGGGACGCCCGACGCGTTCCAGCGCCTGTGGACGCCCCACCGGATGGCGTACATCCAGGGGGAGAACAAGCCGACCGGCCCGGAGGCGGGGGACGGCTGTCCGTTCTGCGGGATTCCGGAGAAGTCGGACGAGGACGGGCTCGTCGTCGCGCGCGGTGCGAAGGTGTACGCCGTGCTGAATCTTTACCCGTACAACGGGGGCCACCTGATGGTGGTGCCGTACCGGCACGTCGCGGACTACACGGAGCTGGACGGTCCGGAGACGGCGGAGCTGGCCGATTTCACGAAGCGGGCGATGCGTGCGCTGCGGGCGGCTTCGGGTGCGCACGGGTTCAACATCGGGATGAACCAGGGTGCGGTGGCGGGGGCGGGGATCGCCGCGCATCTGCATCAGCACCTGGTGCCCCGGTGGGGCGGGGACGCGAACTTCATGCCGGTGGTGGGGCACACCCGGGTGCTGCCGCAGCTGCTGGCGGACACGCGGAAGATGCTGGCGGACGCCTGGCCGGCCGCCTGACTCGTCGCTCGTGCGGGGCGCTCCGGACTTCTTCCGGGGCGCCCCGTTCGCGTACGCGGGGGTTACGCGTCGTAGAGGTCGGCCTTGCCGGGGCTGGGCTGCTGGACGAGGCCGCTGAGGACCGACGAGCGGCTGTTGAAGCGCTCGGTGTCCACGCCGTGCTCCTCCAGGACCTTGATGGCGGCGTTGTGCACGACGCGCAGGACGGGGGTGGCGGCGCGCATGGCGTCGTCGGCCATGAAGCGGTGGCGCCAGGGCTTCTCGGCCCAGGCGTGGCGGAGGCCGAAGGGCTCGGGCAGGGCGATCTTGCCGCCGAGGTAGTCGAGGAGCGGCGGATACCAGGTGAAGGGGGCGCGCAGGGCGAGGCGGGTGACCTCGTGGGCGTCGACCAGGGCGAGGGTGATGTCGCGGGTCTCCCAGAACCGGACGGTCTTGTTGACGGTCCGGGTCTTCGCGGCCGGCTTGGAGGTGAAGAGGGAGTGGACGGGGCCGAGGGCGTGTCCGGTGACCTCGATGCGCAGGGTCTCGTAGAGGACGGTGACGGTGATCATCATGGTGATCACGAGCTGGCCGTCCCAGAGGGTGAACTGCACGCCTAGGTAGTGCCGGTTGCCGCCGCCGAACTGCTGGTGGTTGCAGATCCGCTGTATCTCGTGGGGCTTGATCTGGTAGGTGGCGACGTCCTCGCCCTGGGGGCGGGTGACGGCGTCGGCGTTCTCCCCGATGGGGGTGACGATCCAGTGGTTGACGGAGGGGGTGGGGAATCCGCCGGTGTTCAGCGGGCCGCGTTCCAGCAGTTTGAGCTGGTCGTGGATGACGCGGATGACGTCCCAGCTGCGGAACTGGTGGATCTCCTTGCCGGGCTCCTTGGGGACGAGGTCCTCGGCGAGCTGCCAGCTGCCCCAGCGGGTGCCCATGCCGAGGATGCCCTTGGGGCCGGCGTAGAAGACGGAGTTGGACTGCTGTTCGGCGGAGAGCTTCTCCAGGCCCTGGCGCAGGGCCTCGCGGGCGGTCTCGCTGGGGTTCTTCGGGACGGACTCCGGGATCTTGGCGGTGACGCCGCCGCCGGAGAGCAGGCCCTCCCAGCGGGAGCGCATGTCCCGGGCGGAGCGTTCGGCGATCCGTTTGGCGATGTACCAGCCGATGACCGGGGCGACGAGCATGGCGCGCAGGTAGAGGGCGAGGAGTCCGGTCAGGGGCAGCCGGATCATCAGGACGACGACGCCGATGCCGACGAGGGGCAGCAGGCTGTTGCCGAGG
Source organism: Streptomyces sp. NBC_00523 (assembly GCF_036346615.1). Lineage (NCBI taxonomy): Bacteria > Bacillati > Actinomycetota > Actinomycetes > Kitasatosporales > Streptomycetaceae > Streptomyces > Streptomyces sp. NBC_00523. The sequence continues at coordinate 1,258,126 of NZ_CP107836.1, read as the reverse complement.
GTGGTGAGGAGCCGGTCCTTGGTCTTGGCGAAGCCGTCGCGGAGCCGGAAGGCGATGACCCACAGCAGCATGCCCGGCAGGAACAGGAAGCCGAACAGCACGGTGACGGCGGTGAGCCGGGTGTCGCGCTGCTTGCGGAGGCTGTTGGCGGAGAGGCAGTGTTCGACCACGGTCTGCGGGTCGGTGCCGAAGGACTGGATGAGGTCCTTGCGGGCGCCGCCGAGCATGCGCTCCTGCACGGCGCGGGCGAACGCCTCGCCGAGGTTGGGCTTGAAGTAGTCGGACTTGAGGAAGCCGGAACGGCCCGCTTTCACCTCGGACTTGTGCCACTCGCTGTTGGCTTTGAGGATCTCCTCCACCGGGCTGTCGCGGTACGCGGCGGAGGCGAGGGCGTTGGTCGCCACCGCCGCGCCTGCCGACCCCTGGAGCGGAATCTGCGCTCCGGGTGAGAAATCGAATCCGTTGCTGGCCACTGTCGCCCCCACTCGCCACCGAGGAACCGCTCCTGCGGCTGTTTCCCAACTGCCGTGCCCGGCACACTTTCTGAGCTGGGGTCTCAGCGTATCGTCCGGATACGTCCGCCGTCCGGCCCTGTGGACAACGTGCGGGGGGAGTGGCCCGTTCCGCGTCACCCCGGGGAGGCGTGGACGCGGTCGGCGAGCTGTGGGGGCATGGGTTCGTGGCGGGCGTACGCGCGGTCGAAGCGGCCGGTGCCGTGGGTGAGGGCGCGCAGGTCCACCGCGTACCGGCCGATTTCCAGTTCGGGGACGTCGGCGCGGACGAGGGTGCGTCCGGAGCCGGACTGCTCGGTGCCGGTGACCCGGCCCCGGCGGCCCGAGAGGTCGCTCATGACCGGGCCCACGTAGTCGTCGGGCACCAGGACGCTGACCTCGGCGACGGGTTCCAGGAACCGGACGTGCGCCTCGGCGGCGGCCTCGCGCAGGGCCAGGGCGCCGGCGGTCTGGAAGGCGGCGTCCGACGAGTCCACGGAGTGGGCCTTGCCGTCGCGCAGGACGACCCGGATGTCGACCAGGGGGTGTCCGGCGGCGACGCCCCGGGCGGCCTGGGCGCGGACGCCCTTCTCGACGGAGGCGATGAACGGGCGGGGGACGGAGCCGCCGACGACCCGGTCCACGAATTCGACGCCGGAGCCGGCGGGCAGGGGTTCGACGGCGATCTCGCAGACCGCGTACTGGCCGTGGCCGCCGGACTGCTTGACGTGGCGGCCGCGTCCGGTGGCCGGTCCGGCGAAGGTCTCACGGAGGGCGACGCGGTGCGGGACGGCGTCGACCTGGACGCCGTAGTGGTCGCGCAGCCGGTCCAGGGCGACGTCCAGGTGGGCCTCGCCCAGGCACCACAGGACGAGCTGTCCGGTGTCCGGGTTCTGTTCGAGGCGCATGGCCGGGTCCTCGGCGACGAGGCGGGCCAGGCTGTGCGAGAGCTTGTCCTCGTCGGCCTTGCTGTGGGCCTGGACGGCGAGCGGGAGCAGGGGGTCGGGGGTGGTCCAGGGTGCGAGGAGGAGCGGGTGGCCGGTGCCGGAGAGGGTGTCGCCGGTCTCGGCGGTCTCCAGCCGGGCGACGCAGGCCAGATCACCGGCGATGCACGCGTCGAGGGGCCGCTGTTGCTTCCCGAAGGGCGAGGTGAGGGCGCCGACGCGGGTGCGTGCCTCGTGGTCGGGCCGGTCCTCGTGTGCGGGGGAGTCGAGGCCGTGGCCGTGGACGTGCACGGTGTCGTCGGGGCGCAGGGTGCCGGAGAAGACGCGGACGAGGGAGAGCCGGCCGACGTAGGGGTCGGAGGACGTCTTGACGACCTCGGCGACCAGGGGGCCCTCGGGGTCGCCGTCGAGGGCGGGGAGCGGGGAGCCGTCCGGGGCGGTGACGGCGGGCAGCGGGTGTTCGAAGGGGGTCGGGAAGCCGCCGGTGATCAGGTCGAGGAGTTCGACGGTGCCGATGCCCTGGCGGGCGCCCTCTGCGGCGGGGGCGGCGGCGAGGGCGGGGTGGAAGGAGCCGCGGGCCACGGCGCGTTCGAGGTCGGTGATCAGGGTGCCGGTGTCGATGGCCTCGCCGCCGAGGTAGCGGTCCATCAGGGTCTCGTCCTCGCTCTCCGCGATGATGCCCTCGATGAGGCGGGCGCGGGCCTCGGCCAGGGGTGCCCGCTCGTCGCCGGACGGGGGGTGTTCGGCGCGCTCGCCCGAGGAGTAGTCGAAGACGCGCTCGGTGAGCAGGCCGGTGAGGCCGGTGAGCGGGGCGTGCCCGTCGGCGGCCTCGGGGCCGAGCACGGGCAGGTAGAGGGGGAGTACGGCGTCGGGGTCGTCGCCGCCGAAGAGCTCCCCGCAGATCCGGGTCATCGCGTCGAACGGGGTGCGGGCGGTGTCGATGTGGGTGACCACGAGAGCGCGGGGCATGGCGACGGCGGCGCACTCCTCCCACAGCGCCCGGGTGGTCGCGGCGACGGCCTCGGGGTCCTGGGCGGCCGAGACGACGAAGAGGGCCGCGTCCGCCGCCCGCAGCCCGGCCCTGACCTCCCCGACGAAGTCGGCGTACCCGGGGGTGTCCAGCAGGTTGATCCGGTGCCCGTCCCAGTCCACGGGGACCAGGGAGAGCTGGACGGACCGGTTCTGGCGGTGCTCGATCTCCGCGTGGTCGGAGACGGTCGTGCCGTCCTCGACCCGGCCCGCCCGGCCGAGGGCGCCCGCGGTCTGCGCGAGCGCCTCGACCAGTGTGGTCTTGCCGGAGCCGCTGTGGCCGACCAGTGCCACGTTGCGCAGGGCGCGGGGGTGGTGGCCGGCCGCCGGTGTCCCTCCGGCGGCTCCGGTGCGTGTGTGTGCCTTGTCGCCCATGATCATGCCTCCCGTCGGTGGCGCACGGGCACGCGCTCAGGGCCGACGCGGCGGCAGCGGCGACGCCCGCGGTATTCCGAGCTTGGCACTGCCTCGGCACCGCGTCCATAGCTCGCGCCCGCACCGGCCGGGGTGCCCGGACGGTGGACGCCGCGGAGCGTGACTACGATGGGCGCGGAGGGTGCTGAAGGCCCTGGCCGGGCTCGCGGCGCCCGGCACGCACGTCTGCGGCGTTGCCGAAACGCCTTCATGGCTCCGCCATGGAGACGCTCCGGCGCCTTGCAGCCGCACGCACCGGCCACCGCTCCCTGATCCGGCCAGGGCCTTCAGCACCCTCCAGCCGGTGGCCGACGGGGTCACACGGCCCAGCTACCCCTCGGGAAGGCCATGCTGAACAAGTACGCGCGTGCCTTTTTCACGCGTGTCCTCACGCCGTTCGCCGCACTGCTCCTCCGTCTCGGTGTGAGCCCGGACGCGGTCACCCTGATCGGGACGGCCGGGGTGATGGCCGGTGCGCTGGTCTTCTTCCCGATGGGGGAGTTCTTCTGGGGCACGATCGTCATCACGATCTTCGTGTTCTCGGACCTCGTCGACGGGAACATGGCCCGCCAGGCGGGCATCTCCAGCCGGTGGGGCGCGTTCCTGGACTCCACGCTCGACCGGGTCGCCGACGGTGCGATCTTCGGCGGCTTCGCCCTCTGGTACGCGGGCAGCGGCGACGACAACGTCCTGTGCGCGGTGGCGATCTTCTGCCTGGCGAGCGGCCAGGTGGTCTCGTACACGAAGGCGCGCGGTGAGGCGATCGGGCTGCCGGTGGCGGTCAACGGGCTCGTGGAGCGTGCCGAGCGCCTGGTGATCTCGCTGGTGGCGGCCGGTTTCGCGGGTCTGCACAAGTTCGGGGTGCCGGGCATCCAGGTGCTGCTGCCGATCGCGCTGTGGATCGTCGCCGTCGGCAGCCTCGTGACGCTGGTCCAGCGGGTCGTCACCGTGCGCCGCGAGTCCGCCGAGGCGGACGCGGCGGACGCGGCCGGGGAGTGAGCGTGGCCGGCGCCGACGCGCGGCCCGGCGCGAAGGAGCGGCTGAGCGACGCGCTGTACGGGCTGGGCTGGTCGGCGGTCAAGACGCTGCCCGAACCGGCCGCCCGGGCCCTTTTCCGTACCCTCGCCGACCAGGTGTGGAAGCGGCGCGGCAAGAGTGTGCTCCGGCTGGAGGCGAACCTCAAGCGGGTCGTGCCGGACGCCGACCCGGCCCGGCTGGCCGCCCTGTCGCGGGCCGGCATGCGTTCGTACATGCGCTACTGGATGGAGTCGTTCCGGCTGCCCACCTGGAGCCCGGAGCGGATCAAGGCGTCGATCGACGTCACGGACGCGCACCGGCTGACGGACGGGCTGGACTCGGGGCGCGGGGTGATCCTGGCCCTGCCGCACCTGGGGAACTGGGACCTGGCCGGGGCGTGGGTGACCACGGACCTGAAGGTGCCGTTCACCACGGTCGCCGAGCGGCTGAAGCCGGAATCGCTGTACGACCGGTTCGTCGCCTACCGCGAGGGCCTGGGCATGGAGGTGCTGCCGCACACCGGCGGTGCCGCGTTCGGGACGCTGGCCCGGCGGCTGCGGTCGGGCGGTCTGGTCTGCCTGGTCGCCGACCGCGATCTGTCCTCGTCGGGCATCGAGGTGTCGTTCTTCGGCGATACGGCCCGGATGCCGGCCGGGCCCGCGCTGCTCGCCCAGCAGACCGGGGCGCTGCTGCTGCCGGTGACGCTCTCGTACGACGACACGCCGGTGATGAAGGCGCGCATCCATCCGCCGGTCGAGGTGCCGGAGTCAGGTGACCGGGCCGGGAAGACGTCTGTGATGACGCAGGCCCTGGCCGACGCGTTCGCCGTGGGCATCGCCGAGCACCCGGAGGACTGGCACATGCTGCAACGGCTCTGGATCGCCGACCTCGAACCCCGTGCGGACCGGAGCGGAGACCCGACGTGAAGATCGGCATCGTCTGCCCGTACTCCTGGGACGTTCCCGGCGGAGTGCAGTTCCACATCCGCGACCTGGCCGAGCATCTGATCCGGCTCGGCCACGAGGTGTCCGTGCTGGCCCCGGCCGACGACGAGACGCCGCTGCCGCCGTACGTGGTCTCCGCGGGCCGGGCCGTGCCGGTGCCGTACAACGGCTCGGTGGCCCGGCTGAACTTCGGCTTCCTGTCGGCGGCGCGGGTGCGGCGCTGGCTGCACGAGGGCACGTTCGACGTCATCCACATCCACGAGCCGACCTCGCCGTCGCTGGGGCTGCTGACCTGCTGGGCGGCGCAGGGGCCGATCGTCGCCACGTTCCACACGTCCAACCCGCGCTCCCGGGCGATGATCGCCGCGTACGCGATCCTGCAGGCGGCGCTGGAGAAGATCAGCGCGCGGATCGCGGTCAGCGAGTACGCCCGCCGAACCCTGGTCGAGCACCTGGGCGGGGACGCCGTGGTCATCCCGAACGGCGTGGACGTCGACTTCTTCGCGCGGGCCGAGCCCCGGCCCGAGTGGCAGGGCGGCACGATCGGCTTCATCGGCCGCATCGACGAACCCCGCAAGGGCCTGCCCGTCCTGATGCGCGCGTTGCCCGCGATCCTGGCCGCCCGCCCGGACACCAGGCTGCTGGTGGCGGGCCGGGGCGACGAGGAGGAGGCCGTCGCCTCGCTGCCGAAGGAGATGCGCTCGCGTGTGGAGTTCCTGGGCATGGTGAGCGACGAGGACAAGGCGCGGCTGCTGCGCAGCGTCGACCTGTACGTGGCGCCCAACACCGGGGGCGAGAGCTTCGGGATCATCCTGGTCGAGGCCATGTCGGCGGGCGCGCCGGTCCTCGCCAGCGATCTGGACGCCTTCGCGCAGGTCCTGGACCAGGGCGCGGCGGGCGAGCTGTTCGCCAACGAGAACGCGGACGCGCTGGCCGAGGCGGCGATCCGGCTGCTGGGCGACCCGGAGCGGCGCGCCGGGCTGCGCGAGCGGGGGAGCGCCCATGTCCGGCGCTTCGACTGGTCGACGGTCGGGGCGGACATCCTCGCGGTGTACGAGACGGTGACGGACGGCGCCGCCTCGGTGGCGGCCGACGAACGCACCGGGCTGCGCGCCCGGTTCGGGCTGGCCCGGGAGTAGCCGGGGCGGGGCCCGTTCCCCGGTAGCCTTGCCGCCCGTGACCGTAACCCTCATCATCTGGGCCGTCGTGGTGCTCGTCGCGATCGGCCTGTACCTCAGCTGGACCGCCGGCCGCCTCGACCGGCTGCACACCCGCATCGACGCGGCCCGGGCCGCCCTCGACGCGCAACTGCTGCGCCGGGCCTCGGTCACCCAGGAGCTCGCCACCTCCGGCGTCCTCGACCCGGCCGCGTCGATCGTGCTGTACGAGGCCGCGCACGCCGCGCGGCAGTCGCCCGAGGACCACCGCGAGGTCGCCGAGAGCGAGCTGAGCACCGCCCTGCGCGCCGTGTTCGGCGAGAGCGCGCAGGTGGAGGCGGTACGGGAGATCCCCGGGGGCCAGGACGCGGCGTCCGAGCTGGCGGCCGCGGTGCGGCGGGTGCCGATGGCGCGCCGCTTCCACAACGACGCGGTCCGGGCGGCGCGGGCGCTGCGCCGCCATCGCACGGTGCGGTGGTTCCGGCTGGCCGGGCACGCGCCGTTCCCGCTGGCCTTCGAGATGGACGACGAGCCGCCGGTGGCCCTCGCGGACCGGCCGGGCAGCTGACGGACAGTGCCCTGTCCCCGTACGCGGGGGCGTAGGCGAAAACGATCCACCGGCCTCCTATTGGCCCTTGCTGTGGACTGGTGCGGGGGAGTTTGCTCGGGACTGCGTCATTCGGCGCGTCCGCATCCGCTCCCCCCAGTGAGGTCATCCGTGTCCACGCTTCCCAGCACCCCGCAGTCCGCCGACGCCCCCGCCACCGGCACCGCCCGCGTCAAGCGCGGCATGGCCGAGCAGCTCAAGGGCGGCGTGATCATGGACGTCGTCAACGCCGAGCAGGCGAAGATCGCCGAGGACGCGGGCGCCGTGGCGGTCATGGCGCTGGAGCGGGTGCCGGCCGACATCCGCAAGGACGGCGGCGTGGCCCGGATGTCGGACCCGAACATGATCGAGGAGATCATCGAGTCGGTGTCCATCCCGGTGATGGCCAAGTCCCGCATCGGCCACTTCGTGGAGGCGCAGGTCCTCCAGTCCCTCGGCGTCGACTACATCGACGAGTCCGAGGTCCTGACCCCGGCCGACGAGGTCAACCACAGCGACAAGTTCGCCTTCACCACCCCCTTCGTCTGCGGCGCCACCAACCTGGGCGAGGCGCTGCGCCGTATCGCCGAGGGCGCGGCCATGATCCGCTCGAAGGGCGAGGCGGGCACCGGCAACGTCGTCGAGGCCGTCCGCCACCTGCGCCAGATCAAGAACGAGATCGCCCGGCTCCGCGGCTACGACAACAACGAGCTGTACGCGGCCGCCAAGGACCTGCGCGCCCCCTACGAGCTGGTCAAGGAGGTCGCGGAGCTGGGCAAGCTGCCCGTCGTGCTGTTCTCCGCGGGCGGCGTCGCCACCCCGGCCGACGCGGCGCTGATGCGCCAGCTCGGTGCCGAGGGCGTCTTCGTCGGCTCCGGGATCTTCAAGTCCGGCGACCCGGCCAAGCGCGCCGCCGCCATCGTGAAGGCCACCACCTTCTACGACGACCCGAAGATCATCGCGGACGCCTCCCGGAACCTGGGCGAGGCCATGGTCGGCATCAACTGCGACACGCTGCCCGAGGCCGAGCGCTACGCCAACCGCGGCTGGTAGTCACCGATGAACGACACCCCTGTGATCGGAGTCCTGGCCCTCCAGGGCGACGTACGGGAACACCTGATCGCCCTGGCCTCGGCGGACGCCCTGGCCAGGCCGGTCCGGCGTCCCGAGGAGCTGGCCGAGGTGGACGGCCTGGTCCTGCCCGGCGGCGAGTCCACCACCATGTCCAAGCTGGCCGCCCTCTTCGGCATGCTGGACCCCCTGCGCGAGCGCATCGCGGCCGGGATGCCGGTCTACGGCACCTGCGCCGGGATGATCCTGCTCGCCGACAAGATCCTCGATCCCCGGTCCGGCCAGGAGACGCTGGGCGGCATCGACATGATCGTGCGCCGTAACGCTTTCGGGCGGCAGAACGAGTCCTTCGAGGCGGCCGTCGAGGTCGCCGGGATCGACGGCGGTCCGGTCGAGGGCGTCTTCATCCGGGCCCCCTGGGTCGAGTCGGTGGGCGCCGGGGCGAAGGTGATCGCGGAGCACGGCGGGCACATCGTGGCCGTACGCCAGAACAACGCCCTCGCCACCTCGTTCCACCCGGAACTGACCGGGGATCACCGACTCCACGCGTACTTCACCGAGATGGTGCGCGCGGCCGGGTGACTCGATCCCGGTAGGATCTCTCGGGTTCGTACGGAATTTGGTGACGCGAAGGAGAAGGCAGATGTCCGGCCACTCTAAATGGGCTACGACGAAGCACAAGAAGGCCGTGATTGACGCCAAGCGCGGCAAGCTCTTCGCGAAGCTGATCAAGAACATCGAGGTCGCGGCCCGCACCGGCGGTGTGGACCCCGAGGGCAACCCGACCCTCGTGGACGCGATCCAGAAGGCGAAGAAGAGTTCGGTCCCGAACAAGAACATCGACTCCGCGGTCAAGCGCGGTGGCGGTCTCGAAGCGGGCGGCGTCGACTACCAGACGATCATGTACGAGGGTTACGGCCCCAACGGCGTCGCGGTGCTCATCGAGTGCCTCACCGACAACCGCAACCGTGCCGCGTCCGACGTACGGGTCGCCATGACCCGCAACGGCGGTTCGATGGCCGACCCGGGTTCCGTCTCGTACCTCTTCAACCGCAAGGGCGTCGTCATCGTCCCCAAGGGCGAGCTGACCGAGGACGACGTGCTCGGTGCCGTTCTCGAGGCGGGCGCCGAGGAGGTCAACGACCTCGGCGACTCCTTCGAGGTCGTCAGCGAGGCCACCGACATGGTCGCGGTCCGCACCGCGCTCCAGGAGGCGGGCATCGACTACGACTCGGCCGAGGCCAACTTCCTGCCCACCATGCAGGTCGACCTGGACGAAGAGGGCGCGCGCAAGATCTTCAAGCTGATCGACGCGCTGGAGGACAGCGACGACGTGCAGAACGTCTTCGCCAACTTCGACGTGAGCGACGAGGTCATGGCGAAGGTCGACGCCTGAGCCGCGTCTGACACAGCTGTTGCGGACGGGCCGGCGGGGGACACACCCCCGCCGGCCCGCCGCATTGTCGGTGCCGACCGATAGCCTGCTGAAACACTGGAACAGTTGACCGATCGGCAGGGAGGGGCGACCGTGCGCGTGCTCGGCGTGGACCCGGGACTGACCCGGTGCGGGGTCGGCGTGGTCGAGGGCGTCGCGGGCCGCCCGCTCACCATGCTCGGCGTGGGCGTCGTGCGCACCTCCCCCGACGCGGAGCTCGGCCACCGCCTGGTCGCCGTCGAGCGCGGCATCGAGGAATGGCTCGACGAGCACCGCCCCGACTGCGTCGCCGTGGAGCGGGTCTTCGCCCAGCACAACGTGCGTACGGTGATGGGCACCGCCCAGGCCAGCGCGGTCGCCATGCTCTGCGCGGCCCGGCGCGGCCTCCCCGTCGCCCTGCACACGCCCAGCGAGGTCAAGGCCGCCGTCTCCGGCAGCGGGCGCGCCGACAAGGCACAGGTGGGAGCCATGGTGACCCGGCTCCTGCGGCTGGACGCCCCGCCCAGGCCGGCCGACGCCGCGGACGCCCTGGCGCTCGCCATCTGCCACATCTGGCGCGCCCCCGCCCTCAACCGCCTCCAGCAGGCGCACGCGGCGGCCGCCGCCCGCACCCCGCGCGTCCCGCGCACCGCAGCCGTACCCGTCCGGAAGGTCCCCCGATGATCGCCTTCGTCACCGGCCCCGTCGCCGCGCTCGCCCCGACCACGGCCGTCATCGAGGTCGGCGGCATCGGCATGGCCGTCCAGTGCGCCCCGAACACCCTGGCCGCCCTGCGCATCGGCCAGGAGGCCAGGCTCGCCACCTCACTCGTCGTCCGCGAGGACTCGCTGACCCTCTACGGCTTCGCCGACGACGACGAGCGGCAGGTCTTCGAGCTCCTCCAGACCGCCAGCGGCGTCGGCCCCCGGCTCGCCCAGGCCATGCTGGCCACGCACACCCCGGACGCCCTGCGGCTCGCCGTGGCCACCGGCGACGAGAAGGCGCTCACCGCCGTCTCCGGCATCGGCAAGAAGGGCGCCCAGAAGCTCCTGCTGGAACTGAAGGACCGACTCGGCGAACCGATCGGCGCCCACGCCCCCGGCCAGGGCATCGGCAGCGCCGTCTCCGCCTCCTGGCGCGACCAGCTCCAGGCCGCCCTGATCGGCCTCGGCTACGCCACCCGCGAGGCCGACGAGGCGGTCGCCGCCGTCGCGCCCCAGGCCGAGGAAGCCCTCGCCGCCGGAGGCCAGGCGCCCGTGCCACAGCTGCTGCGCGCCGCCCTGCAGACCCTCAACCGGGCGCGCTGAGCGGCACGGGCCCCCCTTCTCCGCCCGGCCGGCCACCCCCGGCCCGGGCACCGATACATCCGAGGCGGACAGACGAGATGAACTGGGACGACACCGGAGCCGGCATGGACGACCGGCTCGACGAGCGGCTGGTCGACGCCGGCGCGGACGGCGACGACACCGCGGTCGAGGCCGCGCTGCGCCCCAAGGACCTGGACGAGTTCGTCGGCCAGGAAAAGGTCCGCGAACAGCTCGACCTGGTCCTCAAGGCCGCCCGCGCCCGCGGCGCCACCGCCGACCACGTCCTGCTCTCCGGCGCGCCCGGCCTCGGCAAGACCACCCTCTCCATGATCATCGCGGCGGAGATGAACGCCCCGATCCGCATCACCTCCGGCCCCGCCATCCAGCACGCCGGCGACCTCGCGGCGATCCTCTCCTCGCTCCAGGAGGGCGAGGTGCTGTTCCTGGACGAGATCCACCGCATGTCCCGGCCCGCCGAGGAGATGCTGTACATGGCCATGGAGGACTTCCGGGTCGACGTCATCGTCGGCAAGGGCCCCGGCGCCACCGCGATCCCGCTGGAGCTGCCCCCCTTCACGCTGGTCGGCGCCACCACCCGGGCCGGGCTGCTGCCGCCCCCGCTGCGCGACCGCTTCGGCTTCACCGGGCACATGGAGTTCTACGCCCCCGCCGAGCTGGAACGGGTGATCCACCGGTCCGCCCGCCTGCTCGACGTCGAGCTGGACGCCGAGGGCGCCGCCGAGATCGCCGGGCGCTCCCGGGGCACGCCCCGTATCGCGAACCGGCTGCTGCGCCGCGTGCGGGACTACGCCCAGGTCAAGGCCGACGGCCGGATCGACCGGGAGATCGCGTCGGCGGCCCTCGGGGTGTACGAGGTCGACGCCCGGGGTCTGGACCGGCTGGACCGGGCGGTGCTCGGGGCGCTGCTCAAGCTGTTCGGCGGGGGTCCGGTGGGCCTGTCCACGCTCGCGGTCGCCGTGGGGGAGGAGCGCGAGACCGTCGAGGAGGTCGCCGAGCCCTTCCTCGTACGGGAAGGACTGCTGGCCAGGACGCCGCGCGGACGGGTCGCCACCCCGGCCGCCTGGGCCCACCTGGGAATGGTCCCGCCGCAGCACGGCGTAACGGGACAACAGGGCCTGTTCGGGGCGTGATGCGTCACAGGTTGACCGGAAGCGGAACCACGGTGCCATGCTGGGCGTTGTTCCATCGATGCGGACTCGCTTAGACTCCGCCGATGCCGCCCGTAACGGGTCGGTGTATCCACCCCCGTAGACCAGGCCGTTCTCCAGTGCGGTCGTGCGAAGGAAACTCGTCCCGTGAATGTGTCCCTTCTCCTCCCCTTCATCGTGCTCATCGGGGCCATGTTCCTGATGACGCGGTCCGCCAAGAAGAAGCAGGCCGCGGCCGCTGCCATGCGCAACGAGATGCAGCCCGGCACCGGCGTCCGCACGATCGGGGGCATGTACGCCACCGTCAAGGAGCTGCACGACGACACGGTCCTCCTTGAGGTCGCTCCCGGCGTCCACGCCGTGTACGCGAAGAACGCGATCGGCGCCGTCCTCGACGACGCGGAGTACAACCGCATCGTCCACGGCGACGACCCGGAGCTCGACGTCGACGCCGCGGTCGTGCCCGACGACGCCTCCTCGCTGACCGAGGCCGACGACGCCAAGACCGACCTGGTCAAGAAGACCGACTCGGACGACGACGTCGAGGCCGACGCCGAAGCCGCGGACGACAAGAAGTCCGAGGGCAAGACCGACGGCGAGGCCGACGCGAAGTAGCACACCGCGACCCGGGGATGCCGTGAGAGCCCACAGGCGTCCGGCCCCCGGTGCGTGCGTGCCTTCGCGGGGGCGGGTCCCCACTTAACTTCGTGGCCGCTTGGGCGCATACCCGGCGCGGGGCGGTTGGACAGGGAGAAACAACAAGGTGGCAGCACCGAAGAAGGGCCGAGGCGCGGCCGGCGGTCAGGGGAACCCAGTGCGTTCCCTGGCGCTGATCCTGATCGCCATGGTCGCCCTCACGGGCGGGATGTTCCTGGCCCACCAGCCGACGCCGCGACTCGGCATCGACCTGGCGGGCGGCACCTCCATCACGCTGGAGGCCAAGGCCGAGCCGGGCCAGGAAAAGGCGATCAACAAGACCAACATGGACACCGCGGTCGACATCATGAACCGCCGTGTCAACGGTCTCGGGGTCAGCGAGGCCGAGGTCCAGACCCAGGGCAACAGCAACATCATCGTCAACATCCCCAAGGGCACGAACTCCGCCCAGGCCAGGGAGCAGGTCGGCACCACCGCCAAGCTGTACTTCCGGCCGGTGCTGACCGTCGCCGAGGGCACGCCCACCCCGGACCCCAGCGCCTCGCCCTCCGGCAAGGCCAGCAGCTCGCCCTCGCCGAAGGCGTCCGCCTCCGAGAAGGCGACGGACGGCGACAAGGCCGCCAGCCCCTCGGACAAGCCGTCCGCGTCCGCCACCACCCAGGGCCGCGCGGTCACCGGCGCCCTGAAGGCCGACTCCTCGCCGTCGCCGAAGGCCAGCGCCACGCCGAAGGCCAGTGAGTCCGCGTCCGCCGAGGACCAGGCCGCCGCCGCCAAGCTCCAGGAGCAGTTCGCCTCGCTCGACTGCTCCAGCAAGGCGTCCCGCTCCAAGGCCGCCCTGGGCAGCAAGGCCGGCGACACCGTCGTGGCCTGCAGCCAGGAAGGCGACGCCAAGTACGTGCTCGGCCCGGCCGAGGTCTCCGGCACCGAGGTCAAGACCGCCAAGGCCGCCTTCGACCAGCAGCGCGGCATGTGGATCGTCCAGATGGAGTTCAGCGGCAAGGGCTCCAAGCAGTTCCAGACGATCACCAAGAAGCTCTCCACGCAGCAGCAGCCGCAGAACCAGTTCGCCATCGCGCTGGACGGCGAGGTCGTCTCCGCCCCCCGCGTCAGCGAGCAGCTGAGCGGCAGCGCCGAGATCTCCGGCAGCTTCAACCAGGAGTCCGCCGAGGCCCTGGCCAACCAGCTCTCCTACGGTGCGCTCCCGCTCTCCTTCAAGGAGCAGAGCGTCACCACCGTCACCGCAGCGCTCGGCGGCGAGCAGCTGAAGGCCGGTCTCATCGCCGGCGCCATCGGCCTCGCCCTCGTGGTCATCTACCTGGTGGCCTACTACCGCGGTCTGGCGTTCATCGCCCTGCTCAGCCTCCTGGTCTCCGGCATCCTCAGCTACACGATCATGTCGCTGCTCGGCCCGGCCATCGGCTTCGCGCTGAACCTGCCGGCCGTCTGCGGTGCCATCGTGGCCATCGGTATCACCGCCGACTCGTTCATCGTGTACTTCGAACGCGTACGGGACGAGATCCGCGAGGGCCGTACGCTGCGCCCCGCCGTGGAACGCGGCTGGCCGCGCGCCCGGCGCACCATCCTGGTCTCCGACTTCGTGTCGTTCCTCGCCGCCGCCGTGCTCTTCGTGGTCACCGTCGGCAAGGTCCAGGGCTTCGCGTTCACGCTGGGTCTCACCACCCTGCTCGACGTCGTCGTGGTCTTCTTCTTTACCAAGCCGCTCATGACGATCATGGCCCGCAAGAAGTTCTTCGCCAGCGGCCACCCGTGGTCCGGTCTGGACCCGAAGCGCCTCGGTGCGAAGCCGCCGCTGCGCCGCTCCCGTCGTGTCAACGCCCCCACCGAACCGAAGGAGGCGTGAGATGTCGCGACTCGGGAATCTCGGCGCCCGTCTCTACCGAGGCGAGGTCGGCTACGACTTCATCGGCAAGCGCAAGATCTGGTACGGCGTCTCCGTCCTGATCACCATCACGGCCATCCTCGGCCTGGTGGTCAGCGGCCTGAACATGGGCATCGAGTTCAAGGGCGGTGCCGTCTTCACCACCCCGAAGACGAGCGTGTCCGTCTCCGAGGCGGAGGACCTGGCGTCCGACGCCTCCGGCCACCAGGCCATCGTCCAGAAGCTCGGCAACGGCGGTCTGCGCATCCAGATCACCGAGGTCGACACCGCGAAGTCCGACCAGATCCAGGACAAGCTCGCCAAGGACCTCGATGTCCCGCGCGAGAAGATCGCGGCCGACCTCGTCGGTCCCAGCTGGGGCGAGCAGATCGCCAACAAGGCGTGGACCGGCCTCGGCGTCTTCATGATCCTGGTCGTGATCTACCTGGCCATCGCCTTCGAGTGGCGGATGGCCGTCGCGGCCCTGGTCGCGCTGATCCACGACATCACCATCACGGTGGGTGTCTACGCCCTCGTCGGCTTCGAGGTCACCCCGGGCACCGTGATCGGTCTGCTGACCATCCTCGGTTACTCCCTCTACGACACGGTCGTCGTCTTCGACAGCCTCAAGGAGGGCACGAAGGGGATCACCAAGCAGACCCGGTGGACGTACAGCGACGTCGCCAACCGCTCCATCAACAGCACGCTGGTCCGCTCGATCAACACCACCGTCGTCGCCCTGCTGCCGGTCGCCGGCCTGCTGTTCATCGGCGGCGGCGTCCTCGGCGCCGGCATGCTGAACGACATCTCGCTCGCCCTCTTCGTCGGCCTCGCGGCCGGTGCGTACTCCTCGATCTTCATCGCCACCCCGCTGGTCGCCGACCTCAAGGAACGCGAGCCGCAGATGAAGGCCCTGAAGAAGCGGGTCCTCGCCAAGCGCGCGGCCGCCGCCGCCAAGGGTGAGACCGAGGAGGACGAACGAGGCGAGGGCGACTACGAGGACGCCGCCCCCGCGGGTGCCGTCGTCGGACAGCGCCAGCAGCCGAGGGGCCACGGCCGGACCCCGGGGAAGCGCTGATGACCAGCACCACCGAGAGCACCAGGGAGCTGCTGCTCAGCCGCATCCGTGACGTGGCGGACTACCCGAAGCCGGGCGTGATGTTCAAGGACATCACCCCGCTGCTCGCGGACCCGGTCGCCTTCACGGCGCTCACCGACGCCCTCGCGGAGCTGTGCCTGCGGCACGGCGCCACGAAGATCGTCGGCCTGGAGGCCCGCGGCTTCATCCTGGCCGCGCCCGTCGCGGTCCGGGCCGGCCTCGGCTTCGTACCGGTCCGCAAGGCCGGGAAGCTGCCGGGCGCCACGCTCAGCCAGGCGTACGAGCTGGAGTACGGCACCGCCGAGATCGAGATCCACGCGGAGGACCTGTCCGCCGACGACCGGATCATGGTCATCGACGACGTGCTCGCCACCGGCGGCACCGCCGACGCGTCCCTGGAGCTCATCCGCCGGGCCGGCGCCCAGGTCGCCGGGGTCGCCGTCCTCATGGAGCTCGGCTTCCTGGCCGGCCGGGCCCGCCTGGCCGACAGCCTGCGCGGGGCCCCGCTGGAGGCCCTGATCACGGTCTGAGGAGCTGCCGCACCGACGCCGACGGGCACCCGGGAACAACCGGGTGCCCGTCGGCGTTGTCAGGGCTCTCACGGTCCCCGGGGGAGGACGGGCCGCCGGGTCGTTACGATGGCCCTTCCGGGTGTGTCCGGATCCGCACGAGGAGCGCTCTTGCCAGACGAGGCCCAGCCAGTCGCCGCCCCGCAGCCCGACAAGCCCGGGGGCGCCTCCGCCACGCCCGCGAAGCAGCAGCCCGCGGAGAAGCCGAAGCCTCCGGCGCCCCAGCCCGGCACGGGCCCGGCGCCCGCCGAGGCCAACGGCCCCGCGCCCGCTTCCCCCGCCCAGCCGGCCGCACCCGCCCCGACCGCGCCCAAGCCCCCCGCGAAGCCCGCCGCCGGGTCCACCTCGCCCACCGGCCCGGCCTCCCGCTCCGGCGGCTCCTCCAACCGCGTCCGGGCCCGCCTCGCCCGGCTCGGCGTCCAGCGCTCCAGCCCGTACAACCCGGTCCTCGAACCGCTGCTGCGGATCGTCCGCGGCAACGACGCCAAGACCGAGACCGCCACGCTGCGCCAGATCGAGCGGGCCTACCAGGTCGCCGAGCGCTGGCACCGCGGCCAGAAGCGCAAGAGCGGCGACCCGTACATCACGCACCCGCTCGCCGTCACCACGATCCTCGCCGAGCTGGGTATGGATCCGGCCACTCTGATGGCCGGGCTGCTGCACGACACGGTCGAGGACACCGAATACGGCCTGGACACCCTGCGCCGCGACTTCGGCGACCAGGTCGCCCTGCTGGTCGACGGCGTCACCAAGCTGGACAAGGTCAAGTTCGGCGAGGCCGCCCAGGCCGAGACCGTGCGCAAGATGGTCGTCGCCATGGCCAAGGACCCGCGCGTCCTGGTCATCAAGCTCGCCGACCGGCTGCACAACATGCGCACCATGCGGTATCTCAAGCGGGAGAAGCAGGAGAAGAAGGCCCGCGAGACGCTGGAGATCTACGCCCCGCTCGCCCACCGCCTGGGCATGAACACCATCAAGTGGGAGCTGGAGGACCTCGCCTTCGCGATCCTCTACCCCAAGATGTACGACGAGATCGTGCGGTTGGTCGCCGAGCGCGCGCCCAAGCGCGACGAATACCTCGCCATCGTCACCGACGAGGTCCAGGCCGACCTGCGCGCCGCCCGCATCAAGGCCACCGTCACCGGACGGCCGAAGCACTACTACAGCGTCTACCAGAAGATGATCGTGCGGGGCCGCGACTTCGCCGAGATCTACGACCTGGTGGGCATCCGCGTCCTCGTGGACACCGTCCGCGACTGCTACGCGGCGCTCGGCACCGTGCACGCGCGATGGAATCCGGTCCCCGGCCGGTTCAAGGACTACATCGCGATGCCCAAGTTCAACATGTACCAGTCGCTGCACACCACGGTGATCGGTCCCAGCGGCAAGCCCGTCGAGCTCCAGATCCGTACGTTCGACATGCACCGCCGCGCCGAGTACGGCATCGCCGCGCACTGGAAGTACAAGCAGGAGGCCGTCGCGGGCGCCTCCAAGGTCCGCACCGACGTCCCCAAGAACACCGGGCGCGGCCAGGACACCGTCAACGACATGGCGTGGCTCCGTCAGCTCCTGGACTGGCAGAAGGAGACCGAGGACCCCAGCGAGTTCCTGGAGTCCCTGCGCTTCGACCTCTCGCGCAACGAGGTCTTCGTCTTCACGCCCAAGGGCGACGTCATAGCGCTGCCCGCCGGGGCCACCCCGGTTGACTTTGCGTACGCCGTCCACACGGAGGTCGGCCACCGCACGATAGGAGCACGGGTCAACGGCCGGCTCGTGCCGCTGGAGTCCACGCTCGACAACGGCGACCTGGTCGAGGTCTTCACCTCGAAGGCGGCCGGCGCCGGGCCCTCCCGCGACTGGCTGGGCTTCGTCAAGTCGCCCCGGGCCCGCAACAAGATCCGCGCCTGGTTCTCCAAGGAGCGCCGCGACGAGGCGATCGAGCAGGGCAAGGACGCCATCGCGCGGGCCATGCGCAAGCAGAACCTGCCGATCCAGCGCATCCTGACCGGCGACTCGCTGGTGACCCTGGCGCACGAGATGCGCTACCCGGACATCTCGTCCCTGTACGCCGCGATCGGCGAGGGCCATGTGGCCGCCGCGGGCGTCGTGCAGAAGCTGGTCCAGGCCCTCGGCGGCGAGGACGCGGCCAACGAGGACCTGGAGGAGAGCACCCCGCCCTCCCGCAGCCGCACCAAGCGCCGCTCCAACGCCGACCCCGGGGTCGTCGTCAAGGGCGTGGACGACGTGTGGGTCAAGCTCGCGCGCTGTTGTACACCCGTGCCCGGCGACCCCATCATCGGCTTCGTCACCCGGGGCAGCGGCGTCTCCGTGCACCGCGCGGACTGCGTGAACGTCGACTCGCTCTCCCAGCAGCCCGAACGGATCCTGGAGGTCGAGTGGGCGCCCACCCAGTCCTCGGTCTTCCTGGTCGCCATCCAGGTCGAGGCCCTGGACCGTTCCCGGCTCCTGTCGGACGTCACCCGGGTCCTCTCGGACCAGCACGTCAACATCCTGTCCGCCGCCGTCCAGACGTCCCGGGACCGGGTGGCCACCTCGCGCTTCACCTTCGAGATGGGCGACCCGAAGCACCTCGGCCACGTCCTGAAGGCGGTACGCGGCGTGGAGGGCGTCTACGACGTCTACCGGGTGACCTCGGCCCGCCGCCCGTAGCACGCGTACACGAGAGGGGCCCTTCCGCACTGCGCGGAAGGGCCCCTCTCCTGTACTACGGAAGCCGGATCAGCCGCCGAACTCCTCCAGGCCCTTGAGCGCCTGGTCGAGCAGGGCCTGCCGGCCCTCCAGCTCACGGGCCAGCTTGTCCGCACGGGCGTTGTTGCCCGAGGCGCGGGCCGCGTCGATCTGGCCGCGCAGCTTGTCCACGGCCGCCTGGAGCTGACCGGTCAGACCCGCGGCGCGGGCCCGCGCCTCCGGGTTCGTCCGGCGCCACTCGGCCTCCTCGGCCTCCTGGAGCGTCCGCTCCACCGCCTGCATCCGCCCCTCGACCTTCGGACGGGCGTCACGCGGTACGTGGCCGATGGCCTCCCAGCGCTCGTTGATGCCCCGGAACGCGGCCCTGGCCGCCTTCAGGTCCCGCACCGGCACCAGCTTCTCGGCCTCGTCGGCGAGCTCCTCCTTCAGCTTGAGGTTCTCGCCCTGCTCCGCGTCGCGCTCCGCGAAGACCTCGCCACGGGCGGCGAAGAAGACGTCCTGAGCACCGCGGAAACGGTTCCACAGCTCGTCCTCGGCCTCGCGCTGGGCGCGGCCCGCCGCCTTCCACTGGGTCATCAGGTCGCGGTAGCGGGCGGCCGTGGCCCCCCAGTCCGTGGACCCGGAGAGCGCCTCGGCCTCCGCGACCAGCTTCTCCTTGACCTTGCGGGCCTCCTCGCGCTGGGCGTCCAGCGAGGCGAAGTGGGCCTTGCGGCGCTTGGAGAACGCCGAGCGGGCGTGCGAGAAGCGGTGCCACAGCTCGTCGTCGGACTTGCGGTCGAGCCTGGGCAGGCCCTTCCACGTGTCCACGAGGGCGCGCAGCCGCTCGCCCGCGGAGCGCCACTGCTCGCTCTGCGCCAGCTCCTCGGCCTCGGCGACCAGGGCCTCCTTGGCGTGCTTCGCCTCGTCGGCCTGCTTCGCCTTCTGGGCCTTGCGCTCCTCGCGACGCGAGTCGACCGTCGCGACGAGCGCGTCCAGCCGCTTGCGCAGCGCGTCCAGGTCGCCGACGGCGTGGTGCTCGTCGACCTGGGTGCGCAGGTGCTCGATGGCGGTCGTCGCGTCCTTCGCGGACAGATCGGTGGTCTTCACCCGCCGTTCGAGGAGGCCGATCTCGACCACAATGCCCTCGTACTTGCGCTCGAAGTAGGCCAGGGCCTCCGCCGGTGAACCGGCCTGCCACGATCCGACAACCTGCTCGCCGTCGGCTGTACGCACGTACACGGTGCCCGTCTCATCGACTCGGCCCCACGGGTCGCTGCTCACAGCGCCTCCTCCACCTGATGCCCGCGAGGGGATCACCCCCCTGGCATCGTCCACAGTTTCCTGGGGCGGGCACCGCCCGCCCTGCACGACGCCAATCTAGGCGACGGGCCGCCCGGCTGTCCGCACTCAGCACGGCCGGATTTATTCGCCGCCCGCCGGGCCCGCCCCCTCCATCACTTCTTGTCGACGGTCAGCTTCGAGATGTTCACGGCCTTCTTCGGCGCCCCGTCGGGGCCGCCGCCGTCCACTCCGGCCTTGCCGACGGCCTCCACGGCCTTCAGCGACTTCGCGTCCATCGTGCCGAACGGCGTGTACGTGGGCGGCAGCTTGCTGTCCTTGTAGACCAGGAAGAACTGGCTGCCACCGGTGTGCGCCTGACCGGTATTGGCCATCGCCACCGTGCCCGCCGGGTACGTCACCGAGCCGTCCGCGCCCGCCTTGCCCAGCGCGGTCAGGTTCTCGTCGGGGATCGTGTAGCCCGGACCGCCGGTGCCGTCGCCCTTGGGGTCGCCGCACTGGAGGACGTAGATGTTCTCCGTGGTCAGCCGGTGGCACTTGGTGCCGTCGAAGAACTTCTTGTCGGCCAGCGACTTGAAGGAGTTCGTCGTGTGCGGGGTCTTCGACGCGTCCATGGTGAACGCGATGTCGCCCTGGCTCGTCTTGAGCGACATCGTGTACGAGGCCTTCTTGTCGATCTTCATCGCGGGCTCGGGCTTCGCCTCCTCCGTGGGGGAGGGCGACGCCTCGGCCGACGGGCTCTGGCTCGCCGCCGCGTCCGTCTTGTCCTTGTCGTCGTTCCCGCTGGTGGCGAGGTACGTCGCGCCGCCGATGACCGCCACCACGGCGACCGCCGAGGTGATGGCGAGCGTCAGCCGCCTCGTACGCCGCCGGGCGTCCTCCCGGCGTCGCTGCTGCCGCTCGTACTTCTCCCGGGCGAGCTGCCGCCGCCGCTGATCGCTGGTGACCACCGGGTGTTCTCCTTGTACGTCGTGTGTTCGAGCCTGGGTCGCCCCGTACCGTATATGGGTTAGCTGTGGAATGAGGAGCGCCGGTAGGCTCTGAACTGCTGTGACCTCGCGGTCGCTCTTCCGCGTAGGACAACCATTTAAGGACGATCGTGCTGATTGCCGGGTTCCCCGCCGGGGCCTGGGGGACCAACTGTTACCTGGTCGCCCCCGCCGCGGGTGAGGAGTGCGTGATCATCGACCCGGGCCACCAGGCCGCCGCCGGAGTCGAGGAAACGCTGAGGAAGCATCGGCTCAAGCCCGTCGCCGTCGTCCTCACACACGGCCACATCGACCACGTCGCCTCGGTCGTCCCGGTGTGCGGCGCGCACGATGTCCCCGCCTGGATCCACCCCCGGGACCGCTACATGATGAGCGACCCGGAGAAGGCCCTCGGCCGCTCCATCGGGATGCCGCTCATGGGCGAACTGACGGTGGGGGAGCCGGACGACGTCCAGGAGCTGACCGACGGCGCCCGGCTGAGCCTCGCGGGCATGGAGTTCGGCGTCGCGCACGCGCCCGGCCATACCAAGGGGTCGGTGACGTTCAGGATGCCCGAGACCCCGGAGGTCCCGCCGGTCCTCTTCTCGGGCGACCTGCTCTTCGCCGGCTCCGTCGGACGCACCGACCTTCCCGGCGGCGACCACGCCGAGCTCCTCGAGTCGCTGGCCCGTGTGTGCCTGCCGCTCGACGACTCGACCGTGGTGCTGTCCGGCCACGGCCCCCAGACGACCATCGGCCGCGAGCGCGCCACCAACCCGTTTCTGACGGGGATGACCGGTGCGGACGCGCCCCGACGAGGAATGTGACGAGAGCGATCGTGAGCACCTTCAAGGCCCCCAAGGGCACGTACGACCTGACCCCGCCGGACTCCGCGAAGTACCTGGCGGTGCGCGAGGCGATCGCCGCCCCGCTGAAGAACTCCGGCTACGGCTACATCGAGACCCCCGGCTTCGAGGACGTGGCCCTCTTCTCGCGCGGCGTCGGTGAGTCCACCGACATCGTGACCAAGGAGATGTACACCCTCACCACCAAGGGCGGCTCCGAGCTCGCCCTGCGCCCCGAGGGCACCGCTTCGGTGCTCCGCGCGGCCCTGGAGGCCAACCTCCACAAGCTGGGCAACCTGCCGGTCAAGCTCTGGTACTCCGGCTCGTACTACCGCTACGAGCGCCCGCAGAAGGGCCGCTACCGCCACTTCTCGCAGGTCGGGGCGGAGGCCATCGGCGCCGAGGACCCGGCGCTCGACGCCGAGCTGATCATCCTGGCCGACCAGGCGTACCGCGCGCTGGGCCTGCGCGAGTTCCGGATCCTGCTGAACTCGCTGGGCGACAAGGAGTGCCGCCCCGTCTACCGGGACGCGCTCCAGGGCTTCCTGCGCGAACTCGACCTGGACGAGGAGACCCGCCGGCGCATCGAGATCAACCCGCTGCGCGTCCTGGACGACAAGCGCCCCGAGGTCCAGAAGCAGCTGACCGGCGCCCCGGTGCTGCGCGACTTCCTCTGCGACGCGTGCAAGGCGTACCACGAGCAGGTCCGCGACCTGCTCAACGAGGCCGGGGTGATCTACGAGGACGACGAGAAGCTGGTCCGCGGCCTCGACTACTACACGCGCACCACCTTCGAGTTCGTCCACGACGGTCTCGGCTCGCAGTCCGCGGTGGGCGGCGGCGGCCGCTACGACGGGCTCTCCGAGATGATCGGCGGCCCGGCGCTCCCGTCGGTCGGCTGGGCGCTCGGTGTGGACCGCACGGTCCTCGCCCTGGAGGCCGAGGGCATCGAGCTGGACCTGCCCTCCGCCACCAGCGTCTTCGCGGTCCCGCTCGGCGAGGAGGCGCGCCGGGTCCTGTTCGGCGTCGTCACCCGGCTGCGCCGGGAGGGCGTGGCCGCGGACTTCGCGTTCGGCGGCCGGGGGCTGAAGGGCGCGATGAAGAGCGCCAACCGCTCGGGCGCCCGGTTCACGATCGTGGCCGGCGAGCGCGACCTGGCCGAGGGCCACGTCCAGCTCAAGGACATGGAGTCCGGCGAGCAGACGCCGGTCCCCGTCTCCGACGTGGTCGAGACGGTCCGCGCGCGCCTCGCCTGAGACGTGCGGGGGGCGGGCGGTGCGCCCGCCCCCTCGCGTCAACGCGGTGAGCGCGGATTCATCCCGCACGGTGATTCCGTCCGTGCGGGATGTGACGCCGGGGTGAGCGGCGTGCGGGGTGTGAGGACCCTCGTCGCGGCTGTGGGGCCCGGGATCCGCTCCGGGACGGGACCGCTCGCGTGCGTACGTCTTTATGTGCATCGAACGGAAGAGCGGCCCGGCCGTGCGGCACAATGACCCTGCCCCAGCAGGCTACTCAGTGACGGAAACGGCGATATGACGACTGCAGCGGTTGACCATCCCTCCTCCGACCAGGACGAGAGGGGCGGGAAGCGGACCATCGGCGGCAGCCGCGCGCTGGCCATCCTGCTGATGATCACGGGCGCCGCCGGAACGCTCGCCGCATGGGTCATCACGCTCGACAAGCTCAAGATGATGGAGGACCCCTCCTTCGTCCCCGGGTGCAGCCTCAACCCCGTGGTCGCCTGCGGCAACATCATGAAGAGCGAGCAGGCGTCCGCCTTCGGCTTCCCCAACCCCTGGCTCGGCATGGTCACCTACCCGGTGATCATCGCCATCGGCCTGGCCATCCTCGCCGGAGCCCGCTTCCGCCCCTGGTACTGGCTCGGCATGAACGCGGGCACGCTGTTCGGCGTCGGCTTCTGCACCTGGCTCCAGTACCAGTCGCTGTACAACATCAACTCGCTGTGCCTGTGGTGCTGCCTGGCCTGGGTCGCCACCATCCTGATGTTCTGCTACGTCACCACGCACAACATCCGGCACCGGATCATCCCCGCGCCCTCCTGGCTGCGCAACGGCCTCACCGAGTTCCACTGGGTGCCCCCGGTGCTGTGGATCGGCATCATCGGCATGCTGATCCTGACCCGCTGGTGGGACTTCTGGACCAGCTGACCCGCGCCGTACCGCCGGGCCGGACGACCGGCCCGGAGGCGTTGTCAGTGCGGTGACATAGGCTTCGAGACGTGGAGCCCGACCTCTTTACCGCCGCTGCCGAAGACCGCCAGGAGAAGGATCCGTCCAGCAGCCCGCTGGCCGTCCGGATGCGTCCCCGTACGCTGGACGAGGTCGTCGGCCAGCAGCATCTGCTCAAGCCGGGCTCGCCCCTGCGCCGTCTGGTCGGCGAGAGCGGCGGCGGACCGGCCGGCCCCTCGTCGGTCATCCTCTGGGGCCCGCCCGGGACCGGCAAGACCACCCTCGCGTACGTGGTCAGCAAGGCGACGAACAAGCGGTTCGTGGAGCTCTCCGCGATCACCGCCGGCGTCAAGGAAGTCCGCGCCGTGATCGAGGGCGCCCGCCGCGCCACCGGGGGGTACGGCAAGGAGACCGTCCTCTTCCTGGACGAGATCCACCGCTTCTCCAAGGCGCAGCAGGACTCCCTGCTCCCCGCCGTCGAGAACCGCTGGGTCACCCTGATCGCCGCGACCACGGAGAACCCGTACTTCTCCGTCATCTCCCCGCTCCTCTCGCGCTCGCTGCTGCTGACGCTGGAGCCCCTGACCGACGACGACCTGCGCGGCCTGCTGCGCCGCGCCCTCACCGACGAACGCGGACTCGGCGGAGCGGTGGGCCTGGCGGAGGACGCCGAGGAGCATTTGCTGCGCATCGCCGGGGGCGACGCCCGCCGCGCGCTGACCGCCCTGGAGGCCGCCGCCGGGGCCGCGCTGTCCAAGCAGGAGGAGGAGATCACGCTCCTCACCCTGGAGGAGACCGTCGACCGCGCGGCCGTGAAGTACGACCGGGACGGGGACCAGCACTACGACGTGGCCAGCGCCCTGATCAAGTCGATCCGGGGCTCCGACGTCGACGCGGCCCTGCACTACCTGGCCCGCATGATCGAGGCGGGGGAGGACCCGCGGTTCATCGCCCGGCGGCTGATGATCTCGGCCAGCGAGGACATCGGCCTCGCCGACCCCACGGCGCTGCCCACCGCGGTCGCGGCCGCCCAGGCGGTGGCCCTGATCGGCTTCCCCGAGGCGGCGCTCACCCTCAGCCACGCCACCATCGCGCTGGCCCTCGCCCCCAAGTCCAACGCGGCGACGCTGGCGATCTCCGCCGCCCGCGAGGACATCCGCAAGGGGCTGGCCGGCCCGGTCCCGGCCCATCTGCGCGACGGCCACTACAAGGGCGCGGCCAAGCTGGGCCACGCCCAGGGCTACGTCTACCCGCACGACGTCCCCGGCGGCATCGCCGCCCAGCAGTACGCGCCGGACGCGGTGAGCGACAAGCAGTACTACCGCCCGACCCGCTACGGCGCCGAGGCGCGGTACGCGGACGTGGTGGACCGGGTCAGGGAGCGGCTGGGCCGGACGGACGGCGAGGACGGGACGGGTACGGCCTGAGTCCGTGCCCGGCGGGCGTCCGACGCGCTCCTCAGTGAGCGGCGGCCGCGAAGAGCGTGTGCATGGCGTGGCTGAGTTCCACCACGTCCCGCACCGGCTCGGGGAACTCGAAGCGGGCGTCGAAGCAGCCGCCCTCCTGCTCGCAGAAGCGCACCCGCAGCCCGAACCGGTCCAGCACCAGCGGCACCACGGCCGGCCGGTGCTCGGGGCAGGAGCACACGGCCCGCTCGCCGAGCAGCTCGCACAGCGACGCCAGCTCCTCCGTGTGCGAGGAGTAGAGGTGCTGGAGCAGCTCCGCCTCGTGGAGGGCGAGCGGGTCGGGGGCGGCGTCGCGGAAGCTCTCGGCCTCGACATCCTCCACGCCCCACAGGTCGTCGATGTGCGCCTTGTCCGTCTCCAGGCGGAGCATCATCCGGCCGGGGCCCGCCATTCCGGGGACGGCGGTCAGCCAGCCGCTGACCCGGGCGCGGCCCCGGATCCGGTGGGGTACCGAGACCGGAGCGACGTCCGTGACCTCCAGCACGGCCGGCAGCTCGTCGTCCTGGGCGTGCGTCGCGGCCCGTACGGCCGGGGAGTCCGCGGGGAATTCCAGGAACAGATCGCCGTCCGGGCCCACGCCCCGGGACAGCGGCATGAGCTGGTCCGAGCCCGCGGCTTCGAGCCCGGGAACGAGCAGTACCGCGGAGCAGGTACTCTGTACGAGAGTTCGTGTGCGCTCGGCTGCTGACGGCATCCGTGTGATTTCAAGCCCGCTGGGACGCGGCTGACCACGATCTGATCGGTCCTCCGTCATCTCGACGCCATCAAGCGCGTCGATGCTGTCTGTGCTGTCCGTGACGTGTGTGGTGTTCCCAGGGCGAGACATGCGATCTCCTTGAGTAAGGTGAGCCTAACCTAACCTACAACGGAGGTCTGGAGAACGTGCCTAATCAGTCGCGTCCCAAGGTCAAGAAGAGCCGCGCGCTCGGCATCGCGCTGACGCCGAAGGCGGTCAAGTACTTCGAGGCCCGCCCCTACCCGCCGGGCGAGCACGGCCGCGGCCGCAAGCAGAACTCGGACTACAAGGTCCGTCTGCTCGAGAAGCAGCGTCTGCGTGCGCAGTACGACATCAGCGAGCGCCAGATGGCGCGTGCCTACGACCGCGCCAAGAAGGCCGAGGGCAAGACGGGCGAGGCGCTGGTCGTCGAGCTCGAGCGCCGCCTCGACGCGCTGGTCCTGCGTTCCGGTATCGCCAAGACGATCTACCAGGCGCGCCAGATGGTCGTCCACGGCCACATCGAGGTCAACGGTGGCAAGGTCGACAAGCCGTCGTTCCGCGTCCGTCCGGACGACATCGTCATGGTCCGTGAGCGCAGCCGCGACAAGCACCCCTTCCAGGTTGCTCGCGAGGGCGGTTACGACACCGACGGTGAGACCCCGCGCTACCTGCAGGTGAACCTGAAGGCCCTGGCCTTCCGCCTTGACCGGGACCCGAACCGCAAGGAAATCCCCGTGATCTGCGACGAGCAGCTCGTCGTCGAGTACTACGCCCGCTGATCCAGGCGTAGCCGCTCTTCACCGGCGCTCAGGCCCGCCCCTTCCCGGTCCCCGGGGAGGCGGCGGGCTTTCGCGTTCTCCCGTGCCAGCAGCGCCCGGGCGACCGCCACGTCCGGCACCAGCTCACCGCCCGCGCCGAGCGCCGCCGCGTACCGCGCCCCGCCCAGCTCCCGCAGCGCCAGCTCCTCGCAGCGGGCCCTCGGCGCCCCGTAGTACGCCGAGCCGAACAGCGGCAGCCCCACCGACGGCCAGATCCGGTCGGCGGCCCCCTGGAGCAGCGCCGCCTCGGCCGCGTCCCCCTCGGTGACCGTGACCAGGGCCAGCAGTTCGAGGACCAGGACCGTGCCGAGCAGGTCGTGGAAGCCGTGGCTGATGGCGAGCGATTCGAGGAGCAGCCCCCGGGCCCGCTCCGGGTCGCCCCGCTCCAGGGCGGCGTAGGCCAGGACGTACAGCGCGTAGCTCAGGGCCCACCGCTCGCCGTGGTCCTCGCAGATGTCCCGGACCTCCTCGCAGATCGCGACGGCCCGCTCCGCGTCCCCCAGGAAGCCGGTGGCCATGGCCAGTTCGACCTGGGCCATCAGGACGTTGCTGTTCAGCTCGCCCAGCTCCCGGTAGCGGGCGAGCGCGTCGTCCAGGAGACCCCGGGCGCGCTCCATGTCGTCGGTGACCAGGGCCAGGCATCCGGTGCGGTGCACGGCGTACGCGGCGGCGGTGGCGTCACCCGCCGCCGCGGCCTCCTCCCGGCACTCCGTCAGCGCGGAGATCGCCCCCACCGGGTCCCCCTGGAGGACGGCCACGTAGCCCAGCACCCACAGGGCCTTCAGCCGCGAGGCGTCGTACGGGGTCTCCTCCTCCAGTACGTGCTCCAGCCAGTGCCGGCCCTCCGAGAGGCGCCCGCAGCCGACCCACAGGAACCACAGCGTGCCCGCCAGGTACTGCGCCAGATGCGCTTCCTGCGGGCTCTCCAGCGAGCACTCCATGGCCCGGCGCAGATTCGGCAGCTCGCTCTCGGCCCGGGCCGCCACCTCCGCCTGCCGGGGGCTGAACCAGTCCAGCTCGCACCAGGTCGCGAGCCCCAGGAACCAGTCGCGGTGACGGCGGCGCAGCCGGTCGGTGTCCCCGGTGGCGGCCAGCCACTCGGCCCCGTACTCGCGCACGGTGTCCAGCATCCGGTAGCGGGTCCCGGCGGGGGAGTCCTCGCGCAGCACCACGGACTGGGCCAGCAGCCCGGACAGCACGTCGAGCACCGAATCGGCGGGCAGGTCGGGTCCGCTGCAGATGTACTCGACGGCCTCCAGGTCGAACTGCCCGGCGAAGACCGAGAGCCGGGCCCACAGCAGCCGCTGCGGCGGCGCGCACAGCTCATGGCTCCAGCCGATGGCCGTCCGCAGCGTCTGGTGCCGCTCCAGCGCGCCCCGGCTGCCCCCGGTCAGCAGCCGGAAGCGGTCGTCCAGCCGCTGCAGCACCTGCTCGGTCGACAGGGCCCGCAGCCGCCCCGCCGCCAGCTCCAGGGCCAGCGGGATCCCGTCGAGCCGGCGGCACAGCTCCCGGGCGTGGGCGCGGCCGTGCTCGGTCAGCCGGAAGTCGGGGCGCACCCCGGCGGCCCGCTCGGCGAACAGCCGGAGCGCGTCCTCGTCGGTCATGGTCGCGAGCGGGTGGACGGCCTCGCCCGCCAGCTCCAGCGGCAGCCGGCCCGCCGCCAGGACCCGCAGCCGCGGGGCGCGGCGCAGCAGCTCCCGTACCAGCGCGGCGCACTCGTCCACCAGGTGCTCGAAGCCGTCGATCACCAGCAGGAGGCCGCGGTCGGCGCAGTGCTCCACGATCGCCGCGCGGGGCGGCCGGGCGGTGTGGTCGGTGAGCCCCAGCGCCTCGGCCACGGCGTGTTCCAGCAGACCGGCGTCGTGGACGGCGGACAACTCCACCAGCCACACCCCGTCGCAGTACCGTTTCTCCAAAAGCGCCGCGGCTCTGGTGACCAGGCGGGTCTTGCCGACCCCGCCCACCCCGGTCACGGTCACGAGCCGGGACTCGTCGAGGGAGCGGGCGAGAGCGGCCAGTTCGCTCTCCCGGCCCACGAAGTCGTTCAGCTCGGCGGGCAGATTGCCCGGGTGCGGATTCTGAGGGCGTCGCATGAGACACGCAGAGTACTGGCTTGAAAGCGCTCCGTACAATCTCGTCCCGCTCATCCCCGCCGCACGCCCGGTCGATACGGTGCGGGGCGTGAGCCCCGGCGCGATAGGCTCGGGGGAAGGCGACCGGCCGCCGTGACGGCCCTCGCCGCAGAGCAGGAGAACAAGACAGAGACTGACGACAAGCCAGAGAGCGCGGTGCACTGTGTCCGGTGGTGAGGTGGCCGGGATCATCGTGGCCGTCTTCTGGGCGATCCTGGTTTCGTTCCTCGCCGTCGTGCTGGTGAGGCTCGCCCAGACGCTCAGGGCGACCACCAGACTCGTGGCGGACGTGACCGAACAGGCCGTCCCCCTGCTCGCGGACGCCTCCGCGACCGTACGCTCCGCGCAGACCCAGCTCGACAAGGTCGACGCCATCGCGACGGACGTGCAGGAAGTCACCTCCAACGCCTCCGCGCTCTCCACCACGGTCGCCTCCACCTTCGGCGGGCCGCTGGTCAAGGTCGCCGCGTTCGGCTACGGGGTCCGGCAGGCCATCGGCCGCCGGTCCGCCCCCGAACCGGAGGCGCGGTCCCGGCGCTCGGTGATCGTCGGCCGGACCGTCCCGTCCGCGCGCGGCAGGAAGCGCGGCGGCCGAAATTCCCGCGGATCTAAGGACTGACGCAGCGATGTTCCGCCGTACGTTCTGGTTCACCGCCGGCGCAGCCGCCGGGGTATGGGCCACCACCAAGGTCAACCGGAAGATCAAGCAGCTGACCCCCGAAAGCCTCGCGGCGCAGGCCGCCGACAAGGCGATCGTGGCCGGTCACAAGCTCAAGGACTTCGCGCTGGACGTCCGCGAGGGCATGGTCAGGCGCGAGGCCGAACTCGGCGAGGCGCTGGGCCTCGAAGCGGCGGACCCCCGCGAACTGCCCCCGGCGCGCCGCCCGGCCATCGAGGCGGCCGACGCGGACCCGGCCCCCGCCACCTACCGCAAGCTTCCCTACCACTCGTACAACCGGAATGAGGACCACTGATGGAGTCGGCAGAAATTCGTCGCCGCTGGCTGAGCTTCTACGAGGAGCGCGGTCACACCGTTGTCCCTTCGGCGTCGCTCATCGCGGACGACCCGACTCTGCTGCTGGTCCCCGCCGGCATGGTGCCCTTCAAGCCCTACTTCCTCGGTGAGGTCAAGCCGCCCGCGCCGCGCGTCACCAGCGTGCAGAAGTGCGTGCGTACGCCGGACATCGAGGAGGTCGGCAAGACCACCCGGCACGGCACCTTCTTCCAGATGTGCGGCAACTTCTCGTTCGGCGACTACTTCAAGGAAGGCGCCATCGAGTACGCCTGGGAGCTGCTGACCAGCTCCGTGGCGGACGGCGGCTTCGGGCTCGACCCCGAGCGCCTGTGGATCACCGTCTACCTGGACGACGACGAGGCCGAGGCCATCTGGCGCGACAGGATCGGTGTCCCGGCCGAGCGCATCCAGCGCCTGGGCAAGAAGGACAACTTCTGGTCCATGGGCGTCCCCGGCCCCTGCGGCCCGTGCTCCGAGATCAACTACGACCGCGGTCCGGAGTTCGGCGTCGAGGGCGGCCCGGCCGTCAACGACGAGCGGTACGTGGAGATCTGGAACCTGGTCTTCATGCAGTACGAGCGCGGCGCCGGCGAGGGCAAGGACGACTTCCCGATCCTCGGCGACCTGCCCTCCAAGAACATCGACACCGGTCTCGGCCTCGAACGCCTCGCGATGATCCTGCAGGGCGTGCAGAACATGTACGAGACCGACACCCTGCGCGTCGTCATGGACCGCGCCACCGAGCTGACCGGGGTGCGCTACGGCGCCGCCGAGGGTACCGACGTCTCGCTGCGCGTGGTCGCCGACCACATCCGCACCTCCGTCATGCTCATCGGCGACGGCGTCACCCCCGGCAACGAGGGCCGCGGCTATGTGCTGCGCCGCATCATGCGCCGCGCCATCCGCAACATGCGCCTGATGGGCGCCACCGGCTCGGTCGTCCGCGAGCTGGTCGACGTCGTGGTCAACACGATGGGGCAGCAGTACCCGGAGCTGATCACCGACCGCAAGCGCATCGAGACCGTCGCGCTCGCGGAGGAGGCCGCCTTCCTCAAGGCCCTCAAGGGCGGCACCAACATCCTGGAGACCGCCGTCACCGAGACCAAGGCCGCCGGTGGGAAGGTCCTCGCCGGCGACAAGGCGTTCCTGCTCCACGACACCTGGGGCTTCCCGATCGACCTCACCCTGGAGATGGCCGCCGAGCAGGGGCTCTCCGTGGACGAGGACGGGTTCCGCCGCCTCATGCAGGAGCAGCGCGCCAAGGCCAAGGCCGACGCCAAGGCCAAGAAGACCGGCCACGCAGACCTCTCCGCCTACCGCGAGGTCGCCGACAACTCCGGCGTCACCGAGTTCACCGGCTACACCATGACCGAGGGCGAGTCGACGATCGTCGGCCTCCTCGTGGACGGTGTCCCGTCGCCCGCCGCCACCGAGGGCGACGAGGTCGAGGTCGTCCTCGACCGCACCCCGTTCTACGCCGAGGGTGGCGGCCAGCTCGCCGACCAGGGCCGCATCCGGCTCGACAGCGGCGCCGTGATCGTCGTCCGCGACGTCCAGCAGCCGGTCCCGGGCGTCTCCGTGCACAAGGGCTCCGTCCAGGTCGGCGAGGTCACGGTCGGCGCGTCCGCGTACGCGAGCATCGACTCCACCCGCCGCCGTGCCATCGCCCGCGCCCACAGCGCTACGCATCTCACGCACCAGGCGCTGCGCGACGCGCTCGGCCCGACGGCGGCCCAGGCCGGTTCGGAGAACTCCCCGGGCCGCTTCCGCTTCGACTTCGGTTCGCCCGCCGCCGTTCCCGGCACGGTCCTCACCGACGTCGAGCAGAAGATCAACGAGGTCCTGGCCCGCGAGCTCGATGTGCAGGCCGAGGTCATGTCGATCGACGAGGCGAAGAAGCAGGGCGCCATCGCGGAGTTCGGCGAGAAGTACGGCGAGCGGGTCCGGGTCGTCACCATCGGGGACTTCTCCAAGGAGCTCTGCGGCGGTACGCACGTCCACAACACCGCCCAGCTCGGCCTGGTCAAGCTGCTCGGCGAGTCCTCCATCGGGTCCGGCGTGCGCCGCATCGAGGCCCTGGTCGGCGTCGACGCGTACAACTTCCTGGCCAAGGAGCACACGGTCGTCGCCCAGCTCCAGGAGCTGGTCAAGGGCCGCTCCGAGGAGCTCCCGGAGAAGATTGCGGGCATGCTCGGCAAGCTGAAGGACGCCGAGAAGGAGATCGAGAAGTTCCGCGCGGAGAAGGTCCTCGCGGCCGCCGCCGGTCTCGTGGACTCCGCGAAGGACGTCCGGGGCGTCGCCCTGGTCACCGGCCAGGTGCCGGACGGCACCTCCGCCGACGACCTGCGCAAGCTCGTCCTCGACGTGCGCGGCCGCATCCAGGGCGGCCGCCCGGCCGTCGTCGCGCTGTTCACCACGGCCAACGGGCGCCCGCTGACCGTCATCGCGACCAACGAGGCGGCCCGCGAGCGCGGCCTCAAGGCCGGCGACCTCGTCCGTACCGCCGCCAAGACCCTCGGCGGCGGGGGCGGCGGCAAGCCGGACGTCGCGCAGGGCGGCGGCCAGAACCCGGAGGCGATCGGCGACGCCGTCGCCGCCGTCGAACGCCTCGTCACCGAGACGGCGTGAGGCCGGGCATGACGGAGATGCGCCGCGGTCGCCGACTGGCGATCGACGTCGGGGACGCCCGGATCGGGGTCGCCTCGTGCGACCCCGACGGGATCCTCGCGACGCCGGTGGAGACCGTGCCGGGACGCGATGTCCCGGCCGCCCACCGGCGGCTGGGACAGATCGTCGCGGAGTACGAACCGATCGAGGTCGTCGTCGGGCTGCCGCGCTCCCTGGGCGGCGGCGAGGGCCCTGCTGCCGTCAAGGTCCGCGCCTTCGCGGATGTGCTCGCCCGAGCGGTCGCACCCATTCCGGTGCGCCTGCTGGACGAGAGGATGACCACAGTGACGGCCAGCCAGGGACTGCGCGCCTCGGGCGTGAAGTCCAAAAAGGGCCGATCCGTCATCGACCAGGCTGCCGCTGTGGTGATCCTTCAGAACGCTCTGGAGTCCGAGCGCGCTTCGGGCCGTCCGCCGGGCGAAGCCGTCGAAGTGGTGGTCTGATCGCAATACGGTAACGTTCCGCGCGATGCGGCGGTGTTCGAACAAACACCGCACAGCAAAGAGACGGAACATCGTCTCGCGGCTCAAGGGGATCGATGACTGAGTATGGCCGGGGCCCCGGCTCCGAACCGTGGCATCCCGAGGACCCCTTGTACGGGGACCAGGGGTGGGGCGGCCAGCAGCCTGCCCACGGCCAGGCCCAGTACGACGGCCAGAACCAGTACGACGGCACGAACCAGTACGGCGCCCAGCAGCAGTACCCGCAGGGCCAGTACGACCCTTACCAGCAGCAGCCGCAGGACCCGTACGGCGGGCAGTACCAGCAGCAGGACCCGTACGCGCAGCAGCCGCAGCAGCATCAGCAGGACCCGTACGCCCAGCAGCAGTACCAGCAGCAGGCGTACGGGAACCAGCACCCGCAGGACCCGTACGGGCAGCAGCCCCAGCAGCCGCAGCCCGGCTACGACACCGGCTGGGACACGGGCCAGCAGGCGGTGCCGCCGTACGAGGGGCAGCCCGTCGCCACGTACGGCTACGGCGAGACGAACGACTACTACGGCACCCCTGACGCCTACCCGCCGCCGCAGCCCCCCGGCCGCCGCGAGGCCGCTCCCGCCGAGGCGCCCGAGGCGGCCCCGGACTGGGACCCGGAGGAGCCGCCGGAGGAGACCCACCCCTTCTTCACGGGCGTGGACGAGAAGGACGACCGCAAGAAGCCCCGGGACGACGACTACGACGACGAGGACGACGACCGCGACAGCGGCGGGGGCGGTGAGCGCCGGGGCAAGAGCAAGAAGAAGAAGGGCCGCAGCGGCTGCGCGTGCCTGGTCATCTCCCTGGTCCTGGTCGCCGGCGTCGGCGGCGCGGGCTACTTCGGCTACTCGTTCTACCAGGACCGCTTCGGCCCCGCCCCGGACTACTCGGGCAGCGGCTCCGGCTCGGTCGAGGTGGAGATCCCGAAGGGTGCGTACGGGTACGACATCGGCAACATCCTGAAGAAGGCCGGCGTCGTGAAGAGCGTCGACGCCTTCGTCTCGGCCCAGAACGAGAACCCGAAGGGCAAGGGGATCCAGGCCGGGGTCTACCTCCTCCATTCGCAGATGTCGGCGTCCGAGGCCGTGAAGATGATGGTGGATCCGAAGAGCCAGAATCTCCTGGTCATTCCTGAGGGCTCCCGGAATGCCGCCGTGTACGCGATGATCGATACGAAACTGGGCCTCAAGAAGGGCACCACCGAGGACGTAGCGAAGTCCAAGAAGTCCGATCTGGGTCTGCCCGGCTGGGCGAGCCGGAACAAAGACCTCAAGGACCCGTTGGAGGGGTTCCTCTACCCGGCCGCGTATCCGGTCACGAAGGGAACCAAGCCGGAAGCCGTCCTGAAGAGCATGGTCTCGCGCTCCAATGAGGAGTACGAGAAGCTCGACCTCGCAGGAGCGGCCAAGAAGTACAGGCTGGATGGACCGTGGCAGGTGCTCACCGTGGCCAGCCTGGTCCAGGCCGAGGGCCTCACTCACGACGACTTCCGCAAAATGGCCGAAGTCGTCTACAACCGCCTGAAGCCCGATAACACGGCCACGAACCGCAAGCTCGAATTCGACTCCGCATTCAACTACCTCACCAAGCAGAGCAAGATCAAGATCAAGCTCTCGGAGATCCGCAGTAATCCGGACCCGTACAACACCTATTACCATGCTGGTCTTCCTCCGGGGCCCATCAGTAACCCCGGAGACGAGGCTCTGCGTGCCACGCTGAGTCCCACGAGCAGCGGTTGGATGTTCTTCATCTCGCTCGACGGCAAGAAGACCGAATTCACGAAGACGGCCGCAGAGCATGCGAAACTCACAGCTAAGTTCAATGAAATCCATGGCATCGACTGACGTCCATCACCGCGCCGCCGTCCTCGGCTCGCCCATCGCCCACTCGCTCTCCCCGGTCCTGCACCGGGCCGCGTACGCCGAACTCGGCCTCGACCACTGGTCGTACGGCCGGTTCGAGGTGGACGAGCAGACGCTGCCCGGGTTCATCGAAGGGCTGGACGGGAGCTGGGCCGGGCTCTCGCTCACCATGCCGCTCAAGCGCGCGGTCATCCCGCTGCTCGACGGCATCACCGACACCGCCGCCTCCGTCGAGGCCGTGAACACCGTGGTATTCGGCGAGGACGGCCGCCGCACCGGCGACAACACCGACATCCCCGGCATGGTCGCCGCCCTGCGCGAACGCGGCGTCGAGAAGGTGGAGTCCGCCGCGATCCTCGGCGCAGGGGCCACGGCCTCCTCCGCGCTGGCCGCCCTGTCCGGGATCTGCGCCGGACCCGTCACCGCGTACGTCCGCAGCGCGGCCCGCGCCGATGAGATGCGCGGCTGGGGCGAACGGCTCGGCGTCGACGTCCGCATCGCCGACTGGGCCGAGGCCGACCGGGCGCTGGCCGCGCCCCTCGTCATCGCGACCACCCCCGCGGGCGCGGCCGACGTGCTGGCCGGGGCCGTACCGGAGCGGCCCGGCACGCTCTTCGACGTGCTGTACGAGCCGTGGCCGACCCGGCTCGCCTCCGCCTGGGCGGAGAGCGGCGGCGCAGTCGTCGGAGGTCTCGACCTCCTCGTGCACCAGGCGGTCCTCCAGGTCGAGCAGATGACGGGCCGCTCGCCCGCCCCGCTCGCCGCCATGCGCAAGGCCGGGGAAGAGGCGCTGGCCGCCCGCTGACGCCCGCCCGGCCCCGGCCGCGCCGTCCGTCTGCTGGACCGGCGGCGGGGCCGGGGCCCCGGTCGTGGGAGGATCGGAGGCGGCGGGCCAGGGCCGCGCACCCGGTCGCGCCGCTGGATTTCAGGCGCGAGCATGAGGAGCACCGTTGAGCAGGTTGCGCTGGCTGACCGCGGGGGAGTCGCACGGCCCCGCACTGGTGGCGACGCTGGAGGGCCTTCCCGCCGGCGTCCCGGTCACCACGGAGATGGTGGCGGACGCGCTCGCCCGACGACGGCTCGGTTACGGCCGCGGTGCGCGGATGAAGTTCGAGCGGGACGAGGTCACCTTCCTCGGCGGTGTCCGGCACGGCCTCACCATGGGCTCCCCGGTCGCCGTGATGGTCGGCAACACCGAGTGGCCCAAGTGGGAGCAGGTCATGTCGGCCGACCCGGTCGACCCCCAGGTGCTGGCCGAGCAGGCCCGTAACGCCCCGCTCACCCGGCCCCGCCCCGGCCACGCCGACCTCGCCGGCATGCAGAAGTACGGCTTCGACGAGGCCCGGCCGGTCCTGGAGCGCGCCAGTGCCCGGGAGACCGCGGCCCGGGTCGCCCTCGGTGCCGTCGCCCGGTCCTACCTCAAGGAGACCGCGGGCATCGAGATCGTCAGCCACGTCGTGGAGCTGGCCGCCGCCAAGGCGCCGTACGGGGTCTACCCGGTCCCCTCCGACGTGGAGCGGCTCGACGCCGACCCGGTGCGCTGCCTCGACGCCGACGCGAGCAAGGCGATGGTCGCCGAGATCGACCAGGCCCACAAGGACGGCGACACCCTCGGCGGCGTGGTCGAGGTGCTGGCGTACGGCGTGCCCGTCGGACTCGGCTCGCACGTGCACTGGGACCGGCGGCTCGACGCCCGCCTCGCCGGGGCGCTCATGGGCATCCAGGCCATCAAGGGCGTCGAGGTCGGCGACGGCTTCGACCTCGCCCGGGTGCCCGGGTCCAAGGCGCACGACGAGATCCTGGTGACCGAGGACGGCATCAAGCGCGCCTCCGGCCGGGCCGGGGGCACCGAGGGCGGCCTCACCACCGGCGAGCTGCTGCGCGTCCGCGCCGCGATGAAGCCGATCGCCACCGTGCCGCGCGCCCTGGCCACCGTCGACGTGGTGACCGGTGAGCCCGCCAAGGCCCACCACCAGCGCTCCGACGTCTGCGCCGTCCCGGCCGCCGGCATCGTCGCGGAGGCGATGGTCGCCCTGGTCCTGGCCGACGCCGTCGCGGAGAAGTTCGGCGGCGACAGCGTCACCGAGACCCGTCGCAACGTGACGTCGTACCTCGACCACCTCCAGATCCGGTGAGCGGTCCCCTGGTCGTCCTCGTCGGACCCATGGGCGTCGGCAAGTCCACGGTCGGCGAACTGCTCGCCGGCCGGCTGGGCACCGGCTACCGGGACACCGACGCGGACGTCGTCGCGACCGCGGGCAAGCCCATCGCGGAGATCTTCTACGACGAGGGCGAGGACCACTTCCGGGCGCTGGAGCGGGAGGCCGTCCGCGCCGCCGTCGCCGAGCACACCGGCGTCCTCTCGCTCGGCGGCGGGGCCGTCCTGGACGAGTCGACCCGCGCGCTGCTCGCCGGCCACCCGGTCGTCTACCTCTCGATGGACGTGGACGAGGCGGTCAAGCGGGTCGGGCTCAACACCGCCCGCCCGCTGCTCGCGGTCAACCCGCGCCGGCAGTGGCGCGAGCTGATGGAGGCCCGCCGCCACCTCTACACCGAGGTCGCCCGCACGGTCGTCGCCACCGACGAGCGCACACCCGAAGAGGTCGCCCAGGCGGTCCTCGACGCACTGGAGCTGCCGGACGGGGCCCCGTCCGGCCGGGAGAACACACCATGACCCAGCAGGCACCCATCCGCGTCCGCATCGCCGGCAGCGCGGGCACCGACGCGTACGAGGTACTGATCGGCCGGCAGCTCCTCGGCGAGCTGCCCGGGCTCATCGGTGAGCGGGCCAAGCGCGTCGCGGTCCTCCACCCCGAGGCGCTCGCCGAGACCGGCGAGGCGGTCCGCCAGGACCTCGCCGGCCAGGGCTACGAGGCCATCGCGATCCAGCTGCCCAACGCCGAGGAGGCCAAGACCGTCGAGGTCGCCGCCTACTGCTGGAAGGCGCTCGGCCAGACCGGCTTCACCCGCACCGACGTCATCGTCGGCGTCGGCGGCGGCGCCACCACCGACGTGGCGGGCTTCGTCGCCGCCTCCTGGCTGCGCGGGGTGCGCTGGATCGCCGTACCGACGACCGTGCTCGGCATGGTCGACGCGGCCGTCGGCGGCAAGACCGGAATCAACACCGCCGAGGGCAAGAACCTCGTCGGCGCCTTCCACCCGCCGGCCGGGGTCCTCTGCGACCTGGCCGCCCTGGACTCGCTGCCCGTCCACGACTACGTCTCGGGCATGGCCGAGATCATCAAGGCGGGCTTCATCGCCGACCCGGTGATCCTCGACCTGATCGAGGAGGACCCGCAGGCCGCCCGTACGCCCGCCGGACCGCACACCGCCGAGCTCATCGAGCGCTCGATCCGGGTCAAGGCCGACGTCGTCTCCAGCGACCTCAAGGAGTCTGGTCTCCGCGAGATCCTGAACTACGGCCACACCCTGGGCCACGCGATCGAGAAGAACGAGCGCTACAAGTGGCGCCATGGTGCCGCCGTCTCGGTCGGCATGGTCTTCGCCGCCGAACTGGGCCGGCTGGCCGGCCGCCTGGACGACGCCACCGCCGACCGGCACCGCGCGATCCTCGAATCCGTCGGGCTGCCGCTCACCTACCGGGGCGACCAGTGGCCCAAGCTCCTCGAGAACATGAAGGTCGACAAGAAGTCGCGCGGCGACCTGCTGCGCTTCATCGTCCTGGACGGCCTCGGCAAGCCCGCCGTCCTGGAGGGCCCCGACCCGGCCGTCCTGCTCGCCGCCTACGGGGAGGTCGCGGCATGACCCGCCGGGTCCTTGTGCTCAACGGCCCCAACCTCGGCCGGCTCGGCTCCCGCGAGCCCGACGTCTACGGCTCCACGTCGTACGCCGGGCTCGTGGAGGCGTGCCGCACCCTCGGCAAGGAACTCGGCTTCGACGCCGACGTGCGCGAGACCAACGACGAGGGCGAGCTGATCCGCTGGCTCCACGAGGCCGCCGACGGATCGATTCCGGTCGTCATCAACCCGGGCGCCTTCACGCACTACTCGTACGGGATGCGGGACGCGGCCGCCCAGCGCACCGCCCCGCTGATCGAGGTTCACATCTCGAACCCGTACGCACGGGAGGAATTCCGCCACACCTCGGTGATCGCCCCGGTCGCCACCGGGACCGTGGCCGGATTCGGCATCGGCTCCTACCGCCTCGCCCTGCGCGCCCTGGCGGACGAACTCACCGACTGAACAGGCGCGTTTCCGGGCACTGGGCACCTCAGACCCTCCCCGGCCGTTGTCCGTGTGGCGGCCGGGGAAGGTACGGTTGCCGTTGCACCAGCGCCAGTTGCCTGTACGAGACGGAGTTGCACCGGATGCAGCACGCAGTGGGGGCCCCGCTGCCTCCGCCCCAGGGTCCCGGAAACGGCCCCGTCGGCTGGCCGCACCAGGCCCAGCACCCCGGCCCGCCGCACCAGCCCCCGGCCGGTCCGCCCGCCGGGCACCCCGGCCCGCCGCCCGCGGTCCCGCCCGCGCCGCAGGGCCACGGCTGGAACGGGCCGGCGCCGCAGCAGGCCCCGGCCCCGGTCTCCCGCGAGACCACCGGGCACATCCAGCTGCCGGCCGGCAGACCCGTACCGCTTCCGGCGCCGCCCGCCGAGCCCGGCACGGGCAACGCCACGCTCGCGGTGCTCCTGATCGGCCCGGCGGGCGCCGGGAAGACCACCGTGGCCCGGCTCTGGGCGGCCCGCCGCCGGGTGCCCACCGCCCACGTCAGCCTGGACGACGTCCGGGAGTGGGTCTGCTCCGGCTTCGCGGACCCGCAGGCCGGGTGGAACGACCAGTCGGAGGCCCAGTACCGGCTGGCCCGTCGCACCTGCGGCTTCGCCGCCCGCAACTTCCTGGCCAACGGGATCTCCTGCATCCTGGACGACGCCGTCTTCCCGGACCGGCCGGTCGTCGGCCTCGGCGGCTGGAAGCGGCACGTCGGACCCGGACTCCTGCCCGTCGTGCTGCTGCCCGGCCTGGAGATCGTCCTGGAGCGCAACGCGGAGCGCAGCGGCAACCGCCGCCTCTCGGACGAGGAGGTCGCCCGCATCCACGGCCGGATGGCCGGCTGGTACGGCTCCGGGCTGCCGATCATCGACAACTCGACGTACGACGTGGAGACCACCGCCCGGGTCCTGGACGACATACTCGCCCGGTCCCTGGCCAGCCCCCCTTCCTGGTAGCCGGCGGCGCCCGGCCCGCCCACGGCCGCCCGACCCCCGGTCGGATGCGCCCGCCGGGCGGGCCCGGCGCCGCGCTCGTACGCTCGACGCATGTCAGAGGTGTACGCCGTCCGACGCGGGCTGCTCCGCGACCGGTGCGCCGCAGTCGGATCCGCGGCCGCCCTGGTCTCCCGCCCCGCCAACGTCCGCTACCTGGCCGGGGGAGCGCCCCCGGGCGCCGTCCTGCTGCTCGGCCCCGGCGAGGACGTCCTGCTCTGCCCCCGTCCACCGACCGGTGACCCGGCCGACGGGCGCACCGACGAGCACGTGCGGGTCGATTCGCTGCCGGTGGCGGGCGGGGACCCCGTGGTCGCCGCCGCCGACCTGGCCGCGGCGGCCGGCGCGGAGTCGCTGGCGGTCGAGGAGCACGACCTGACGGTCGCCCGGCACCGGGCCATGGCCTCGGTCGCCCCGAAGCTGCGGCTGGCCGATCTGGGCGCGACGGTCGAGCAGCTGCGCATCGTCAAGGACGAGGAGGAGATCGGCTGCCTGCGGATCGCGGCCGAGATCACCGACCAGGCCCTCGGCGAACTCCTCGAATCGATCCTCGTCGGCCGCACCGAACGGCACCTGGCGCTGGAGCTGGAACGCCGGCTGGTCGACCACGGCGCCGACGGCCCCGCCTTCGCGACCTCCGTCGCCACCGGACCCAACTCCGGCCGGGGCCGCCACCGGCCCTCGGACCGGCGGGTCGAGGAGGGAGATTTTCTCTCCGTCTGCCTGGGCGCCAACTACCGCGGCTACCGCTGCGAGGTCGGCCGGACCTTCGTCATCGGAACGGCTCCCGCCGACTGGCAGATCGAGCTGTACGAGCTGGTTTTCGCCGCTCAGCGGGCCGGCCGCGAGGCCCTGCTGCCCGGCGCCGAGTACCGCGACGTGGACCGGGCCGCCCGCCATCTCCTGGACTCCGCGGGCCACGGCGAGGGCCTGGCGCCCTTCACGGGCCACGGGGTGGGGCTCGAAATCGATGAGGACCCGCAGCTGGCACCCGCCGCCATGGGTAAACTGGACGCTTGTGTGCCGGTCACCGTCGAACCGGGGGTCCACCTCCCGGGCCGGGGCGGGGTCCGGATCGATGACACGCTCGTCGTGCGCCCCGAGGCGGACGGCGGACCCGAGCTACTCACCATTACGACCAAGGAGCTGCTCGCGCTCTAGCGCGCGTCCCTCGGTCGTTCCACCAGCTTCAGCCCAGGAGATTCCGCAACCGTGGCTTCCACGAACGACCTCAAGAACGGCATGGTGCTCAAGCTCGACGGGGGCCAGCTCTGGTCCGTAGTCGAGTTCCAGCACGTCAAGCCCGGCAAGGGCCCGGCCTTCGTGCGCACCAAGCTCAAGAACGTGCTCTCCGGCAAGGTCGTCGACAAGACCTTCAACGCAGGCATCAAGGTCGAGACGGCCACCGTCGACCGGCGCGACATGCAGTTCTCGTACATGGACGGCGACTACTTCGTCTTCATGGACATGGACACGTACGACCAGCTGATGGTCGACCGCAAGGCCGTCGGTGACACCGCCAACTTCCTGATCGAGGGCTTCACCGCCTCCGTCGCCCAGCACGACGGCGAGGTGCTGTACGTCGAGCTGCCGGCCGCCGTCGAGCTGAAGATCCAGCACACGGACCCGGGCGTCCAGGGCGACCGCTCCACCGGCGGCACCAAGCCGGCCACCCTGGAGACGGGTTACGAGATCGGCGTCCCGCTGTTCATCACCACGGGTGAGACGATCAAGGTCGACACCCGCTCGGGCGAGTACATCAGCCGGGTGAACAAGTAGTCGTGGCTGCTCGTAACACGGCGCGCAAGCGCGCCTTCCAGATCCTCTTCGAGGCCGACCAGCGCGACGAGTCCGTGCTGACGGTCCTCGCGGACTGGGTACGGCACTCGCGGTCCGACACCCGCCAGCCGCCGGTCACCGAGTACACGATGGAGCTCGTGGAGGGGTACGCGCAGTACGCGGACCGCATCGACGACCTCATCGTCACCTACGCCGTGGACTGGGAGCTCGACCGCATGCCGGTCGCCGACCGGAACATCCTGCGACTCGGTGCCTACGAGCTGATCTGGGTCGACGGGACCCCGGACGCGGTGGTCATCGACGAGGCGGTGCAGATCGCCAAGGAGTTCTCCACCGACGACTCCCCGTCCTTCGTGAACGGCCTGCTGGCCCGTTTCAAGGACCTCAAGCCGAACCTCCGCCGGGAGCAGTGACCCGGCGGCGTTCCGCCGCCGAAGGGCCCATGGCTGAAGCCGTGGGCCCTTCGGCATGCCCGGGCGCGGCTCCCGGGTGTACGGCGCAGGGTGTACCGCGTACAAGAAAAGCCGGGCCCGGCGGGGCACCCGTTCGGGGCCCCGCCGAACCCGGCGGCACGTTTCTCCGGGGGCCGCTCAGCCCTCGTCGTGGGCGACGGCGCGGCGCGCGTCCGCGTCGAGCACGCCCCAGCTGATCAGCTGCTCGGTCAGCACCGAGGGCGACTGGTCGTAGATCACGGCCAGCGTGCGCAGGTCGTCCTGGCGGATCGACAGCACCTTGCCGTTGTAGTCGCCGCGCTGGCTCTGGATCGTCGCCGCGTAACGCTGGAGCGGACCGGCCTTCTCCGGCGGCACGTGCGCCAGGCGCTCCAGCTGGAGGACCAGCTTCGGCGGCGGCTCGGCGGCACCGCCGGGCGTCGTGCCCGGCAGGAGCTCCTGGACCGGGACGCCGTAGAAGTCCGCCAGCTCGGCAAGGCGCTGCACGGTCACGGCACGGTCGCCGCGCTCGTACGAGCCGACCACGACGGCCTTCCAGCGGCCCTGGGACTTCTCCTCCACGCCGTGGAGGGAGAGGCCCTGCTGGGTGCGGATGGCACGGAGCTTGGCCCCGAGCTGTTTTGCGTATTCGCTGGACATAAGGCTCCCCGGACGCTGGAACGTACGCGGCTGGGCCGCGTGGCTGGTAACTCACTGTGAGGTTACGCAGCGTTACTTGGTCGCGTCAAGCTGAGATGGTCCGTACCGGCTTTCCCCGGGGGTGGGGACGAGCTCCGGTACGGGCCCTGGTAACGTGGATGACGCAATTTCGACGTCCTTTAAGGTCCGTCCCGTGAGGCGGAGAAGGAGGTCCGTTTCTTATGGACGCACAGTACGACGCCACCGGCAATGCGGCACGCCCCGTTCTGGAGGCTCCTGACATCGCCCGGGTCCTGACCCGCATCGCCCACGAGATCGTCGAGCGCGCCAAGGGCGCCGACGACGTGGTGCTCCTCGGCATCCCGACCCGCGGGGTCTTCCTCGCCGGCCGGCTCGCCGCCAAGCTCGAAGAGATCACCGGCCGCACGATCCCGGTCGGCTCCCTCGACATCACCATGTACCGCGACGACCTGAGGCTGCGCCCCGCGCGCGCCCTGGCCCGCACCGAGATCCCCGGCGAGGGCATCGAGGGCCGCCTGGTCGTCCTCGTGGACGACGTCCTCTTCTCCGGCCGCACGATCCGCGCCGCCCTCGACGCGCTCGGCGACATCGGCCGGCCCCGCGCGGTGCAGCTCGCGGTCCTCGTGGACCGCGGCCACCGCGAACTGCCGATCCGCGCCGACTACGTCGGCAAGAACCTCCCCACGTCGCTGCGGGAGACGGTCAAGGTCCAGCTCTCCGAGGAGGACGGCCGCGACGCCGTGCTGCTCGGGGTCGAGCAGGCCGCCCCCGCGGTCGAGCGCTAGCTCTCCTTCCGTACGGCCCGCCCGCCGTGCGGCGGCTTCCGCGCGCCCGCATGCCTGAAACCTCCAGCCACCCGGAGAACACCCAGATGAAGCGTCACCTCATCTCGGCCGCCGACCTCACCCGCGACGACGCCGTCCTGATCCTCGACACCGCCGAGGAGATGGCCAGGGTCGCGGACCGGCCGATCAAGAAGCTCCCGACCCTGCGCGGCCGGACCGTCGTCAACCTCTTCTTCGAGGACTCGACGCGTACCCGCATCTCCTTCGAGGCGGCCGCCAAGCGGCTCTCCGCCGACGTCATCAACTTCTCCGCGAAGGGCTCGTCCGTCTCCAAGGGCGAATCCCTCAAGGACACCGCCCTGACCCTGGAGGCGATGGGCGCCGACGCCGTCGTCATCCGCCACGGCGCCTCCGGAGCCCCGTACCGGCTGGCCACCTCCGGCTGGATCGACGGCGCCGTCGTCAACGCGGGCGACGGCACCCACGAGCACCCCACCCAGGCCCTCCTGGACGCCTTCACGATGCGTCGCAGGCTCGTCGGCCCCGACGCCGGGCTCGGCAAGGACCTCGACGGCCGCCGCATCACCATCGTCGGCGACATCCTGCACAGCCGGGTCGCCCGCTCCAACGTGCACCTGCTGACCACGCTCGGCGCCCACGTCACCCTCGTCGCCCCGCCCACCCTGGTCCCGGTCGGCGTCGAGCAGTGGCCCTGCGACGTCAGCTACAGCCTGGACGAGGTGCTGCACCGGTCCGACGCTGTGATGATGCTCCGTGTGCAGCGCGAGCGGATGAACGCCGCCTACTTCCCGACCGAGCGCGAGTA
The DNA here is from genome assembly GCF_036346615.1 of Streptomyces sp. NBC_00523. Classification (NCBI taxonomy): domain Bacteria; kingdom Bacillati; phylum Actinomycetota; class Actinomycetes; order Kitasatosporales; family Streptomycetaceae; genus Streptomyces; species Streptomyces sp. NBC_00523. Next base: position 1,213,495 of record NZ_CP107836.1, on the reverse strand, counting down.
CTCGCGCCGCTACGGCCTCGACGGCGAGCGGATGGCGAGGATGCCCGAGCACGCCGTCGTCATGCACCCCGGGCCCATGGTCCGCGGCATGGAGATCACCGCCGAGGTCGCCGACTCCGACCGCTGCACGGTCGTGGAGCAGGTCGCCAACGGCGTCTCCATCCGCATGGCCGTGCTCTACCTGCTGCTCGGCGGCTACGAGTCAGCCGCCCCCACCGCCGCCCGTACCGAGGAGACCAAGTAACCATGAGCAAGATCCTTATCCGCGGTGCGAAGGTACTCGGCGGCGACCCGCAGGACGTCCTCATCGACGGCGAGACCATCGCCGCCGTCGGCACCGGCCTCGACGCCGGCGACGCCACCGTGATCGAGGCGGCGGGCCAGGTCCTGCTCCCCGGCCTGGTCGACCTCCACACCCATCTGCGCGAGCCCGGCCGCGAGGACTCCGAGACCGTCCTCACCGGCACCAAGGCCGCCGCGGCCGGTGGCTTCACCGCCGTCCACGCCATGGCCAACACCTTCCCGGTCGCCGACACCGCCGGCGTGGTCGAGCAGGTCTGGCGCCTCGGCAAGGAGTCCGGCTACTGCGACGTCCAGCCCGTCGGGGCCGTCACCGTCGGCCTGGAGGGCAAGCAGCTCGCCGAGCTCGGCGCCATGCACGACTCCGCCGCCGGGGTGAAGGTCTTCTCCGACGACGGCAAGTGTGTGGACGACGCGGTCATCATGCGCCGCGCCCTGGAGTACGTGAAGGCGTTCGACGGCGTCGTCGCCCAGCACGCCCAGGAGCCCCGACTCACCGAGGGCGCCCAGATGAACGAGGGCGTCGTCTCGGCCGAGCTGGGCCTCGGCGGCTGGCCCGCCGTCGCCGAGGAGTCGATCATCGCCCGCGACGTGCTGCTCGCCGCGCACGTCGGCTCCCGGGTCCACATCTGCCACCTGTCGACCGCGGGCTCCGTGGAGATCGTGCGCTGGGCCAAGTCCAAGGGCTGGAACGTCACCGCCGAGGTCACCCCGCACCACCTGCTCCTCACCGACGAGCTCGTCCGGAGCTACAACCCGGTCTACAAGGTGAACCCGCCGCTGCGCACCGAGGCCGACGTCATGGCGCTGCGCGAGGCGCTGGCCGACGGCACGATCGACTGCGTCGCCACCGACCACGCCCCGCACCCGCACGAGGACAAGGACTGCGAGTGGGCCGCGGCCGCCATGGGCATGGTGGGCCTGGAGACCGCGCTCTCCGTCGTCCAGCAGACGATGGTCGAGACCGGGCTCCTCGACTGGGCCGGCGTCGCCGACCGCATGTCGGCCCGTCCCGCCGCCATCGGACGGCTCGACGGACACGGCCGCCCCGTCTCGGCCGGTGAGCCTGCCAACCTCACGCTGGTCGATCCGGCATACCGTGGAGAGGTGGACCCCGCAGGCTTCGCCTCCCGCAGCCGCAACACCCCGTACGAGGGGCGCGAGCTGCCGGGCCGAGTGACCCACACCTTCCTGCGGGGCCGTGCCACGGTCGTCGACGGGAAGCTCGCGTGACAACACAGACCCTGTACCAACTCGCCGCCGAGCAGAAGTCGGCGGAAGTCACCGACTGGTCCGCCCGGATCAGCTGGGTGATCGGACTCCTCGTCCTCGTCGCGTTCGTCTACTGGCTGATGCGCCAGGGCTGGAAGTGGCGCGGTAACCTCCAGTCCGACCTGCCCGCCCCGGCCACCGCGCCCGAGGGCTTCGCGGACGGCGAGAAGCTGCTCACCCTCTCCGGCCGCTACCACGCGTCGACCACGGCCGGGCAGTGGCTCGACCGGATCGTCGCCCACGGCCTCGGCACCCGCAGCCGCGTCGAGCTCACCCTCACCGCCGAGGGGCTCGACGTCGTACGGCCCGGCGCCGCAAACTTCTTCGTCCCGGCCGCCGACCTGCGCGGCGCCCGCACCGAAAAGGCACTGGCGGGCAAGGTCCTGCCCGAGGGCGGACTCCTCGTCATCACCTGGGCGCTCGGCGACCGGCTGATCGACTCCGGGTTCCGCTCCGACCACTCGGCCGAACACCCCGCCTGGGTCGACGCCGTCAACCACCTCACCAGCACTACGGAAGGCATCGCACGATGACGACCTCCACCCGGGGAGCCCAGGTTCCCGCCGTACTCGTCCTGGAGGACGGCCGCATCTTCCGCGGCCGCGCCTACGGGGCTGTGGGGGAGACCTTCGGCGAGGCGGTCTTCTCCACCGGCATGACCGGCTACCAGGAGACGCTGACCGACCCCTCGTACCACCGCCAGGTCGTCGTGATGACCGCCCCGCACGTCGGCAACACCGGCGTCAACGACGAGGACCCCGAGTCGAAGCGGATCTGGGTCTCCGGCTACGTCGTCCGCGACCCCGCCCGCACCCCCTCCAACTGGCGCTCCCGCCGCACCCTCGACGAGGAGCTGGCGAACCAGGGCGTCGTCGGCATCAGCGGCATCGACACCCGCGCCCTCACCCGCCACCTGCGCGAGCGCGGCGCCATGCGCGTCGGCATCTTCTCCGGCGCCGCGGTCGCCGACGAGGCGGCGATGCTGGCCCGCGTCCAGGAGGCCCCCGAGATGAAGGGCGCCGACCTGTCCGCGGAGGTCGCCACCAAGGAGGCGTACGTCGTCCCCGCGATCGGCACCAAGAAGTTCACGGTCGCCGCGGTCGACCTCGGCATCAAGGGCATGACCCCGCACCGGATGGCCGAGCGCGGCATCGAGGTCCACGTGCTGCCCGCCACCGCCACCCTGGAGGAGGTCTACGCGGTCGCCCCGGACGGCGTCTTCTTCTCCAACGGCCCCGGCGACCCGTCCACCGCCGACCACCCCGTCGCGCTGATGCAGGGCGTCCTGGAGCGGCAGACCCCGCTCTTCGGCATCTGCTTCGGCAACCAGATCCTGGGCCGCGCGCTCGGCTTCGGCACGTACAAGCTGAAGTACGGCCACCGCGGCATCAACCAGCCCGTGCAGGACCGCTCGACCGGCAAGGTCGAGGTCACCGCGCACAACCACGGCTTCGCCGTCGACGCCCCCCTCGACAAGGTCTCCGACACCGCCTACGGGCGCGCCGAGGTCTCCCACGTATGCCTGAACGACCAGGTGGTCGAGGGCCTTCAGCTGCTCGACCGGCCGGCCTTCAGCGTCCAGTACCACCCCGAGGCGGCCGCCGGCCCGCACGACGCCGCGTACCTCTTCGACCGCTTCGTTTCCCTGATGGAGGGCCAGCGTGCCTAAGCGCTCCGATATCCAGTCCGTCCTGGTCATCGGCTCCGGCCCGATCGTCATCGGGCAGGCCGCCGAGTTCGACTACTCCGGCACCCAGGCGTGCCGCGTGCTCAAGGCCGAGGGCCTGCGCGTCATCCTGGTCAACTCCAACCCCGCGACGATCATGACCGACCCGGAGATCGCCGACGCCACGTACGTCGAGCCGATCACCCCGGAGTTCGTCGAGAAGATCATCGCGAAGGAGCGCCCCGACGCGCTGCTTCCCACCCTGGGCGGCCAGACCGCGCTGAACACCGCGATCTCCATGCACGAGAACGGGGTCCTGGAGAAGTACGGCGTCGAGCTCATCGGTGCCAACGTCGAGGCCATCAACAAGGGCGAGGACCGCGACCTCTTCAAGGGCGTCGTGGAGGCCGTCAAGGCGAAGATCGGCTACGGCGAGTCCGCCCGCTCGGTCATCTGCCACTCCATGGACGACGTCCTCGCCGGCGTCGACACGCTCGGCGGCTACCCCGTCGTCGTCCGCCCCTCCTTCACCATGGGCGGCGCCGGCTCCGGCTTCGCCCACGACGAGGAGGAGCTGCGCCGCATCGCGGGCCAGGGCCTCACGCTCTCCCCGACCACCGAGGTGCTGCTCGAAGAGTCCATCCTCGGCTGGAAGGAGTACGAGCTGGAGCTGATGCGCGACCGCAACGACAACGTCGTGGTCGTCTGCTCCATCGAGAACTTCGACCCGATGGGCGTCCACACCGGCGACTCGATCACCGTCGCCCCGGCGATGACCCTCACCGACCGCGAGTACCAGCGGCTGCGCGACATCGGCATCGCGATCATCCGCGAGGTCGGCGTCGACACCGGCGGCTGCAACATCCAGTTCGCGATCGACCCCACCGACGGCCGCGTCATCGTCATCGAGATGAACCCGCGCGTCTCCCGCTCCTCGGCGCTCGCCTCCAAGGCCACCGGCTTTCCGATCGCCAAGATCGCCGCCAAGCTGGCCGTCGGCTACACGCTGGACGAGATCCCGAACGACATCACCGAGAAGACCCCGGCCTCCTTCGAGCCGACCCTCGACTACGTCGTCGTGAAGGCCCCGCGCTTCGCCTTCGAGAAGTTCCCCTCCGCCGACTCCACCCTCACCACCACCATGAAGTCGGTGGGCGAGGCCATGGCGATCGGCCGGAACTTCACCGAGGCGCTCCAGAAGGCCCTGCGCTCCCTGGAGAAGAAGGGCTCGCAGTTCACCTTCACCGGCGACCCCGGCGACAAGGCCGAGCTGCTGGCCGAGGCGGTCCGCCCGACCGACGGCCGCATCAACGCCGTCATGCAGGCGATCCGGGCCGGCGCCACCCAGGAGGAGGTCTTCGACGCCACGAAGATCGACCCCTGGTTCGTGGACCAGCTCTTCCTGATCAAGGAGATCGCCGACGAGCTGGCCGCCGCCGACAAGCTCGTCCCCGAGCTGCTGGCCGAGGCCAAGCGGCACGGCTTCTCCGACGTCCAGATCGCCGAGATCCGCGACCTGCGCGAGGACGTCGTCCGCGAGGTCCGCCACGCGCTCGGCATCCGCCCGGTCTACAAGACGGTCGACACCTGCGCCGCCGAGTTCGCCGCGAAGACCCCGTACTTCTACTCCTCGTACGACGAGGAGACCGAGGTCGCGTCCCGCACCAAGCCCGCGGTGATCATCCTGGGCTCCGGCCCCAACCGCATCGGCCAGGGCATCGAGTTCGACTACTCCTGCGTCCACGCCTCCTTCGCGCTCAGCGACGCCGGCTACGAGACCGTGATGGTCAACTGCAACCCGGAGACGGTCTCCACCGACTACGACACCTCCGACCGCCTGTACTTCGAGCCGCTGACGCTGGAAGACGTGCTGGAGATCGTGCACGCCGAGTCCCTGGCGGGCCCGATCGCGGGCGTCGTCGTCCAGCTCGGCGGCCAGACCCCGCTGGGCCTGTCGCAGGCGCTCAAGGACAACGGCGTGCCCGTCGTCGGCACCTCCCCGGAGGCGATCCACGCCGCCGAGGACCGCGGCGCCTTCGGCCGCGTCCTGGCCGAGGCCGGCCTGCCCGCCCCCAAGCACGGCACCGCGACGACCTTCGCCGAGGCCAAGGCGATCGCCGACGAGATCGGCTACCCCGTCCTCGTACGCCCGTCGTACGTGCTCGGCGGGCGCGGCATGGAGATCGTGTACGACGAGGCCCGGCTCTCCGCGTACATCTCCGAGTCCACCGAGATCAGCCCCACCCGGCCGGTCCTGGTCGACCGCTTCCTCGACGACGCCATCGAGATCGACGTCGACGCCCTCTACGACGGCACCGAGCTCTACCTCGGCGGCGTCATGGAGCACATCGAGGAGGCCGGCATCCACTCCGGCGACTCCGCCTGCGCGCTGCCCCCGATCACCCTCGGCGGCCACGACGTCAAGCGGCTGCGCGCCTCCACGGAGGCCATCGCCAAGGGCGTCGGCGTCCGCGGCCTGATCAACATCCAGTTCGCGCTCTCCGGCGACATCCTCTACGTCCTGGAGGCCAACCCGCGCGCCTCCCGGACCGTGCCCTTCACCTCGAAGGCGACCGCGGTCCCGCTCGCCAAGGCCGCCGCCCGGATCTCGCTGGGCGCGACCGTCGCCGAACTGCGCGAGGAGGGCCTGCTGCCGAAGACCGGCGACGGCGGCACGCTGCCGCTGGACGCGCCGATCTCCGTCAAGGAGGCCGTCATGCCGTGGTCGCGCTTCCGCGACATCCACGGCCGCGGCGTCGACACCATCCTCGGCCCGGAGATGCGCTCCACCGGCGAGGTCATGGGCATCGACTCGGTCTTCGGCACCGCGTACGCCAAGTCGCAGGCCGGCGCCTACGGGCCGCTGCCCACCAAGGGCCGCGCCTTCATCTCGGTCGCCAACCGCGACAAGCGCTCGATGATCTTCCCGGCCCGCGAGCTGGTCGCCCACGGCTTCGAGCTGCTGGCCACCTCCGGCACCGCCGAGGTCCTCAAGCGCAACGGCATCAACGCCACGGTCGTGCGCAAGCAGTCCGAGGGCGCCGGTCCGAACGGCGAGCCGACCATCGTCCAGCTGATCCACGAGGGCGGTGTCGACCTCATCGTCAACACTCCGTACGGGACCGGCGGCCGGCTCGACGGCTACGAGATCCGCACCGCGGCAGTCTCCCGCTCCGTGCCCTGCCTGACCACGGTCCAGGCGCTCGCCGCGGCCGTCCAGGGCATCGACGCCCTCAACGGCGGAGACGTCGGCGTCCGTTCCCTCCAGGAACACGCGGAACATCTGACCGCGGCCCGCGACTAGGAAGCCCACAGGGGGACACCGGAAACGGTGTCCCCCTCTTCATGAGGACACCGTGATGTACAAGTTCTTCTTCCAGCTGGTCTTCAAGCGCATGGACCCGGAGCGCGCCCACTACCTGGCCTTCCGCTGGATCCGCCTGGCCGCCCGCGTCCCCGTGCTGCGCACCTTCCTGGCCGCCGCCCTCGCCCCCCGGTACAAGGAGCTGCGCACCGAGGCCCTGGGCCTGCGGATGCACGGTCCCTTCGGGCTCGCCGCCGGCTTCGACAAGAACGCCGTCGCGATCGACGGCATGGCGATGCTCGGCTTCGACCACGTCGAGATCGGCACCGTCACCGGCGAGCCGCAGCCCGGCAACCCCAAGCAGCGGCTGTTCCGCCTGGTCGCGGACCGCGCGCTCATCAACCGCATGGGCTT